>NC_013856.1:0-605000 GCF_000010725.1 Azospirillum sp. B510 | reverse complement strand
TAATAGCTCACTGGTCTAGTTAAGCCGGCCTGCGCCGAAAATGTATCGGGGCTCAAGCCGTGTACCGAAGCTGCGGATGTATCGCAAGATACGTGGTAGCGGAGCGTTCCGTAAGCCTGCGAAGGGTGTCCGTGAGGCCGCCTGGAGGTATCGGAAGTGAGAATGCTGACATGAGTAGCGACAAACAGTGTGAGAAACACTGTCGCCGAAAGTCCAAGGGTTCCTGCGCAAGGTTAATCCACGCAGGGTGAGCCGGCCCCTAAGGCGAGGCCGAAAGGCGTAGTCGATGGGAACCACGTTAATATTCGTGGGCCTGGCGGAGGTGACGGATGGGAAAGCGTGTACGATCTTATCGGATTGATCGTGCTGTGGACCTGTTCCAGGAAACAGCCCCGCCATACAGACCGTACCCCAAACCGACACAGGTGGACTGGTAGAGTATACCCAGGCGCTTGAGAGAATGGTGTTGAAGGAACTCGGCAAATTGCCCTCGTAACTTCGGAAGAAGAGGGCCCCGTTTTGGCGCAAGCCAGGGCGGGGGGCACAGACCAGGGGGTAGCGACTGTTTACTAAAAACACAGGGCTCTGCGAAGCCACACAAGGCGACGTATAGGGTCTGACGCCTGCCCGGTGCCGGAAGGTTAAGAGGAGAGGTGCAAGCCTTGAATTGAAGCCCCGGTAAACGGCGGCCGTAACTATAACGGTCCTAAGGTAGCGAAATTCCTTGTCGGGTAAGTTCCGACCTGCACGAATGGCGTAACGACTTCCCCGCTGTCTCCAACACCAACTCAGCGAAATTGAACTCTCCGTGAAGATGCGGAGTTCCCGCGGTCAGACGGAAAGACCCCGTGCACCTTTACTACAGCTTTGCAGTGGTGCTAGGGACTTCATGTGTAGGATAGGTGGGAGGCTTGGAAGCCTGGGCGCCAGCCCGGGTGGAGCCAACCTTGAAATACCACCCTTGAAGTCTCTGGCATCTAACCGTGGCCCGTGATCCGGGTCCGGGACCCTGCATGGCGGGTAGTTTGACTGGGGCGGTCGCCTCCCAAAGTGTAACGGAGGCGCGCGATGGTGGGCTCAGAGCGGTCGGAAATCGCTCGTCGAGTGCAATGGCATAAGCCCGCCTGACTGCAAGACTGACAAGTCGAGCAGAGACGAAAGTCGGCCATAGTGATCCGGTGGCTCCACGTGGACGGGCCATCGCTCAACGGATAAAAGGTACGCCGGGGATAACAGGCTGATGACTCCCAAGAGTCCATATCGACGGAGTCGTTTGGCACCTCGATGTCGGCTCATCACATCCTGGGGCTGGAGCAGGTCCCAAGGGTTCGGCTGTTCGCCGATTAAAGTGGTACGTGAGCTGGGTTTAGAACGTCGTGAGACAGTTCGGTCCCTATCTGCCGTGGGTGTCGGAGTTTTGCGAGGATCTGTCCCTAGTACGAGAGGACCGGGATGGACATACCTCTGGTGCACCGGTTGTCACGCCAGTGGCATGGCCGGGTAGCTAAGTATGGACGGGATAACCGCTGAAAGCATCTAAGCGGGAAACCCACCTCTAAACCAGAGCTCCCTTGAGAGCCGTGACAGACCATCACGTCGATAGGAGGCATGTGGAAGGGCGGCGACGCCTGAAGCTAAGCCTTACTAATCGCTCGATCGGCTTGATCCCAACCCCACACAACCGCGCCATGCGCAGCAGCAAGCCTGCTTGACGCAAATCCGCCGGTTCGATACATCCTCGCCATCACTTGCACGTTCAAGCACATGTGTTTTTGGAATGAGTGTCGGTCTTGTGCCTCGGTGACCTGGTGGTCATGGCGAGGTGTCAAACACCCGATCCCATCCCGAACTCGGCCGTGAAAAGCCTCCGCGCCAATGGTACTGCGTCTTAAGACGTGGGAGAGTAGGTCGCCGCCAGGTCGCTCAGGCACAAGAGACAATCTCTCCAAAAACAAGCTGCTTGCTTCTTCAAACTCAAAACCGAAAGGCCCCGCACTCAATATGAGACGGGGCCTTTCGCTGTTGGCAGATCAGAAACGCGCCGGTAGGCGTTGCCTGTGTATGCATGCGGTGAGCTTGCTAGAGCTCGGAACGTGTCAACGACTGTGAGACAGCCCGAGTTATGAATTAGGCGTACGCATCCGGTGAGTGACGCGGGTGCGGATCGAATCGTTCAGCGTGCTGCTCGGTGGATTTGGATGAGTTCCTTAAGGCTTTCGACGCCATCTTCGGTCAGGGTGCGTATTTCGGCGAATTCGCCCAGGCGTTTCGGTTGAAAGCGCCCACCGTTTCGGCGAAAGCGCCCACCCGAATTGCAAGCTGGTGGGAGCCGGGGCCGAACCCTGGATTTACGTTATGAAGGTTGTGGGTTTGGTTGCCAAGCACCGGCCTTAGGTGTCGGGGGTTTCGCTGGCGGCATCGGCCTTGGTGCGGCGCATGGAGTCGCCATGCAGGTCGATGCGGTAGGCCCGATGCACGAGGCGGTCGAGGATGGCGTCGGCGTAGGTGGCATCGCCGATGAGCCGATGCCAGTTGGCCACGGGAACTTGGGTGGCCAGCATGGTTGCGGCCCGGTCGTGGCGGTCATCGATCACCTCCATCAGGTCCAGGCGCTGAGGCGCGGTCAGCTCGGTCATCGCCCAGTCATCCAGGATCAGCAGGTCGAGCCGGGCGATCCGTCGCAGCAGCCGGGCGAGCGAACCGTCCAGGCGGGCGGTGGCCAGATCGTCCAGCAGGCGGGTCAGCCGGGTGTAGAGTACGCTGTGGCCTTCCCGCGCCGCCTGGTTGCCGAGTGCACAGGCCAGCCAGGTCTTGCCGATCCCGGTCGGGCCGGTGATCAGAACCGGCCGGTTCTCCTTCACCCAGCGCCCGGTGGCCAGCTCGCGCACAACACCGCGATCGAGCCCACGCGGGGTGCGCAGGTCGAGGTCCTCCAGGCAGGCCGTCTGGCGCAGCCGGGCACGTTTCAGTCGGCTGGCGAGTGCGGTGTTGGCGCGCTCTGCCGCTTCCCGCTCGATCAGCGTGCCCAACTGCTCGTCGAAGGCCAGTTGGCCGCGATCGGGCAGGCGTTCCAGCGCCTCCAACCCCTTGGCCATGCCGTACAGCCGCAACTGGCGCAGCCGCTCGTGGTTGACGTGCTTCATCATCGTATCTCCGTCAGTGATAGTAGGAAGGGCCGCGCAGATTGGTGTGCTCGCCGGCACCGGCCGCGTCCGCCGTTGTGGCCGGGGGAGCGGTCAACCAGCGCTGGACGTAGCGGTAGGATCCGACGTTGGCCTCCAGCGCCGCCTGGCAGGCTTGCTCCAGCCGGCTGGTGCCGTGGGTGGCCGCCAAGCGGATCAGGCCGATCCCGGCCCGCACCGCCTGTTCGGGGTGATCGGCGCCGGCCAGGATGCGTTCGAACAGCAGCGCGGCGGCCGGGCCGATGGCGGCCAGTTCGGTCTGGATGGCATCGGGGGTGAAGCGGGCGACGGCCCGGTGGTTGGCGGGGCGATGGGCGTCCAGCGTCACGGTGGCGCCGTCCTGCCGGCGGACATGGCAGGCCATCCGCTTGCCGCGCAGGAAGACGCTGATCACGCCGGCGGTGCTGTGCACGTCGACCGTCTTGCCGATCAGCGTGTGGGGCACCGAGTAGACGCCGCCGTCGAGAGCGAGATGATAGTCGGGCGGGACCTTGTGGCGCGCCCAGGTGCCCGGCACGAAGCGGTCCGGCGGCAAGGGGCGCAGGGTCGGCTGCTCCTCGGCGGCGAACAGGCCGGCGCGCGTGTCCTGCGGCCGGCGGCTCAAGGGAGCGGCATTGAGGGTGGCCAGCTTGTCGCGCAAGGCCGCGTTGGCGGCGTCCAGCGTGGCGAAGGGCGTATCGCGCAGCGGGGCCAGCACCCGCCGCTCGACCTGCTGCACGCCGTTCTCGGCGCTGGGCTTGTCGCGCGGGCGCCGCACCCGGGCCGGCAGGACGGCGGTGCGGTAGTGCCGGGCGAGATCGTGATAAGCCGGGTTGATCGCCGGATCGTAGAAGGAGGCGTGGCTGACGCCGACCTTGAGGTTATCCGGCACCAGCTTGCCCGGCACGCCGCCCAGATGTTCGAACAGCCGGGCGTGGGAGGCCAGCCACTCCTCCGCCTGCTGGGTCCAGGTCGCCTCGGCATAGACGTAGCCCGAATACGGCAGGCAGGCGACAAACACCTGGGCCTGCCGCGCCTCAGCGCCGAGCCCGACGGTCAGCGTCATCCCAGCGTAATCAACCTCGATCGCCGCCCCCGGCCGATGTTCCCGGCGCAGACGCGGCTCGGCATGAGCACCCTGCCATGCCCGGAAATGCTGGACGAATTGGGTGTAGCGATAGCCGCCGGGATGGACCTCCAGGTATTCCTCCCACAGCAGCCGCAGCGTTACGCCACGGCGGCCGAGTTCCCGGCTGATGTGCCGCCAGTCGGGCACCGGGCGCGCCGACGTGACCGGAGGCGGGAACAGCCGCTCCTCCAGCTCGACGTCCGTCCAGCCCAGCACATCCGCGTACTGCAGCCCGGAGGCCCGTAGCCGCTCCAGGTAATCGCGCACGGTGCTGCGCGGCAGCCGGCAGGCATCGGCAATCTGCCGTTGGCTGGCGCCAAACTCATCCCGCAGACGAAGGACTTCTCTGATCCGCCGCATGTCCGACCTCGCTCGGGGCATCCCGATCCTCCTTGGCCTGTGCCGTGGAAAGATCATGGGGATGCCAAAGGCTGGTTCGGACCCCGATACCACCACTCCTACGGGTGGGCGAATTCACCGAAACGGCTGGGCGCTTTCACCGTTCTGCCCGGGCGCTTTCCGCCGTTCCCGCTGGGTGCTTTCCGCCGAAATATGCAAACCTGCATCGACATGGCGGAGTTCGCTGACGAACGTCAGGAGTTTCTGGGCGAATTCCTCACCTTAAAGGGCGGTCCGCCATCGCACGATACCTTCAGCCGGCTGTTTCGTCTCCTTGATCCCAAGCAGTTTCAGGCCTGTTTCCGCACCTTCATGGACCGCTTTGCCGAGACCTGCCAGGGCGTCATCGCCATCGACGGCAAGGCGCTGCGGCGCTCCTTCGATACGGCGAGTGCTAACCGGGATTATGCACCGGGGTTGGCGGGTGTAGCGCAAGCCGTTGAACAGGCATAGGATTTGGGTGCTGAAGCCAATCCCCTCCGTATCGGGAGCGCCCACCCGCCATGGTTGATCCTACGCTGCCGTTGCCCAGCTTGTCACCGGTTGCCGACAAGGCCGTCGTCGGGCGCTTCGATGGTGGCCGCCTGTCCTGCGATGGCGGACTTCTGGTGCTGCGCGAAGTGGAAAAGCGGCTGCGCGTGGCCGAGCGTCTGGCCGGCAGCATCGAGGACCCGCGCGATCCGGTGCGCACCACGCATTCCCTGGCCGATATCATCGGCTTCCGCCTGCTGGCCATCGCGGCGGGCTACGAGGACGGCAACGACGCTGACGATCTGCGCGCCGATCCGCTGTTCAAGCTGGCCCTGGACCGGTTGCCGTCGGAGCGCGACCTGTGCTCCCAATCTACCATCTCGCGGCTGGAGAACCTGCCCGACCCCCGCGCGCTGCTGCGCATGGGGCGGGCCATGGTCGATCTCTACTGCGCTTCGTTCCGTCAGGTGCCCAAGCGCATCGTGCTGGACGTGGACGACACCTTCGACACCGTGCACGGTGATCAGCAGTTGCGCCTGTTCAACGCTCATTATGACGAGTACGGCTTCCAGCCCATGGTCGTCTTCGACGGCGATGGGCGCTTCGTCACCGCCGTGCTGCGCCCGGCCAAGCGGCCCAAGGGTACAGAGATCCGGGCCTTCCTGCGCCGTCTGCTCCGCGCCATCCGGGCGAACTGGCCCAGGACCGAGATCCTGCTGCGCGCTGACGGCCACTACGCCTGCCCCGAGGTTCTGGACTGGTGTGAGGCCGAGGGCCTCGACTACATTCTGGGCCTGCCGACCAGCAGCACGCTGCGCCGTCACGTCACCACGCTGGAGGTCAGCACCGCTGCCCGCTTCCAGGCCATGCCGGGGACCGACAAGCTGCGTCGCTTCAAGGAATTCTACGACGGCGCCGGCACCTGGAGCCGGGTCCGCCGCATCGTCGCGCGGGTCGAGGCCGGCCCCCAGGGCACCGACACCCGTTTCATCGTCACCAATCTACGCCACGGGACCGGACGCGCTCTGTACGAGGGCGTGTACTGCGCCCGCGGCCAAGCCGAGAACCACATCAAGGCCTGGAAAGCCCACCTCGCGGCCGACCGCACCTCCTGCACGAAAGCGACCGCCAACCAGTTCCGCCTGTTCCTGCACGCCGGGGCCTACTGGCTGCTGTGGAGCCTGCGCTCGCTGATGCCCAAACGCTCCCGCTGGCGGGTCGCCCAGTTCGACACCCTGCGGCTGCGCATGGTGAAGATCGCCGCGCGCATCATCGAGAGGAAGACGCGCATCACGGTCCACCTGCCGAGTGCCGCGCCCGATCAGGCGATCGTTCATCTCGCCCTCGGCCGCCTGCCTCGGCTCATCTCCTGACCACAGGGGCAACTGCCCCAGCCGTCACTCCATCCCATCAACCACTAAACCCACACCCATCAAAACACCGCCATCAGCGCGGCGTCGACGGCGTGCACCTTCGCAACCTCCCGATGAACATCCCCATTCAGCGGCCAAATGACGATTCACCCAGGTGCATAAAGGCGGCTAGCCGGGAAAATTCATGAGGGTTGGCGGGTGTAGCGGCATCCGTTGAGCGGCCGTAGGATTTGGGTGCTGACGCCAACTCCTGCCGTTTCCGGAGCGCCCACCCGCCATGGTTGATCATACCCTGCCGCTGCCCGGCCTGTCACCCGTTGCTGGAAAGCCGGTGATCGGGCGCTTTGATGGCGGCCGCCTGTCCTCCGATGGCGGGCTGCTGGTGCTGCGGGAGGTGGCGAAGCGGCTGCGGATTGCCGATCGGCTGGCCGCCTGTATTGAGGACCCGCGCGATCCAACGCGCACCGTGCATTCGCTGGCCGACATCATCGGCTTTCGCCTGCTGGCCATCGCGGCGGGCTACGAGGACGGCAACGACGCCGGCAGCCTACGCTCCGACCCGCTGTTCAAGATGGCCCTGGAACGCCTGCCGTCCGAGCGTGACCTTTGCTCGCAAGCCACCATCTCGCGCCTGGAGAACCTGCCGGATACCCGCGCACTGCTGCGCATGGGCCGAGCCATGGTCGATCTCTACTGCGCGTCCTTTCGCCAGGTGCCCAAGCGCATCATGCTGGATGTAGACGACACCTTCGACACGGTGCATGGCGGTCAGCAGTTGCGCCTGTTCAACGCCCATTACGACGAGTACGGCTTCCAGCCCATCGTTGTCTTCGACGGCAACGGCCGCTTTGTCACCGCTGTGCTGCGCCCAGCCAAGCGGCCCAAGGGGACGGAGATCCGGACCTTCCTGCGTCGCCTGCTCCGCGCCATTCGGGCAAACTGGCCCAAGACCGAGATCCTGCTGCGCGCCGACGGCCATTACGCCTGCCCGGAGGTGCTGGACTGGTGCGAGGCGGAGGGGCTCGACTACGTGCTCGGTCTGCCGACCAGCAGCACACTGCGCCGTCACGTCACCACGCTGGAGGCCAGCACCGCGGCGCGCTTCCAGGCCATGCCCGGAGCCGACAAGGTGCGCCGCTTCAAGGAATTCTATGACGGGGCCAGCACCTGGAGCCGGGTCCGCCGCATCGTCGCGCGCGTCGAGGCAGGAGACCAGGGCACCGACAGCCGCTTCATCGTCACCAACCTACGCCACGGCACGGGTCGCTGGCTGTATGCCGGCCTGTATTGCGCGAGGGGACAGGCGGAAAATCATATAAAAGCCTGGAAATCCCACCTTGCCGCAGACCGGACCTCCTGCACCAAGGCGACGGCCAACCAGTTCCGCCTGTTCCTGCACGCCGGGGCGTACTGGCTGCTGTGGAGCCTGCGCTCGCTGATGCCGAAACGCTCCCGCTGGCGCACGGTGCAATTCGACACCTTGCGGCTGCGCTTGGTGAAGACCGCCGCGCGTATCGTGGAGATGAAGACGCAGATCAAGGTGCACCTGCCGACCAGCGCGCCTGATCAGGCGATCATCCACCTCGCCCTCGGCCGCATGCCCCGGCTCATCTGCTGAGCACCGGGGCAGCGTGCCCCAGCCGTCACCCAATCCCCTCCACCACCAACTCCGACACCGTCACGCCGCCGTCAGCGCGGCGGCCGACGACGCGCGCCCATACAGCCCAACGTTGATCATCTCAACGCGGCGACCAGACCGCTCGCCACCCTGGTGAATAAAGGCGGCTAAGTCGCTCCTGCACATGGTCAGCGCCTGGGGGTGCGAGCAGCGTCTGGTGCTCGCTCAGATCGCCACCGACGCCAAGTCCAACGAAATCACCGCCGTGCCCACGTTGTTGGAGATGCTGGCGCTCAAAGGGACCATCGTGACCGTCGACGCGCTCAACTGCCAGCGCGACATCGCCCAGAAAATCATCGATCGGAAGGGCGACTACGCCTTGGCGCTCAAAGGCAATCAGGGCACGCTCCATGCTGACGTGAGCCTGTTTCTCGACGATCCCGAGACCACGACCACCACCAGCCACACCACCGTTGATGGCGATCATGGCCGCATTGAGACCCGTACCAGCGTCGTCTCCACCGACATTACCTGGCTCCAGGCCCAGGGCGATTCAGAGAAGGTGGATGAAATTCGGGTGACGCGAGTCGTCGGTTGATTCACAAGGCTATCGGCAGGAACCGAGCCGGAGAGTCGGAGCGATGAGGGGTGGACCGCGGACGTTGTGGGAGGTTGTGGGAGCGATCCCGGATCGCCGGGGCCGGAAGGGGCGGCAGTACCCTCTGGCATCGGTTTTGATTTGGCGCTTTCGGCGATGCTGGCGGGGGCCAACGACCTGATGGCGATCTTTCGCTGGGGGCGACGGTTGCCGCCCGAGGCTCTTTACCTGCTGGGCCTGGAGCGGGCGCCGTGTCACGCCATGTACCACTATTTCTTCAAGGCTTTGGACGTTACGGCGGCCGAGGCGGTGTTGGGGGAATGGGCGCGCGGCTCCGGCCCGGTCGGACATGTGGCGCTCGACGGCAAGCGCCTGAAGGGCAGCGCGCCGGCCGGGCACGATGGCAGCGAAGGCGTGCATCTGCTGGCCGCCTTCGCCAGCCGGCTGGGGACGGTGATCGGCCAGTTGCGGGTGCCGCCCGAAGCCAACGAGATCACCGCCGCGCTGACGCTGCTCAAGAGCCTGCCGCTGGGCGGTGCGGTAATCACCGGGGATGCGGTGTTCTGTCAGCGCGCCATCTGCCAAGCCATCCGCGACGGCGGCGGCGATTATCTGTTCACCGTCAAAGCCAACCAACCGGCGCTGATGGCCGATCTCGCCGTCGCCTTCGGTGACGCTTTTCCCCCCGGAGCTGGTGGCGGCGTTCCAGGGCCAGCCCCCGCCTCCCGCCCTGGACGGGCCGCCGCCGGACCGTGAGGGCGCGCAGACCGTGGAGAAGGGGCACGGGCGCATCGAAACCCGCCGCATCACCGTCAGCCGCGAGGTCGTTCCCGCGCTCGACTGGCCCGGCGTGGCGCAGGTCTGCCGCATCGAGCGGACCCGCGAGGTCAAGGGCGCGATCTCGCACGAAACCGTCTACGTCATCACCAGCCTGGACCGCGACCACGCCTCGCCTGCGGCGCTGCTCGCGCTCGCCCGCGACCACTGGGGCATCGAGAACCGCCTGCACTGGAGGCGTGACGTCCTCTTGAGCGAAGACGCCAGCCGGGTGCGATCCGGCGCCGTGCCACAGGCCATGGCGATGCTGCGCAACACCATGCTGGGCATCGCCAATCTCTTCGGCGCCCCACTCCCCGCCGTCCGCATGGCATGCGCCGAAGATCGCTGTGCCACAATCGCAACCGTCAAAAACGGCTTTCTTTGAATGGCCCTGAAAGCGCGGGCTGGTGAACTGGCTGCCCTGATCGGTGTTGAAGATGTCCGGCCGGCCGTAGCGTGCCATGGCCTCCTCAACGGCCTCGATGCAGAACTCGACGTCCATGGTGTTCGACAGCCGCCAACTCACGACCTTGCGTGTCGCCCAGCCCATCACCGCCACCAAGTACAGAAAGCCGCGGCGCATGGGAATGTACGTGATGTCGCTACACCACACCTGGTCGGGGCGGTCGATGGTCAGGTCGCGCAGCAAGTACGGCCAGATCTTGTGTTCAGGGTGTGGCACTGTCGTCTTCGGGCGTTGGTAAATCGCCTGCAAGCCCATCCGCACCATCAGGCGGCGAACCCGCTTGCGGTTGACCTGATGGCCGTGCCGGCGCAGATGCCGGGTCATCTGCCGGCTGCCGTACCAGGGCGTTTCCAGGAACTGCTCGTCGATCAGCCGCATCAACTCCAGGTTCGCGGCCGGCTCGCCTTTGGCCGGTCCGTAGTAGCTGGACCGGCTGATCGAAACCAGCTCGCACTGTCGGGTGATCGACAGACGCGGATGATCCGCCTCCACCAGCTCCCGCCTCCGACCGATGCTCATCGACCGGAGGCCTTGCGCAAAAAATCCCGCTCCACGACCAACTGGCCGATCATGGCGTGCAGCTTCTCCACCTCGCCCTGATGGTTGGATTCAGCGGTTTCCGCCTTGCCGGAGAACACACCAGCCATCCCCTCCATCGCCTGCTTCTTCCAAGCGTTGATCAGCGTCTGGTGTACGCCGTGCTTGGCCACCAACTGCGACACCGTCAGCTCGCCCCGGATCGCCTCCAGCGCCACCTTCGCCTTGAACTCTGCCGAATACCGCTTCCGTTTCCCCGTCATCGGGTCCGTCCTTCCTCATGGGCGAACCAAGCTTATCCGACTGTCCGGGAAACGGGGACCAGCTCACTGTCAGCAACGCGACTCAAACGCGCAGAGTGGCTAGGGCCTGTTGACATTCGCGTTGAGAAGGGGCTTCCTGTGGTCACAGAAATTTGATTCAAGGCTACCAAAAGGGAGGTGGCCTTGGATCGGATTGTATTGCGAGATGATCAGTGGGAGCGGATAGCGCCGCTTCTTCCCGGCAAAGTGGGTGACCCTGGCCGCTCGGCAGCGGACAATCGCCTGTTTTTGGAGGCGGTCCTGTGGATCGTCCGCGTTGGAGCGCCCTGGCGGGACTTGCCCGCAGCGTTCGGCAATTGGAACTCGGTGTTCCAGCGCTATCGCCGATGGGCCAAGGCCGGTGTCTTCGACGAGGTCTTCGCCGCTTTATCGAGCGACGCGGACTTCGAGTACGCGATCATTGATGGCACGATTGTCCGGGTGCATCAGCACGGTACCGGCGCAAGGGGGGGACTCAGGCTCAGGCCATCGGTCGCTCTCGTGGCGGGCTGACGACCAAGATCCTGGCCGTCGTCGATGCGTTGGGGAACCTTGGGCGCTTCATCCTGCTGCCGGGCCAGCGACATGACAGCGTCGGCGTCGAACCGGTGCTGGACGGCATCGAATTCTCCGCCTTGCTGGCTGACAAAGCCTTCGACAGCAACGCCATCCGTATCTTGATCGCCGAGCGAGGCGCGGTCGCCGTCATTCCGTCCAAGGCCAACCGATCTCCCCCGATTCCCCACGACGCCGAGATGTACAAATGGCGCCATCTGGTCGAGAACTTCTTCTGCAAAATCAAAGAATTCCGACGCATCGCCACACGATACGACAAAACTGATACAAGCTTCGCCGCTGCCATTAACCTCGTCGCTACCGTCTTGGTAACACGATGAATGTCAACAGGCCCTAGGTTACTGACATGAGCAATCCTCCTATATTTATTTCCATAATACTTCTTATGTGTTTTTTATGTGGGCGCAAAGCTGAACTGTCAGTCCAGCGCAACATAGACATGTCGGCCTCCTGTCGGAAGAGCCGGAGCATCCGGCTGGACGGGCACCCAAGGGTTTTCACATCCCGAAGAGATTACGTCCTATGCCGGTGGCCGCCGCGCCCGTCAGCGCGGATACCAGCGCCCATCATCAATGACCGCTGGTACTATGCCTGACGAATGCCGACGACGAAGCCCTCGACCTCGCGGCGCAGCAGGACGGATTGCTGGGACAGCGAGTCCGCGGCGCTGCGGGCCTGATGGGCCATGCTGCCGGTCTTTTCGGCGGATTCTTTCATGCCTTCGATGTTCGAGGACACCTCCCGGGTTCCGACCGCCGCCTGTTGCACGTTCCGGCTGATCTCGCGGGTCGCCGCCTCCTGCTCTTCCGCCGATGCCGCCACGGCGGTCACGGTCTCGCTGATGCCGATGATCGTCTTGCCGATCCCCTGGATCGCATCGACGGCACTGCCGCTCACCGACTGGATTTCGCCGATCTGGGCGGCGATCTCCTCGGTTGCCTTGGCCGTCTGGTTGGCCAGCGTCTTCACCTCCTGCGCCACGACGGCGAAGCCCTTGCCGGCCTCCCCCGCCCGCGCCGCCTCGATCGTCGCGTTCAGCGCCAGCAGGTTGGTCTGCGCCGCGATCGACTGGATGAGGCTGACGACGTCACCGATCTTCCGCGCCGCCTCGGCAAGGCTCGCCACCGTCCCGTTGGTCTTCCTGACCTCGGTCTCCGCGTCGGCCGCCATGCGCGACGACGAGGCGATGCGCTGGTTAATCTCCTCGATGGAGCGGGTCAGTTCCTCCGCCGCCGCGGCGACGGTCTGGACATTCATGCTGGCAATGGTCGCGGCATTGGCCACCGCCACCGCCTGCTGGTTGGTCTGTTCGGCGATGGCCGCCAGGGCTTCGGAATCGCCCCGGATGTGCTCGGCCTGGGCGGCGACGCCAGCGACCACATTGCCGACGGAGCTTTCGAAGCCATGCGCCAGCCGGTCGAGGTCACGCCTGCGTTCCTCGGCGGAGCGTTGTTCGTCCTCGCGGCGCTGGGCCTCCATCTGGGTGACGCGGCTGGAATTCTCCTTGAACAGCAGCAGCGCCTTGTTGATCGCGCCGATCTCATCGGCACGGTCATGGTCCATGATCTCGACCGTATGGTCGCCGATGGTCAGCGCCCGGACGGTGGCGGTGATGCGCCGCAGCGGGGTGCCGACGATCACGCGGCTCGCCAGCCACAGGGCGGCCAGCAGGGTGACGGCCAGCAGGCTGCAACCGATCAGGATGAAGGTTTGCAGGTTCCGCTTCGGCGCCTCGATCCGGTCGACCGGGAGATTGACCAGGAGCGACCAGGGGGTTCCGGTCTCGCCGACGGTCACCGGCACGAAGAGTTGCAGCATGGCGCCGCCGCCCGTTCCCGCCTTTGGTTCCACCGATTCCTGGCTGTGGGGCCGCCCGTTGCGGATGGCGGTTTCGGCCGCCGCCATGTCCGGAGCGGTTTCGGAGAGCTTCTTGCCCAACTGGCCGGAATCGCTGTGGGCCGCCCAGACGCCGGCATTGGAGATCAGGTAGATGGCCCCGGTGCCGAACGGCTTCTCGTTCTTGATGAGGTCCCACATGCCGTCGGTGGAGATGTCCAGCCCGACCATGCCCAGGTAGGCCCCGTTGTCGATCACGGGAACCACGAGGGACATCATCTGCACATCCTTGCCGTTCACCGGATAGGTGTAGGGGCCGATGACCGATTCCCGCCCGCTTCTCACGGCGCGCTCGGACTCCACCCATTCGGCCGCCGGATTGTCATAGCCGGTCAGGGGATCGAGCACGACCTTGCCGCCGCCGCGGTTCCAATAGGAGAGGAAGCGGCCGCTGGCGTCGGTGCCGGGGGTGTTCACGAAGTCGGCGTCCCTGCCATCGAACGCGTTCGGCTCCATCTGCGCCCAGACCGCCAGCAGTCCCTTGTTCCGCTCCAAGGCCCCTTCCATGATCGCGTTCATCCGGGCGCGATCCTTCAGGCCGGACCGGCGCAGATCGATCATGGCGGCGGCGATGAAACGGTCCAGCCCGATGGCTTCACTGAGATGGCGTTCGATCATCGCGGCATGGCGGGTTCCGATCTCCTCCCCGATCCTCACCGAAAGCCGATCGGTGTCGGCGCCGCTCCTGGTGGTGATGACGGTGCCACCGATGGTGAATCCGAGAATGACGACCACACCGATCGTCAGAACGAGTTTGGTGACGAGAGGAAGCCTTCTGAGCATCGTTGTCTCCGTGCGGCACGAAAGCGCAGGCTGTGCAGCAAGCCAGGGGCGGTCGAGGGAAAGAGACTGTTGGTCCCGCCATTCATTTTCCAGGATATGGCGCCAGGAAGATTCGCAGATACTAGGGTTATCCCTTAACTGGCGCGGGCCATGAAAAGCATTTTCCAGATGTCGTCTTTCCGGTCGGAAAGGTGTAAGCGCGATGTCAAATCATCAGTCCGGCGCGCCATGGAACCGTCAGGCCTCCGCCGGCCTTGCAACCGCCTTTCCATTCGGCACATCCTGTCGCCGGCGCCCGAAACTGGACGCCGGCATCGGGGGAAGCGGCGTGTTGCCAAAGATCATCGAGATTTCCCAAAAGGATACGGCGTCGGCCGTGCCGGCCCTGCGGGAGCTGTGGCCCAATTATGACGCGGTGGAGATGACCCGCCTCATCGATATGGAACTGCGGCCGAACGGTTACCGTCTGGCCGGGATCCGCCCCGAGCCCGACGGTCCGGCCGCCTGTGTCCTGGGATACCGGCTTCAGCATTCCCTATGGCTCGGCAAGTCCTTCTACATCGTCGACATGGTGACGCTGCCCGCCTTCCGGGGGCGGGGCTATGCCTCCCGCATCCTCGATTGGGCAAAGGACGAGGCGGAAAGGCTGGGCTGCCGGGCGCTCCACCTCGACTCAGGAGTCGGCCCCGACCGCGGCGACGCCCACCGCGTGTACATGGCCAATCGCTATCAGATCGCCTGCCATCATTTCGTGCGCAAGCTGGGTTAGAGTCCGTCTGATGCTTCAGTGGGCATCAGACGGACTCTAATTTTTCGATTTTCCTGCGATTAACGCTTCAGACCGCCGGGACCGGCCCGCTGGTCGGCCCCGGCTTCGCGTTTTGGTTGGTCGCTTGTTCGGGTCAGGCCGCCCGGATATCCGACAGGAAGCATTCCAGATTCGTCCGCAGCGTTTCCGACTGGTGCGACAGCGCGTCCGCCGCGCTGAGCACCTGCGCGGCGGCGGCGCCGGTCTGCCCGGTCGCCTCCATCACCTGCATGATGTTGCGCGCTACCTCCTCGGTGCCGGCGGCGGCTTCCACCACGCTGCGGGTGATCTCGCCGGTCGCGGCGTTCTGCTCCTCGACCGCCGAGGCGATGGCGGCGGTGATCTCGTTCATCTGCCGGATCATGTCGGAATTCTGGCGGATCGCCTCGACCACCCCGCCGGTCGCCGCCTGGATCGCGTTGATCTGGCCGGTGATCTCGTCGGTGGCCTGGGTGGTCTGCGCCGCCAGATGCTTCACCTCGGTGGCGACGACGGCGAAGCCCTTGCCATGTTCGCCGGCGCGGGCCGCCTCGATGGTGGCGTTGAGCGCCAGAAGATTGGTCTGCGCGGCGATGTTGGAGATCAGCGCCACCACGTCGCTGATCCTCCTGGCGGTTTCAGCCAGCCCCTGCACCGTGGTGTCGGCATGGTGCGCCTGGGTGACGGCGTCGTTGGCGATGGCGGAGGAACGCGTGACCTGCCGCGCGATCTCCCGCAGCGACGCCACCATCTCCTCGGCGGCGGTGGCGACGGTCTGCACGTTGGCGGAGGTCTGTTCCGCCGCGCTGGCCGACGCGGTCGACTGGCGGTTGGTCTGCTCGGCGGTGGTGGTCATCTGATGCGCGGTACTGTCCAATTCGCTCGATGCCGAGGACACGGTGCGCAGGATGCCGGCGACGGTTCCCTCGAACTCGGCGACCAACCGGTCGACCGTCGCCGAGCGGGCCTCCTTGCGCTGCCGTTCGGCCTGCTGTTCCGCCTCGAGGCGACGCGCCGTGAGCGCGTTCTCCTTGAACACCGTCACCGCGGCCGCCATGGCGCCGATCTCGTCCTTCTGGCCGGCGCCCGGAACGGCAACGTCCAGATTGCCCCCGGCGAGCTCCCGCATCGCCCTGGTCATGGCGGTCACCGGCCGGACGATCGCCCGGCTGATGACGCCGGCGCACAGCAGACCGACCAGCAGACCGCCGACCGAAAGCACCGCGATCAACAATTCGGCACCGTCCATGTCGGACTCGGTCACCTCGCGGATGTGGTTGGCTTCCGACAATGCGCTGTGGCTGATCGTCTCGGCTTCCTCCGTCATGACGGTGCCGGCCTGCGTCATCTGACCGTTGATCAGCGTGGCGATGCCGTGGCTGAGGTCCTTCGCCCGCGAGAAGGCGGCGCGATAGCGCGACAATGCGTCCCGGAAGTCCACAACCATTTCCGCATAGGGGCGACCCTTGGCGGTTGCGGACAGATGCTGAAGACGCTGGTCAAGGGTGCCGAACGCCTCCTCCGCCTTCCTGGCGGCCTCGTCGTCATGGCGGGCCAGCATCTTGTTGGCGGACAGACGGCCGACCATCAGCAATTCCATGCTTTCCCAGGCAAGGGCGACCGACTCGGCGTCGCCCGCCCTGGTGGCCTCGTCACGGATCCGCTCCAGATCGACCCGCGTCTGCAAGCCGAGCGGATCGAGGGTGTCCGTCATCAGCGTCATCAATTCATGCTGCATCGGCGCGACGCGGCGGAAGCCGTCGACATAGAGGCGGAGCTGTTCCTCCGCATGGGCGAGCCTGGATTTCAGATCGGGATCGTGGGCAAGCCCGTCGGCTTTCTCGAAGCCGCCACGCAGCTTGTCGATCGCCTGGTTGGCCATCGCTTCGCGGTTGGAACTGCCGCTCAGCGCGAACTCCCGCACGGCGCCGCGCATCGCCAACACGTCCATCTCGATGCCACAGACGGTGTCGAGGACCGAGATCCGGTGCGCATAGGTGTCGAACTGGTCCGAGACATTGGTGAAGGACAGATAGCTTCGCCCGGCAAGACCTCCCATGATCAGCAGCACGGCACCGAAGCCGATGGCGATTTTCCGTCCGATCTTGATGTCCGCGAACAGTCCACCTGTCCGAGTGATGTTTGTGGAACCAGTCATGGCATGCCCCCTCACCGATGCGCCCTACTCCCGGCCACCGATGCACCACGCATGCCATCCCCACCCGATGGAAGGAGGGCGGGAAAAAATTTTCGTTCGCCGATGATCCGACAGGTCCGACTGATCGTATAGGGCCTTAGGTGGGGCAGTCCATTAAGCCGCCAAGGGGAACGGGGAAAATCTGGAAAAGAAAATTAAATTATGATCATGAAAATACATTCATGACGCTCTCCTCAACAGGGCGCTGCGGCATGATAGCTTGCCTTCCGGCCTCTATTGCGTTTCCATTAACAATAATACTCCTGATGCATATGATTCCTATGATATATTCGTCGAAGCTTCCTGCGCCGCCATCACGATACATATGGCTTGTTTTCGTTTAGTCCCGAAATCTCTTTTTTCTTTTTGAGAGGCGCGGTTCGCAAATTGACAAAAATCACCATTTTGGAAGCGCTTGCTAACCACGCGGCATCGCCGCCCGTGGCAAGGCTGACCTGCTGCGGCGACGGCTTGGCAGGCGCCCCCCCAGACGATAGGAGGTCTTCGGCAGAGAGGAGCCGCCGATGACAAGTCCCATAAGCGTGAAGGCGGTGCTGATCGGCAAGGCGCTCCCGTTCGGGCGCCCGAACACGGTCAGCGCCATCGCCAAGCATCCGGTCGATGCCGCGGTCGCCATCGGGCCGGACGGGCTGGCCGGCGACGAGCAGGCCGACCGCCGCCATCACGGCGGACCGGACAAGGCGGTCCATCATTATCCCTTCGACCATTATGCGGCCTGGCGCGGCGAGTTGCCCGCCCCCACCCCGCCGTTGGACTGCGCCGGTGCGTTCGGCGAGAATCTGTCGACGCTTGGACTGACCGAGGAGGAGGTCTGCGTCGGCGATGTCTTCCGTATCGGCACGGCGACTCTCCAGGTCAGCCAGGGGCGCCAGCCCTGCTGGAAGCTGAACCACCGGTTCGGCGTGGCCGACATGGCGCGGCGGGTACAGGCGACCGGCCGGACCGGCTGGTATTATCGGGTGCTCGAACCCGGCAGGACCGCCGCCGGGGATGAGATCCGCCTGATCGACCGCCCCCTGCCCGACTGGCCGCTGGCCCGCATCCTGCGCGCCTTCTATCACGATACCGGCGACATTCCGACCCTGACCGGAATCACGGCTCTGGGGCCGCTGGCCTCCGGCTGGCGCGATCTGGCCCGCCGCCGGGTGGAGAGCGGCCGGGTCGAGGACTGGACATCCCGCGTCGACGGCTAGAGTGCGATCGCTTCAGACGGAATCGTCTGAAGCGATCGCACGGAAAATCCTAAGCTGGAGTCTGTCCGATGCTTATTGAAGCATCGGACAGACTCCAAGCCGGCCATTCGGTTTTCCGGACGGTCGCACGCGCGTTTGTTCGGAAAACCGGACAAACGCGGCCACCCCCCAACAATAATATCCAGTATTATCAATAAATTGCCTTGCGGCGTCACACCGCTCCGCCCTGGCATGGCGGTTGCTCTCCATGCGGCCGCGTCCCGCGCAGACGGGACGGTCTCAAACCAAGGGAGCGAAACGTCCGATGGCTGCCACAACGCGCACCGAACATGACCTGCTGGGCGACCGCGAGGTTCCGGCCGATGCCTATTACGGGGTCCACACCCTGCGCGCTGTCGAGAATTTCCCGATCACCGGCACGCCGATTTCCCACTACCCCGATCTGGTCCGGGCGCTCGCCGAAATCAAGATGGCGGCCGCCCGCGCCAACCAGGAGCTGGGGCTGCTGAGCGCCGAGCGGGCCGAGGCCATCGCCGCCGCCTGCCGCGAGATCCGCGCCGGCCGGCTGCATGACCAGTTCGTCGTCGACGTGATCCAGGGCGGCGCCGGCACCTCGACCAACATGAACGCCAACGAGGTGATCGCCAACCGCGCGCTGGAGATCCTCGGGCATGGTCGCGGCGACTATGCCCAGCTGCACCCCAACGAACATGTCAACATGAGCCAGTCGACCAACGACGTCTATCCGACGGCGCTGAAGCTGGCGACCTACACCGGCATCTTCCGGCTGGTGGAGGCGATGGGGTATCTGCGCGCCGCCTTCCAGCGCAAGGCCGACGAGTTCCGCGACATCCTGAAGATGGGCCGCACCCAGTTGCAGGACGCCGTTCCGATGACGCTGGGCCAGGAGTTCTCCACCTACGCCGTCATGCTGGCCGAGGATGAGGAGCGGCTGAAGGAGGCCGCCCTGCTGATCCGCGAGATCAATCTGGGCGCCACCGCCATCGGCACCGGCATCAACGCCCATCCCGACTACGCCCCGCTGGTCTGCCGCCGTCTGGCCGAGATCAGCGGCGTTCCCGTGCTCACCGCGCCCAATCTGATCGAGGCGACGCAGGATTGCGGCAGCTTCGTCCAGCTGTCGGGCGTGCTGAAGCGGGTGGCGGTGAAGCTGTCCAAGACCTGCAACGACCTGCGCCTGCTGTCCAGCGGCCCGCGCGCCGGCTTCGGCGAGATCAACCTGCCGGCGCGTCAGGCCGGCTCCTCGATCATGCCGGGCAAGGTCAACCCGGTGATCCCCGAGGTGGTCAACCAGATCGCCTTCGAGGTGATCGGCAACGACATGACCGTCACCTTCGCCGCCGAGGCCGGACAGCTCCAGTTGAACGCCTTCGAACCGATCATCGCCCACAGCCTGTTCAAGAGCATCACCCACCTGCGCCAGGGCTGCCTGGTCCTGGCCGACCGCTGCGTCGACGGCATCACCGCCAACCGCGACCATCTGGAGGCCAGCGTCCGCAACTCCATCGGCATCGTCACCGCGCTGAACCCCTACATCGGCTATGCCAACGCCACCGAGGTGGCGGCCGAGGCCCACCGCACCGGCAAGGGCGTCGCCGAGCTGGTGGAGGCGCGCGGCCTGATGACCGCCACCGCCCTTGCCGAGGTGCTGCGGCCCGAGGTACTGACCCAGCCGCGGCTGCTGGCCACCGCCGGCTGACCCGTTCCGCCACCCGGGCCGGCTTCCGGTTCCCCTCGCGGGGGAAGAGCGGAAACCGGCCCGGTTCCCATCGACCGCAACCCGGCCGGCGCTGACAGGCGGGCGGGAAAGGTGAGGTATCAGGACCATGAACAAACAGACGACGCTGATCATCGTCGCCATGCTGCTGGGCATCGTCACCGGCTATGTCTGCAACAGCCTGTTCGACCCGGCCACGGCCAAGGACATCGCGGGCTATTTCGCGATGGTGACCGACATCTTCCTGCGCCTGATCAAGATGATCATCGCGCCCCTGATCTTCTCGACCCTGGTCGCCGGCATGGCCGGCATGGGCGACGCCCGCACCGTCGGCCGCATCGGCGGCAAGGCGGTCGGCTGGTTCCTGATGGCCTCCTTCGCCTCGCTGTTCATCGGCCTGATCTTCGCCAACCTGCTGCATCCGGGCGCCAATGTCGGCGTGCCGCTGCCCGACGCCTCGGCCAGCGCCGGCCTGAAGACCTCGGCCCTGAACCTCAAGGATTTCCTGACCCACGTTTTCCCGCGCAACTTCTTCGAGGCGATGGCGAACAACGAGATCCTGCAAATCCTGATCTTCTCGGTCTTCGTCGGCCTCGCCATCGGCCAGCTGCGCGACACCAAGGCCGGTCTGCTCGCCCGTTCGATCGAAGAGGTCGTGCCGGTGATGCTGAAGGTCACCGACTATGTGATGCGCTTCGCCCCGATCGGCGTCTTCGCCGCCGTCGCCAATGTGGTGACCACCCAGGGGCTGGGCGTGCTGCTGGTCTATGGCAAGTTCATGGGCAGCTTCTACCTCACGCTGGCGGTGCTGTGGGCGGTGCTGATCTTCGCCGGCTTCGTCGTGCTGAAGGGCGAGGTCTTCCGGCTGGTCAAGGCGCTGCGCCAGCCGATGCTGCTGGGCTTCTCCACCGCGTCGAGCGAATCGGCCTATCCGCGGGTGATGGAGGAGCTGAAGGACTTCGGCGTCAGGGACCGGGTGATCGGCTTCGTCCTGCCGCTCGGCTACTCCTTCAACCTCGACGGCTCGATGATCTACACGACCTTCGCGTCGCTGTTCATCGCCCAGGCCTATGGCATCCCGCTGACGCTGGAACAGCAGATCGTCATGCTGCTGGTGCTGATGGTGTCGAGCAAGGGCATCGCCGGCGTTCCGCGCTCCTCGCTGGTGGTGGTGGCCGCGGTGCTGCCGATGTTCCACCTGCCCGAGGCCGGCGTGCTGCTGATCATGGGCATCGACCATTTCCTCGATATG
Organism: Azospirillum sp. B510; assembly: GCF_000010725.1. Taxonomy (NCBI): domain Bacteria; kingdom Pseudomonadati; phylum Pseudomonadota; class Alphaproteobacteria; order Rhodospirillales; family Azospirillaceae; genus Azospirillum; species Azospirillum sp. B510. The sequence goes on along the minus strand of NC_013856.1, from coordinate 583,684 downwards.
GGCCGCACCGCCACCAACGTGCTGGGCAACGGCATCGCCACCACGGTGGTCGCCAAGTGGGAGAACGCCATCGGCGGCGAGGATGAGGAGGAGGCCGGCGCCGCCCTGCCCAACCCGGCCGCCGCCGAGTAAGCGGCCGGCGCGTCGACGGACCGGTCCCGAAGACGGGCGGGCCCTGGGAGGAGGACTTCTGCTATGGTGCGGTGGTCCCTCTCCCTGCCCGCCTTTTTCATGCCGGCTTTTGTGATATTCGGCGCACGCCGCCTCCGCACCATCGGTCTCCTGATGCCGGCGCTCGCCGGGCTGGCCCTGGCCGCCGGGATCGCGGGTTTCCGCATCAGCGAGGGGATGGGGCTGTCGGCTCTCCAGGAAACCGGGCATCACCGGCTCGACCTCTATGCCGAGAGCCTGGAACGGGAGATCGACAAATACGCCTATTTCCCCGCCACGCTGGGGCTGGAACGCGACGTGCTCGACCTCGTCACCGGGCGGGCGCCGCTGGCCTGGGGGTTGAACCGCTATCTGGAGCGGCTGAACGAGCGGGCGGGCACCCTGTCGATCTATGTGCTGAACCGCCAGGGCCGGGTGGTCGCCTCCAGCAACTGGAACCGTCCCGACAGCTTCATCGGCGAGGATCTGTCCTACCGCCCCTATTTCATCCAGGCCGCCGACGGCAGCCAGGGCCGCTTCTTCGGTGTCGGCACCACGCGGGGCGAGGCCGGCTATTACCTGTCCTCGCCCTTGTCGGAGGATGGTGCCATCGTCGGCGTCGCCGTGGTGAAGGTCAGCCTGGAACAGCTGGAGCAATCCTGGTCGACGGTGGAGGCGCCGGTCCTGGTCGCCGACGAGAATGGCGTGGTCATCCTCGCCTCCGTCCCATCCTGGAAATTCACCACCCTGACGGCGATGGACGAGCCGACGCGCCGCCATTTCGACCGGACCCTGCAATACAACGCCCGCCCGCTGGCGCCGCTGGGCCTGAGGCCGCTGGAGCGGATCGCCGCCGACGCCGAGCTGGTGAGCCTGCCCAACCCGGCCGGAGGGGCCGTCGAGGAGACGGTCTTTCCGGTGTCCGGCGGCTTCCTGGCCCAGAGCGGGCCGCTGCACGGTACCGGATGGACGATGACCGTGCTGTCGCCGGTGGCCCAGGTGACCGCCATGGCCTGGACCCGCGCCGCCCTGGCGGCGCTGGGCAGCGGCTTCCTCGGCATCCTGCTGCTGATGTGGGAACAGCGCCGGCGCCATCTGCGCGATCTCGAGCGCAAGGTAGAGGAGCGCACCCGCAATCTGCGCGCCGCCCAGGACGAGCTGGTCCATGCCGGAAAGCTGGCGGTGATCGGCCAGCTCTCCGCCGGACTGGCGCATGAGCTGAACCAGCCGCTGGCGGCGCTGCGCACCCTGTCCGGCAACACCGTCAAGTTCCTCCAGCGCGGCAATCTGGAGGCGGCGCGGGGCAATCTGGACCGCATCGCCCATCTGGTGGACGCCATGGGGGCGCTGACCAGCCAGCTGAAATCCTTCGCCCGCAAATCCTCCGGCGCGCCCCGTCCGGTGGCGGTGCGCCGGCCGATCGACAACGCGCTGTTCCTGCTGGAGCAGCGGCTGCGGCGGTCGGGCGTCGCCGTCCGGTTGGAGGTCCCGGAGGACATCGCCGCCCTGTGCGATCCCAACCGGCTGGAGCAGGTGCTGGTCAATCTGCTCGCCAACGGGCTGGACGCGCTGGCCGGCAACGAGGATGGCAGGCTGACGATCACGGCGCGGACGGAGGCGGACCGGGTCCGCATCCAAGTCGCCGACAACGGCCCCGGCCTGCCTGCCGACGTGCTTCCCCGCCTGTTCGAGCCCTTCTTCACCACCAAGGAGGCGGCGAAGGAGGCGGCGACCGATGGGGCGCGGGAGGGCGGCGGCGGGCTTGGCTTGGGGCTTGCCATCTCGGCCGGGATCGTGCGTGACTTCGGCGGCACCCTGACCGGGGCGAATGGGGCGGATGGCGGGGCGGTCTTCACCATCGACCTTCCCGCCGCCATCCTGCCCACTGCCCTGCCCATCGACCCGACCGCCGTCCAGGCCGGAGATCTCCTATGTCCGACGCCGCCACCGCCGCCCTCAAGGTCCTGATCGTCGAGGATGATCCGAATGTCAGCCTGGGGTGCCGGCAGGCGCTGGAGCTGGAGGACATCCCGGCCGAGGCGGTGGACAGCGCCGAGAAGGCGCGGCGGCTGGTGGCGGAGGGTTTCCCCGGCATCGTCGTCACCGACATCCGCCTGCCGGGCATGGACGGGATGGCTCTGCTGGCCGAACTGCTGGCCGCCGACCCGGCTCTGCCGGTGGTGCTGATGACCGGCCATGGCGACGTGTCGATGGCGGTGCAGGCGATGAAGCTGGGCGCCCATGACTTCATCGAGAAGCCCTTCTCCCCCGACTATCTGGTCGAGGTGGTGCGCCGGGCGCTGGACAAGCGGCGGCTGACGCTGGAGGTGCGCGAACTGCGCGCCCGGTTGCAGAACCGCGACAGCATCGAGGCCCGGCTGATCGGCGGATCGTCGCAGATGGCGCGGGTGCGCCGGCTGATCGGCGATCTCGCCGGCTCGGCCGCCGACGTGCTGATCCATGGCGAGACCGGTTCCGGCAAGGAGCTGGCGGCGCGCTGCCTGCACGAGGCCAGCCCGCGCCGCGCCGGCAATTTCGTCGCCATCAATTGCGGCGGCCTGCCGGAAAGCCTGATCGACAGCGAGATCTTCGGCCATGAGGCCGGCGCCTTCACCGGAGCCGGCAAGCGCCGCATCGGCAAGGTGGAGCATGCCAACGGCGGCACCCTGTTCCTCGACGAGATCGAGAGCATGCCGATGCCGGTGCAGATCAAGTTCCTGCGGGTGCTTCAGGAGCGCACACTGGAGCGGTTGGGCTCCAACACGCCGATCCATGTCGATTGCCGGGTGATCGCCGCGACGAAGGTCGATCTGCGCGAACTGGCCGACCGCGGCCAGTTCCGCGCCGACCTCTATTACCGGCTGAACGTCGCCAACCTGCCCCTGCCACCCTTGCGCGACCGCCGCGAGGACATCCCCCTGCTGTTCGAGCGCTTCGCCCTTCAGGCCGCCGCCCGCCACGGCCGCCCGGTGCCGCCGCCGGATGCCGAGCGGATGCGCCGGCTGATGGCCCATGACTGGCCGGGCAATGTGCGGGAGCTGCACAATGTCGCCGACCGTTGCGTGCTCGGCATCGAGCAGGGTTTCCCCCCCTTCGCCACCGCCCATCCCGCCGCCGACCGGCCGCTGGCCGAGGCGGTGGAGGCCTTCGAACGCGCCCTGATCGCCGACACTCTGCGCCGCACCGGCCACAGCCTCGCCCGCGCCGCCGAGGAATTGCGGATCGCCAAGACGACACTGCACGACAAGATCAGGAAATACGGGCTGTCGTGAGGTTCTGCGCCCTGAACGATGCCCGCCCTCATCCCCGCAGCGCGCTCTCCAACCCGGCGGCGATGCCGAGCAGGCTGCGGTCGCCGCCGCGCCGGCCCATCGCCATCAGCCCGACCGGCAGGCCGGGGGACGGCAGCGGCAGCGAAATCGCCGGCAGGTCGAACAGGTTGGCGACACGGGTGTTGCGCAGCAATGCCAGATTGACGCGGTGGAAGGCGGCATCCTCCAGCACATCGGCGATGGCGGGGGCGGTCAGCGGCACGGTGGGCAGCAGCAGGACCGGATGGCGGGTCAGCCGCTCATCCATCAGCCGGATCAGCGCGGCGCGGCGGCGCAGCATGCGGACATAATCGGCGGCGGGAGCCTTGCCGCCGGCCTCGATCCGCGCGCGGGTCTTCGGGTCGATGCCGTCGAGCGCCGCAACGCCGAGATCGGCAAGCGTCGCCGCCAGTTCGATGGCGGTGAAGACCCCGATGCGGTCCAGCTCCGCCAAGGCGTCCAGTTCGGCATCGATGGAGCCGTCCGCGATGTGCGCGCCGGCGGCGCGCAGCCGGTCCAACCCCGCCTCGAAGGCGGCGGCGACCGCTGGTTCGATGCCGTCGAACAGCCGGCCGCGCGGCACCAGGAAGGATTGGCCGGCGACCGGCAGCGGAGCGAACGGGGCCGGCGGTTCATCGGCCAGGATCGAATCCAGCAGGGCGGCGTCGGCGACGGTCGTGGCGATGGGACCGATGACGTCCAGCGTCGGCGACAGCGGGAAGGCGCCCTCGGCCGGCAGCCGGCCGCTGGATGGCTTGAAGCCGACGGCACCGGACAGCGCCGCCGGAATGCGCAGCGACCCGCCGGTGTCGCTGCCCAGCGCGATCTCCGCCATGCCGTCGACCACCGAGATCACAGCACCGGAGGACGAGCCGCCCGGCACCCGTGAGCGGTCGCGTGGGTTGCCGGGATTGCCGTAATGGGGATTGATGCCGACGGCGGAAAAGGCGAATTCCGTCATGTGGGTGCGGCCGACGATGACGGCGCCGGCGGCGCGCAGCCGCGCCACCGCGCGGGCATCGCGCATGGCGGCGGGCTGGCCGCGCAGAATGGCGGAACCGGCCGCGGTGGTGTCCCCCGCCACGTCGAACAGCGCCTTGACCGAGAGGATCCGGCCATCGAGAGGCCCCAACGTCCGGCCCGCCGCCGCCCGGCGGTCGCTGGCCCGGGCGGCGGCGCGCGCCTCCTCGGCATGGAGTTCGGTGAAGACCAGGGCGCCCTGCCGCTGCGGATCGGCGATCCGGGCGAGCGCCGCCTCCAACCGCTCCGCGGCGCATGTGCTGAGGGTCGGCGGCACGGTCATGGCAGGCTCCTGACGGGAAAAGGCCGGACGGAAAGCTCCCCCGCATGTGCCACATCGGCACCAGCGCGGCAACCACTGTCCGGACCGGTGTCGGGAGCCAGGATTTCACATGCGGAATGTGCAAATCCCTACATAAGTCATAGTGTTTGCCCTTCGGCCGATGGCGCCCGTCCGGACGCTGTGATATGGAGGATGGAAAGATGTGGATCGAGCAGACACACGGCCGACGCGAATCCCCACTCTCAACCCCCCGCTATCGACCAGGGACTGCGTGTCAGGGGAGCAGCCGCCAACGGCCGACCTTTTCCGGAATGACATACGGAAGGACGGACTCCGATGCCTGCAACGCCTCTCCTGCCGGACAGCGTCAGCCAGCCCCGCCACATCGCCGTCATCGGCGCCGGCTTCACCGGCAGCCTGCTGGCGGCCCATCTGCTGCGCGGCACCCGCGCGCCGCTGGTCGTCCATCTGATCGAATACGGGCACCGGCCGGGAACCGGCGTCGCCTACTCCACCCCGAACGGCACGCATGTCCTGAACGTCCGCGCCTACAACATGAGCGCCTATCCGGACGACCCGCGCCATTTCCTGCGCTGGCTGTGGAGCCGGGCGGAGGGGCCGACTCCGGACCAGCCGGTGCCGCCCAGCGGTCACGCCTTCGTCTCGCGCGCGCTGTACGGCGCCTATATCCAGGACGTGCTGGCGGAGGCGCAGGCCGAGGCCCCGGCCCATGCCCGACTGAACCTGATCCGCGCCGAGGCGGTGGACATCCGCAGCGAGACCCCGCCCGGCAATCGGCCGGCGGTGCATGTGCGGCTCGGCGACGGCCGGGTCGTCAGCGCCGATGCGGCGGCGCTCTGTATCGGCAATTTCCCGCCCTCCCCGCCCTGTCTGGCCTCGGCGACGGCGGACGAGGCCTTCGCGTCGGACCGTTTCATCGGCGACCCCTGGGACGCCGCCGGCATCGCCGCGATCGACCGCGATGCCCCGGTCGCGATTCTCGGCACCGGCCTGACGATGGTGGACACGGTGCTGTCCCTGCTCGACCAGGGCCATCGCGGGCCGGTCACCGCGGTGTCGCGCCGCGGCCTGCTGCCGCAGCGGCATGAGGAGACGCGGCCCTACAGCTCCTTCCTACATCCCGACGTGCTGCCCAGCACGGTGCTGGACGTGCTGATCGCGCTGAAGGCCGATGCCCGGCGGGCGAAGGCCGCCGGCTATGACTGGCGCTCGGCCTTCGACGCGCTGAGGCCGCACCATCACCGCATCTGGGCGCATCTGCCGCTGGAGGAACGCCGCCGCTTCCTGCGCCACGCCCGCCCCTTCTGGGAGGTGCATCGCCACCGCATGGCGCCGCAGGTGGCCGACCGCATCGACGCCGTCCGTGCCAGCGGCCAGCTGTCGATCCTGCCGGGTCGGCTGAGGGACGTGGCCCTGGCCGCCGACGGCGGGCTGGAACTGCGCATCGTCGAGCGCGGCGGCGGGGCGGAGCGGCGGTTGACGGCGGGCGCGCTGATCAACGCCACCGGCACCAACTGCGACTACACCCGCATCCGCCACCCGCTGGTGCGCTCGCTGCTCGACCGCGGCCTCGCCCGGCCGGACAGCTTGCGGCTGGGGCTGGACGTGACCGAAAGCGGTGCGGTGATCGCCGCCGACGGCACCCCGTCGCCCCGCCTGCTCGCCTTCGGCCCGGTCGCCAAGGCGCCCTTCTGGGAAATGACCGCCGTGCCGGAACTGCGCAGCCAATGCGCCGAAGCGGCCCGCCGCATCCTGGCGGGGATGTCCGGCGGGACGCTGCCCGGACAGGCGGTTCTGGCGGGCAGGCCGACGCTGGAGAACCCGGAGCCCCGGCTCTTGTGATCGCCTTGTGAACGGTGGCGGCGTCTCACCGCGCCTTGGGCAATGGCGGCGCATAGCCGCCGGCCTTGCTGGTGCGCAGGCCGAGCCTGGCCAGCCCCTCCACCAGCGTCACCGCGGCGGTGACGCCGTCCACCACCGGCAGGCCCATCTCCTCGCTGAGCGAGCGGGCGAGGTCGGCCATGCCGGCGCAGCCGAGCACGATGGTCTCGGCGCCGTCCCGCTCCATGGCGCGGCGGATTTCGGCGCGCACGCGCTCGACCGCACCCGACGCCGGATCCTCCAACGCCAGGACCGGTACCCCGGCGGCGCGGATGGTGCAGCGTCCGGCCATGCCGTAGCGCTGGGCCAGACGCTCCAGCGCCGGGACGGAGCGGGCCAGCGTCGTCACCACGCTGAAACGGCCGCCCAGCAGCCCGGCGGTCTGCATCGCCACCTCGCAGATGCCGACGACGGGCGCGTCGGCGAGGCTGCGGGCGGCGTCCAGCCCGACATCGTCGAAGCAGGCGATCACCGTGCCGGCGATGGCGCTCTCGCGCTGGTGCCGGTCGATCTCCGCCAGCATGCCGGGAACGGCCAGCGCCTCGTCGTAATAGCCCTCGATGCTGGCGGGGCCGGTCGGCGGGTTGGTGGCGACGATCTCGGTGCCGGGAGCCGCGACGGCGCGGGCGGCGGCACCGATCCGCGCGGTCATCGAGGCGGTGCTGTTGGGGTTGACGACCAGAATGCGCATTTCGCGGGAAATCCTCAGGTGCCGGCCACAGGGAAACGGTTACGGCGCAGGCGATTGCGGCGCAGCAGGATCAGGCCCAGGAAGAACAGGCCGATCACGGTGAAGGAGAAGACCGTCGTCAGCGACCCCAGCGCATAGAGCACCGGCGTGGTGACGTTGGTGGTCATGCCGTAGATCTCCAGCGGCAGGGTGTTGAAGCTGCCGGCGGTCATCAGGGTGCGGGCGAACTCGTCATAGGACAGGGTGAAGCCGAACAGCCCGACGCCGATCAGGCTGGGCAGCAGGATCGGCAGCACGACATGGCGCACCGTCTGCCAGGGCGAAGCGCCCAGGTCGCGCGCCGCCTCCTCATAGGCCGGGTTGAAACGGTTGAAGATGGCGAAGACGATCAGCAGACCGAAGGGCAGCGTCCAGGTCAGATGCGCCCCCAGCGCCGAGCCGTACCAGGACGGCTCCAGCCCCAGGATGTTGAAGAACAGGCCGATGCCCAGGCTGACCAGGATCGACGGCACGATCAGGCTGGCGACGGCGAGATAGAACAGGGCGCCGCTGCCGCGGAAACGGCGGCGGAAGGCGAAGCCGGCCAGCACCGAGAACAGCACGGTCAGCACCATCACCATCAGCCCCAACGCGATCGACCGCCGGAAGGAGCCGCCGAAATCGCCCACCGCCTGCTGTTCGAACAGGTTGCGGAACCAGTGCAGCGAGACGCCGTTCATCGGGAAGGTCAGGCCGCCCTCCGGCCCCTGGAAGGACAGAACCAGGATGGTGGCGGTCGGGCCGTAGAGGAACAGCACGAACAGGACGAAGAAGCCGGCCAGCAGATGGAAGGACAGGCCGCGGCGCGAGGTGTTCATCTCACAGCTCCTTGCGGATGTCGACGACGCGCAGCATCGCCACCACCATGATCAGGACGACGGCCAGCAGCACAACGGCGTTGGCGGCGGCGGCCGGATATTGCAGCAGCGAGATCTCGTTGGCGATCATCAGGCCGATGGAGGCGCTCTGCCCGCCGCTCATCAGCCGCACGGTGATGAAGTCGCCCATCACCAGCGTGACGACGAAAATGGAACCGATGGCGATGCCGGGCTTGGTCAGCGGCAGGATGACGTTCCACAGCGTCTGCGCCGCACTGGCGCCGCCGTCGCGCGCCGCCTCGATCAGGGCGCGGTCGATGCGCATCATCGAATTGAAGATCGGCACCACCATGAACAGCGCATAGAGATGGACGAAGGCCAGCACGACCGAGAAGTCGGAGAACAGCAGGAACTCCAGCGGCCGGTCGATGATCCCGGCGGAGATCAGGCCGGAATTCAGCAGCCCGTTGCGTCCCAGGAACGGGATCCACGAGATCATCCGGATGATGTTGGAGGTCCAGAACGGAATGGTGCAGACCAGGAACAGCACCATCTGCCAGGTGGTGGAGCGCACGTGGAAGGCCAGGAAATAGGCGACGGTGAAACCGATGCCGAGCGTGATCGCCCAGGTGAGGACGGCATATTTCAGCGTGTTCAGATAGGTCTTCCAGGTGACCGGCGAGGTCAGCAGCTCGACATAGTTGGTCAGCACGAAGTCCGGGTAGATGCGCACGCTGTCGTAATCCCAGAAGCTGACCGCGACGATGGTCAGGATCGGCACCAGCAGGAACAGCAGCAGCGTGACGGTCAGCGGCGCCGCCTGGAGATAGGGGGCGACGCGCGGCAACAGGCGGCCACGCCGCGCCCTGCCGGCGGCGGCCGTGGCGGACGGTCGGGGCGTTTCGGCGGTCAGGGTCATCGGCGGGTGTCCTGCGGGTTGGTGGGAGTTCACGAGAATCCCCCTCTCCCCCCCGGGGAGAGGGTCGGGGTGAGGGGGATGCATTGCGTGGGCGTAATAGGGAGCGGAGAGTGCGCGACGCTTGAAGATCCTCGCCACGCTTCCCCCTCACCCTAACCCTCTCCCCAGGGGGGAGAGGGGATGCCCGGCAACCGCAAACATTAAGCCGCGATGAACTCGTTCCACTTGCGGACCATGTAGCGGTCCTCGTCCATCACCGCGTTCCAGCAGGCGACGCGGCCCATGCGGTCCTGGAACGAGCCGCCGTCGCGCACCGCGCCGGCCTTCTCCATCACCTTGCCCTCGGGGCTGAGGATGTCGGTCTTGGCCGGCTGGCCCTCCATCCAGAAGGCCCATTCGTCGGCCGACATATGCTGCTTGGCGGTATCGAGCACGGCGGAATAATAGCCCTGGCGGTTCAGATAGGCGCCGACCCAGCCCGACAGATACCAGTTGATGTATTCATAGGCCGCCTCCAGCTCCAGCCCGCTCAGATGCTTGGCGATGCCAAGACCGCCGCCCCAGGCGCGATAGCCCTCCTTCAGCGGCTGGTAGACGCACTGGATGCCCTTGGCGCGCACGGCGGCGACGGCGGGCGACCACATCGACTGGATGATGACCTCACCCGACGACATCAGATTGACGCTCTCGTCGAAGGTCTTCCAGAAGGCGCGGAACTGGCCGGATTTCTTGGCGTCGGTCATGATCTTGAGGGTCTTGTCGATCTCCTCCTTGGTCATGTTGCCCTTGTCGCCATATTTGATCTCACCCATCGCCTCGCAGACCATGGCGGCGTCCATGATGCCGATCGACGGGATGTTCAGCAGCGACGCCTTGCCCTTGAAGGCGGGGTCGAGCAGATCCGTCCAGCTGGAGATCGGACGGCCGACCAGATCGGGGCGGATGCCCAGCGTGTCGGCGTTGTAGATGGTCGGGATCAGCGTCATCCAGTCTGTCGGCGCCTTGGCGAACTTGGTGCTGTCCTTGCCCTCGACGAAGCCGACCGTGTGGGGGGCGGTGCCCTGGGCGATGGCGCTGTCCGGCGTCAGCTTGCCGGTGATGAAGATCGGGACGATCTTGTCGAAATTCTTGATCTTCTTCACGTCCATCGGCTGCATGACGCCGGCCGGGAAGACCTTCTTGCCGATCCAGTATTCGATGTCGGCGATATCGTAGGATTTCGGCTGCGTCACCGCGCGCTGGGTCACCGCGTCGGAATCCAGCGCCGTCATCTGCAAGGTGAAGCCCAGATCCTCCTTCACCTTGTCGGCGACGGCGTTCAGGTTCGACACGCCGGTGCCGAACTGGCGCAGGGTGACGTTCTTGATGTTCTGCGCCCAGATGGTCGGAAAGCCGGTGATGGCGCCGGAGCCGACGGCGGCACCGGCAACGGCGGCGGAGCCCTTCAGCAGGGTGCGGCGGCTGACGCCGGCGACGGAGTTTGACGGCTTCGAAGGAGTACGGGTGTCGGTCATCGCTGAGCCTCCAGTCTGTTCGTCACGTGTTTTTGTTTGAGCAGGCGTTTTGAAAAGGGATCAGGCCACCAGCGGGTGGACGTCGCGGCGGCTCCAGCCGGCGCGCACGCGCTCGCCCACGCCGACCGGCGCGTCGAAATAACGGGCCTCGTCCAACACGACGGCGAACTCGTCGGCGCCGGGAACGTCGAGGCTGAGATGGACGGAGGCGCCGTGATACTCCAGCGCGCGCACCGTGCCCTCCACCTGGATCTCCGCCGGCAGGTCGGCGCCGCCCAACAGGATGCGGTCGGCGCGCACGGCGCAACGACCGGCATCGCCCGCCACTCCGCCCGCCATCGCACCGCTATGGATCGCGCCGGCTTCGATGACATTGTGGCCGCCGATGAAGCGGGCGACGAAGGCGGTGCGCGGCTGGTTGAACAGCTCGCGCGGCGGCCCGGCCTGTTCGATGCGGCCCTGGTTCATCACCACGGCGAGATCGGCCAGCGCCATCGCCTCGGTCTGGCTGTGGGTGACGTGGATGAAGGTGATGCCGATGTCGCGGTGCAGGCGCTTCAACTCCTCGCGCATGCGCACCCGCAGGAACGGGTCGAGCGCCGACAGCGGCTCGTCCAGCAACAGCACGCCCGGCCGGGTGATCAGGGCGCGGGCCAGCGCCACCCGCTGCTGTTGGCCGCCCGACAGCTGAGCCGGCAGGCGCCCGGCATATTTACCCATGTCGACGAGGTCCAGCATCTCGGCCGCCCGCCGCCGCCGCTCCTCCTTCGCCACCCCCTTCATCTTCAGGCTGAAGGCGACATTGTCGGTGCAGTCCAGATGCGGGAACAGGGCGTAGCTCTGGAACATCATCGCCGTGCCGCGCTTGGCCGGCGGATCGTCGTTGACCACGCTGTCGCCGATCAGCAGGTCGCCGTCGGTGATGTCCTCATGCCCGGCGATCATCCGCAAGGTGGAGGTCTTGCCGCAGCCGCTCGGCCCCAGCAGGCAGCAATAGGATCCGGCGGCGATCCGCAGATCGATGCCGTCCACCGCCACGGTCCCACCATAGGCCTTGCGCAGCTTCACCAGCTCGACCGTTGAACCCGCCGTCATCGGAGCCTCCAGAATTGTGCACAATCCGTGCGGTCGTTTGTGACCGTTCCGCCTTCTGCATGTCGCGTGCCAGCGGTGGAATGGCGGGAAATGGGCGATCCAGGAGGATCGCTTTGCGCAACAGAACAGCATTTGCGCAGGGATCAGACCCAGTGGCGTCAATTTAGGCATTTTCAACCCCGGTGTCCTTCGCCAAACCGATCGGGGGATTGCGGTTCCCGTCATGGCCCACTTTGTGCACAATTCTCGGAGCGTTTCCTGTACACCGACAAAAGCGTCTTATCCGCCGATGACCAGCACAGCCCCCGCCAAGCCGCCCCGCCGCACGCCCCGCGCCCGCACCGCCACCCGTGGCGGTGCCGAGGCCCGCATCGTCCGCAGCATCGGCGAGGCGATCGCCGACCGCCGCCTGCCGCCGGGCACCAAGCTGACGGAGGAAAGCCTGGCAGAGGCGTTCGGTGTCAGCCGCGAACGGGTGCGCAAGGTGCTGCTTCTGCTGGCACAGCGGCGGGTGGTCACGCTGATCCCCAACCGCGGCGCCTTCGTCGCCAAGCCGACGCCGAAGGAGGCGCGCGAAGTGTTCGAGGCCCGTCGCGTGATCGAACGGGCGATCATGGAGCGGCTCGAACGGCTGCCACGCCCCTTGCCCGACGACATGCTGGACCGGCTGCGTGGCCATGGCGCGCTGGAGGATGCGGCGGAACGCGCCGCCGACCGCAAGGCGATGATCCGCCTGTCCGGCCAGTTCCACCTGCTGCTGGCCGAGTTCGCCGGCAACGCGACACTGGCCGGCATCCTGACCGACCTGATCGACCGCTCCAGCCTCGCCATCGCGGCGTTCGAGCGGCGGGCGTCGCATACCTGCTCGGCCGACGACCATCGCCGCCTGATCGCCGCCCTGATCGGCAACCGGCCCGGCGAGGCGACGGCGCTGATGATCGATCATCTCGACGAGGTGGAACGCCAGCTGGATCTGGAAGCCAAGCCCGAGACCCGCATCGATCTGAAGGCGATCTTCGCCGACGAACCGGAACCGGCCTGACGGCAGCCAGGCTCCGACAAAGGAAAAGCCCCGGTTCCACGAGGAACCGGGGCTTTCCCATCAGCGGAACGATCGGCCTGCGATCAGACCCGCACACCCGCCGATGTGTTCAGCGACTCCTGGATCTCGCCGGCCAGCTGGTCGGCGATCGGACCGACGATCACCTGGACGGAGTTGGCCGACGGCTTCACCACGCCGCGGGCGCCGATCCGTTTCAGCTCCACCTCGTTCACCCGGCTGGCGTCGGCGACGTTCAGGCGCAGACGCGTCGTGCAAGCCTCCACCGAACGCAGGTTGCCGGCCCCGCCGAGGGCGGCGACATAGGCGCCGGCCCGGTCGGTGGCGCTCGATCCGCGGGCTCCGGTGGCGGCGGGCTCCTGGCCGGCCGGGATGGCGGCATCGTCGCGGCCCAGCGTCTTCAGGTCGAAGCGCTGGATGACGAAGCGGAACAGCCCGTAATAGACGGCGAAATAGACGGCCCCCACCGGCAGCAGCAGGATCGGGTTGGTCGCCTTGCCGTAATTCAGCACATAGTCGAACAGACCGGCCGAGAAGCCGAAGCCCAGCTTCACGTTCAGCACGTCCATCAGCACCATCGACAGGCCGGTCAGCACGGCATGGACGGCGAACAGCGCCGGGGCCAGGAAGATGAAGGCGAATTCGACCGGCTCGGTCACGCCGGTCAGGAAGGCGGTCAGCGCCATCGACAGCAGCACGCCGCCGACCGCCGCGCGGTTCTCCGGCTTGGCGCTGTGATACATGGCGAGGCAGGCGGCGGGCAGGCCGAACATCATCACCGGAAAGAAACCGGCCATGAAGGCGCCGGCCGTCGGATCGCCCTTGAAGAAGCGGTTGAGGTCGCCGGTCACGCCCTGGTAATCGCCCAGCAGGAACCAGGCGATGTTGTTGATGATGTGGTGCAGGCCGGTGATGATCAGGATGCGGTTCAGCACGCCATAGAGGAACAGGCCGAACTCGCCCAGCCCCAGGACACCGGTGGTCAACGCGGTCAGGCCGGAATCGACGACCGGCCAGCCATAGCCGAAGACCAGCGCGATGCCCAGCGCCGCCAGACCGGTGACGATGGGCACGAAGCGCCGCCCGCCGAAGAAGGCGAGATAGTCCGGCAGCTTGATGTCCTTGTACTTGTTGTAGAGCTGGCCGGCGATGATGCCGATCAGGATGCCGACCGGAATGCTGATGCGGCTGGACATCTTGGCGACCAGCTCGGGCGCGACGCCGCTCAGCACGACGGCGCCCTTGACCGCCACGAAATAACCGACGGCGCCGGCCAGGCCGGCCGCCCCATGGTTCTCACGGGCGAAGCCGATGGCGATGCCGACGGCGAACAGCACACCCAGGTTGGAAAAGACGGCGTCGCCCGCCGCGGCGATGAAGGCGATGTTCAGCAGGTCGGGCTGGCCGATGCGCAGCAGCAGCCCGGCGATGGGCAGCACGGCGATCGGCAGCATCAGTGCCCGACCAAGCCTCTGGACGCCCGAAAAACGGTCGCCCGACAAACGTTCAGCAGACATTCGGACGTCTCCCAGTGCAACGGGCTCCGGCCTCAGGCGGCCGGGCCGACAAGATGGTTGGCGATCGGCGGTCGGACGCCTCCCTGAGCGCCGCCGCCCCTTTTCAGGTCTTCTTCATGGCGATGGATTCGGCGCGATGGATTTGGCCCGCTCCATCGCCTTGCGCAGATTGCCGCCGGTTTCGGCCAGCAGCCGGTCGATATCGGCCGGCTCCAGCCCGCCCAACCCGAGAACGGCGCGGCGCACCTCGCCATGCCGCTCCAGCGCGGCGCCGGCGGCATCCTCGTCCACCCCGGCAATGCGGGCGACCATGGCGGCGCAGCGGCGGCGCAGCTTGGCGTTCTCCGGCCGGACATTGATCATCAGATTGTCGTAGACGGTGCCGAGCGCCGTCATGACGCCGGTCGAGAACAGATTGAGCACCACCTTCTGGGCGGTGCCGGCGCCGAGCCGGGTGGAGCCGGCGATCACCTCCGCCCCGGTCACGGTCAGAACCGGATGCTCCACCGCCTCCAGCAGCGGCGATCCGGCGCTGCTGGCGATGCCCATGGTCAGCGCCCCCGCCTCCCGCGCCGCGCGCAGGACACCGACGGTGTAGGCGCTGGCCCCGCTGGCCGACAGGCCGACCACCACATCGGCGGCGGAAATCCCCGCCCGCCCGGCATCGCCCCGCCCCGCCTGCTCGTCATCCTCCGCCGCGCCGGCCAGACCGCGCGTCAGGTCGAGCCCGCCGGCGATCAACAGGACCAGCCGCCCCGCCGGCCAATCGAAGGTCGGCCCCAGATCGAGCCCGTCCAGCGCCGCCACCATCGCGGACGATCCGGCGCCGGCATAGACCAGACGGCCGCGCCCGCCGGACAGCCGGCTTGCGGCGGCCTCGACGGCGGCGGCGACATGGGGCAAGGCCGGCGCACAGGCGGCGAGCGCGCGCGTCTGGCCCTCCCACAGGGCGGTCATCAGTTCGGCCGCCGGCCAGACATCCAGCCGACTGTATCGGTTCGCCGCATCCTCCGTGCCGCCCGCCATTGCTCCGGCTCCGTTCCGGACCCTGGTCCGGATGTTGGTGGTATTAGATTGGACTGTATGGGCAGAATATCAAAACCGGGACAGTTCGCAATCTTAAACTGGTCACAATCCTGCGCCATTTCGGAAACATGGCCGGGGTGCTGTTGCCCAAAGGCCTTTCAGTGGTATCATGCTGATCCCAGACCTCTGGAGTGGTTGCCGATGTCCACAGCCGCCGCCACCGCGGCCCTGCCCCCCTTCGATCCGGCCGCCCTATCGGATGCCCTGCCCCTTCCGCTGTATCTGCAACTGGCACGGCATCTGCGGACGCTGATCGTCGAAGGCCGGCTGGCCGAGCAGGACGCCCTGCCCGGCGAACGGGAACTGGCGGAAGCCTTCGGCGTCTCGCGCGTCACCGTGCGCAAGGCCCTGCGCGAACTGATCGCCGAGGGGCTGCTGCATCAGCGCCAGGGCGCCGGCACCTTCATCAACCGCAGCCCCCATGTCGAACAGCGGCTGTCGGCCCTGACCAGCTTCACCGAGGACATCGGGGGGCGCGGGTTGAGGCCGGAATCGCGCTGGCTCGGCCGCACCGTCGCCACCGCGACCCCGGAGGAGGCGATGGCGCTGGGGCTCAGTCCGGGGGCGGAGGTGGTGCGGCTGCACCGGCTGCGTCTGGCCGACGGCATCCCGCTCGCCATCGAGCTCAGCGTGCTGCCGACCCGCATCCTGCCCGACCCCGATCTGGTGCAGGGCTCCCTGTACGAAACGTTGCGCGGGCGCGGGCATCCGCCCTTCCGTGCGCTGCAACGCTTGTCTGCCATTCGCCTGCCGGTGGATCAGGCGGCGCTGTTGGGGGTTCCGGACGGTGCGCCGGCCCTCTACATTGAACGCCGCACCTTTCTGGAGAACGGAACCCCGCTGGAGTTCGTCCGTTCCCACTACCGCGGCGACGCCTATGACTTCGTCGTGGAGCTGTCGCTGGTCTGATCCCTCCGGGCCAGTCCCTCCCACGCACAGAGACTACAACCGAGAGCGTGCGATGAAGCCTGCCCTTGATACCCCGCTCCGTGTCGGCGCCATCCTGTTCGACATGGACGGAACCCTGATCGACACCAAAGGCCCGGTGGAGCGCTCCTGGCGCCGCTGGGCCGCCCGGCACGATCTGGATCCGGACGCCATCCTCGCCGTCTGCCACGGCGTCCGCAGCATCGAGACCGTCCGCCGCTTCGCCCCCGCCGGCACCGACATCGAGGAGGAGGTGCGTCTGGTGGAGGAGTGCTACACCAACGACACCGAAGGCGTGCGCGCCGTCCCCGGCGCCCTTGAGCTTTTGCAATCGCTGCCGCGCCACCGTTGGGCGGTGGTGACCTCCGCTCCGCGGGACATGGCGCGCAAGCGCATCGGCCAGGCCGGCCTGCCCCTGCCCGACCTGCTGATCGGCGCCGACATGGTCACCCACGGCAAGCCCCACCCCGAGGGCTACCGCACCGCAGCCGAAAGGCTGGGCTTCGACCCGCGCGAGACCGTGGTGTTCGAGGATGCCCCGGCCGGGCTGGAGGCCGGCCATGCCGCCGGCGCCTGGGCGGTCGCGCTGACCACCACCCTGCCGGCGCATGAGCTGGGGGATAATCTGTGCCTGCCCGACCTGACGGCGCTGCGGGTGCGGGTGGACCAGGATGGGCTGGAGATTCTGGCGGTTGGGAACTGATCCTTGCAGCGTTAGCCTCCTTAGCCCCCACCTTGCCTCCCCCCGCCCAGCGGGGGAGGCAAGGTGGGGCATCGTCAGCCGATACCTGCCAACCCTAAGCCTCCCGCCACTCCCCCTCCACCCAAGTCCCCCTGACCGTCAAATCGGGCCGCAGCAGCGCCAGATCGGCCCGCCAGCCCGGCGCGATGCGCCCACGCTCACCCGCCATCCCCAGGAATTCCGCCGGATAGAGCGACGCCATGCGCAGCGACTCCTCCAGCGGCAGGCCGATCAGCTTCCCGGCATTGCGCACCGCCGTCGCCATGTCGAGATCGGCGCCGGCCAGCGTGCCGTCGGCCAGCACCAGCCGCCCGTCGCGCCGGTAGATCGTCCGGCCGTTCAGCTCGAAGCGGTCGGCATCGGTGCCGGTCGGCGGCATGGCGTCGGTCACCAGCATCATCCGGCCGCGCGGCCGGGCGGCCAGCGCCGCCCGCATCATCAACGGGTGGACATGGTGGCCGTCGGCGATCAGACCGCACCAGGGCCGCCCGTCACCCAGCGCCGCCCCGGCCGGCCCCGGCTGCCGGTTGGCGATGCCGGGCATGGCGTTGTAGAGATGCGTCACCCCGCGCACGCCGAGATCGAAGGCCTCGACCGCCCGTTCGGCGCTCGCCATCGTATGGCCGACCGACAGGATCACCCCGGCCGCCATCAACCGCGACAGCGCCGCGTCCTCCACACATTCCGGCGCCAGGGTCAGGAGCACCCGCCCGTCCGGCATCCGCGCCGGCAGCCCGCCGATGAAGGCGAGATCACCCTCGTCCGGCGCGCGGACGAAGCGCGGATCATGGGCGCCCACCCGCTGCGGGCTGATGAAGGGGCCCTCGAAATGGATGCCCAACACACCGCTGCCCGGCCGCGCCACCGCCGCGACCACCGCCTCGGCGGCGGCGCGGTGACGGTCGGGGGTGTCGGTGATGATGGTCGGCAGCAGCCCGGTGGTGCCGAAGCGCCGGTGCGCCGCAGCGATGGCCAGCGTCGCCTCCAGCGTCGGCCGCTCGTTGAACAGCACGCCACCGCCGCCATTGACCTGGATGTCGAGGAAGCCGGGGGCCAGCAGGTCGCCCGCCTCCAGCGTCACGATCCGGTCGACGCCGGGCGGGGTGCGGCCGGGGGCGACGATGTCGAGGATGCGGCCATCCCCGACCAGCAGGCCGCGGCCGTCGAGGATGGTCTCGCCCGTGAAAATCCGGGCGCCGGTCAGGAGCTGTCGCATCAGACGGTCTTCGTCACTTTGGCAAGGTTGGGCGGGCTGTCGGGATCGATGCCACGGGCCAGCGCCAGTTCGTGGACCGCACCGTAGAAGCTCTGCAACGCCGCCAGCGGCGCCGCCTCCGGCGCGATCCCCGACAGGCTGGGCAGCGGGGTGGTGCCGGCAAGCCCGCTTTCGGTGGTGGCGACGGCGGCCCCCAGCCCGACGATGCGCTCCACCACCGCGCGGGTGTGCGGCTCAGCCGCATCCGCCTGGGTCAGGGCCAGCACCGGGAAGCCGGGGCCGACCAGCGCCAGCGGACCATGGACGACCTCCGCCGCGCTGAAGGCCTCGGCATGCAGGCGGCAGGTCTCCTTGAATTTCAGCGCCATCTCCAGCGCCGCGCCAAAGCCGACGCCACGCCCGAGCACATAGAGGTTCGCGGCCTTGGCGAGCGGCATCAGCGCCGGCTTCCAGTCCAGCCCCTTCGCCGCCTCCAGCGTGTCTGGCAGGGCCGCCAGCACCGCCTTCAGCGCCGGGTCGTCCTGCCAATGCGCCACCAGTTGCAGATAGGCGGCCAGCGAGGCGACGCAGGATTTCGTCGCGGCGACGCTGCGTTCCGGTCCGGCCGACAGCGGCAGGAAATGGTCGCACATCTCCGCCAGCGGCGAGTCCTCGGCATTGACGAAGCCGACCACCAGCGCGCCGCCGGCCTTCGCCACCTCGACCAGACGCAGCAGGTCCGGGCTGCGCCCCGACTGCGACACGGCGATGAACAGCGCGCCTTCCAGGCTGAGATGGCCGCCATAGACCGAGGCGATGGACGGCCCGATCGAGGCGACCGCCCGGCCGAGCCGCGTCTCGATCAGATATTTGCCATAGGCCGAGGCATGGTCGGAGCTGCCGCGGGCGCAGGTGACCACGAAGCGCGGCGGATCGCGGCGCAGGCGCTCGCCCAGTGCGGCGAAGCCGGCGCCGCAGCGCTCGATCTGCCGGGTCACCACGGCGGGGGCCTCCGCCGCCTCCACCGCCATCAGGGGAGCCGCCATCGGAGGAGGCGTCGGCGGCGTGGTGCGGGGGGAGCTGGATTGTGGAAGGCCCGGATCAGTCATGGCGGCGCTCGCGATTGGCTGCTATAGATACCAATGTAAGACCTTCTTGCCCCGGAGGCCAGCGTCCATTGGTAGAATCTCGCCATCATCGCCGCTGTCATGCGCAAAAGAAAAGCGGCGCGACCAGGAAAGGTCGCGCCGCATGATGGAACCAGTCGAATACCAGACGGGCCAGCCGTTATTCGGCGGCGCGGCGCCCACCGGTCAGCAGGCCATTCACCTCACCGGCCAGCACGTCGGCGTCGTTGCCGACGAGGAGGTCGAAGCCATTGGCGCCCAGCCCCATCACCGCGCGGACACCGGCCAGCTTCAACGCCTCGGCATCCGCCTTGCCGCCATCGGCCAGCTCGACCCGCAGACGGGTGGTGGCGAAGGCGACCAGCGTCTTGATGTTGGCGGCCCCGCCCAGCGCCTCGGCGATGCCGGTGGCGCGGTCGGTCGGTGCCGGTGCCCCGGCCGGGGCCGGGACCGCAACCGGCTTCGCGGCAACCGGCGTGACGGCGGCGGGACCGTCGGCTTCCGCGCCGGCGCCGCGCAGATACTCCTGCATCTCCGTCTTCAGATTTTCCGACAGGGTGCCGAACACCGCCTGCACGCTGTCACGCACCCGCAGGACGCCCGAGGCGCCCATGCCGCGCAGCTTGGCGTCATCGACGCGGGCCGGATCCTTCACCACCACCCGCAGGCGGGTGATGCAGGCGTCCAGGCTGCCGATGTTGCCGCGCCCGCCGAAGGCCAGCACGAGGTCGCGCGCCCGCTCGCTGCCGGTCGCGGTGGCACCGGCCCCCTCCGTCACGTCCTCGCGGCCGGGGGTCTTCAGGTTCAGCGCCAGGATGGTGTAGCGGAACACGACGTAATAGATCGCCGCGTAGATCGGCCCCAGGATCAGCACCAGCCACCATTTCTGCGACAGCGGGCTGAGCGCGTTGAACAGCACGAAGTCGATGCCGCCCTGGGAGAAGGTGAAGCCCATATGGGCGCCCAGCGAGTTCATGATGAACTGCGAGGTCGCCGCCAGCACCGCATGGATCAGGTAGAGCACCGGCGCCAGGAACAGGAAGCTGAACTCGATCGGCTCGGTGATGCCGGTCAGGAAGGAGGTGAGTGCCGCCGAGATCATGATGCCGCCGACGCGCACCCGGTTTTCCGGCTTGGCGGTGTGCCACATGGCGATGGCGGCGGCCGGCAGGCCGAACATCTTGAACAGGAAGGCGCCGGACAGGATGCCGGCGGTCGGGTCGCCGGCGAAATAGCGGTTGATGTCGCCATGGACGATCTGGCCGGCGGCGTTCTGGAAGGATCCGATCTCGAAGAAGAAGGGCACGTTCCAGATGTGGTGCAGGCCGAACGGGATCAGCAGGCGTTCGACGAAGCCGTAGATGGTCGCGGCCAGGCGCGGATCGTTCACCGCCGCCCAGCGCGAGAAGCTGTTGATGCCCTCCTGCACCGGCGGCCAGATCACCGACAGCACGACGCCCAGCACGATGGCGGCCAGCGCCGTGATGATCGGCACGAAGCGCTTGCCGGCGAAGAAGCCGAGATAGTCGGGAAGGGCGATCTTGTAGAAGCGGTTGAACATCGCCGCCGCCAGACCGCCGGCCAGGATGCCGCCGAACACGCCGGTCTCCATGGCCTTGATGCCCATGATGGTCTTGGGCTCCATGCCCCAGACCCCGGTCATCACGCCCATGGTGGCGAGCATCACCATATAGCCGATGGTGGCGGCGATGGCCGACACACCATCATTCTCGGTGTAGCCCAACGCCACGCCGATGGCGAAGATCAGCGGGAGATTCCCGAAGATCACGTCGCCGGAATTCTTCATCAGCATCGACAGCAGTGGCGGCATCCACTCGAAATTCGCCGCACCGATGCCGAGCAGCAGACCGGCGACGGGAAGCACCGCCACCGGAAGCATCAGGGATTTACCGATTTTCTGTAAGAAGGCGAAAGGGTTCAATGCCATGGCGGCTCTCCGATTTTGTCCGGCGGCGGCACCGTCGTCGGTTCTGCATGGGAAGACAACCCGGAGCACGGGCGGGTTTCACGGCATAGGCGACTTGGACCGGCACGGGGGCATGCGGCCTATCCCCGAAATCCCCTACGGGGCGCGGATTGGCCGCAGGTTTCCTCCTTTCCCGGACAGGAACTTTCGATAATCTATAACGAGAATTACGCTTGGGCGATGCGGCGTCTGCGCGCATACAAACGTTTCGATGGTCGTGCGAGGATCACGGCCGTCCGGCGCGAGGCAGCCCGTCGGGGCCGGAGCGTCAAGAATGAGGACCAAACGAACATGACCGCGATCACGCTTGCAGCTCCGCTGGCCGGATGGGCCATGCCCTTGACCGAAGTCCCCGACCCGGCTTTCGCCCAGGGGCTGGTCGGCACCGGCATGGCCATCGACCCGACCGTGAACGAGCTGCGCAGCCCCTGCGACGGCGTCGTGCTGTCGGTCCACCGCGCGCGCCACGCCTGCACCGTCCGCGCCGCCAGCGGGGCGGAGGTGCTGCTGCATCTGGGGGTCGACACCGTCGGCCTGAATGGCGAAGGCTTCACCGCCCATGTCCGCGACGGGCAGCCGGTGAAGACCGGCGACCGCCTGATCAGCTTCGACATGGATCTGGTGGGAAGCCGGGCGCTGAGCCTGGTCAGCATGATGGTGGTGGTGAGTGACGGCTACACCGTCGACGGCCAGTCGGTGAACCGCGAGATCGCCGTCGGCGAGCCGGCGATGACGGTGCATGGGGGAAGCGGCGCCGATGCCGGCCCCGCCCCTGCCCCAGCCCCATCAAGCGCCGACTCGGGCGAGACGGCGGAGCGCACGGTGGCGCTGCGCATCGCCAACGGCCTGCATGCCCGCCCGGCCGCTGCCCTGGTCGCCGCCGCCAAGGCCCATCCCGGCACCGTCACCATCCTGTGCCGCGACCGCAGCGCCAACGCCAAGAGCGTCGTCGCCCTGATGGGGCTGGGCACCGTGCTGGGCGACCGGCTGACCATCCGCGCCGGCGGACCCGGCGCCGGAAGCGTGGTCGAGGGCATCGCCGCGCTGATCGACAGCGGCCTGGGCGACCCGGTCGTCGCGGTGGGTGCGGAGACCCCGGCGGCCCCGGCACCCGCCGCCCCGATTCCCGTCCAGCGCGCGGCCGAGGAGGAGATCGGCCCGCCCTTCGCCCCCGGCGAGGAGGTGCTGGTGAAGGGCACCATCGCCGTGCCGGGACAGGCGGTCGGCAGCGTCGTCCGCCGCTTCCGCAGCGCCATCCGCGTGGTGGAGCAGGGCGCCGGGCCGGCGATCGAGGAGCCGCGGCTGCGCCGGGCCCTGGACGACGTGATCGCCGGGCTGGCCCGGTCGGCGGAGCGCATGCCCGAGCATGCCGCCATCTTCCAGGCCCACCGCGAGCTTCTCGACGATCCGGAACTGCTGGACGACGCGCTGGCCGACATCCGCGACGGCAAGAGCGCGGAATGGTCGTGGCAGCGCTCGGCGCAGCTTCAGGCCGACGCGCTGGCCGGGCTGGCCGATCCGCGCATGGCTGAACGCGCCGCCGACCTGCGCGACCTGCAACAGCAGGTGCTGACCGCCCTGTCGGGCGGGCAGCCAGAGGCCGGGCTGGCCGATCTGCCGCCCGGCAGCATCGTGCTGGCCGACGAGATCCTGCCCTCCGACCTCGCCGGGGTTCCGGCCGGGCGGCTGGCCGGCATCGGCATGGTGCATGGCGGCCCGACCTCCCACGCCGTCATCCTGGCGGCGGCACTCGGCGTGCCCACCGTGGTGGCGCTCGGCCGGCAGGCGGAGCGGGTGCCGGACGGCGCCCCCGTCGTGATCGACGGCAACCGCGGCGAACTGCTGGTCTTCCCGCCCGAGGACATGCTGGCCTCCACCCGGACGGCGGTCGCCGCCCGTGCCGCGCGCCGCGAGGAGAACCGCCGGAGCGCCGGCGAGGATTGCCGCATGGCCGACGGCACCCGGATCGAGGTGTTCGCCAATCTGGGCCGGGTCAGCGACGCCCCCGGCGCCGTGGTCGAGGGGGCGGAGGGCTGCGGCCTGCTGCGCACCGAGTTCCTCTTCCTCGAACGCCAGTCCGCCCCGACCGAGGAGGAGCAATACCAGCAGTACCAGCAGATCGCCGACGCGCTGGAGGGCCGTCCGCTGGTGATCCGCACGCTGGATGTCGGCGGCGACAAGCCGCTGTCCTACCTGCCGCTGCCGAAGGAGGAAAATCCGGTGCTCGGCCTGCGCGGCGTCCGAGTCGGCCTGCGCGAGCCGGAGCTGCTGCGCGCCCAGATCCGCGCCATCCTGCGGGTGAGGCCGGTGGGCGCCTGCCGCGTCATGGTGCCGATGATCGCCTCGCCGTCCGAACTGCTGGCGGTGCGGGCGATGGTGGACGAGGAGCGGGTGAAGCTCGGCCGCGCCGAACCGATCGAGCTTGGCGCGATGATCGAGGTGCCGGCGGCGGCGCTGATCGCCGACCGCATCGGCGCGGTGGCCGACTTCCTGTCCATCGGCACCAACGACCTGACCCAGTATGTGCTGGCGATGGACCGTGGCAACCCGCATGTGGCGGCCCAGCTCGACGCGCTGCATCCGGGCGTGCTGCGGCTGATCAAGCTGGCGGTGAGCGGGGCGAAGGTCCATGACCGGACGGTCGCGGTGTGCGGCGGCTCCGCCTCCGACCCGATGGCGGCGCCGCTGCTGATCGGGCTGGGGGTGACCGAACTGTCGGCGACTCCGGCGGTGATCGCCGATCTGAAGGCCTTCATCCGCATCCTGCGCCTGGAGGATTGCCGCCGCGTCGCCGAAGCCGCGCTGGCCACCGACAGCGCCGAGGAGGTCCGCCGGCTGGTGGCGGCCGCCTGGCCGGCGCTCTGAGCGCAAGGCCGGCGCCCGACTCGGGAGATGGAACAGTGTGAGACCGCGTTCGGCGGCTGTTCCATCTCGCCCGCCTCGGCCCGGCATCATGCCAACGCCGCCGATCGGGATTTTTTGCCCTTGGCTCGGGAGGCAGGGAACAGGATACTGCAAATCCGGACGGAGACGGGCGGCAGGGGGAAGGCGACATGGCGGCAAGACATGCGGCGGGCCTGATCGTGACCCTGGCGCTGAGCTGCATCCCGGTGGCCGGGCAGGCCGCCGATCCCGTCACCGATCCCCCCGGCGATCCCTATGAATCCTTCAACCGGGCCATGTTCGCCGTCAACAAGGGTCTGGTCGACTGGGTGATCAACCCGACCGTCGAGCATGTCGGGCCGTGGCTGCCCGCCCCGGTGGCGACCGGCCTGTCGAACGCCTATGCCAACCTGACCGAGATCGAGATGATCCTCGACAACGGCCTGCAAGGAAAGGCGGACGGTGCTGTGGTCTCGGCGGCCCGCTTCGGGGTCAATTCGACGCTGGGCATCGGCGGCCTCTTCGATGTCGCCACGCCGCTCGGCCTGGAGCGCCGCGAGGCGAATTTCGGCGTGTCGCTGTGCAAGACCGGGCTGGCGCCCGGATCCTACCTCGTCCTGCCCCTCGTCGGCCCGACCAACACGGTGGGGGCCGTCGCCTTGACCGCGGGCATCGCCGCCGAGGTCTATGCGCTCAGCTTCATCTCGACGACGCTGGCGACGGTCGATTTCCTGGTCATCGATCTTGGCGGATCGGCGTCGGCGCTTCGCCATGCCCGCAACGTCCCGCTGGAGGGCGAAGACCTCTATGCCGTCCAGCGCGAGGACTACCGGCAGTACATCGAAGGCGGCTGCGCCGCCGCCCAATCCTCGTCATAACCTCCCCATCGTCAAGGCGGCGGCGCGGTTGGGACGACTCCGCCGCGGTTCATGCCTCCCCTTGAGGGCAGTCGCCGCGTTCTGAAGAACGCGATGCGCAGAACCGGCAAAAGCCGTTCCTAAGAGGCAATCCTCCTCCCCGTCCATTCCTTACCATCCGTTCATCAAGACTGCCGGCGCCGGTCCTGCCGGTCCCGGGCCTGCCCCGAACGGATTTCGCATGACCATCCAGGATTCCCACCCGTCGCGCCGGACCGTTCTGTCCGGCGGTGCCGCCCTCGCCGTCGCCGGAAGCGGCCTGCTGGGCGTCACCGCCGGCCCCGCAGCCGCCGCCGAAAAGACGGCCCCCCGCCCAGACCAGACCAAAGGAACCAAACCGATGCTCCAGGGCAGCCACGTCACCACCAAGGACGGCGTCCAGATCCATGTCAAGCAGTGGGGTCCGCAGACCGGCCAGCCGGTGGTCTTCAGCCATGGCTGGCCGCTGACCGGCGACGCCTTCGAAGACCAGATGATGTTCCTGGCCCAGCACGGCTACCGCACCATCGCCCATGACCGCCGCGGCCATGGCCGGTCGTCGCAGCCGGGCTTCGGCAATGATCTCGATCATTACGCCGATGATCTGGCCGCCGTCACCGAGGCGCTGGACCTGAAGAACGCCGTCCATGTCGGCCATTCCACCGGCGGCGGCGAGGTCGCCCGCTACATCGGCCGCCACGGCGTGTCGCGCGTCGCCAAAGCGGTGCTGATCGGCGCCATCACGCCGATCATGGTGAAGACCGCCTGGAATCCGGACGGCGTGCCGATGGAGGTGTTCGACGGCATCCGCGCCAGCGTGAAGGCCGACCGCTCCCAGTTCTTCAAGGATCTGACGATCCCCTTCTATGGCTACAACCGTCCGGGCGCCAAGGTGTCGCAGGGTGTCATCGACAGCTTCTGGCTACAGGGCATGATGGGCGGTCTACAGGCCGAGTACGAGTGCATCAAGGCCTTCTCCGAGACCGACCAGCGCGACGACCTGAAGAAGATGATCGTCCCGACCCTGGTGCTGCATGGCGACGATGATCAGGTCGTCCCGCTCGCCACCACCGGCAAGGCCGCCGCGGCGATGTTGCCGAAGGGCACGCTCAAAGTCATCCCCGGCGGCTCGCACGGCATGTGCACCACCCAGAAGGACCTCATCAACGAGGAACTGCTGGCCTTCATCCGCGCGTGAGCCGGGAGCGGGGCATTGTGCCGATTAATGCAACAATCATGTTCTGATTGCCATGATTGTCCCGCCACCCTCCTCCGTGCAATTGTCTCCTCAGACGGCGCCGCCGACGAAAACGGCAGCCAACCCCTTCAAAACCAACGCAGATCACAGGAAAACGATCATGACCTTCCAGGCCAAGTCGCTCATCAACGCCGACGACACCGTCTTCATCTTCATCGACCATCAGCCGCAGATGTCCTTCGGCGTCGTCAACATCGACCGCCAGCAGTTGAAGAACAACACGGTGGCTCTGGCCAAGACCGCCAAGCTGTTCGGCGCCTCGACCATCGTGACCGCGGTGGAGACCGAGAGCTTCTCCGGCTACATCTGGCCGGAACTGATGGACGTGCTGAAGCAGGACCCGATCGAGCGCACCTCGATGAACAGCTGGGACTCCGAGGAGCTGGTGGCCGCCGTCAAGGCGACCGGCAAGAAGAAGCTGGTCATCGCCGCGCTGTGGACCGAGGCCTGCCTGCTGTTCCCGACGCTGTGCGCCATCGAGGAAGGCTTCGAGGTCTACATCGTCACCGACGCCTCGGGCGGCACCTCGCAGGAATCGCATGACGCCGCCATCCGCCGGATGGAACAGGCCGGCGCCCATTCCATCACCTCGGTCAACGTCCTGCTGGAGCTTCAGCGCGACTGGGCCAAGCGCGGCACCTATGACGGCGTGATGAACATCGTCCGCGAGCATTTCGGCGCCTACGGCATGGGCGTCGACTACGCCTACACCATGGTCCACAAGGCGCCGCAGCGCGGCGAGTTCGCGCACAAGGTGGTCGGCGCCGTCAAGCACGAGCACGCCTGATCCTCCGGCCTGATCCAACTCTGTGCCCCCAGGCCGGCGCCCGGTTCCGACCAGGCGCCGGCCCCCCTTTCCAGAGCGGGAGAGCGGACCTCATGATGCCCTATCTTCTTTCGGCCGGAGCCGGCATCCTGGTCGGCGTCATCTATGCGCTGCTCGGGGTCCGTTCCCCGGCGCCGCCGACCATCGCCCTGATCGGTCTGCTCGGCATGCTGGTCGGCGAACAGGTGGTGCCGGTCGTCAAGCGGCTGGTCGCCGGCGAACCGGTGCTCGCCTTCATCCAGAGCGATTGCGCCCGCCATGTGCTGGGGCCGCATGCCGGGGTGGAGACGCCGCCGGCCGCCAAGGACGGAGCCGCCAAAACCGGAATTGGCGAGAAGGCATGACCTCTCCCGTCCCTCCCGAACTCGACCGCCGGAAGGCGATGGCGGGACTGGCCGCCACCGCCCTGCCGGCATCGCCGCTGCTGTCAACCCTCGCGTCCAGACCCGGGAATGCCGCCATGCCGAACACCGTCCCCACTGGTGACCTGATCCTCGTCAACGCCAAGGTCACCACGCTCGACCGCGCCAATCCGCTGGCCAGCGCCATCGCCATCCGCGACGGCCGCTTCCTCGCCGTCGGCACCGAGGCGGAGGTGCGCGCCGCCGCCCCCCAGGCGAAGGTGATCGACGCCAAGGGTCGCCGCGTGATCCCCGGCCTGATCGACAGCCACATGCACATCATCCGCGGCGGCCTCAATTACAACATGGAGCTGCGCTGGGACGGCGTGCCGAGCCTGGCCGACGCCATGGCCATGCTGAAGCAACAGGCGGCCATCACCCCGGCACCGCAATGGGTCCGCGTCGTCGGCGGCTTCACCGAGCACCAGTTCGCCGAGAAGCGCCTGCCGACCATCGAGGAGCTCAACGCCGCCGCCCCCGACACGCCGGTCTTCATCCTGCACCTCTATGACCGCGCCCTGCTGAACGCCGCGGCCTTGCGCGCCGTCGGCTACGGCAAGGACACGCCGAATCCGCCGGGCGGCGAGATCGTGCGCGATGCCGCCGGCAACCCGACCGGCCTGCTGCTGGCCCAGCCGAATGCGACCATCCTCTATGCGACGCTGGCCAAGGGGCCGAAGCTGCCCCCCGACTACCAGCTGAACTCCACCCGCCATTTCATGCGCGAGATGAACCGGCTGGGCGTGACCGGGGTGATCGATGCCGGCGGCGGTTTCCAGAATTACCCCGACGATTACGCCATCATCGAAAAGCTGCATGCCGACGGCGAGCTGACCCTGCGCATCAGCTACAACCTGTTCACCCAGAAGCCGAAGGAGGAGCTGGCCGACTTCGCCGGCTGGGCGTCGAAGGTGAAGCCGGGCGACGGCGACGACAGCTACCGCCACAACGGCGCCGGCGAGATGCTGGTCTATTCCGCCGCCGATTTCGAGGATTTCCGCGTCGCCCGCCCCGACATGCCGCCGAACATGGAAGGCGACCTGGAGCCGGTGATCCGCCTGCTGGCCGAGAACCGCTGGCCCTGGCGCCTGCACGCCACCTATGACCAGACGATCAGCCGGGCGCTCGACGTGTTCGAGAAGGTCAACCGCGACATCCCCTTCGACGGGCTGCACTGGTTCTTCGACCATGCCGAGACGATCAGCGACCGCAACATCGACCGCATCGCCGCACTCGGCGGGGGCATCGCCGTCCAGCACCGCATGGCCTATCAGGGCGAATATTTCGTCGAGCGCTATGGCGCCAAGGCGGCGGAGCGGACCCCGCCGATCGCCCGGATGATGGCGGCCGGCCTGCCGGTCGGCGGCGGCACCGACGCCACCCGCGTCGCCAGCTACAACCCCTGGGTCTCGCTGTCCTGGCTGGTGACCGGCCGGACGGTGGGCGGCCTCGGCCTCTATCCGCGGGCCAACCTGCTGGACCGCGAGACGGCGCTGCGGCTTTGGACCGAGGCCAACACCTGGTTCTCCAACGAACAGGGCAAGAAGGGCCAGATCAAGGCCGGCCAGCTCGCCGATCTCGCCGTGCTGTCGGACGATTTCTTCTCGGTGCCGGAGGACCGCATCATCCATCTGACCTCGGTGCTGACCATGCTCGGCGGGGCGGTGGTGCATGGCGATGGCGATTACGGCCCGCTGGCGCCGCAGCTGCCCAAGCCGATGCCGGACTGGTCGCCGGTGCGCACATTCGGCGGCTATTACAAGTCGGCCGACAGGGGTGCCGGTGACCAGCGCCAGGCGCTGGCCTCGGCCTGCGGCTGCGCCACCGGCTGCGGCGTCCATGGCCACGACCATGCCGCCGCCTATGCCGCCGACGTCCCGGCCGCCGACGTGCAGTCCTTCTGGGGCGCGCTCGGCTGCGGCTGCTGGGCGGTGTGAGGCACCCCACCATTAAATTCCCTCTCCCGCCCCGGGAGAGGGAGGCTTTCCCCCCAAACCGGAACACCTTCGCCATGACCATCCGCGACCTCGAACGCCCGGCGGAACATATCGTCGACCGCATCCTCGATTGGGACGGCACCTGGTTCCTGGCCCGGCTGGCGCTGGTCGGGGCCTATCTGCTGGGCGGTTTGGTGAAGCTCACCGACTGGCCGGGCGCCGTCGCCGAGCAGGCGCATTTCGGCCTGACCCCGCCGGCCCTGTGGGCGGCCCTGACCATCCTGGTCGAGCTGGTCGGCCCGCTCTTGATCCTGCTGGACCGTGCGCTGTGGCTCGGCGCCGGCGCGCTCGCCGTCTTCACCGTTCTGGCGGCGCTGATCGCCAATGATTTCTGGACGATGGCGGGACCGGAGCGCTTCATGGCCACCAACGCCTTTTTCGAGCATATCGGGCTGGTCGGCGGCTTCGCGCTGGCCGCGATCATCTCGCGGATGCGCCGCCGCCTCGGCCGCTGAACA
The DNA here is from genome assembly GCF_000010725.1 of Azospirillum sp. B510. Classification (NCBI taxonomy): domain Bacteria; kingdom Pseudomonadati; phylum Pseudomonadota; class Alphaproteobacteria; order Rhodospirillales; family Azospirillaceae; genus Azospirillum; species Azospirillum sp. B510. The sequence continues at coordinate 553,582 of NC_013856.1, read as the reverse complement.
GGATAAGCCCGATGGCCCCGCCCGCCTCCCCCGTCCCGGCTCCCCTGCCCTGGCTGCTGATGCTGCTGTCGGTGACGACCGGGCTGGTTGACGCCACCAGCGTGCTGGGGTTGGACAAGGTCTTCACCGCCAACATGACCGGCAACATCGTTTTTCTCGGTTTCGCCGCCGCCGGCAGGCCGGGTTTCGACATCGCTCCCTATCTGACGGCGATCTGCGCCTTTCTCGTCGGCGCCCTGATCGCCGGGCGCACCGGCAAGGCGCATGCCGGCCGCCCGCTGCGCCGCTGGCTGCTCAGCGCCGCCGCCATCGAGGCCGGGCTGCTGTGGGCCGCCGCCGGGCTCGCGTGGCTGCGCCAGGATGGCGGGGTTTCGCCGGCCAGCTTCTACGGCATCATCCTGCTGACCGCGCTGGCGATGGGCTTCCGCAACGCGACGATCCGCCAGTTGAAGGTGCCCGACCTGACCACCACGGTGCTGACCCTGACGCTGACCGGGCTGGCGGCGGATTCGCGGCTGGCCGGCGGGGCCGACACCAACTGGGGGCGCCGCGTCGGCAGCGTGGTCGCGATCTTCGTCGGCGCCGCCATCGGCGCCACCCTGGTCAGCAACAGCGGGCTGGCGGCGCCGCTGCTGCTGGCCGGGGCGCTGGGGCTGGTCGGCACCGCCGCCAGCGCGCTGCATCCCGCCGTGGCGACGCAGACAGCCGCCTGATATCCATTCTCCCGCCCATCAACGGAACAGCGGACCCGCAGCATGTCGCCATCCGGTCAGTTCGAACTCGTCCTTGGCCTGATGGCGGCGATCATCATGCTGGAGCTGGCGGCCAAGCGCCTGCGCATGCCGCCGTCGGCCGTTCTGGTGGTGGGTGGCGTAGCACTCGCGCTCATTCCCGGCCTGCCGGAGATCACGCCGGATCCCGACCTGACGCTGCTGCTGTTCCTGCCGCCGCTGCTGTTCGCCAGCGCCTATTTCACGGTGTGGAGCGACTTCCGCGCCAACCTGCGCATCATCCTGCAACTGGCCGTGGGGGCGGTCGCCTTCACCACGCTGGCGGTCGGGGTGGCCGCCCATCTGGTGATGCCGTCGCTGCCCTGGGCGGCCTGCTTCACGCTCGGCGCCATCCTGTCGCCGCCCGACGCGGTGGCGGCCAAGGCGGCGCTGAAGGGGCTGCCGCTGCCGCCGCGCATCGTCACCCTGCTGGAAGGCGAAAGCCTGGTGAACGACGCCACCGGGCTGGTGCTGTTCCGCATCGCCATCGCCGCCGGCATGACCGGCAGCTTCAATGCCGGCCACGCGTCGCTGGAATTCCTGTGGCTCGCCGTCGGCGGGGTGGTCGCCGGGGTGGTGTTCGGGCACATCGCCGCCTTGGCTCTCGGCCGTCTGCGCGACGTGCCGCTCAGCATCGTCGGCGGCTTCCTCGCCGCCTGGGGCAGCTATCTCGGCGGCGAGGCGCTGGAGGTGTCGGGCGTGCTCGCCACCGTCGGCTGCGGGCTGGTGATGGGCCGGCGCCAGCACGACCTGTTCACCGCCCAGATCCGCACCCATGCCAACGCGGTGTGGTCGGTGGCGGTCTTCCTGATGGAGTCGATGGTCTTCATCATCATCGGCCTGTCGCTGCGCGGCGTGCTGGGCCGGCTGGAGGCGGCCGGGGGCGGCCTGACCGACCTCTTGCCGATGATCGCCGCCGTCACCCTGGCGATGGTGCTGTCCCGCTTCGCCTGGCTCTTCCCCTCGACCTATGTGCCCCGCTTCCTGTTTCCGGCCTTGCGGCGGCGCGATCCCTACCCGTCGGTGGCGGTGCCGACGATCATGGGCTGGGCGGCGATCCGCGGCGTGGTCAGCCTCGCCGTCGCCCTGTCGGTGCCGGCGGAGTTCCCCGGCCGCGACATCATCCTGGCGACCACCTGGGCGGTGATCCTGGTGTCGATCCTGGTGCAGGCGACGACGCTGGCCCCGCTGATCCGCATGATGCGGCTGGGCGGCTTCACGTTGGAACGGCAGCCGACCCTGTCGGAATCGGAAGCCCGCATCCGCATGGCCCGCGCGGCGCTGGCGGCGGTGCGCGGCCGCTCGCACGCGGAGGACGGGCGCCAGCGCCATCCCCGCCTGCTCGAACAATACAACCACCGCGCCACCATGGCCGAGCGGTTCCACGAGAGCGAAGGCATGCTGGCGGAGGACCGGCGCGAGCATTTCGCCGCGGTACTGGCCGCCAACCGCGCCGCCCGTGCCGAGATCCTGGGGCTGCACCGTGGCGGCCGCATCCACGACACGGTGCTCCACCGGCTGGAGGCGGAGCTGGATTTGGAGGAGCTGAGCGCGGAGCAGGCGCTGGCGGAGGGCGAGGGATAATACCAGCGGTCATTGATAATGACCGCTGGTATCCGCGCCGACTGGCGCGGCGGCGGCCCATGCCGCCGAAGCTTTTGATCCTGACCTGTCAGGATCAAAAGCCGTTGGGATAAGCCCCTCTCCCGCCCCGAGAGAGGGCGATTTTCAAGCCATCGCGCCGACCGGAGCCGGCTTCGCCGCCCGCAGGATCATGCCGAACAGGTCGCGCGGCTCGTCCGGATCGGCCAGCATGTCCAAAGTCTCATAGAATCCCGTGCCCGCCACCTTGTCGCGGACATAGCGCAGGGCGGAGAAATCCTCCGTCGCGAATCCCACCGAATCGAACAGCGTGATCCGCCGCGCGTCGCGCCGGCCGGTCGCCTGACCGGTCATCACCCTCCAAAGCTCCGTCACCGGGTGATCGGCGGGCAACTGCTGGATCTCACCCTCGATCCGGGTCTGCGGCGGATATTCGACGAAGATGTCGGAGCGCAGCAGGATGTCGCGGTGCAGCTCCGTCTTGCCGGGGCAATCACCACCGACCGCGTTGATGTGCACACCGGCGCCGACCATGTTGTCGGTCAGGATGGTGGCGTATTGCTTGTCGGCGGTGACCGTGGTGATGATTTGCGCGCCCTCCACCGCCTCCTCGGTCGAGCCGCAGGCGGTGATCTCGAAGCCCAGGCCGCGCAGGTTGCGCAGGCATTTGCGGGTGGCGGCCGGGTCGATGTCATAGAGCCGCAGCTTGGCTATGCCCAGCAGCGCCTTGAAGGCGAGCGCCTGGAATTCCGCCTGCGCCCCGTTGCCGATGATCGCCATGCAGGTGGCATCCTTCGGCGCCAGATGCTTCGCCGCGACGGCCGAGGTGGCGGCGGTGCGCAGCGCCGTCAGGATGGTCATCTCCGTCATCAGCAGCGGATAGCCGGTGCCGACATCGGCCAGCACGCCGAAGGCGGTGACGGTCTGCCGGCCCTCCCGCGTGTTCTTCGGATGGCCATTGACATATTTGAAGCCATAGGTGCGGCCATCGCTGGTCGGCATCAGCTCGATCACGCCGTCGGCGCTGTGGGAGGCCACGCGCGGCGTCTTGTCGAAGCTCTCCCAGCGGCGGAAATCCTCCTCGACATAAGCGGAAAGCTCGGTCAGGAAGCGCTCCACGCCGATGTGCAGCACCAGCTTCATCATATGATCGACACTGACGAAGGGCACGAGGTTCAGGTTCGGGATCATGGCCGAATGCTCCAGTCGCTCAAAAGCTGCGGGTCGGGTAATCGAGAACGCGGCGCCCCATCAGGCTCGCCAGCAGTTCCACCATCAAGATCGCGGTCCGCCCGCGTTCGTCGAGGAAGGGGTTCAGTTCCACCAGATCGACGCTGCTGACCAGACCGCTGTCGTGCAGCATCTCCATGACCAGATGCGCCTCGCGGAAGGTGGCGCCGCCGGGAACCGTGGTGCCGACGCCGGGTGCTATGCCGGGATCGAGGAAATCGACATCCAGGCTGACATGCAGCAGCCCGTCCGCCGCCGCCACCCGCTCCAGGAACGGGCGCAGCAGGGCGACGATGCCATGCTCGTCGATCTTGCGCATGTCATGGATGGCGATGCCCGAAGTCTCCAGCGCCCGCCGCTCGGCCGGATCGACGCTGCGGATGCCCATCATGCAGACATTGGCGGGATCAAGCAGGCCCGGCGGCGGTGGGAAATAGCCGTCGAAACCGGCGCGCCCGGTGGCATAGGCCATCGGCACGCCATGCAGATTGCCGCTCTCAGACGTTTCCAGCGTGTGGAAGTCCGGATGGGCGTCCAGCCACAGCACGAACAGCGGGCGCCCCATCCCGGCGGCCCGCCGCGCCAGCCCGGTCAGGGTGCCGGCGGCAAGGCTGTGGTCGCCACCCAGGAAGATCGGCATGGCGTCCCGCCCGGCGCTCGCCTCATAGGCCACCTTGGACAGGGCGGCGGTCCAGCCCGCCACCTCCGGAAGGAACTTCAGCGCGGCGTTGCCATGCGCCATCGGCCGCTGCGGCAGCGGGGTGATATTGCCGAGGTCGGTCACGCCGTGGCCGAGGTCCGACAGCGCCCGCGCGATGCCGGCGGTGCGGTAGGCGCTGGGCCCCATCTCGCAGCCAAGCCGCCCCGCGCCATCCTGCACCGGCACGCCGACCAGCCGGCATTGCTTCGTCTTGGTCTTATGGTAGGACATCATTCGGTCTCTTCCCTGTTCCCACCGACAGAAGACCATGGAATGGCGGCGGAACGGACAGGGCAATTTGACAGAAGCGGCCATTCAGCTTATCAAATCGAACAGTAAGGCTTGCCGGAATGGCGGATGACCGGGACCGATGACGATTGACCAGTTCGATGAGAGGTTGATCACCCTGCTGCGGCATGACGGCCGGCGCAGCGTCTCCGACCTCGCCATCGAGCTGGGGGTGTCGCGGGCGACGGTGCGGTCGCGAATGGAGCGGCTGGAAAGATCCGGCATCATCATCGGCTACACCGTGATTCTGCGCGCCGACACGGTGGAGGCGCCGGTGCGCGGCATCATGCTGATCGAGGTGGAGGGGCAGGCCACCGACCGCGTCGTGCGGACGCTCAGCGGCTTCCCCGAGATCATGGAGATCCACAGCACAAACGGGCGCTGGGATCTGATCGTCGAGCTGTCGGCCGCCAGCCTGCCGGAATTCGACGGGGTGCTGCGCCGCATCCGCCTGATCCCCGGCATCACCACCAGCGAGACCAACCTTCTGCTGAACACCCCACGCAGCACACGCGCCCGGCTGTAGGGCCCCCGCAACCGTCCGTTTCCGCCTATCCGGTCGGGCCGGGCCTCGCCATGCGGTCGCGCTCGGTGCGCAGAAGGGCAAGTTTCGCTTCCAGCTTGCCGATCTTGCGGTCGAGCTTGCGCAACCGCTTCGGCGGCGCCTCCCCCTGTTCGCTCTGGATGACCTGCCCGTTTTCCTGAGCCAAAGTTTGGCGGAGTCGCCGATTGACCGCCGCCTTCGCCGCGTCGCTCAGCCGCTTCCACCCCTTCACCTCCGCCTTGGTGCGGTGGCAGCCGAGGCAGGCGCCGTTCGCTGCGAATCGGCAGAGGCCGATGCAGGGATTCCGGCTGTCCTTGCCCGCCATTCCCTTACCCGACAGCCCCTTGCCCGACTTTCCGCTCATGTGCCTTGCCGCATCGTCGTTTCCTGTCGACGGCAATGTGCACCGCGAATCCGCCTCGGCAATACCCGCCGACCGCAAGCCCACTTCCATACAATGGCGGAAGCCAACGGCAACCCATCATATTGTATGTATTCCCTAACCCGAGAAATCCGTACATTATTGCGTCAAACTGCCGCACAGGGCCGGATTACTCGCCGGAAGCCATACATTCAGATTGCGTAATCCATACATTTATCCCATACAAACCTCATCGCCGGATGACCGCCGCTCCATACGCCTGCCGGACATGGAGGAGCGGCCCGCCCGCCTCCCTCCTGCCAGGTGACCCATGCCCAGCGATGCTCCCGTCATCACCCGCCGCCCCGACCATGCCGAGGCCCCCCCGCCCCCGGCTCCACCACCAGCCTATGCGCCCCACCGCAAGATCCATCCCAAGGCGGTGCGCGGACGGTTCCGACGGGTGAAGTCGCTGCTGGGCGCGGTCCTGCTGGCGCTGTTCGCTCTGCTGCCCTGGCTGCGCTGGGATCGCGGACCGGGCCTGCCCGACCAGGCGGTGCTGTTCGATCTCAGTGGCCAGCGCTTCTACATCTTCGCTCTTCAGTTGTGGCCGCAGCATGTCTATTACATCACCGGGGTGATGATCATCGCCGCCATCGGGCTGTTCCTGGCCACCGCCATCGGCGGGCGGGTCTGGTGCGGCTTCACCTGCCCGCAGACGGTTTGGACCGACCTGTTCGTCTGGGTCGAACGGCGGGTGGAGGGTGACCGCGGCGACCGCATCCGGCTCGACCGGCATCCCTGGACCGCCGGCTGGCTGGCGAAGAAGACCGTCAAACATGGGGCGTGGCTGGCGATTTCCATCGTCACCGGCTTCCTCGGCATCGCCTATCTGACCGACGCGCCGACCCTGGCCATCGACCTGCTGCGCTTCGACGCCTCGGCGCTCGCCGCCGGGTCGGTGCTGTTCGTCGCCGCCTGCACCTATGCGATGGCCGGCTTCATGCGCGAACAGATGTGCTTCTATGTCTGCCCCTGGCCGCGCATCCAGGCCGCCATGCTGGACGAGGAGAGCATGGTCGTCACCTATCAGGAGTGGCGGGGCGAGGGCCGCGCGCCGCTGCGCAAGAGCGAGGGCTGGGACACCCGCACCCACCAGGGGCTGGGCGACTGCATCGACTGCGGGCACTGCGTCCAGGTCTGCCCGACCGGCATCGACATCCGCGACGGCATCCAGATGGAATGCATCGGCTGCGGCCTGTGCGTGGACGCCTGCAACGACGTGATGGCGCGCATCGGCCGGCCGGGCGACCTGATCCGCTTCGACACCTTGACCGCCCAAGCGGCCAAGGCCGCCGCGACAGCCCAGGCGGCCACACAAATGGCGACGGCCGCCCCGCCACCGCCCCGCTATCGTCTGATCCGGCCGCGCACCATCGTCTACGGGCTGATGCTGGTGGTGGTCGGCGGGGTGATGGCCATCGCGCTGGCGCTGAAGCCCAGCAACGACGTCGCCGTGCTGCGCGACCGGGCGCCGCTGTTCGTGACGCTCAGCGACGGGCGCATCCAGAACGCCTACACCATCAAGATCGCCAACATGTCGCTGACCGAGCGGCAGTATCGCCTCACCATCGCCGGCCTGCCGCAGGCCAGCCTCAGCCTGTCCGGCGAGGGGACGGAGAGCGGGGCGTTGTCACTGTCCGCCCGCGCCAACGCGGTGGAGACCTACCGCATCCAGGTCCGCGTCCCGCGGACGGCTCTGCCGGCCTCCTCCACCCCGGTGGTCGTCATGCTGGCCCCCGACGCCGGAGCCGGCCAGCCGGCCCGGCATGACAGCGTCTTCCTCGCCCCGTGACGCCGCCGGGCATGGCCGTGCTGGACGCTTGCGGCACCGGCCGGCGAACGCGCATATGATGCCGGCGGCGGCGCGGCGCGCGGGCAAGGGAATGACCATGGGATCCATACAATCCGGTCCGGAGGACCAATCCCGACAGCCGGAGCCGTCGGACAGCGGCCTCTGGCAGCCGGATCTGAGCGGCCGGGCGAAACCGGTCTATCTCGCCATCGCCGACGCCCTCGCCGACGACATCGCCATCGGCCGGCTGGCGGCCGGACAGCGCCTGCCGCCGCAACGCCTGCTGGCCGACCGGCTGGGGTTGGACCTGACCACGGTCAGCCGCGCCTACGGCGAGGCCCGGCGCCGTGGCCTGCTCGACGCCCGGGTCGGCCATGGCAGCTTCGTCAGCGCGCAAGCCGGTCCGGCACGGGGGGCGCCACCGGACGGCGGCCCGGTCCCCCCGGCCCTCTCCCCGACCGCCCCCGCTGCCGTCTCCACTGCCATGCTCATCGACATGACGATGAACCAGCCGCCCCTGCCGGACGCGCCGGAGCTGCTGGACCGCGTGCGGCGGGGATTGGCCGAGGCGATGCGGCGGCTCGACCCGCAAACGCTGCTGCGCTACCCGGAGGCCGGCGCCGGCCTGCCCGCCGGGGAGGAGGACCGCGCGGCCGGCGCACGCTGGCTCGGCAAACGCCTGCCCGACCTTGGCGATGCCGGCAGGGGCGATGCCGGCACGGGCGATACCGGCAGGATCGTCGTCTGCCCCGGCACCCAGAGCGCCCTTCTGGCCCTGCTGGGCATGCTCACCCGCCCCGGCGACACCGTCTGCACCGAGGCGCTGACCTATCCCGGCTTCAAGGCCATCGCCCGCCAGCTCGGCCTGCGGGTGGTCGGGGTGGCGATGGATTGCGAGGGGCTCGACCCCGACGCCTTGAGCGCCACGGTCGCGGCCCACGCGCCGAAGCTGCTCTACTGCACCCCCACCCTGCACAACCCGACGACGGCGACCCTGCCGCTGGAGCGCCGCGCCGCCATCGCCGCCATCGCCCGCAGCCACGCCCTGCCGATCATCGAGGACGACATCTATGGCGTCCTGCCCCAGGACGCGCCGCCGCCCATCGCCGCGTTGGCGCCCGATATGACCTTTCATGTCGTCGGCCTCGCCAAATGCGTGGCACCGGGCCTGCGCATCGCCTATGTCGCGGCGCCGGACAGGCGGCAGGCGACGCGGCTGGTCGCCGCCCAGCGGGCGACGATCCTCGGCACGCCGCCGATTCCCGCGGCCGTCGCCACCCGATGGATCGCCGACGGCACCGCCGACGCCCTGTTGACCGCCATCCGCGCGGAGGCGTCGGCCCGCCAACGCATGGCGCGGGAGCTTCTGCCCGCAGCGGCGCTGACCACGCACGGACAAGCCTTCCACCTGTGGCTCACCCTGCCGCCGGGCTGGACCCGCGGAGAATTCGCGGCATTCCTGCGCGGCCACGGCATCGCCGCCGCCGTCAGCGACATGTTCCTGACCGGCGGCCCGGCACCGGAATCCCTGCGCATCTGCCTGGGCGCCCCGGTCGGCCGCGCCGACTGCCGCCGCATGCTGGACATCCTGGCCGACGCGCTCGACCAGAGCCCCGCCCTGGCCGGCATCGTGATCTGAGCCGATCCTGATCCGAACCGATCCTGATCCGAACCGTCAGGCGAAATCCCGCGCCATGCCGGACCGGACCAGCAGGTCGGTGTCGGGCGAGAAGCGCGCCTTCAGCGGCAGCATCGCCGCCCCCAGCACACGGGCCAACGGGCCGATGGACCCCGCCATCACCGGGGCGGCCTTCAGACCCGACCGGTTGAAGCGTTCCACCGCCGCCGACAGTCTTTGCGTGAAGCGGTCGCGCCAGGACGGCGGCAGGAAGCCGTCGACCACCACCTCCTGGAAATCGATCACGCCGAGGGCGGAGACGACGGCGCGCGACAGCTCGGCGCAGGCGGTCTCGGCCCAGGCGTCGAAGACGGCGTCCGCCCGCTCCCCGCTGCCGTCGGGCAAGGCGGCCGACAGCGCCGCCGACGGGTCGATGCCGGCGGCCTCCAGGTCACGCTCCAGCAGGAAGATGGAGGCGCTGTGGATCAGCTGTCCCGGCCGCTCGCCGCGACCATTCTGCCCGGTGGGCCCCGTCGGCATCGAGCCGATGGCGCCGGCGTTGCCCTGCTCCCCCCGGTACAGCCGGCCGTCCAGCACCACGCCGCCGCCGATGAAGGTGCCGAGATAGATGTAAAGGGCGCTGCGGCTGGTGATGGCATGGCCGGCGATCATCTCCGCCGCGCAGGCCGCCGCCGCGTCGTTATAGAGCGTCACCGGCAACCCGGTCTCGCGCGCGAAGGCACCGGCGATGTCGGCATCGCGCCAGCCGTCCAGCGCGCCGGGCGCCAGCCCCAGCTCCGCCGACCAGGCATGGATTTCATCCGGCATGGCGACGCCCAGCCCGACCACGCGCGACCGCGCCGCCGGCGACAGATGCGCCAGCAGACCGACAGCTTGGGCGATGGCGGTGGCGATCGTCGGATCGGGCAGCGGCGCGTCGTAGCGCACCCGGCTCGCCCCCAGCTCCTCCCCCAGCAGGTTGATCAGGATCGCCTCGACGCTGCGCCGGCCGATCTTCACCCCCAGCGAATAGGCGCCTTCCGGATTCGGCGCGATCGGGGTGGACGGCTGCCCGACCTGCCCGCGCACCTTGTCCAGCTTGACCAGCAGCCCGTCCTCCAGCAGCCGGTTGACGATCACCGACGCCGCCTGTCCGCTGAGCCCGGTCTCCCGCGCGATCTCCGCCTTGGACAGCATGCCGGCCTGCAACAGCGCATGCATGACCAGCCGCTCGTTGTAGGCGCGCAGCCCGGTGGTATCGCCGCCCCGCATCCTTCCGCCGCCTCCCCGCCCTTGACCCTGACAATAATCCGTATAGCAACCAATCATAACAAAATCAAAGTGATTTACTTAATCCGAATCGGCCACGGTCATGGCTGGTGGATCGATCACCTTTGAAACTTCGCCACCCTAGCAAGCGGTACCCCGAGCGAGCAAGGTCGGCGGCGAATTCGGCTTAATCCTTAACCCCAAGCCGTCATACCCCTTGTCCATCAAGCCGACTTCCCGACCAGCGGCGCGGCCCGCTCCAGCCGGACGCCGCCTAATATCAAAATCAATGTGATTTATCTATTGCGCCCCTCGGCCGCCTGCGCCATAGTGTTTGTGTGCTCTACAAACTGAATGCAGCAAGCGCATCCGGGTGTCGGGCGACCAGTCGCAAAGGCCGGCGGGACGAAAGCCAGGGCGCGGCCGGACAGGATTTTGGGGAGGAAAACAGGAATGAAGCGTGCGCTTTCCTTGATCGGCGCGGCCGTCGCCGCGTTTCTCGGCAACTCCGCCCAGGCGGAGACTCTGTCCATCGCCACGGTGAACAATGGCGACATGATCCGCATGCAGAAGCTGTCGGAGCATTTCACCAAGGCGCACCCCGACATCACGCTGAACTGGGTGACGCTGGAGGAGAATGTCCTGCGCCAGCGCGTCACCACCGACATCGCCGCCAAGGGCGGCCAGTACGACATCCTGACCATCGGCACCTACGAGGTTCCGATCTGGACCAAGCAGAAGTGGCTGATGCCGCTGACCAAGCTCGGCGCCACCTATGATGTCGAGGATCTGCTGCCCTCGATCCGCAGCGGCCTGACCACCGACGGCACCCTCTATGCCGCGCCCTTCTACGGCGAAAGCTCGATGGTCATGTACCGCAAGGACCTGTTCGAGAAGGCCGGCCTGACCATGCCGGAGGCACCGACCTGGGCCTTCGTCACCGACGCGGCGCGCAAGCTGACCGACAAGAAGAGCGAGGTCTACGGCATCTGCCTGCGCGGCAAGGCCGGCTGGGGCGAGAACATGGCCTTCCTCAGCGCCATGGCGAACTCCTTCGGCGCCAGCTGGTTCGACATGAACTGGAAGCCGCAGTTCAACACCGATCCGTGGAAGCAGACGCTGACCACATATCTCGGCGTGATGAAGGACGCCGGCCCGCCGGGCGCCTCCTCCAACGGCTTCAACGAGAATCTGGCGCTGTTCCAGTCTGGCAAATGCGCCATGTGGATCGACGCCACCGTCGCCGCCTCCTTCGTCTCCAACCCGGCGCAGAGCAAGGTCGCCGACAAGGTCGGCTACGCGCTGGCGCCCGACACCGGGCTCGGCAAGCGGTCCAACTGGCTGTGGGCCTGGAACCTCGCGATTCCCGCCAGCAGCAAGAAGGGCGATGCCGCCCAGGCCTTCATCTCCTGGGCGACCTCCAAGGAGTATCTCGACCTCGTCGCCAAGGAGGAGGGCTGGGCCAACGTGCCGCCGGGCACCCGCAGCTCGCTCTACGCCAACCCCGAATACCGCAAGGCGGCGCCCTTCGCCGACCTGACGCTGAAGTCGATCCAGGCCACCGATCCGCAGCATCCGACGGTCAAGCCGGTCCCCTACACCGGCGTGCAGTTCGTCGCCATCCCCGAGTTCCAGGGCATCGGCACAGCCGTGGGCCAAGCCTTCTCCGCCGCACTCGCCGGCCAGACGACCGCCGATCAGGCGCTGCAAACCGCCCAGACCCTCGCCACCCGCGAGATGACCAAGGCCGGCTACATCAAGTAAGCGGTCACGCCTGACCTTCCGTCCTGTCCGATCACGGCAACCCCTCCTCCCGCCGCCATCCCCGCCTTTCGCGGGGATGGCGGCCGAGGAAGGCCGCGCTCCACAACGCCGTTACCCAAGGGTCGAGCCATGGCCACCGCCCATTCGCGTGCCGCCGCGCGCCTGACGATGTCGCCGGCCGTCATCCTGCTGCTCGGCTGGATGCTGATCCCGCTGGTGATGACGCTCTACTTCTCCTTCCTGCGCTACAATCTGCTGATGCCGGGGACGGAGGAGTTCATCGGCACACTGAACTACCAGTATTTCCTGACCGATCCGGCCTTCTTCGCCGCTCTCGGCAACACGCTGGCCCTGGTCGGCGGGGTGCTGGCGCTGACCATCGCCGGCGGGATCGGGCTGGCCCTGCTGCTCGACCAGCCCTTCTGGGGGCGGGGCATCGTCCGCCTGCTGGTCATCGCCCCCTTCTTCGTCATGCCCACCGTCTCGGCGCTGGTGTGGAAGAACATGCTGATGAACCCGGTGAACGGCCTGTTCGCCGCCATCGCCAAGGGGCTCGGCCTCCAGCCCTTCGATTTCCTGGCCGAGGCGCCGCTGTCCTCGATCATCCTGATCGTGACCTGGCAATGGCTACCCTTCGCCACGCTGATCCTGCTGACCGCCCTGCAATCGCTCGACCGCGAAAGGCTGGAGGCGGCGGAGATGGACGGCGCCGGCGCGCTCGACCGCTTCATCCACATCATCATGCCCCATCTGGCCCGCGCGATGACGGTGGTGACGCTGATCCAGACCATCTTCCTGCTGTCGGTCTTCGCCGAGATCCTGGTGACGACCAACGGCGGCCCCGGAACCGCCACCACCAACATCACCTATCTCGTCTATGCCCAGTCGCTGCTGCAATTCGATGTCGGCGGCGGCTCCGCGGGCGGCATCGTCGCCGTCGTCCTCGCCAACATCGTCGCCGTCTTCCTGATGAGGATGATCGGCCGCAACCTGGACATCTGACCATGGCGCGCGCTGCAACCAACCGCCGCAAGCTGGCCGTGACCCTGATCGCCTGGACCATCGGGATCGTGATCTTCTTCCCCATCCTGTGGACCGCCCTGACCAGCTTCAAGACCGAGGCGGAGGCGGTGGCGACCCCGCCGACCTTCCTCGCCTTCCACTGGACGCTGGAGAACTACAGCGAGGTCCAGCAGCGCTCCGACTATTTCCTGCATTTCTGGAACTCGATCGTCATCTCGGTCGGCTCGACGCTGCTCGGCCTGCTGGTCGCGGTTCCCGCCGCCTGGTCGATGGCCTTCGTCCCCGGCAAGCGCACCCGCGACGTGCTGATGTGGATGCTCTCCACCAAGATGCTGCCGCCGGTCGGCGTGCTGATCCCGATCTATCTGCTGTTCCGCGATTTCGGGCTGCTCGACAGCCGCGTCGGTCTGGTCATCGTGCTGACGCTGATCAACCTGCCGATCATCGTCTGGATGCTGTTCACCTATTTCCGCGAAATCCCCGGCGAGATCCTGGAGGCGGCGCGGATGGACGGCGCCGGACTGAAGGAGGAAATCCTGTTCGTCCTGCTGCCGATGGCGGTGCCCGGCATCGCCTCCACCCTGCTGCTGAACGTCATCCTGGCGTGGAACGAGGCGTTCTGGACGCTGAACCTGTCCGCCTCGCAGTCGGCGCCGCTGACCGCCTTCATCGCCAGCTACTCCAGCCCGGAAGGGCTGTTCTACGCGAAACTGTCGGCCGCCTCGACCATGGCGGTCGCGCCGATCCTGGTTCTCGGCTGGTTCAGCCAGAAGCAGCTTGTGCGCGGCCTGACCTTCGGCGCCGTGAAGTAGGGGGAACCCGCTATGGGTCAGATCACGCTCGACCGCGTCACCAAGAGCTTCGGCGACATCGACGTCATCCCGCCGCTGGATCTCTCCATCGGCAATGGCGAGTTCGTGGTGTTCGTCGGCCCGTCGGGCTGCGGCAAGTCCACGCTGCTGCGCCTGATCGCCGGGCTGGAGGATGTGTCGTCCGGCACCATCCGCATCGACGGCAAGGACGCCACCGCCCTGCCGCCGGCCCAGCGCGGGCTGGCGATGGTGTTCCAGTCCTACGCGCTCTATCCGCACATGACCGTGCGCAACAACATCGCCTTCCCGCTGAAGATGGCCCGGCTCGACAAGACCGCCATCGACCGCAAGGTGGAGGCGGCGGCCAAGGTGCTGAACCTCACCAGCTATCTCGACCGCCGCCCCGGCCAGCTCTCCGGCGGCCAGCGCCAGCGCGTCGCCATCGGCCGCGCCATCGTCCGCGAACCGACCGCCTTCCTGTTCGACGAGCCGCTGTCGAACCTCGACGCGGCGCTGCGCGTCAACATGCGGCTGGAAATCTCCGAGCTGCACGCCAGCCTCGGCACCACCATGATCTATGTGACGCACGATCAGGTGGAGGCGATGACCATGGCCGACAAGATCGTCGTGCTGAACGCCGGCCGGATCGAGCAGGTGGGATCTCCCATCGACCTCTACAGCCGCCCGCGCAACCGCTTCGTCGCCGGCTTCATCGGCTCGCCGCGCATGAACTTCATCGAGGGCGAGGCGGCGCGCGGCGACGGCGCCGACGGCATCGGCATCCGCCCCGAACATCTGACGTTGTCCACCGAATCCGGCCGCTGGGCCGGCACCGTCACCGTGTCCGAGCATCTGGGCTCCGACACCTTCGTCTATGTGCAGGTGGAGGGCATCGGCACGCTGGTGGCGCGGGCCGGCGGCGAGTTTCCGGTCCATCACGGCGACCGTGTCTGGCTGACGCCGCAAACCGAGAAGCTCCACCGCTTCGACGGTCAGGGCAACGCCCTGCCCTCGACGACGGCGGGCATGAAAGTGGCATGAAAGGGTCCAGTCCGATGACCAGTCCCATGAAACGTCTCGACGGCAAATCGGCCATCATCACCGGCGCCGCCCGCGGCATCGGCCGCGCCTTCGCGGCCGCCTATGTCGCGGAGGGTGCCACCGTCGCCATCGCCGACATCAACCTCGCGGCGGCGGAGAAGGCGGCGGCGGAGATCGGCCCCGGCGCCTATGCCGTGGCGCTGGACGTGACCAGCCAATCCTCCATCGACGCCGCTGTCGCCACGGTGGTGGAGCGGGCCGGCGGCATCGACATTCTCGTCAACAACGCCGCCCTGTTCGACCTCGCCCCCATCGTCGAGATCACGCGGGAGAGCTACGACCGCCTGTTCTCGATCAACGTCGCCGGCACGCTGTTCACGCTCCAGGCGGTGGCGAAGCGGATGATCGCGCAGGGTCGCGGCGGCAGGATCATCAACATGGCCTCCCAGGCCGGACGGCGCGGCGAAGCGCTGGTCGGCGTCTATTGCGCCACCAAGGCGGCGGTGATCAGCCTGACCCAGTCGGCCGGCCTGAACCTGATCCGCCATGGCATCAACGTCAACGCCATCGCCCCCGGCGTCGTCGACGGCGAGCATTGGGATGGTGTCGATGCCCTGTTCGCCAAGCATGAGGGGCTCCGGCCCGGCGAGAAGAAACGCATGGTCGGCGACGCGGTCCCCTTCGGCCGCATGGGCCGGGCGGAGGATCTGACCGGCATGGCGATCTTCCTGGCGAGCCGGGAGGCCGACTACATCGTCGCCCAGACCTACAACGTCGACGGCGGCAACTGGATGAGTTGAAGACGCTCCCCCTCCCGTCCCGGGAGAGGGAAGGGGCCCATGGCATCGCCATGGGAAGGGTGAGGGGCAATCCGGACATGGATCTTGGATTCTTGCCCCACCCCTCACCCTCCCCACGCCTGACGGCGCGGGTCCCCTCCCTCTCCCGGGACGGGAGAGGGCAACACATCTCCCTCCGCCGACTTCCGCAGGACCCCGACCATGACCATCGCCCTTTCCGCCGCCACCCTCCCGACCATCGCCGCGCGGGCCTCGGTGCCGGCCTATGACCGTTCCTCCCTGACCGCCGGGATCCTGCATTTCGGCATCGGCAATTTCCACCGCGCCCATCAGGCGGTCTATCTCGACAGCCTGTTCGCCCAGGGCCGCGACCATGACTGGGCGATCCTCGGCGCCGGGGTGATGCCGTCGGACCAGCGCATGCGCGATGCCCTGGAGCCCCAGGACTGGCTGACCACGGTGGTCGAACAGTCCGGCGCGCAGAGCCTCGCCCGCGTCACCGGCGCCATGGTCGGCATGCTGCCGGTCGGCGACGGCGACGTCCTCATCGCCAAGCTGGCCGACCCGGCGATCCGCATCGTCTCGCTGACGGTGACGGAGGGCGGTTACTACATCGACGCCACCGGCAGGTTCGACGCCGGCCATCCGGCGATCCGCGCCGACATCGCGGCACCCGAGCGGCCATCTACCGTCTTCGGCCTGATCGTCGCCGGTCTGGCCCGCCGCCGCGCCGCCGGCACGGTCCCCTTCACCGTCATGTCCTGCGACAACATCCCCCACAATGGCGTGGTGACCCGCAACGCCGTGCTGGGCATCGCCAGGGAGATCGACGCCGGGCTCGCCGCCTGGATCGAAACCGCCGTCGCCTTCCCCAACGGCATGGTCGACCGCATCACGCCCGCAACCGGCACGCAGGAGCGCGAGACGCTGGCCCGCGATTTCGCCATCGCCGACAGCTGGCCGGTCTTCTGCGAGGATTTCACCCAGTGGGTGCTGGAGGACCGCTTCTCCGCCGGCCGCCCGGCGCTGGAGGCGGTGGGCGTGCAGTTCGTCCCCGACGTGACGCCCTTCGAGACGATGAAGATCCGCATCCTCAACGGCGGCCATGCGGTGATCGCCTATCCGGCCGGGCTGCTCGGCGTCACTTACGCGCATGAGGCGATGGAAACCCCGCTGATCCGCGCCTTCCTGCAAAAGATCGAGCGGGAGGAGATCATCCCGACCGTGCCGCCGGTGCCGGGCACCGACCTGAACTCCTATTTCGGCATCATCGAGCGCCGCTTCGCCAATCCGAAGATCAAGGACACCATCCGCCGGCTCTGCCTGGACGGCTCCAACCGCCAGCCGAAATTCATCGTGCCGTCCATCGCCGACCGGCTGAAGGCCGGCGCCAGCATCGAGGGTCTGGCCCTGGAATCGGCGCTGTGGTGCCGCTACTGCTTCGGGACCGCCGACGACGGCCAGCCGATCGAGCCGAACGATCCCAACTGGGACCGCCTGACGCAGGTCGCCAAGGACGCCCGCGACGAGCCGACCGTTTGGCTCGACCAGAAGGAGATCTATGGCGAGGTCGGCCGGGTGCCGCCCTTCCGCGACGCCTTCTCCACCGCCCTGCGCGCCCTGTGGACGGACGGCACCCGCGCCGTGCTCGCCCGCTATGCCGGCGGAACCAACTGAAGGACTTGCCCGCCATGACCGCTTTGCCGCAAGGCGACGCCCTGACCCCCGACGTGCTGTGCCTGGGCGAGGTGCTGATCGACTTCATGCCCGCCGGCCCGGCGCGACCCGGCGTGATCGGCGCCTTCGACCCGGCGCCGGGCGGGGCGCCGGCCAATGTCGCGGTCGGTCTGGCCCGGCTGGGGGTGCGCAGCGCCTTCATGGGCCGGACGGCGGCCGACGGCTTCGGCCGCTTCCTGGCGCACGCCCTCACCAATGCCGGCGTCGACGTCTCGCACCTGCGCCGCGTGTCGAACACCAAGACCCCCGTCGCCTTCGTCTCCCTCGACGAGGAGGGGGAGCGGGAGTTCCTGTTCTATGGCGAGCCGATGGCCGGCTTCTCCACCGCCGACCTCGACCTCGACGCGGTCGCGGCGGCCCGCCTGCTGCATTCCGGCTCCATCGGCCTGATCGACCCGGCGGCGCGCGAGGCGAGCCTGCTGGCGGTGGAGACCGCCCGCCGCCAGGGCCGCCTCGTCTCCTTCGACGCCAACCTGCGCCTCGCCCTGTGGCCCGACCGCGCCTTGGCGGAGCGGCTGATCCGCCAGGGCATCGCCACCGCCGGCATCGTCAAGCTGAGCGACGAGGAGCTGGAGTTCCTGACCGGCGGCGCCGATCCGGACAGCGCCGGCCGCACCCTATGGCATGACGGGTTGCGGCTGCTGGTGGTGACGCATGGCCGCAACGGCTGCACCTTCGTGACCGCCGACGCGTCCGGCCATGTGCCGGGACTGGCGGCCACCACCATCGACACCACCGGCGCCGGCGACGCCTTCGTCGCCGCACTCCTGGCCGGCATTCTCGAGGATACCGCGACCGCCTTCACCCCGGAGCGGCTGCGCGCGATCTGCCGCTTCGCCAATGCCGCCGGGGCGCTGACCACCACCGCCCCCGGCGCCATCCCCTCGCTGCCCGACCGCGACGCGGTCAACCGGCTGCTGGCGGGGGCGGCGTAGTGCCCCTACCGGTCGGTGCAGGAGATGCAGGGATCGACCGACGCCTGGATGATCGACAGGTCGGCCAGCGGCTGGCCCACCACCATCGCCTCGATCGCCGGGATGTTGACGAAGGACGGCGTGCGGATCTTCACCCGCGACGGCGTCGGTCCGCCTTCGGAGGCGACGTAATAGAAGGCCTCGCCGCGCGGCGCCTCGGTGCGGATGCTCGCTTCGCCGACGGGGATCTCCGGCAATCCCTCGGTCGCCCGCAGCGGGCCGGCGGGCAGCGACAGCAGCGCCTCGCGGATCAGGCGGATGCTCTCCACCATCTCCAGCGCCCGCACCACCACGCGGGCGAGCACATCGCCCTCCGGCCGCATGACGCTGGCGAAGCCCAGCCCGGCATAGGACAGATAGGGCTGGTCCTTGCGCACGTCGATGTCGAGACCGGAGGCGCGGGCGACCGGCCCGACCACCGCCCATTCCACCGCCTGTTCCCGGCTCAGCCGGCCGACACCGCGGGTGCGGGCGAGTGCCGTCGGATTCCCGGTGAAGGTCGGGATGACGATCTCCGCCAGCCCCGTCGCCAGCCGGTCGAGCGCCGGCAGATGCTGTTTCGGATCGGGGATGTCGCGATGGACGCCGCCGATGCAGTTCATCCCGTAATTCACCCGGTTGCCGCTGATCGCCTCCAGCGTGTCCATCACCAGCTCGCGCAGGGTGAACACCTCCATGAACAGCGAATGGAAGCCGATGTCCTCCGCCCCCACCCCGGCCCACAGCAGGTGGGAATGCAGCCGCTCCAGCTCGGCGATGATGGTGCGGATGTGGGCGGCGCGCCTGGGCACCTCGATGCCGGCGATGGTCTCCGCCGCCATGCAGAAGGTCATGGCGTGGGTGTTGGAGCAGATGCCGCAGACGCGCTCGATCAGGGTGATGACCTCCACCCAGTTGCGCTTCTGCGCCAGCAGCTCGATGCCGCGGAAGCTGAAGCCGACCTCGACGGTGGCGCTGTCGATGACCTCGCCCCGGCATTGGACCTTGACCTTGAAGGGTTCTTCCAGCGCCGGGTGATAGGGGCCGAGCGGAAAGCTGTAGGGCATGGCCGGAAACTCCTAGGAACGGGCCACCGGACGGGGGGCGGAAGGCGAGGCGAGCGGCGAGGCGGGCTTGCGGGTGACCGTCGCCGGGCGGCACATCGCCTCGCGCAGGGTCGCCGTGTCGATCCCGTCGGGCCGGATCAGCGGCACCGGGTTGGGATGGCCGGGGAACTCCACCGCGAACAGGTCGCGGATCTCCCGCTCCGCCCAGGACGCCGCCCGGACGAACGGCGCCAGCGAGGCGAGCGCGCCGTTGCGGGTACGGGTCTTCACGTTGATGACGCGATGCTCGTCGATGTAATGGTAGATCACCGTCGATTCCGCGTCGCCGGCATGGGGGATGGCGGTGACGGTGCCGAGCCGGATGCCGAGACCCGCCATGGCGGCGGCCATCGCCTCGACCTCCAGCAGCGGGGCGTCGGCCCACAGGGCGCCGTCGCGCTCGACGACGGACGCGACGCCGGGAATGGCGGCCAGCGCGTCGGCGAGCGCATTGTTCAGGTCCGGGATGCCGCGGTCAGCGCTCATGACGGACCTCCTCCCCCGCCGCCGGGACGAAGGCGACGCGCAGCCGGGCGCCGGCGGCCCAGCGCCGGCATTCGGGGCAATAGCCGCGTTCGGCCTCGTCGCTCCCCCACAGGGCGTCCATCGTCGACGCCGGCAGCGGCACATGGGCGGCGCCGCAGCGGGTGCAGGCTCGCAGCGGGATGACGCTCTCCAGCCGGAACCCGTCGCCGGCGGCGGAATTCATTCCCGCCGGCACGCCGGCCTCCAGGCGGATCGCCTGGGTCGGGCAGTTCTGCGCGCACAGCCCGCAGAAAGAGCATTGACCGATGAAGAAGCGCCAGGACACCGACAGGCCGGGATCCTGGGTGAAGCTGATCGCCTTCGGCGCGCAGACATAGGCGCAGGTGCCGCAGGCGGTGCAGCGGGCGGCCTCGTGCGCCAGCGCGCCGCGATAGGCGGGCGGCACGTCCGGCATGTCGGCCGGCGCGCGGGTGCGCGACGGGCGCAGCAGGTTGCCGAGGATGGTTTTCAGCATGGCCATGGTGGTTTTCCCCCTCAGCGGACCAGCGTCGCGGCCATGGTGACCGCGGACGCGACGCCGCCCCAGACCCAGTAGAAGCGGAAGGCCTGCGCCAGCCGCAGCCGCGCCGTGGTCGTGGCCAGCAAAGTCACCCCGCCGAGCACGGCGATGCCGGCCACCAGATAGACCAGCAGGTTCAGCAGCGGCCACGGCGTCGCCGGAAGGAAGACCACGGCGAACAGCTCGGTCAGCAGCACGACCTCGACGGCATGGGACAGCTTGAACAGGGCCAGCGGCGGGCCGCTGTATTCGATGTGGCTGTCGGCGACGATCTCATGCTCGGCATTGGCGATGGAGAAGGGATTCAGCTTCATCCGCGCCGGCAGGGCCAGCAGGAAGGTCAGCGCCGCCAGCGGATGGACGAGGCTGTAGGGCGCCGCCTGCAACGCGCTCATCTGGAAGCTGCCGGCCTCCTGCGCCATGGCGATGATGGCGGCCAGGAAGGGCAGATTGTAGGCGAGCGACAGCAGCGCCTCGCGCATCGCCGCGACCTGCCCGTAGATGGAGCGGCTGACATAGCCGGCCAGCACCTCGCACAGGACCGGCACCTCCATCAGGTAGAGCAGCAGCACGACGTCGCCGGGCAGCGACGGCGCCGGATTGCCGGGAAGCGGGACGATGGCCAGCGCCGCCGTCACCGCCCCCAGCGACACCAGCGGCAGGGCCAGGAAGATGCCGCGGTTGACGCCGCGCGGGATCACCGTCCGCTTGCCCAGCAGCTTCATGAAATCGAAGAAGGGCTGGAAGACGGGCGGCCCCCGGCGTCCCTGCAACCGCGCCACCAGCTTGCGCATGAACCACAGCTCCAGCCAGCCCAGCGGGGCGGCCAGCAGCAAGCCGGGCCAGACGGCGAAGGCGAGCAGATAGGACCAGACGGCGTTCATGACGGCCTCCCCTGCCCGCCTTCCAACAGGCTTTCCATCTGGCTCCTGGTGGCTCCCTCCTCCAGCAGGCTTGCGGCGCGGGCGATGCCGTCCAGGATGGCCTGCGGGCGCGGCGGGCAGCCGGGCACCCAGACATCGACCGGAACAAGGCTGTCGAGCGATTGGCCCAGCACCAGCGGACTGCCGGCGAAGACATTGCCCGACAACGGGCAGGACCCCAGCGCCACCACCGCCTTCGGGCTGGGCACCTGATCGTAGATGTCGAGGATCGCCTGGCGCGACCGCAGGGTCAGCGTGCCGGAGATCAGCACGATGTCGGCATGCTTGGGCGTGCCGTGCAGCTCGATCCCCAGCTGTTCGGCGTCGTAGCGCGGGCTGAGCAGCGGCGTGATCTCGATGTCGCAGCCGTTGCAGGATCCGGCGTTCAGCCGGCAGATCCAGGGCGACCGGCGGCGCGAGATCGCGACCACCCGTTCGATGAGGTTCATTTCACACCTCCCGCCAGTTCGACCGGCAGTTCGGGAGCAGACAGTGCGGCGACATGCGGATGCGGCGGTTCGGCGGCGGGCCGCAGCCGGTCGGGCATCAGCCCGAACAGCACCGGCGCGACGGCGAAGGCCAGCAGCACGGCGGCGGCGAGGTGCGGCAGCGGCCGCCCGATCGCCGGGGATGCCGCCGCCGGGGATGCCGCCGGCCCCAGCCACACCCGGTGGATGGCGCGGACATAGCAGAGCAGGGCCATGGCCGACGAGGCGTAGAGCACCAGCAGCAGCAGCGGCCCGCCCAGTTCCGCCCCCGCCAGGTAGAGCCGCCAATGACCGATGAAGCCCAGCGTCGGCGGGATGCCGATGAAGCCCAGCGCCCCCAGTATGAAGGCGGCGCTCGCCACCGGCAGCGGGGTGGACAGGCCGCGGTCGTCCAGCGTCGCCGCCCGGCCGAGATGCCATTCCGCCGCCCCGACCGCGCCGAACAGCACGATCTTGCCCAGCGCATGGCCGAGGATGCCGAACCACGCCCCGGCCATGCCGTCGGCGCCGCCGGCCACCAGACCCAGCAGCAGATAGCCCATGTCGTCGATGGAGGAGAAGGCCAGCATCGGCTTCAACGCGCGCTGGGCCAGCGCCAGCAACGCCGCGCCCAGCAGCGAAAGCACCGCCAGCCCGATCCACAGCGGCGCGAATTCCAAGAAGATCCAGGGGGCGGCGTCGCGCAGGGCCAGCAGCTCGCGGAAGGAGCCGACATCGACCACCGCGACGATCAGCGCCGTCGTCATCGCCGAGGAGGCGCGGGCCACCGCCGGCAGCCAGAAATAGACCGGCACCAGACCCAGCTTCAGCGCGACGCCGACCAGCAGAAACGCCACCGCCAGCCGGTCCCAGGGAGCCGCCGGACGCACGGCGCCGAGATGGGTCAGCGCCAGGGCGGCCCAGCCGCACAGCGTGGCGAGCAGCACGGCGGTCAGGTATTTGCGCGCGGCGGCGCGGGCCTCTGCGGTCCCGCCGCTCCACACCATGCCCACCGCCAGGAATTCGGCGGCCGACGCCAGCAGCACCGCCGCCCAGCCGTGACCGGCCAGACGGGCGGCGACCGCCAGGGCGACGGTGGCGGCGGCGCAGCGCCACCACCCGCCATTTCCCTGCGGGATCGCGCGGGCATAGAGAGCCACGCCGAGCGCGATCGCCAGAAAGAGGGGGATCAACACAATATCCATGGTTGGATGCCTCCGGCTGCGCTCAGACCAGCCACACGCCGGCCAGCGCCGCGATGGCGGCGAGACCGATGGCCAGGAGCGGACGATCCTCGAACAGGGCGCGCCCCACGGCCTGCGCGGCGCCGGCCAACTGGGTCAGGCCGCGCCAGATCCGCAGGAAGACGGGATCGGGATCGAGCGAATAGACGGGATGGAAGGCGTGCTCGGCCATCTCGGCGAAATCGACCGCGCCGGGACGGTCGCCGGCCGGCAGCGGCTCGCCGCCGGAATAGACCGAGACCAGACCGGGGGCCGGCGCCTGGGCCAGCCGGTAGACCAGCAGCCCCAGCATCGCCGAGGCCAGCACCACCGCGCCGCCCACCGTCATGGCGACGCTGCCGCGATCGGTCAGGATGCCGAGCCAGCTCATCCGCACCGCCCAGTCGAAGCCCAGCGACCGCACCGCCGGCGCCACCACCGGCACCATGAGCAGCTGCGGCGCCAGCCCGAACAGCAGGCACAGCCCGGCCATCGAACCCATGCCGGCCAGCATGCTGGGCGACGCCTCGTGGATGCGCTTGCCGAGCAGGGCCTTGGACGGCACGCCGTAGAAAGCGTTGACGGTTGCCTTCAGGAAGGAGAAGGCGGTCAGGATGCTGCCGATCCAGCCGACCAGCACCACCGCCAGCAGCCCCTTGTCGAGGGCGGCGCCGAACAGCAGCCATTTGGCGACGAAGCCGTTGGTCAGCGGCACCCCGGCGATGGCGGCGGCGGCGATGATCCACACCGTCGCCGTGCCCGGCATCACGCTGGCCAGCCCGCCGAGATCGCGCAGGTCGCGCGTTCCGCAGGCATGCTGGATGGCGCCGGCGCACATGAACAGCGTGCCCTTGAACAGCGCGTGGCTCAGGCAATAGAACAGCCCGGCCGCCAGCCCGAGATCGCTGCCGAGCGCCAGCCCGACGACGATGTAGCCGAGCTGGCTCACCGTGTGGAAGGCCAGCAGCCGCTTCAGGTCGGTCTGCGCCATGGCGAAGATGACGCCGACCAGGATGGTGACGCAGCCGACCGCCAGCAGCGGCCCCTGCAACGCGGCGTGCCATTGCCCACCGCCCACCCCATACATGCGGGCGATCAGGTAGACGCCGGCCTTGACGTAGCAGGCCGAATGCAGCAGCGCCGACACCGGGGTCGGGGCGTTCATCGCCTCGGGGATCCAGCTGTGCAGCGGGAACATCACCGATTTCGCCATCGCCGCGGCGATGAACAGCGCGGCGACGCCGGAGGTGAAGGCGGTCCCCACCGCCGGATCGGTCCAGGCCAGCGAGCCGGCGCGCGCATAGACCAACACAAGCCCGATCAGGAAGCCGTAGCCGGCCAGATGAGTGATGACCAGCACCTTGCGCGCGCCGTCGGTCGCCGCCTTTTGCCGGTACCAGAAGCCGACCAGACTGTAGGAGCACAGCCCGATCACCTCCCAGGCCAGATAGGCGCCCAGCATGTCGGCGGCACCGGCCAGCAGCAGCAGCCCGGCGATGAACACCAGCATGATCGCATAGAAGCGGGTCGTGCCCTGCTTCTCATGCTCCATGTAGCGGACGGAGAACAGCAGGATGGCGGCGCCGATGCTGGTGCCCATCAGCATGAACAGGACGCCGAGTCCGTCGATGCGCAGGGCGATGGAGAACGGCCCGTCCCATGCCGGCAGCAGCGGCGCCGTCAGCGCCAGACCGGCCATGCTGGCCGGCACCAGCGTCAGCGTCGCCAGGAAGGAGAGGAAAACCGTCGCGGCCGCCAGCGCGCCCTTGCCGACGGGTGTCAGCCAGCGGCCGAGCAGCAGTTGAAGAAGGAAGCCCCCGAGCAGAACCAGGATGGGGAGCGTGGTCGAGGTCATGGCTCGCCCCTTTCTCAGCCGCCGGCCAGCGGCGGAAAGATGAAGACGTCGGAATCCGCGGCCAGCGGCGTGTCCAGCCCTTGCAGGCCGCGCACGTCCTTGCCGTTCACCAGGATGATGGCGTAGCCGGCCAGCTCCCCGTTCTTCATCACCCAGCGGGCGAAATTCGCGCCGTATTCGGCGGCCAGATCGTCCATCAGGACGCGCAGGGTCGGCGCCGGCCGCTCCCAAACCTCGCTGTGCTTTCTGGTGGCGTCGCGCAGAAGCGCGAAATAGGAGATTTTCATGGCACAACCGCCTTTCCGCCCGGCCTGTCCGCGCGAACCGCGATCCGCGCCGCCGCCCCGCCAAGGTGAGGGCGGCGGCGCGGACGGGGTCAGGCCAGCGCCAGCGCGCTCAGCTTTTCCTTGGTGGGAACGCCATCGGCATCCCAGCCGCGGACGCCGTAATAGAGCGGCAGCATTTCCGGCAGGCGGCTGACCGCCCCCTTGGAGGCACCGGTCACGATCGGCTCCTTCAGCAGGCGCGGCGGCAGCGTGTCGTCGGCGGCGGTCAGGCCGGACTTCAGGTTCCACAACCGCTCCAGGTTCCACACCCGCTCGCCCGCCTCGACGAAGCTCTCGCCCGTATAGGCGAAGCCGGTGAGCGAGGTCATCAGCTCGGCGAATTCCGGGGCGCCGATGCCGAAGGTGGTGAACAGGCACGAACCGGTGGAATCCAGCGCCGCCGTCAGGTTCTGGAACAGGGCCACCAGCTCCGCCTTGCCGTCGATGGTGTCCTTGTCGACCTTGAAGGGCACGCCCAGCACCTCGGGGCTGATCGAATAGCCGCGGACGTGACAGCCGCCGCGGTTGTTGGTGGCGTAATTCAGCCCGATGCCCTGCACCGCGCGCGGATCATAGGCCGGCATCTCCTGCTTCTTGACCGTCATCGACAGTTCGGGATGGCCGTAGAGGCTGGCCAGCCGGTAGGAGCCCAGCGCCAGCTTCCTGCCGAAGCCCTGACCGAGGCCGGTCAGCCGCACCGCCTCCACCATCGCCTCGGCATTGCCGAAGTCGAGCTCCAGCCCCTCGGTGTCCTCCAGCGTGATGACGCCGCGATGGAACAGCTCCATGGCGCAGGCGACGGTGCCGCCCATCGAGATGGTGTCGATGCCGTATTCGTTGCAGTAATAATTGGCCTTCAGCACCGCATCGAGATCGTCGATCAGGCAGTCCGGGCCGAAGCCCCAGGCGGTTTCGTATTCCGGCCCCTCGCCCTCGCCCTTGTATTTGGGATTGGTGACCTTGGTGGCGCGGCCGCAGGAGATGATGCAGGAGAAGCAGCCCTTCGGCCGCTGCAACTGGTTGGCCGCCAGCGTCTCGCCCCCCACCTTGTCGGCGGTCGGGTAATGGCCGTCCTGGAAATTGGCGGTCGGCAGGCCGCCGACCGAGTTCAGGATGTTGACCAGCACGTTGGTGCCGTAGAGCCGCAGGCCGGTGCCGCCGACCGGATGCTCCTTGATCATGGTGCTGGCCTTGGCCACCGCAGCCAGGAAGGCGTCCTTGTCGGCGACGGTGACGGCGCCGGTGCCGCGCACCACCACCGCCTTCAGGTTCTTCGATCCCATCACCGCGCCGACGCCGGTGCGGCCGGCGGCGCGCTGCATGTCGTTCATGATGGCGGCGATGAAGGAGAGGTTTTCGCCGGCCGGGCCGATGCAGGCGATCTTGGCGTCGGCCGCCGTCTCCGCGTTCAGCGCCTCGGTGGTTTCCGGCACGTCCTTGCCCCACAGATGGGCGGCGTCGCGGATCTCCACCTTTTCATCCTGGATCCACAGATAGACCGGCTTTTCCGCCCGGCCTTCGAGGATCAGCATGTCGTAGCCGGCATATTTCAGCTCCGGTCCCCAGGCGCCGCCGGAATTCGACGCGGCGATGGTGCCGGTCAGCGGCCCCTTGGTGACGACGTCG
This sequence comes from Azospirillum sp. B510, assembly GCF_000010725.1. Lineage (NCBI taxonomy): Bacteria > Pseudomonadati > Pseudomonadota > Alphaproteobacteria > Rhodospirillales > Azospirillaceae > Azospirillum > Azospirillum sp. B510. Next base: position 526,644 of record NC_013856.1, on the reverse strand, counting down.
TAGCGTCCGGCCGACGGCGCGAAGGTGCCGGTCATCGGCCCCGACGCGAAGATCAGCTTGTTGGCGGGCGACAGCGGGTCGACCATCGGATCGACCTCGTCATACATGTATTTGGTGCCCAGCCCGCGGGCGCCGATATAGTCGCGCGCCAGTTCGGGCTTCAGCGCTTCGGTCGAGACCTTGCCGGTGCCGAGGTCGATCCGAAGGATCCTGCCAATCCAGCCATGCATGATCAGACCTCCGCGAAGGCGTTCTTGAGCTTGGCGGCGAAGGAGCGCTTGCGCGCCTGCGCCGATATGGTGTCCTCGACCCATTCCAGCGCATGGGTGGGGCAGATGGCCGCGCAGGAGGGCGAGCCATCGCAGGTGTCGCATTTCAGGATCTGAAGGCCCTGGAAATCCCACGACGCGCAGCCGAAGGGGCAGGCCTGCACGCACATCTTGCAGCCGATGCATTTGTCGGCGTCGAGTTCGACCTGCCCGTTCGCCGGATTACGGTGCATCGCCCTGGGCATGCACACGGTGACGCAGGCGGCGTCCTTGCACTGCTGGCACATCATGGGGACGGAGAAGCCTTCGCGTTCCCAGGTATAGACATGGATGCGGGACGCCTTCGGTCGGAAGTTGCCCTCATGCTCCATGGAACAGGCCAGTTCGCAGTTGCGGCATCCGGTGCATTTGTCCGGATGGATCATCAGCATCATGCTCATGGTCGATGACCTCCTTCAGGCCGTGACGCGGGCGCCGCTTGCGTGGTGCGGCGGTTCTTGCGCGTCCGGTGCTGCGCGCGTCTCCCCGGTTCAGCCCGCCCCCTCCCGGGAATTCCGCGCAACAGGCGGCATCGCCGGAACGGCCATGGCCTCCGGGCGTCGAGGGGAAAGCGGGCATATCGGCTGTCAGGCCCCGCACGGGACCGGCCGGGGGACGGATCCGGTCCTTCGGAAACCGGCTGGCCTCAGGGCGGATGGCAACCGGCGATGAGGGATTCCGGCCCGCAGGACCGGAAACGTTGCAAGAGGAGGAGCTGTACTGAGTTATCGTTCATAATGCTGGCCCGTTATGATCGGGAAGACATAGGGCCCGTCTGATGATCTGATCCAAGAGGCGGGTCTGTCCTGTCTTTGCAACAGACCTGCCTTTCTTATCACCGCTCCGCACACTCCGATATGATTTACATCAAAGCGTCCTGGTCGAATCAGGTGAAGACTTCATACCATTGACCAATGGTATTTTGCCGAGACGCCGATGCATGAGCTGTCGCTTTGCGAAAGCATCGTCTCCCTGGTGACGGAGAGCGCCGGGCGTGAAGGGCTGCGGCGGGTGACCCGCGTCACGGTGGACATCGGCGTCGCCTCCGCCATCGATCCGGACGCCCTGCTGTTCTGCTTCCCCATCGTGACGGAGGACACTCCGGCAGCCGGGGCCGAGCTGGCGGTCAACCGCATCGCCTTGCAGGCCCGCTGCGCCGCCTGTGGCGCCGATTTCTCACCGGAAAGCCTGATCTCCCCCTGCCCCGCCTGCGGCAGTCACGACCGCAGCCTGCGCGCCGGACGGGACATGCGGGTTGTGTCGTTCGAGGGAGAGTGACAGGACGGCACGAAAAAGGGCGCGGCCCATCGCAGGCCGCGCCCCATCGGAATCGTCCCATCTGACTTTTGAACCTCGGGCTTCGACCGTCAGGCGCCGGCGATCAGGCGAGCCTTCTCCACCGCCACCTGTTCCGTCCGCGCGGTGGCGATCACCGCCTTTTGCAGCTTCTCGAAGGCGCGGACCTCCAACTGGCGCACGCGCTCGCGCGAGACCTGGAAGGTCTGGCTCAGCTCCTCCAACGTCAGCGGCTCGTCCCGCAGACGGCGGGCGACCAGGATGCGGCGTTCGCGGTCGTCCAGCACGCCCAGACCCAGCTTCAGGAACTGCTGGCGCCGCCGGCGCTCCTCGGAATCGGCCAGCACCGTCTCCTGGTCCGGCCGGTCGTCGGCCAGCAGATCCTGCCATTCGGCATCGCCATCCTCCGACAGCCCGACATTCAGCGAACGGTCGTTGCCCAGGCGGCGGTTCATCTCCACCACCTCGGCCTTCGACACGTTCAGCTCGGTGGCGATGCTCTCCACCGCCTCCGGCGACAGGTCGCCGCTATCCAATTCCTGCATCCGCGCCTTCAGGCGGCGCAGGCTGAAGAACAGCTTCTTCTGTCCGGCGGTGGTGCCGATCTTCACCAGCGACCAATTATGCAGGACATATTCCTGGATCGCGGCGCGCACCCACCAGGAGGCGTAGGTGGCGAAGCGGAAGCCCTTGCCCGGATCGAACTTCTGCGCCGCCTGCATCAGGCCGACATTGCCCTCCGCCACCAGATCGGCCAGCGGCAGGCCGTAGCCGAGATAGCCGCGCGCCATCTTGACGACGAGCCGCAAATGGCTGCCGACCAGCCGGTCGAGCGCCGCCGGATCCTGATGGTCATGCCAGCGGGCGGCCAGCTCAAGTTCAAGCTCCGGCGTCAGATACTGGTATTTGCGGGCGTCCTGCAGATAGAGCTGCATCGGCTCGGCGGAACGGGGGGCGGCGGAACGGGGGGCGGCGGTACGGGGGGCGGCGGTACGGGGTTGCGTGTTGCGGGTTTCAGCGTTGCGCTGCATGGTGTCTCTGTTCTCCCTGCCGACAGGGGGCGCCGCCGCGGGCGATGGCCCGGCGTCGATCCGGTCGGTCCTGTTGATGCCGGTTGTTGTTTGTTGGTTCGTTGCCGGCATTCGACGCTGCCGGACAGCGTGCACCGGTTCTCGGTGCGGGACGGGTGAAAGGGGCCCTCTCCGGCCCCGCGGGCGGCGCCGCGACCGGGGAAGGGGCCGCGGCAGCCAACACGCCGCAAGGCCGGAGCGGAACTGACGGGCCACGCGGTCAGCGTGGCCGGACCGATGGAAAAAGAAGTATCTTCAAGGCGACGATCATACCACCCGGGTCGGCGCCATCAACGGCGCAACTGACTCCATGTAGGAATTTTCACAAAAAGTTAAAGGGGCGCCCAGGTGAGTTTTCCTGGCACCCTGGTTGGAGCTTGGTCCAGGCATCGGTTTCCGGGGCCGAAGCTGGAAATGGGGTGGCGCGGTTCCCTTTTCAACCCCATCCCTGCCGGCAGGGAATATCCATCGAAATTCGAATGATCTTGCAAAGACGTTAATTATAAAAATCAGAACAATGCAAACAAAGATCAATATATAGATTATATTGAAAATACATTTACAGTCATGACCTCAATTCCTCGGATGATTCTCAGGATGTCACTTGCGAATTCCTGTCGCCTTCGCTTACCGTCGATATGTATCCGGCATCCACCGATCCGAGGCTAGAGCCGACATGCTTGAAGACATCGTCATCGATACCCCTGTCGACCGGCCGCACTCTTCCGGCCGGACGTCCGAACAGACCGCCGGCAGCGCGTCGTCCCAGCCTCTGCGCGTCGCTGTCCTGTGGAAGACGCCGAACCTGGGTCTCTATTCGAACGCCGCGTTCGACGACCTTTTCAACGGCATCGGGCACAACAACGGCAACCTCGCCTTCGTCCATTCGATCTGTAGCCACATCACCAATCCGGTGAAGCACTTCAGCTGGGGCTCCTCGGCGGAAACGCTGCGGAACAATGCCGACATCATCGTCATTCCCTGCGCCAACCAGTTGGGCCGCCACACCGATTACGGCCAGATGGCCGAAAATCTGGAGAAATCGGGCCTGCCCATCGTCGCCATCGGCCTTGGCGCCCAGGCCAACAGCTATGACCACGACATCGAGCTCAGCCCCGGCACGCTGCGCTGGGCCCAGGTGATCGCGGCGTCGAATCCCGCCTCCGCCTGCTCCACCAACATCTACACCCGCGGCGCCTACACCACGGCGCAGTTGGACAAGCTCGGCATCGCCGGGTCGCTGCCGGGCGGCTGCCCGTCGCATTTCCTCAACCAGGCGCCGGGGCTTGGGCGGAAAATCCACGCGAACTGGTCGGCGCTCGACCTGCCGCGCTCGATCACGGTGGCCGGCGGCCATCAGGCCTGGGTCAAGACGCGGGAGATCGAGCATCAGCTGATCGCCCTGATGATGGATCCGCTGGCGCCCGGCCAATACATCGTCCAGTCGATGGGCGAGATGATCCGCGCCTCGCGCGGGCTGTTCGACGGCATCGACCCCCATGCGCTGACGGAAATCCACCGCCACACCGTGCCGCACTATTCGTTCGGGGAGTTCAAGGCCTGGTGCCGGAATTACATGCGCTCCTACTATGACGTGCCGGCCTGGATGGACACTCTGCGCCAGCAGGATCTGACCATCGGCTGCCGCTATCACGGCGTCGCCCTGGCGATCCAGGCGGAGCGGATGGGCCTGACGGTGACCATCGATTCGCGCACGCGCGAGCTGTGCGAGAACACCGGCGTGCCCTATGCCGACGCCGCCGACCTGACGATGCCGCTGACCCGCGGCCGGCTGAAGTCGCTGATCGCGTTCGATCCGGATGCCTACGACCGTCACCGCGCCGAGTCGGCCGCCCGCTATCTCGATTTCCTGATCGCCAACCGGCTGCAACCGGCACCCTTCCTGAAATCCATCGCGACCGGCAAGTGACGGGACGGGAAACGGGACTGGGAACGGCCGCCATGCTCCGCCGCACAATGGCCCTCGCGCTGACGCTGGGCCTGGCCGTCGTGCCCGCCCAGGCCCTGACCATCACCAAGACGGGGGAGCCGGAAACGGTCACCTCCTGGCGGCGCGACGCCTGCGGCGAGAGCGACGCGCCGGACACCCCGGCGCGCGCCTTCCGCGATGCCGGCGGCACGGTGCATCTGATCGCCACGCACGCCACCGCGCGGGCACTGACCGGCCCGTCGCTGGACGCCCTGCGGCCGAACTGCGCGGTGATCTTCCAGGGCCACGGACAGGACGATCCCCGGCTGCATGACGACCGCAGCTGGATCTCCTCCTTCCACACACCGGACGGCACCAGCGTGTTCGCCCTGGTCAGCAACGAGTTCCATGCCGACAAGCGGCGGGCGCTCTGCCCGTCCGGCCAATATATGCGCTGCTGGCGCAACAGCATCACCGCCGCGGTCTCCACCGACGGCGGGGCGAGTTTCCGGCTGAGCGCCGCTCCGCCCAACCACACGGTGGCGACGCTGCCCTATCCCTACAGCGGCGACATCGGCCAGCGCAGCGGCTATTTCGCGCCGAGCAACATCATCCGCGATGGCGACCACTGGTACGCCTTCCTCTGGGCCGAGCGGTTCGGGGCGCAACAGCGCGGCGCCTGCCTGATGCGTAGCGACAACCTCGCCGACCCGCGGTCCTGGCGCGGCTGGGACGGCAAATCCTTCTCCGTCCGCTTCGTCCGCGACGACCAGATCCGCAACGGCGATACGCCGGAACGCCATGTCTGCGCCCCGGTCGCCCCGGACATGCTGCAAGGCACGGTGCGCAGCGTCGTCCGCCACCGCGCCAGCGGCCTCTTCATCGCCACGCTGGCGATGAGCCGCGACGGGCGGACCGGCATCTGGACCACGACCTCGCCGGATCTGCTGAGCTGGTCGAAACCGGCGCTTCTGTGGGCGGCCCCGCTGCTGTTCCGCCATGATTGCGGCGACGCGGCGGCCTTCGACTATCCCGCCCTGCTCGATCCCGCCAGCCGGGACCGCAATTTCGGGGACGCCGGCAAGACCGCCTATGTCTACATGACGCGGCTCAACCTCGACAAATGCCGCATCACCTGGAACCGCGACCTCGTCCGCCTGCCGGTGGCGATCGACGGCGGCAAGGGCTGAGACAGCGCTGGAAACGCGACCGGAAGTGGGGCCGGAAATGGGGCCGGAAACGGAAAAGGGGCGGCCCCCGGCGGCCTGAACCGCTGGAAGCCACCCCCATGGCCCGCCGGGCATCTCCGGTCAGGCGGCGGCGTTCACCTCCGCCACGAAGCGCTGGACCTCGTCCTTCAGCCGCTCCGACTGTTCGGAGACATTCTCCACGCTGGAGGACACCAGACGCATCCGCTCGCTGGTGACGGTCATGGTCGAGGACAGCGACCCGACGCTGCTGGTGACGCGGCGGGAGTTGTCGGCGGCGGTGCGGGCGTTGGCGAAGATCTGGTGGGTCGCCGCCTCCTGCTGCTGCACCGCCGACGCTACCTCGCCGTTCAGTCCGCTGAGGTTGGTGATCAGGCTGGCGATGCCTTCGATGGCGCTGATGGCGTTCGCCGTCGCCGCCCGGATCGCACCGACCTGGGCCTGGATGTCCTCCGTCGCCTTCGCCGTCTGGGTGGCGAGGCTCTTGACCTCGCTGGCGACGACGGCGAAGCCCTTGCCGGCCTCGCCGGCGCGGGCGGCCTCGATGGTGGCGTTGAGCGCCAGCAGGTTGGTCTGGCCGGCGATCGAGTTGATCAGCTCCACCACCGCGCCGATCTGTTCGGCGGCGGACGCGAGGCCGGTGACGATGCCGGTGGTGTTGGCGGTCTCGGTCACCGCGCGCGAGGCGGTCTGGGCGGCGCTTTCCACCTGACGGCTGATCTCGGCGATGGAGCTGCGCAGCTCCTCGCTGGCCTGGGCGGCGGATTCGACGCTGTCGGAGGCGCCCCGCGCCGCGCCGGCGGCGGCATGCGCCTCGTCGGTGGTGCTGGCGGCGTCGCTGGTCAGGGCGGCGGTGCGGTCATGCAGGTCCACCGTGGTGGTGCTGAGCGTCGCCACCACCTCGTCCATGGCGCGGGCGAACTCGGCGGCGCGGGCGGACAGGCGCTCGCGCTGGAGGTCGCGGGCGGCGCGCTCCAGCTCGGCGCGCTGGCTCTCGTCGCGGGCGGCCCGCAGGGTGGTGGCGAGACCGGCCACGGCGCGGGCCATGTCGCCGATCTCGTCCGGACGCCCGGCATGGGGAACATCGGCGGCGAGATCGCCGCCGCCGATGCGGCCCAGCACATCGCGGATCGCCAGCAGCGGACGCGACAGGCCGTGCGACACCCAGATGCCGATGCCGACGCTGATCGCCAGCAGAACCAGCGACACCTCCAGCTCGCGCCAGACGCGGACGCGGAACTCCGCGTCGACGTCGTCGGTGTAGACGCCGGTGCCGATCATCCATTGCCAGGGCTGATAGCCGGCGGCGTAGGCGATCTTCGGCGACGGCTCGGCATCGTCGGTGCGCTTGTGGCGGAAGACGACGAAGCCGCCGCCGGCCTTGGCCGCCTCGGTCATCTGCATGTTGAAGGGGACGCCGTCGGGGTCCTTCAGGTTCAGCAGGTTCTTGCCTTCGACCTGCGGGCGCAGGCCATGCACCAGGCTGACGCCTGCATAGTCATAGACGAAGAAATACTCGCCATTGCCATAGCGCATGGAGCGCACGGCGTCGCGGGCGCGCTCCTGCGCCTCGGCGCGCGACAGCTTGCCGGCCTTCTCCTGCTCGCCATACAGCGCGACGACGGAGGCGGCGGCCTCCACCATCTCCTTGACCTTGGCCTTGCGCTGTTCGGTCAGGTTCGTGCGCGTCCCCGTCAGGTGGACGGTGGCTCCGGCCAGCGTGCTGAGCAGCGCCACACCGAACACCAGCAGCATGAGCCGCGTACCAATCTTGAGCTTCATCGCCCCTCTCCTCCTCCGGATCCATGCGACTTCGCGCGGCATCCGCGCATCAATTCAGTGTTCGACCGCATCCGGCTCGGGCCGGACAGCGGGCGGCGGGCAATGGGTGGCGGGCGGCGCCTCAAGCGGATCGCAGCGCCACCGCCCGCCCGGCGGGGCGGGCGGACGGGTGAAGGCCACGACCTCGCAATTCCCCAGCTCCACGCCCGGCCGTCCGGCGAGGCGGTGCAGCAGGATGCGGCCGATCCCCTTGCTGCCGACCAGAAGCGGCCGGCGCGCCAGCAGGCCGTCGGGCCCGTCGGCAAGGTCATCGACGCCGTCCAGGACGCGGGCCGCGAAGACCTCCTCGCCTTCCCCGCCCGGCGGCGTCCGCCCGGCGGCGAACCAGGGGCGGGTCTGCTCGATGGACAGGCCGTTCCACTCCCCCAGGCCGCGCTCGCGCAGCCAGTCGCGCCGGACGAGCGGAACGCCGAGCAGCTCGGCGAACAGGGCGCCGGTGGCGACGGTGCGCCGCAGCGGCCCGGCCACCACCAGACCGCAGGGCCGGCCCGAACGGCGGAAGCGCTCCGCCGCCGCCCGCGCCTGTTCGAGCCCGCGGTCGGTCAGCGGCACGTCGCGGTCGCCGCCGCAGCGCACGCCGCGCCGGTTGTCGTCGGTCTCGCCATGGCGGACGAAATGGAAGCCGTCGGTCATCGCCAAACCCCTCAGCGGAACAGGATGCGCGCGGCGCCGGCGCTCCAGCCGATGGTGCTTTCCACCGGCAGGGCATGGCGGTCCGCCATCCAGCGGGCCAGGGCGCCGATATGCAGCGGGTCGCTCAAGGTCGGGGTGTGGCCGACGTCCGGCACATGCAGGACGCTGGTCCCCGGCCGCCCCATCATCCGCGCGATGGTGGTCTCCTGAAGGGCGTCGCTCATCATGCCGTGCACCAGCAGCACCGGGCAGGCGACGAGCCGCCAGTCGTCCCACTGGTCATGATCCTGGGCGGCGCCGTCGCGGTAGCATTGCAGCGCGCGGATGTCGTGGCGATAGACCCGGCCGCCATTCTCCTCCGACCAGCGGGTCTGGTGGAAACTGTTGTGCAGCAGAACGGTGTCGTCGACCGGCCCGTCATTCTTCTGGGCCGCCCCGGTGCGGCGGAACATCTGCGCCGGTTCGCGGAAGACATAGTGGCGGGCGACCGATTCGGCGCGGCGGCGGCGGCGTTCGGTCGGGATGAAGGGGCCGATGTCGTTCAGGATCAGCCGGTCGACCAGCTCCGGCGCCTCGGCCGCCACCCGCATCGCGACGCTGCCGCCCAGCGAGGATCCCAGCAGCGTGACCGGACCCAGACGCTTGTGCCGGATCAGCGCCAGCACCTGGGCGACGTTGCTCTCGAAGCTGTAGTCCGACTGGTCGGCCAGCCAGCCGCTGCGCCCGCGCCCGGCCCAATCCAGGCACAGCACATGGTAATGGCGCGACAGCGCGCGGGCGAGATAGTCGAAGCGTCGCGCCGAATTGGCGATGCCGCCCAGGCACAGGATGGCCGGATTGTCCGGGCTGCCCCATTCCGTATAGGCGAGGCGGATGCTGTAGTCGTTGCGCAGCCGCTCCACCGTGCCGGGCTGGAGGGTGGCGCAGTGGGTATAGTCGAAATGACGCAGCCGGTGGCCGGCGCCGATCAGCGGTTCGATGACCCGCATGATCGTCTCGTAGGTCTTCCAGCTCATCTCCTCCGCCGATCCGACGCCGAGCGCGTCCAGGGTGGCGCGCAGCGCCTCCATCGGCCGGTCGTGGCGGCCGGCGATGGCAAGGCTCTCTCCGGCGAAGGACAGGGTGGGCATGGTCCGAACGGGTTCCACGAGCATCTGGTCAGGCATGGGCGTCGAAGCCTCCGTGATCGATGGGTGGGGTGTCGAAAGCGGCGAGGGTGGCGGAGGGAACCGCGCGGGGCGTGATGCCGGAGCCGTCATCGGGCGGCTCCCTCGGCGGCGGACGGGCTGGAGGAGGCCAGCAGGAAGACGGCGCAGAAGGCGGCGCCGCACAGCATGCCGAGCAGGCCCAGCGCCACCAGCGCGGCCTGAATTCCGAAACGGTCGGCCAGCGCCGCGGCCAGCAGCGGACCGACCGCCGAACCGCCGCGCTCCAGCAGGCGGTAGACCGCGAAGACGCTGGAGTCGCCGATGCGGGCGCAGTCGGCGCGGCAGACCTCCGGCACCAGCGCCAGCTGGGTGGCGTTGTTGAGCGCGTGGGCGATGCCGAGGGCGGCGATGCCGATCAGCAGTCCCGGCACCCCCGGCTCCTGGAGGATCGCCAGGGTGCCGGCCCCGCCGACCAGCCCGCCCAGCCCGGCGAAGAAGGCGTGGCGGCCGGTCCGGTCGGCCATCCGCGACACCCAGGGGCCGAGCAGGACGATCATCAGTCCATAGATCATCATCAGCCGGCCGATCCCGGCCGGCGTCTCGCCCGCCGCATGGAGCGACACCGGGACGAGATAGAACAGGTATCCGGTCAGCATCAGCTTCGTCGGCACCGACGAGAACAGCAGCAGTGCCAGGAATCGGGAATTCGCCAGCAGCGCCCTCACGTCACCCATGCGGACGCGGCGGCGTTGCGCCCGGTCCCCCTGCCGGTCGGCCGGAAGCAGCGTCACCGCCGCCACCGCGACCAGGACCAGCAACGCCGAAACGGCGAAGGTGGCGCGATAGCCGAACTGGTCGGCCAGGATGCCGCCCAGCGGCGCGCCGCACAGGCCGGCCACGATCACCGCGGCGACGAACTGCGCCATGCCGCGCGCCCGTCGGTCCGCCGGGGTATGGCGGGCGATGAAACCCTGCGCCGCGATGAACATCACCGCGTAACCGAGCGCGCAGGCACCGCGCCACAGCAACAGCTCCGCCAGCGACCCGGCCATCGCCGTCCCGGCGAATCCCGCCACCGCCGGCAGGGAGCCGAGCATCAGCGTGCGGCGGCTGCCGAACCGGTCGGCCCAGGCGCCGGCGAAGGGCGTGAAGACCGCGACCAGGGCCATGAACAGCCCGATCGGCAGCCCCATCATCAACGTGTCCGACAGACCGGCGACGGGGATGTAGAGATCGCGGGCGTAGAGCGGCAGGAAGGAGCGCGACAACTCCTCCGCCAGCATGAAGAGGAACAGGGCGGCGCGCATGGCGCCCACCGCCGCCGTCCCGCCACCGGTCTCCCCCGGCCGCCGCCGGGTGGCGAGAAGAAGCAACCCTTCGAAGACCAGGAGAAGACAGACGGCCAGCAGCACCGCCGCGTCGGAGAGGAAGTCCTGCGCCGCGCCGTCCGGCAGCCGCCCGACAAGCGACGGCAGGGACGCGGCACCGAAGACCAGCACCGCCGCCGCCACCATCGTCAAAGCCCGCAGCGGCGTGGCGCCGGCCGCCCGCAGTAGGGACGGCGACAGCAGCCCCGCGGCCGCGGCCATCGCCGCGACGGCGATGGCCATGATCGCCATTTGGTCGCGGATGGTCGCTGCCAGAACCTGTGCGGCATCAAGTCCAAGCTTCGACCCAACAGTTCCGTAAAATTTTTCAAAAATCAGATAAGAAAACATGCAAATACAGAAGATGATCACAATGGGCAGAGACACACGCGGATGCGCAACTGAATTTGGTTGCATTGGCGACTCCAGCGACACAACCGCTTTGTGGGAGAGAGTCGAAACTTAGTTCCTAACTCCAAAGAATTGGTAAACCGAAATTGCGAGGAAAATTAAATTTTCCGCTAATGGATCATATATTTTTAAATCCGCTATGTTTGACATGCTGATGTAAGCAATAGTCTGTAAAATTTGATGATATATCAGATTTTAATCGGATTATGTGCGGTATCACGGGGGGTTCGCATCTGTTTTCGACCATTCAAGTGAGTTCAGCTTCGCCAATCGCGATTTCCACCAAACCAATACGCATCTTGGTTGCAGCGCAACAAAGGTCGAGCCTTGCCATTCTGGATTGGAAACGGCATTGGAATTTCACAAAATCCGGGAATGCCGGAATGAGGACAGCGCGGAGCCACCAGCTTCGACCACCGGCGAACATGAAAAATTCATCGTCAATCGACGGGAAAATGCCGATGCGCCGTCCTCCCGCCAGGCGGGGGATATCGTTCCGCGACGCTTCGCCACATCGCTAATGAAAGTGATTCGCAGAACTATGAGGCAGCGGCCGTCGCCGCGAAGCGCACACCCTCCGCAGGCGTGCCCCCTATGAGTGTTCCCCCCGATGACCCTGCTCCCGCCAAGCTCCGCTGACGCCACCACCTCGTCCGTAACCACCGGCCGGTTGCCTGGCCCGGCACCCGGCGGCACCGCGGACCCTCCGCCGGTCAGGGATAGCGGTTATCGCCTCGGCGCGTTGCGCAAGGGACAGCGCGCGGTGGTGACCGGTCTCGACGAGACCGCCATTTCCACCCCGCTGCCGCCGGGCGAGCTGGAACGCCGCATGATCGAGATGGGCCTGATCGAAGGCGCCCGTGTTGAGATCCTGCATGAGGGATTCCCCGGCGCCGATCCGCTCGCGGTGCGCATCGACGACCACACCCTGGCCCTGCGCCGGGCCGAGGCGCACGCCATTCTGGTGACGCTGGCCTAGAGTGTGATCGTTTCAAGCGGCATCGCTTGAAACGTGAATCACACGAAAAACCGAAAGCCTGGAGCCTGTCCGGTGCTTCAATGGGCACCGGACAGACTCCAGGCGTCGCCCCTCCTCCTGGCGGAGAAGTTTCCGCGATGTCCGATACAATCCTGTCCAGTCCCGCCGTCCCGCCGCGCATCGCGCTGGTCGGCAACCCGAATTGCGGCAAGACCGCCCTGTTCAACGCCCTGACCGGCGCCCGCCAGAAGGTGGCGAACTATCCCGGCGTCACGGTCGAGCGCAAGATCGGCGAGTTCGTCAGCCCGGCCGGCAACCGCGTGCAGATCGTCGACCTGCCCGGCACCTACAGCCTGCGCGCCCGCTCCCCCGACGAGGAGGTGACGCGCGACGTCGTGCTCGGCCGCTTCCGGCACGAGGCGCCGCCCGACGTGATGGTCTGCGTCGCCGACGCCACCAATCTGCGCCTGCATCTGCGGCTGGTGCTGGAGTTGCGGAAGCTCGGCCGCCCGATCATCCTGGCGCTCAATATGATGGATGTCGCCGAGGCGCGCGGCTGCCGCGTCGACGCGGCGGCCCTGTCGGCGGCGCTGGGCGTCCCGGTGGTGCCGACGGTGGCGATCCGGCGCACCGGCGTCGCCGGACTGCTCGACCAGATCGACCGCAGCATGACGGCGCTGGCGGCGGACCTCGCGCCGGCCCCCGCCCCGGATTCAGCCCCTTGCGGCTGGAGCGAGCCTTCGGCGCGGGACCTGCGCGCCTATCACCAGGAGGTCGAAGGCATCCTGGCCGCCGCACTCCGCGATGCCGGGCGCCCGTCGCTCGCCACCCGGCGCATCGACGCCGCCCTGCTGCATCCGGCCATCGGCCTGCCCTTCCTGTTCCTGGTGCTGTTCCTGATGTTCCAGGCGGTGTTCGCCTGGGCCGCGGTGCCGATGGATATGATCGACAAGGGGCTGGGCTGGGTCCAGGCCGCCGCCGGCGCCGCCCTGCCCGACGGCCTGCTGAAAAGCCTGCTCACCGACGGCATCATCGCCGGGGTCGGCAGCGTGGTGATCTTCCTGCCGCAGATCCTCGTCCTGTTCTTCTTCATCCTGATGCTGGAATCCACCGGCTACATGGCGCGGGCGGCCTTTCTGCTCGACCGGCTCATGGGCGGGGTCGGGCTGCATGGCCGCGCCTTCATCCCGCTGCTGTCCAGCTTCGCCTGCGCGGTTCCCGGCATCATGGCCGCCCGCACCATCGAGAACCGCGCCGACCGGCTGGCCACCATCATGATCGCCCCGCTGATGACCTGCTCGGCCCGGCTGCCGGTCTACACCCTGATCATCGCCGCCTTCGTCCCCAACCGGACGGTGGCCGGCGGCATGATCGGCCTGCAAGGGCTGGTGATGTTCGCGCTCTATGCCGCCGGCATCCTGTCGGCGCTGGCCGTCGCCTTCGTGCTGAAACGCACGATCTTCAAGGGTGCGCGCGAACCGCTGCTGATGGAGTTGCCCTCCTACCGGCTGCCCGGCCCGCGCGACGTCCTGCTGGGGCTGCTGGAACGGGCGCGCATCTTCCTGGCCCGCGCCGGCACGGTGATCTTCGCCATCATGATCCTGCTGTGGTTCCTCGGCAGCTTCCCGGCGGCGCCGGACGGGGCGGCGGGTCCGGCCATCGATTACAGCTTCGCCGGGATGCTGGGCCATGCGCTGGCGCCGCTGCTCGCCCCCATCGGCTTCACCTGGCAGATCGCCATCGCGCTGGTGCCGGGCATGGCGGCGCGCGAGGTGGCGGTGGCGGCGCTGGGCACCGTCTATGCCCTGAGCGAGACCGGGGACGCGCTGTCCGGCTCGCTGGCCGGGGTGCTGGCGGCGGACTGGAGCCTGCCGACGGCGCTGTCGCTGCTGGCGTGGTTCGTGTTCGCCCCGCAATGCGTCTCCACCCTGTCGGTGGTGAAGCGGGAGACCAACAGCTGGTTCTGGATGCTGGTGATGATCGTCTACATGACGGCGCTGGCCTATGGCGCCGCCTTCGTCACCTTCCGGCTCTCCACCGCCCTGCTGGGAGGCTGAACCATGATGGAGAGCCTTCTCGTCGGGCTGATCGTCGCCGCCGCCTTCGCCTGGGTGGCCTGGACCCTGCTGCTGCCGGCGGCCTTGCGCGACCGCCTGCGCTGGCTCGCCGGACGCCCGGTCCCCACGCGGGCGGGCGGCGGTTGCGCCGGCGGTTGCTGCGGCTGCGAGGCGGCGGGAGCGCATGGAGGCGGGCCGAAGCGGGGCCGGCCCCGCTGACGGTGTCCCGCTTTTGATCACCGGCCCGATCACCAACCGGGCGGGCAGGACCGGCACCCGGTCATCAAGGCGTCCTGGAAGATGGCGAAGCGCAGCTTGGCCCCGTCCATGTTGGCGCCGGACAGGTTGGACAGGGCCATCTTCGCCTCCTGGAGATTGGCCCCTTCCAGGCTGGCCCCGGCGAGATTGATCTTGTCGGCGCGGATCGCCTCCAGATTGGCGGCGGTCAAGTCGCTGCCGGTGAAGTCGGCGCCGGTGGCGCGGGCGAATTCCAGATTGGCGCCGCGCAGCCGCGCCCCCGACAGGCGCGCCCCCTGAAGGAAGGCGGTGCGCAGGTCGGCGCCGTCGAGGATGGCGCCGGTCAGGTCGGCGCCGCGCAGGTCGGCCTTGCGCAGGTCCGCCCGCATCAGGTTCGCCCCATGCAGATCGGCCCCGGCCAGTGACAGGCCGCGCAGGTTGCGATGCCGCAGATCCAGGTTGGGACAGACGATGCGCGGGCCGAGCGCGCAGCCGTCGACGACGCTGGCCCGCTCCTCCTCGCCGCCGCCGATCGGCTGTGCCGCCTCCTCGACGGAGGCGGGGACGGCGGCTGTCTCCATCTCCGCCGCCAGGGCGGACGGCGCCGCGAGTCCGACGGCCAGGGCCAGGAACCGGCTGAAACTCTTGGTCCGCATGCTCTTGCTGTGCGACGTCATGATGATGCCTCCCGAGGAAAGATCGCCCTCTCCCTGGGCGGGAGAGGGGATGAAACACGATCGCCCTGGTCCATGGGGGACCCGAACCCGCTCACTTGCTGCTGGAGACCTTCACGTCGGCCAGCTTGAACACCCAGAAGGAGCCGCCCTGGGTCACGCGCGTGGTCAGGTCGGCCAGATCGCCACCCCACAGCGGCACCGCGCCGCCATAGCCGGTGGTGATGCCGACATACTGCACCCCGTCCTGTTCCCAGGTGATCGGCGAGGAGACGATCCCCGACCCGGTCTGGAAGCGCCACAGCTCCTCGCCGCTCTTGGCGTTGAAGGCCTTGACGAAGCCGTCGCCGGTGCCGGTGAAGACCAGATTGCCGGCGGTCGCCAGCGTGCCGGCCCACAGCGGCAGCTCCTCCTTGTGTTCCCAGACGATCTTGCCGGTCTTCGGATCGAACGCCCGCAGGCTGCCGACATGGTCGTCGAACATCTTGTGGATGCGGAACCCCATGCCGAGATAGGCGGAGCCGGGGTTGTAGCCGACATGCTCGGTCCAGTAATCCTCCTTCCAATGGTTGGCGGCGATGTAGAACAGCTTGGTGTCCTCGCTGTAGGACATCGGGTTCCAGTTCTTGCCGCCGAGGAAGGGCGGCGACACCTCGACCGGCTTGCCGCGCTTCTCGCCTTCCACCGGCAGGGGCGGACGCTGCCCCTCATTCTCGATCGGGCGGCCGGTCTTCAGGTCGATGCCCTTGGCCCAGGTGATGCCGTCGACGAAGGGAAAGGCGGCCAGCACGCTGTCGGGCTTGTTCGGCTCGCCGCCGGCCGTCGCCAGCTTGATGCGGTCGGTGACATAGAAGAAGCCGTTGCGGTCGGCATGCGCCGTCGCCTTCACCGTCTTGCCCGACGCGTCGGTATAGTCGAACAGCACCAGCTCGTTGTTGCCGGAGAAATCCCAAGTATCGTTCGGCGTGTGCTGGTAAAAGCCCTTCAGCTCGCCGGTGGTCGGATCGACATAGGCCTGGCCGGAGGTGTAGAGGCTGTCGCCGGGCCAGCGCGCCCAGCCGTTCCACGGCGCCGGGTTGCCGGTGCCGATGACGATGGTGTTGGTCTCGATGTCGAAGGTGGCGCTCTGCCACGGCGCGCCGCCGCCATGGTTCCAGGCCTCGACCAGATTGCCGTCCTTGTCGCGCGGCCAGGAGGGCGCCTTGTCGCTGCCGGTGACCGTGCTGTCCTTGCCGTTCAGCCGGCCCATGTGGCCTTCGACCAGCGGACGCATCCAGATCTCTTCGCCGGTGTCGGGATCGCGGGCGAACAGCCGCCCGACCACGCCGAACTCGTCGCCCGACGAGCCGTGGATCAGCAGGACCTTGCCGGTCTTCTGGTCCTTCACGATGGTGGGCGCGCCGGTCATGGTGTAGCCGACCTTGTGGTCGGCGAATTTCTTCTTCCAGACGACCTTGCCGGTATCCTTGTTCAGCGCGACGACGGAGGCGTCGAGCGTGCCGAAGAACACCTTGTCGCCATAGATCGCCGCCCCGCGGTTGACCACGTCGCAGCAGGGGCGGATGTCGTCGGGCAGCCGGTGGGCATAGCTCCACAGCCGCTTGCCGGTCTTGGCGTCGAGCGCGAACAGGCGCGAGTAGGAGCCGGTGACGTAGATCACCCCATCATGGACCAGCGCCTGGGTCTCCTGGCCGCGCTGCTTCTCGTCGCCGAAGGAGAAGGACCAGGCGGGGACCAGGCGCGACACGCTCTCGGCGTTGATCTGGTTCAACGAACTGAAACGCTTGCCCTCCACCCCCATGCCGTACATCAGCACGTCGCCGGGGTTCTTCGCGTCGTTGGCGATGGCGTCCCAGGTGACCTCGGAGGCCGAGGCCGGCGCCGCCGGTGCGGCGGCCAGGAACAGCGCGGCGGCGATGGCGGAGATGCCGGCCAGATGAAGCGTGCGGGACCGGCGCCGCTTGGCACCGGTCAAGGCCGCCGGCATGCTGTAGGACGAAAGTGTCATGCGTTTCCCCCGTTGATTGACCGCGATGCGATGTTCGTTTTGTCGGCGCCCGGCTGCGGAGCCGTGCGGCGAGACCGTCACGCCGGCCAATCCCATCGCCGGAACGGCGGGAGGCTGTACCGCCTCCGGGTCCGGGAAAGGCCGCGCGTGACGATGTCGTGCCGGAAGACCATTGCTTCCTGGGCGGCAGGACTTCTTGAAATCGGTCTGTGCATCCCGCCCGGCGCACAGCCCCTGTCTTGCCGGCCCCAATAGTCTCTTCAGCTGACTTTCCGTGCCATTCGACAATCCGGGGAAGAACTTCTTGAACCCCGGCCATGGCGATATCCTGGATCGCACGGGATTTTTTCCCGATCGCGCCCAAGAAGTGCCGGCCGGGCCGGTCCTTCGTCGCACGATTGTGCGAATGGCCGATGGCGCCCGATCCGATGGATCGCCTAACATTCCGCCCATGGTCTTATTCGGGGAGCGGGTGACGGTGTCGCTGAGGATGCGCATGCTGGCCCTGATCGGGCTTTTCCTGCTGCTGATGGCGGCGGCCGGCGGGGCGGTGATGATCGCCAACGCCCGCGACGCCGTCCGCGCGGAGATGGCCTCCGCCCTGGAGCTGGGCGGCGTGATGGCGCTGGCGTTGGCGGAGCGCGGAGAGGCGCCCGGCGGGATCGGCCCCGGCGGCATCGGAACCTTGAACGACCTGGGCCTGCGCCATCTGCGCTTCGTCGGCCCCGGCGGGGCACCGGAAGCGCGACCGGGCAAGCACCGCGCGCCGGACTGGTTCGCGGCGCTGATCGGCGGCGAGTTGCAGGAGCGCCGGCTGGCCGGAAGCGGTCTGCGCATCGTCGCCGAGCCGTGGGACGAGATCGCCGAGGTCTGGGAGGACATGAGCGATCTGGCCGTCACCATGCTGGCGGTCGGTCTGCTGTTGATGGCGGCGGCCCATCTGGCGGTCGGGCGCGCCCTGGCCCCGCTGTCGCGGCTGGAGGCCGGGGTGGAGCGGCTGCGCTCCGGCGATTACGCGTTCGGTCTCGATGGCCGCGGCGTGCCGGAACTCGCCCGGCTCGGCGGCGGCATCGCCGCGCTGGCCGAGGGGCTGGCGGCGGCGGAGCGGGAGAACCGGCGCGCCGGCCAGCGGATCGTCGCCGCCCAGGATGCCGAACGGCGGGAGATCGCCCGCGAGATCCATGACGAACTCGGCGCCGCCCTCTTCGCCATCAAGGTCGATGCCGGCCGCATCCTGCGCCTGCGGGATGGCGGCGGTGGCGGTGGCGGTGACGGGAAGTCCTGGGACGAGGCCGCCGAACGGGCCGGCAAGATTCTCGACACGGCGGCGGAGGTCCACCGGCTCAGCCGCCGCATCCTGGTCCGCCTGCGCCCGGCCCTGCTCGACCAGTTGCCGTTGAGCGAGGCGCTGGCCGAGCTGGCCGGCGACTGGCTGCGGCGCCAGCCCGACCTCGCCCTGACGCTCGCCATCGACCCGGCGTCCGCGGTGGCCGAACTGGACGGCTGCGACGAGGTGCTGCGGCTGACCATCTACCGGCTGGTACAGGAATCGCTGGTCAACGCCCTGCGCCATGCCAAGCCGTCGGCGGTCGCCGTCGGTCTGCGCGTCGATCCGGCGGCGGTCGGGATCACGGTCACCGACGACGGCCCCGGCCTGCCGGACGGCGAGGAGGCGGGGCGGGGCGGCTTCGGCATCTCCGGCATGGCGGAACGGGTGCGGGCGCTCGGCGGCAGCCTGTCGATCGGACCGGCGCCGGGCGGCGGCACCCGCGTCGCGGCCCACCTGCCCCGGCCGGCCGGCCCCCCATCCTCACCGCTGGCACTGGAGGCCATGGCGTGACCCGCACCATTCTTCTGGTCGACGACCATCCCATCGTCCGGGCCGGCTGCCAGCGCCTGCTGGCCGAGGCGGCGCTGGGCCGCGTGGTGGAGGCGGAGGATGTCGGCAGCGCGCTGGACCGCTGGCGGGCGGAGCGGCCGGACGTCGTCATCCTCGACCTCAACATCCCCGGCGAGGGCGGCGGCATGGCGGTGCTGCGCGCCATCCAGGCGGAAAGCCCGGCGGTGCCGGTCCTGATCTTCAGCATGCATGAGGACCCGGCCATCGCCGCACGCACGCTCAAGGCGGGGGCCAGGGGCTATGTCACCAAGAACGACGCGCCGGACAGCCTCGCCTCCGCCATCGGCACGGTGCTGGCCGGACGCATCCATCTCGACAATGGCCTTGCCCGCGAACTGGCGCTGATGACCCTGACGCCCACCGCCGACCCGCTGGCCGGGCTGACCCAGCGCGAACGCGAGATCCTGGGGCTGGTCGGGCGCGGGCTGACCACGGCGGCCATCGCCGACCGGCTGGGGATCAGCCAGAAGACGGTCGCCAACGCCTGCACCCAGATCAAGGACAAGCTGGGGGCCGACAGCGCCCGCGCCCTCATCCGCATCGCCATCGACAGCGGGCTGGCGGATTGAGCCGCTTGGCGGACTGGGCGGCCTGGCGGACTGGGCGGCCGTTCCGCGCCGTTCAGCCGCCCTTGGCCAGCGCCCGGCGGAAGGCGTCGAGCGTCTCGGCGCTGACATGATGCTCGATGCCTTCGGCGTCGACGCGCGCGGTGTCGGCGCTGACGCCGAGCGAGCGGAGGAAGGCCTCGACCGTCTGGTGGCGCTCGCGGCTTTCCCCGGCCATCCGCCGCCCGGCCTCGGTCAGGAACACCGCCCGGTAGGGCTTGCGATAGACCAGCCCATCCGCCGCCAGCCGGTCCAGCATGCGGGCGACCGTCGGCTGCGCCACCCCCAGCCGCGCGGCGATGTCGACCTGCCGCGCCTCCCGCCCGCTTTCGATCAGGTCGGCGATCAGCTCGACATAATCCTCGGCCAGGGCGGCGCGCTGCGCCTCCCGCGTCTTGCGGAAGCCTTCGGCATGGAGCTCGGCATCGGGCAAAGCCGAGTCGGGGACGGCCGATCCAAAGCCGCTCGTTTCAGGTGGATCGGCCATCGCGGGCCTCTGCGATTTCGACAGCCACACCGCACCTCTCCGGAAAAATTTGGTTCCAAAAGTATAGCGCCTTGCATACTCGATGTCGCGATACATACTTGAATGAGACCAGTTCTCAATTCGGCCGCCAGTTTTCTCAGGCCAGTTTTCTCAGGTCAGCCGGGAGTCTCGCCGATGTCGGAAGCCGAAGCCGCAGCGCCGCCCCCCGGCGCCTGGAGATACGCCAGCCCGGACGGGCAGCTCCGGCCGAGCCTGCCGGAGGTCCATGCCTCGGTCGCGGTGCCGCAGGGCGGCTTGTGGCTGCGCCGGCTGCTGGCCTTCGCCGGACCAGGCTACATGGTGTCGGTCGGCTACATGGATCCCGGCAACTGGGCGACCGATCTGGCCGGCGGATCGCAGTTCGGCTACACGCTGTTGTCGGTCGTCATGCTGTCGAACCTGATGGCGATCCTGCTGCAATCGCTGGCGGCGCGGCTGGGCATCGTCACCGGGCGCGATCTGGCCCAGGCCTGCCGCGACCATTACCCGCGCCCGGTCAATCTGATGCTGTGGCTGGCCTGCGAGGCGGCGATCGTCGCCTGCGACCTCGCCGAGGTCATCGGCACCGCCATCGCCCTGAACCTGCTGTTCGGCATTCCGCTGATCGGCGGGGCGCTGATCACCGCGCTCGACGCCTTCCTGGTGCTGCTGCTGATGCAGCGCGGCTTCCGCTATCTGGAGGCCTTCGTCGTCGCGCTGCTGACGGTCATCGCCGGCTGTTTCCTGGTGCAGATCATCGCGGCATCCCCGCCGGTCGCCGCCGTGCTGCACGGCTTCGTGCCGACGGCGGAGGTGGTGACCGATCCCGGCATGCTCTATGTCGCCATCGGCATCCTGGGGGCGACGGTGATGCCGCACAATCTGTATCTCCATTCCTCCATCGTGCAGACCCGCGCCTATCCGCGGACGGAGGAGGGGCGGCGCGACGCCATCACCTGGGCAACCGTCGACAGCACCGTCGCACTGATGCTGGCCCTGTTCGTCAACGCCGCCATCCTGATCCTGGCGGCCAGCGTCTTCCACGGCAGCGGGCACACCGAGGTGGCGGAGATCGGCGAGGCGTTCGAACTGCTGTCGCCGCTGCTGGGACTCGGCATCGCCTCCACCCTGTTCGCGGTGGCGCTGCTGGCCTCGGGCCTGAACTCCACCGTCACGGCGACGCTGGCCGGCCAGATCGTGATGGAGGGCTTCCTGCGGCTGCGGCTGCCCCACTGGATGCGCCGGCTGCTGACCCGTGGGCTCGCCATCATCCCGGTGGTGGTGGTGACGGCGCTTTATGGCGAGAGCGGCACGGCGCGGCTGCTGGTGCTCAGCCAGGTGGTGCTGTCGTTGCAGTTGCCTTTCGCCGTCATTCCGCTGGTCCGCTTCGTCACCGACCGCGGCAAGATGGGCCGCTTCGCCGTGCCCGGCTGGATCGCCGGACTGTCCTGGGCGGTGGCCGCCGTGATCGTCGTGCTGAATCTGAAGCTGCTGTACGACACCCTTTCCGGCTGAACGCTGTTGTGCGGGATGCGCACGCCATCGCGGAGGAGCGGACATGGGCAGCGGCAGGCAATGGACGATTCGGGCCTTGCGCGGCGGGTTTCTCGCCGCCGTCGCCCTGCTGGCCGGCTCCTGCGCCAACCCGCAGGCCGAGCTGGCGTTGCGGGCGCCGCGAACCATGGTCGGCATGAGCAAGGGCGCCCTGCTGTCCTGCGCCGGGGTGCCGGACCGCTCCACCGTCTCCGGTGACGTCGAATATCTGGTCTACACCCGCAAGCAGACCCTGGTCGACCGCGACGTCGATTGGGAACCGAGCCCGTGGCTCGGCCCGCGCGGGCCGATGCTGTGGCGACCCGACGTGACGACATGGTCGCGGACCTACCGCTGCGAGGCCACCTTCGAGGTGAAGGACGGGCGGATCACCGCCCTGCGCTACAACGAGGACCGCGACCCGACCTTGTGCTATCCGATCGTCGGAAATTGTGCACAGTAGCGACAGCCTGACGGCGGTCGGGCCGGCCATGTCCTGTGACTTTCGGAAGATCGTCTTGTGATCGGCTGCGGCCGGGCGGCCGGGCGGTTATGCTCCCGTCCGCCGACCGGGGATTCGAAAAGCGAGGGGACGAGATGGCGGGCAGACGGCGCAAGATGCCGCGCAGGCGCAAGGGCAGACCGGCGAACGCGGCGCGCGGACCGGCCGCCCAGGCCATCGCCACCGGGCGGACCGCGGCGGACGGACGGGCTGCGGGTGGTATCACTCCTGCCGGCATGGCTCCGGGCGGCATCACGACGACCGTGCGCCCGCCGCCCGCCACCGGAGCCAAAGGGCGCAGGCGCCGCCTTTCCATCACTCCGGATGCCGCCGCCGGCCATTTCCTCAGCCCGGAGCAGCAATTCCTGCTGAAGAAGCGCAGGGAGGCGGACCGGCGCGCGGCGAAGGACCGCCGCACCGCCCTGATCCTGATCCTGGCGCTGGTCCTCCTGGTCGCCGGCGCGGTCGCCGGTCTGGTCTGGCTCTGGCGCTCCCAAATGGGTTAGGCGAGGTGGGTCAAGGACGCCCCACCCGCCTCAGTGCACCGCCTCAGTGCACCGCCCCGGCGAGAGCGGCGGCATAGCGGTCGGCCAACAGCGGGCTGGCGGCGGCGCAGGCTTCGGCGACGAGGCGGGATCCCTCGACATAGGCTTCGGCACGCTCGACGCTCCAGGACAGCGGGCGTTCGACCGCCAGCGCCTTCAGGATCGAGATCTGTTCGGCCAGCTTGATGCGCTTGGCCCCCTCCGGCGCGGCGGCGAGGCGGGCGGCCTGGATCGCCTTGCGCTCGGAGATCGCCCGGCCGACATCCTCCGGCGCGTCGCTGACCGCCGCCACCAGACCGGCGACCTCCGGACCGAAGCGCTCGGCGAGATCGGCGACGGTGGTCAGCCCATCCTCGACCGCGTCATGCAGCCAGGCCGCGGCGATCTCGGCCGGCGCGCCGCCCGCCTGCGCCACCAGCTCCGCCGTTTCCGACAGGTGGGTGACGAAGGGCGTGCGCGCCCGGTCGGGGCGATAGGTGCCTTCGTGCAGGGACGCCGCGTAGCGCAGGGCCTCCAAGACGATTTCCTTGTCCATAGACATGCGCTCTCCTCCGTGCCGCGGGCGGGCGATGAAGGCTTTGGCCCGCCCTGGCGGCGACAGTCCGCGAAAAGCCCGGCTCACCGGTCCGGGTGGCGTGCCCGGCCTCGCCCGATCAGGCGGCGCGTGCGGTGGGAAGACGGCGACAGCCGGTCTCGAACGCATGCAGCCGGGCTCTCAGATGGTCCGCCGTCACGCGGTCGAAGTCCAGAACCTCGGCCGGCGGCACATCGCCGCGGATCCGCATGTGGATCGCCGCCCGGCCGTCATGGGTCAGATGCAGATCGAAATCGCCGATCAGCCGATGCAACCCCTCGCCGCAATCCTCGCCATGATGGGCGCGGAACAGCACCTGCGCGCCGCCCTCGCGCTCCACCAGCTCGATGGTGCCGGCATCGGCCATGCGCCGCCCGAGCGCCTGGGCCTCGCCATGCAGGCGGACGACCAGACGGGCGAAGGCGGCATGGGCATCGGCGCCGAGCGGCTCATGATCAAGCGCGCGCTGGGCCGGGGCGACCGACCAGCGGTGGGACGAGACATCGTGAGGCATTGGAAAAACACTCCCGGGAAGGCGTGGACGGGCCGATCCCGGCGCGTCTCCCGTCCCTTTCCATATCATGCTGCACCGCAGCAGAACCCCGCGACAAATCGTCAAGTGGTATGACCACCGGGCAGGCCAGCCCTGTGATCGGATCGCCGGGATCTGGCCGCCCCCATCAGGCCGCCATGGCCAGTTCCGGGGCGAGCCGGCGGGCGTCGGCGATCAGCGCGGCGGTCAGCGGCGGCTGCGGGTCGCGCCGCGCCACCACCAGCCCGATCAGGGTGGACAGTTCCGGCGCCACGATTGGCACGGCGCGGATGGTCTGCGGCAGCAGCAGCGAATCGGCCATGATCTTCGGCATGATCGTCGACCACATGCCGGTGCGCAGATGGTTGGTCAGCACGACGATGGAGTTGGATTCCAGCATCGGCTCGGCCTGCACCCCCGCCTCGGCGAAGGCGCGGTCGATGATGCGGCGGTTCTGCATGTTGGAATTCAGCAGGCAGAGCGGCACGGTCGCCGCCTCCTCCCAGGTGACGCTGTCGCGCCTGCCCAGCGGGCCGTCCACCGCGGTGATCAGGTGATAACGCTCGTGATAGAGCGGCACCTCGTCGACATTGCCGAGCGGCTCGTTGTCGAGATAGGTGATGCCGGCCTCCGCCTCCAGATTCTCCAGCCTGGACAGGATCTCGGTGGAGCTGTGGGAGGCGATGGTGATCTTGATTCCGGGATGCATCGACCAGACGGTGGCGGTCAGCCGCTGCACCATGGGAAGCGCCGTCGGCACCACCACCAGCCGCAGCGTGCCGGTCAGCCCCTGTTTCATCGTCTCGACGTCGGCGCGCATCGCCTTGTAGTCGCCGACGATGCGCCGCGCCCAATCCAGCACCCGTTCCCCTTCCGGGGTGAAGCCGATGAAGCGGGCGCCGCGGTCGACCAGCGGCACGCCGAGCGTCGTCTCCAGCTGCTTGATCGCGGCGGACAGGTTGGGCTGGGACACGCCGCAGACCTGGGCGGCGCGGCCGAAATGTTTCTCCGTCGCCAGCGCGATCAGAAATTCCAGCTTTTCCTGCATGCCGGGGCTCCTTCAACCACGTTGGGCACAGCGTGGATCGGGAACTTATCAATCACGACCCCGGCAACATCATTGATCCGAGTCAGCTGTTCCTGTCGCGATGCCGGCCGCCGCAGCGTCAAAGCGACGCATCGTAGGCGCACATATCTTTTCGTTCAGGACACCTCCATCTCGACAAGCCGGAACGCCTCGCCCGCCGGCTGGTCGATCCGCAGGTCGGCGCCTTCCAGGAAGGTGTCGCGGCTGAGCAGGTCGAAGGCGTGGCGCAGGGCGTCGGGCTGCACCCGGCTTTGCCGTCCGACCGACAGTCTGACGCGGACCACCCGGTCGAACGGATCGGCGTCGCGCGCCTTCATCGCCTGTTCCAGCAGGGATTGGCAGAGGGCGATCTCATGCATGGGCTGGGTCCTTCGGAAACGGCGGAAATCCCCCTCTCCCCTTTGGGAGAGGGGGATTTTCCGAACCTCACGCGAAGGCTGGGACCTTCCGCGCCGCGCGGGTCACCGCGTTGCTGAGGCCACCCTTCAGCTTCGCGTATTCCTGCTGGACGTAATTCTCCGCCCAGACCTGATCGGCGATCGGCTCGACCCGGACGGCGGCGTATTTGTATTCCGGCGTCTTGGCGATGGGATCGACGGCGTGGATGGTCAACTCGTTGCAGGCGCCGATCCACCACTGGTAGGTCATGTAGACGGCCCCCTTGTTGGTGCGGTCGGTGACGCTGGCGCGGGTGATCACCTTGCCGCGGCGCGACGACACCCAGACCAGCTCCTGGTCGCGGATGCCGAGAGCCTTGGCGTCCTTCGGGTTGATGGTGACATAGCCGGGCTCGTCGGCCAGCGTCTGCAGGGCGGCGCAGTTGCCGGTCATCGACCGGCAGGAATAATGGCCGACCTCGCGCACCGTGCAGAGGATCAGCGGGAACTCCTCGGTCAGCTGGTCCTGCGGCGGACGCCATTCGGTGGCGAACAGCAGGCCCTTGCCGCCCGGCCGCTGGAAGACGTTGCCCTCATAGAGATACTTGGAACCCTCCGAGTCGAGGTCGCGGCACGGCCACGGAACGGCACCCAGCCCCTCCATCTTCTCGTAGGTGGCGCCGTAGAAGATCGGGCACAGCTCCCGCAGCTCGTCCCAGATCTGCCTGGTGTTGTCGTAATGCATGGGATAGCCCATCGCCGTGGCGAGCAGGCTGATGATCTCCCAGTCATGCTTGACGTCGCCCTTGGCGTCCACCGCCTTGGTGAAGCGCTGGAAGCTGCGGTCGGCGGCGCTGAACACCCCCTCATGCTCGCCCCAGGAGGTCGCCGGCAGGATCAAATCGGCGAACATCGCCGTCTTGGTCATGAAGATATCCTGGACGATGACGAACTCCATCGCCTCGAAGCCCTTGCGCACCTGGGTCAGGTCCGGCTCGGTCTGGGCCGGGTCCTCGCCCATCACATACATCGCCTTCAGCTTGCCGGTCTCCGCCAGATGCGGCACGTCGGTCAGGCGGTAGCCGATCTGGTCGGGCAGCGACTCCACCCCCCAGGCCTTGGCGAACTTGGCCCGCACCTCCGGATCGGTGACCTTCTGGTAGCCGGGGAACTCGGTCGGCAGCACGCCCATGTCGCAGCTGCCCTGCACGTTGTTCTGACCGCGCACCGGGCCGACGCCGACATTCGGACGGCCGAGATTGCCGGTGAGCAGCGCCAGCCCCGACAGCCCCTTCACCACATCGACGCCCTGGCCCCACTGGGTGACGCCCATGCCCCACAGGATGGTGGCGGAGGGTGCTGCGGCATAGATGCGCATCGCCTCGCGGATGTCCTCGGCCGGCAGGCCGGTGATCGCCTCGGCGTATTCGGGGGTGTATTTCTCGACGATCTTCTTGTACTCGTCGAAGCCCTCGGTGTAATTGGCGACATACTCCCTGTTGTAAAGCCCTTCATTGATCAGGACATTGGCGAAGGCGTTGACCAGCGCCATGTTGGAGCCGTTGTTCAGCGGCAGCCACAGGTCGGCCAGACGGGCCGTCTCGATCTTGCGCGGATCGCAGACGATGATCTTGGCGCCGCGCTCCTTGGCCTTGATGATGCGCTTGGCGATCACCGGATGGCTGTCGGCGACGTTGTAGCCGAAGACCAGGACGCATTTGGTGTGCTCGATCTCGGGGATCGAGTTGCTCATGGCGCCGTTGCCCAGCGTCACCTGCAATCCGGCGACCGAGGGGCCGTGGCAGACGCGCGCGCAATTGTCGACATTGTTGGTGCCGAGGACCGCGCGGGTGAATTTCTGCATCACATAGTTGGTCTCGTTGCCGGTGCCGCGCGACGAGCCGGTCGTCATGATCGAATCGGGACCGTATTTGGCCTTGATCTCGCCCAGCCGCTTCGCCGCGTACTGGATCGCCTCGTCCCACGACACCGCCTCGAACGCGGCATCGCGCGAGCGGCGCAGCATCGGGTTGCGCAGGCGCGGCGTCAGCAGCTTGGTGTCGTTGATGAAGTCATAGCCGAAATAACCCTTGAGGCAGAGTTCTCCTTCGTTGGTGACGCCGTTGAGGGGTTCGGCGCCGACGACCTTCCCGCCCTCGACCAGCAGATTGAGTTTGCAGCCCGTACCGCAGTAGGGGCAGACCGCCATATGCTTTTCCATCTCGACCTCGGTGTTCGCTCGATTGCGCGCCGGCTGTGCGTCACAGCCGCGATGATGGGGGAGTGATCGGGGCTCAGGCCGCGACTTCGGCCGCTTCCAGGGCGGCGCGCTCGCGCCGGCGGCGCAGCGTCTCGTCCATCGCCTCCCGGTCCATCAGGGTCAGGGCGCTGGTGGGACAGACCGCGACGCAGGCCGGGCCGGCCTCGCCGCGCCCGACGCACAGGTCGCATTTGTGCGCCTGCGCCTTGACGCCCAGGCTCAGCGTCATGCCGGCGAACTGCCGGACCGCCGGCACCGTCACCACGTCCATCACGCCGAACGGGCAGGCCAGCACGCAGTTCTTGCAGCCCAGGCAGCGCTCCTGCTCCACCTGCACGCTGTTCTGACGATAGACGATGGCGTTGTTCGGACAGGCGTTGACGCAGGGCGCATCCTCGCAATGGTGGCACATCACCGCGGTGCTGACGTCGGCCGTCCTCACCATGCGGATGCGCGGCTTGAAGGTGTCGGGCGCCAGCCCTTCGACGCCGGCACCATCGGAATGGGCAAGCGCACAGGCGACCTCGCATGTGCGGCAACCGATGCACTTGCTCGGGTTGGCAGTGACGAATCTGTTCATTCCCGTCGTCCTTGTTGGCAGCCGGAGGGGGCCGTCGGACGGCCCCGCCCCGGCATCGCTTCACTGGTCCCTGGCGTTGCGCGCCGGTTGGCCGCTTTGGGCACCGGTGGCTTCACGTCCGATCGAAATCGCTTATCGCCCGATCTTTAAAAGTAATCGACGCTGATAAGCCGATCCTATCGAGTATCTTCTCTTTCTTATCAGAGTTTCCGGGACGCCATCCGATAGTCAAAACGGTCCATGACACCCGGCCTTTGTGTCGCGCACCTTATACCCACTTTTTTTATGTGTCTAGTTGACATCGCGTCACCCGGAGGAATAGCGTAGCGAAGTCAACGGCGACATCATGAAAGTCCGCCGGAATGACAAAGATTCGCAACAGCTGGCTCTCCTTCTGCCAAACCGCCGGTGAGAACGGGCGGTTTGGGGGCGTGCGCGAGCCAATACTGTCTTCTTATTGGCCGATCAGGTTTTCTTATCGGGATTTTGAAAGCCCGCCGAGCTCCTGGTCGCCCCACTCGACGCACCCGCCCGGGAAGCCGGAGGTCTGGACATGAATCGCTTCGTTATCGCGGAACCGAGAAAATGCATCGGGTGCAACACCTGCATGGCGGCCTGCACCGAGTCCCATAAGAAACAGGGGTTGCAGGCGCATCCCCGGCTGACCGTCATGCGGACCGGCGACGACACCGGCCCCGTTCTCTGCCACCAGTGCGAGGACGCGCCCTGCGCCCGCGTCTGTCCGGTCGACGCCATCACCTTCGGCGCCGACGCCATCCTGCTGGATGAGCAGACCTGCATCGGCTGCAAGATGTGCGCGCTGGCCTGCCCCTTCGGCGCCATCACGCCCAGCGGCACCGGCATCGCCGGGGTCGCCGGCATCGCCGCCGCCACCCCGACCCAGCCGGCGGCGCTCGATCCGCTGCTGGCCTGGGAGATCGGCGTCAGGAGCGTGGCGGTGAAATGCGACCTTTGCGCCTTTTCCGGCGACGGGCCGGCCTGCGTGCGCGTGTGCCCGACCGCCGCCCTTTACGCGGCCGACGCCGATGCCACCCGCCAGGCTGCTGCCGTCAAGCGCACCCTGGCCGCGGCGGCACCGGTCAGTCTTGAAACGCCGCTCGCCTCGCTGGAGGGGCTGGACCCATGATTCCACTCTCCCTGCTCATCATGTCGCTGCTGCTGTCCTGCGGCGGCGCCATCCTCTGCCTCCTCCTGAAGCATCGGGAGGGGGATGTCCGTCTTGGCGGCAGCGGCGTCGGCATCGCCGCCGCGCTGGCCGGGCTGGCTTCGGGACTGACCGCCATCGGCGCCGCCGAGCCGGCCGTGCTCGACGCCGCCGGCCCCTACCCCTTCGCCCATTTCGTCCTGCGGCTCGACCCGCTGGCCGGGCTGATGATCGCGGTCATCTCGCTCCTGTCGCTGGTCGCCTGGATCTACGGCTTCGCCTATGTGCGCGAATATGCCGGGCGCGGCGTCGGGGCGATGGGCTTCTTCATGAACGCCTTCATCGCCTCGATGATGCTGGTGGTGGCGGCCGACAACGCCTTCTGGTTCCTCATCTTCTTCGAGATGATGTCGCTGGCCTCCTATTTCCTGGTCATCTTCGACCAGGATGACGAGGCGGTGGGCGCCGGCTTCCTCTATTTCCTGGTCGCCCATGGCGGCTCGGTGCTGATCATGGCCGCCTTCTTCCTGATGGCGAACCAGGCCGGCGGCTTCGACTTCGCCGCCTACCGCGCCCATCCGCTGCCGGCCCCGCTGGACAGCGTCGCCTTCCTGCTGGCCTTCATCGGCTTCGGCGCCAAGGCCGGCATGATCCCGCTGCACATCTGGTTGCCGCGCGCCCATCCGGCCGCCCCGTCGCACGCCTCGGCGCTGATGTCGGGCGTGATGATCAAGATCGGCGTCTTCGGCATCGTCAAGGTCGGCATCGACCTGCTGGGCGCCAGCGCCGGGCCGGCGATGCTGGGCTGGGGCCTGCTGGTGCTGGCCTTCGGCGCGGTATCCTCGGTGCTGGGCGTCGTCTACGCGCTCGCCGAGCACGACATCAAGAAGCTGCTCGCCTACCACTCGGTCGAGAATATCGGCATCATCCTGCTGGGCGTCGGTACCGGCATGATCGGCATGGCGCTGCACCAGCCGGTGCTGGCGGTGCTGGGGCTGATGGCCGGGCTCTACCACCTGCTGAACCATGCGGTGTTCAAGGGCCTGCTGTTCCTCGGCGCCGGTTCCACCATCTTCCGCATGCACACCAAGGACATGGAGGAGATGGGCGGGCTGGCCCGCAACATGCCCTGGACCGCCCTGTCCTTCCTGGTCGGCGCGCTGGCCATCTCGGCGATCCCGCCGCTGAACGGCTTCGTGTCGGAATGGTACACCTATCAGGCGCTGTTCGCCGCGGCGCTGGACGGCACCCCGCTGGTGAAGTTCGCCGCCCCGATCGCCGCCGTCATGCTGGCGCTGACCGGCGCGCTGGCGGTGATGTGCTTCGTCAAGGCCTACGGCATCATGTTCGCCGGCGCGCCGCGCAGCCATCATGCGGAAGAAGCGCGCGAGGCGCCGGCCGCGATGGTCGCCGGCATGGCGGTGCTGGCCGTCGCCTGCGTGGCGCTCGGCCTGCTGGCTCCGCTGGTGGCGCCGGTGATGGGCCGTGTCGCGGCGGCGACCATCGGCACCGCCCCGGTGACGCTGGCGGTCGGCACCACGCTGCTGCCGGGCGACGCCCAGCAGGCGACGCTCTCCACCCCGCTGATCGCCATCCTGCTGATCGCCATGGCCTTCCTGCCGATCGGGCTGAAGGCGGCCTTCGCCGCCAAGCGCGGCGGCGACCGCAAGGTGGCGGCCCCCTGGGCGGCCGGCTATCTGCCGGACCATCACATGTCCGCCAGCGCCGGCGGCTTCGCCCAGCCGATCCGCATGTTCTTCGCCCCGCTCTACGCCATGCGCCGCGTGATCGCCGGGCGCTGGACCGTCGTCGCCCACGGCTTCGAACGGGTGGTCACGCTGGCGCGCCGCACCGAACCGCTGGCCGACCGCAGCGTCATCGCCCCGATCGTCGGCGCGGTCGATGCCGGCGGCAAGTGGCTGCAAATCATCCAGGCCGGCGATTTCCGCATCTACTGCCTCTACATCGTCGCGGCGCTGATCGCGCTGCTGGCGCTGGCCGTCTGACGGGAGGACGCCATGCTGACCTTCTCACACCTGATCCTGGGACTTTTCCAGGCGCTCCTCCTGCTCGCCGCCGCACCGCTGGTCTCCGGCCTGTCGCGCATGGTCCGGGCGAAGCTGCACACCCGCCACGGGCCGGGCCTGCTTCAGGACTATCGCGACATCGCCAAGCTGCTGACCCGCCAGGACCTGACCCCGCCGAACAGCGGCTTCGCCTTCCGCGCGATGCCGGCGGTGATGCTGACGACGGTGCTGGTCATCGCCATGGGCATCCCGATGCTGACCCGCTTCACGCCGGTCGCGCCGGTCGGCGACCTGATCACGGTCATCTATCTGTTCGCGCTCGCCCGCTTCTTCTTCTCGCTGTCCGGCATCGACAGCGGCAGCTCCTTCTCCGGCATCGGCGGCAGCCGCGAGCTGACCATGGGCGTGCTGGTGGAGCCGGTGATGCTGCTGTCGCTGTTCGTCGCCGCCCTGCTGGCCGGCTCGACCAACCTCGGCGCCATCGGCGGCGCCATCGCCGACGGCCATGTCCACTCGGTCACCGCGACCATCGTCGCCGCCCTGTCCTTCGCCTACGCCATCTACATCGAGCTGGGCAAGCTGCCCTACGACATGGCGGAAGCGGAGCAGGAGCTTCAGGAAGGCCCGCTGACCGAATATTCCGGCCCGTCGCTGGCGCTGATCAAATGGGCGATGGCGCTGAAGCAGACGGTGGTCGTCGCCTGGTTCGTCGGCGTCTTCCTGCCCTTCGGCAGCGCGCCCGAGATGACGGTCTTCGGGCTGCTGTTCGGGCTGATCGCCTTCGTCATCAAGCTGGTCGTGATCTTCGCCGCCGTCGGCGTGGTCGAGAACAGCGTCGCGCGCGTCCGCTTCCGCCTGACCCCCCAGCACAGCTGGATCGGGGTCGGCGCCGCCTCGCTCGCCTTCGTCTTCTATCTGGTCGGCCTGTGAGCCGGCGAGGGGCAGCATCATGATAACACTCCCCACGGAACCGCTCGGGCTGTTGGCGCTGGCCGCCATCCTCGTCCCCTTCGGCGGCGCGGCGGCGATCGCGGCATCGGAACGGGCATCGGCCAAATGGCTGTGCCAGGGCTTCGCCGCCGCCACCGTCGCGGTAATCGCCATCCTGGCCATGTCGCTGCTCGGCGACGGCAAGGTCGGCGCCACCTACGAGCTGATCTCCTTCGGCCCGGTCTCGATCCTCGGGCTGGTGGTGGACAGCGTCAGCGTGCTGATCGCGCTGGCGGTGATCGCCATCGGCCTCTTGGTCGCGGTCTATTCCGCCGCCTATCTGAACGCCGGCAACCGCGAGCATCCCGACATCGGCCGGCGGCGCTTCTACGCCTTCCTGCTGGTGTTCATCGGCGCCATGACCGGGCTGGTCTTCAGCTCCACCGTCGTCGGCCAGCTCGCCTTCTTCGAGCTGACGGGCGCCTGCTCCTGGGCCCTGATCGGCTATTACGAATCGCCCAAGGCGCTGCGCTCGGCGGCCAAGGCGCTGCTGGTCACCCATGTCGCCTCGCTCGGCCTCTATGTCGCGGCGGCGCTGCTGTTCCTGTCGACCGGCACCTTCGCGCTGACCGCCATCGCCGATCTGGCGCCGGGAATGAAGGCGACCGTGCTGCTGGCGATCCTGGTCGCCGCCTGGGGCAAGTCGGCCCAGCTGCCCTTCCATATGTGGCTGCCCGACGCCATGGAGGCGCCGACCCCGGTCAGCGCCTATCTGCATGCGGCCTCGATGGTGAAGGTCGGCGTCTACATCTTCGCCCGCGGACTGATGTCGGCCGGCGGCGCGCCGGAGATCGTCGGCTGGGTCGGCTCGATCATGGCGGTGCTGACGCTGGTCTACGGCTTCTTCATGTATCTGCCGCAGGTCGATCTGAAGCGTCTGCTCGCCTATTCGACCATCACGCAGCTCGCCTACATCCTCTTGGCGCTGTCGCTGTCGGTCTTCGGCTCCGACCTCGCCTTCAAGGGCGCCATCGCCCACATCTTCAACCACGCCTTCGCCAAGACGCTGTTCTTCCTGGTCGCCGGTGCGCTCAGCTACACCGCCGGCACCCGGCTGCTGCCGTCGCTGCGCGGCATCGTCACCAAATCGCCGCTGCTGGGCGTCGCCTTCGTCTGCGCCGCGCTGGCGATCACCGGCGTGCCGCCCTTCAACGGCTTCTTCAGCAAGTTCGCCATCTTCGCCGGCGGGTTCGAGGTCGGGGCGCATCACTGGGCGCTGATGCTGCTGGTCGTCATCGCGCTGGCGGAATCGGTCGGCTCCTTCGCCTGGTTCCTGAAATGGCTGGGCCATTCGGTGCCCGGCAAGCCGTCCACCACCATGGCCGCGGCAGCACCCCTGCCGGCCGGCATGAAGTTCGTGCTGGTGGCCCTGGTGGCGATGACATTGGTCTCAAGCTCCATCGCCGCCTCGTGGCTCGGCTGAGGGAGGGAACGGTCATGAACGGATTTCTCATCGTCAACGGCCTGTCGGGCCTGCTGATCGTCAGCTCCCTGCTGGTCACGCTCGCCGGCAATCCGGCCAACTCCGCCCGCTTCTACGCGTTGCAGAGCTTCATCCTGGTGATGCTGTTCGTCGCGCTGGCCGGGGCCACCGGGTCGGGCGAGCTGTATCTCTGGTCCTTCACCGCGCTGCTGACCAAGGTGATCCTGGTCCCGGCGATCATGTACCGCGCCTTCCGCCGGCTGAGCGATCCGGCCATCGGCGCGGGGGCGGTGATGCCGACGGCGCTGTCCATCGTCGGCGCCGCCATCGCCCTCATCCTCTGCTTCGTCGTGGCGTCCAAGGTGACGCTGCCGGCGGCCGACGCCATCAAGCCGGCGCTGGCGGTGTCGCTCGCCCTGTTCTTCATCGGGCTCGCCTGCATCGTGGCGCAGCGGAACATCCTGAAGCAGGTGTTCGGCTATTGCCTGATGGAGAACGGGTCGCACCTGACCCTGGCCCTGCTGGCCCCCAACGCGCCGGAGCTGGTGGAGATCGGCATCGCCACCGACGCCATCTTCGCGGTGGTGGTGATGGCGGCGCTGGGATCGCGGATCTTCGACACGCTGCACACGCTCGACGCGCGCCAGCTCACGAGCCTGAAGGGATGACCGCCATGGTACCCTCGATCCTTCCCCCACTTCTGCTGATCGGTCCGCTGGCGGTGGCGCTGTTCCTGCTGACCCTGCCCTGGTTCCGGGAGTCGCTGCCCGAAGCCTTCGCGACCGACAAGGGCGGCGTGGCGCTGCTGGAGCGCATCCATCTGGGCTCCATCGGCTATGTCTTCCTGCTGAGCGTCGCGGCGCTGATCCAGGTGCTGTCGAACGGCGCCATCGCCGCCTTCGGCGACTGGCTGTTCGTCGACGCGCTCGGCGCCGTCTTCATGATGCTGATCGGCGTGGTCGGGCTGATGACCGGCCTCTATTCCATCGCCTACATTCGCCACGACCTGGAGTCCGGCGCCATCGATGCCGGCAAGCTGCGGATCTATTACGGCTTCTTCAGCCTGTTCCTGTTCACCATGCTGCTGGCGGTCACCGCCAACAACATCATCATGATGTGGGCGGCGATCGAGGCGACGACGCTGGGATCCGCCTTCCTGGTCGGGCTGTACGGACAGAAATCCTCGCTGGAGGCCGCCTGGAAATACGTCATCATCTGCACGGTCGGCGTCGCCTTCGGCCTCTACGGCACGGTGCTGGTCTTCTCCAACGCCGCCGACGTGCTGGCTGACCCGCATCAGGCGGTGCTGTGGACGGCCCTGGTCGGCCATGCCGCCGAGCTGGACCCGATGCTGGTCAAGCTGGCCTTCGTCTTCGCCCTGATCGGCTTCGGCACCAAGGCCGGCATCTTCCCGATGCATGCCTGGCTGCCCGACGCCCATTCCGAGGCGCCGAGCCCGGTGTCGGGCCTGCTGTCGGGCGTGCTGCTGAAATGCGCGCTGCTGATCGTCATCCGCTTCTACGTCATCACCGTCGGCACGGTCGGCACCGGCTTCCCGCAGATGCTGCTGCTGACGCTGGGCCTGCTGTCGGTCGGCGTCTCGTCGCTGCTGTTCTTCGTGCAGCAGGATCTGAAGCGCAAGCTGGCCTATTCCAGCATCGAGAATATCGGGCTGATCGTCGTGGCGCTCGGCGTCGGCGGGCCGCTCGGCATCGCCGCCGCCCTGCTGCACGCCATCAACCACAGCGTCACCAAGGCCCTGTTCTTTTGCAGCGCCGGCAATGTCCTGATGAAATACGGCAGCCGCGACCTGCGGGCGGTGAAGGGCGTGCTGCGGGTGGCGCCGGCCACCGGCCTCTTGATGATGGGCTGCGCCCTGGCGCTGGCGGGCTTCCCGCCCTTCAACATCTTCGTCAGCGAATTCATGGTCTTCATGGCCGGGCTGAACGAGGGTTATGGCTGGATCATGGCGCTGTGCGCGCTGTTCCTCTGCATCACCATCGCCGGGCTGGTGAAGATCGTCGCCGACAGCGTGCTGGGCAAGAGCCCGGAGACGATGGCCAAGGGTGACGTCGGCTGGAAGGCGCTGGCCCCGCTGGGCGTGCTGGCGGCGCTGGTGCTGATGCTGGGCTTCGCCGTGCCGCAACCGCTGTCCGATCTGGTGCGGCAGGCGACCGCGGTGGTGATGAACGGCGACAGCCGCCCGGTGGTGGCCGCGCCCTGGCAGACATACGACAGGCAGACATACGACACCGCCCGCGCCGGCGGACAGCTGGTGACCGGCAGCCTCTCGCAGACGGAGATCTCCAAATGAACCTCATCACTCCGGAACGGGTCGGGAGCGGCTACATCGCCTCCCTGCGCGAGAGCCTGCCCCATGCCATCATTGACGAATCCTGGCAGACCGAATCCCAGGTCACCATCACGGTCAAGCCGGTGTCGCTGCCGGACGTCGTGGCCAGCCTCTATTACGACCACAATGGCTGGCTGTCGGTGGTCGTCGGCAACGACGAACGGCCGCTGAACGGCGGCTACGCCGTCTATTACGTCCTGTCGATGGAGGGCGGCGACAAGTGCCATGTGGTGGTGCGCTGCGAGGTGCCGGCCGACACGCTGGAATACCCCTCCGTCACCCCCAGGGTGCCCGCCTGCGTCTGGGGCGAGCGCGAGGTGCGCGACATGTTCGGCCTGCGCCCGGTCGGACTGCCGGACGAGCGCCGCCTCGTCCTGCCCGACGACTGGCCCGACGAGCTCTATCCGCTGCGCAAGGATTCGATGGATTACCGGCTGCGGCCGGCGCCGACCAGCGACGACGAGACCTACCAGTTCATCAACGAGGCCAAGCAGGAAACCCGCGTCGTCCCGCTGGGGCCGCTGCACATCACCTCCGACGAGCCCGGTCATTTCCGCCTGTTCGTCGATGGCGAGGACATCATCGACGCCGATTACCGCATGTTCTACGTCCATCGCGGCATGGAGAAGGTGGCCGAGACGCGGATGGGCTACAATGACGTCACCTTCCTGGCCGACCGGGTTTGCGGCATCTGCGGCTACGCCCACAGCGTCGCCTATGCCAGCTCGGTGGAGAATGCGCTGGGCATCAAGGTGCCGCCGCGCGCCCAGGCCATCCGCTCCATCCTGCTGGAGACGGAGCGGATGCACAGCCATCTCCTGAACCTGGGGCTCGTCTGCCATTTCATCGGCTTCGACACCGGCTTCATGCAGTTCTTCCGCGTGCGCGAGAAGGCGATGACGCTGGCCGAGCTGCTGACCGGGGCGCGCAAGACCTACGCGCTGAACCTGATCGGCGGCGTGCGCCGCGACATCCTGGGCGACCAGCAGGCCAAGACCCGCGAACTGGTCGCCGAGCTGCGCGACGACGTGACCCGGCTGGTCGATGTGCTGCTGTCCACCGCCAATGTCAGCGGCCGCGTCAAGGGCGTCGGCCGGCTCGATCCGCAGATCGCCCGCGACTACAGCCCGGTCGGGCCGGTGGTGCGCGGCAGCGGCCACCGCCGCGACACCCGCGCCGACCATGCCTTCGCCGGCTACAAGCTGCTCGACATGCCGGTCCATGTCGAACAGGGCTGCGACGTGCTGTCCCGCACGCTGGTGCGGGTGGCGGAGTTCTTCGACAGCCTGTGGATCATCGAGACGCTGCTGGACAAGGCTCCCGCCGGCCCGGTGCTGACCGAGGATTTCACCTATGTCCCGCACAAGTTCGCGCTCGGCTTCACCGAGGCGCCGCGCGGCGAGGACATCCACTGGTCGATGACCGGCGACAACCAGAAACTCTACCGCTGGCGCTGCCGCGCCTCGACCTACAACAACTGGCCGGTGCTGCGCTACATGCTGCGCGGCAATACGGTGTCGGACGCCCCGCTGATCGTGGGCAGCATCGACCCCTGCTATTCCTGCACCGACCGCGTGACCGTGGTGGACGTCCGCAAGAAGCGCTCCAGGACCATCGCCTACAAGGAGATGGAGCGCTACTGCCGCGAACGCACGGATTCACCGCTGAAGTGACGGGAGGCGGACATGCTCAAGCTACTCAAGGAAATCTTCCGCACGGGCGAGGCGACGGTCAAATACCCCTTCGCCCCGATGCCGGTCTGCAAGGACTTCCGCGGCAAGCCGGAACACAAGGCGGAAGACTGCATCGCCTGCGCCGCCTGCACCGTCGCCTGTCCGGCCAACGCCATCGCGATGGAGACCGACACCACCGCCGGCAACCGCGTCTGGTCGATCAATTACGGGCGCTGCGTCTTCTGCGGCCGCTGCGAGGAATCCTGCCCGACCGGCGCCATCCGCCTGTCCGACGATTTCGAGCTGGCGGTCGGCAGCAAGGCCGACCTGACGCGCAAGGCGGTGTTCACGCTGGCCGACTGCGCCTGCTGCGGCAAGCCCTTCGCCCCGGCCAAGGAGGTCGATTACGTCGCCCGCCTGCTGAGCCAGTCGGCTCGCAGCGCCGAGGAGGCGGACCGGCTGCGCCTGACCGTGTCGACCTGCCCGGCCTGCAAGCGCGCCCAGGATGTCCACCACATCGCCGGCATGGGCATCGCCCGGCAGATGAGCAAGGAACCGGAGACCACGCCATGAACATCCCCGTAGACCCCAAGACCCTGGTGGCGGAGATGTCGCCGGTCTCCACCAGCGAACAGATCGCCACGATGAAGAAGGCGCTGCTGAAGACCATCCAGCGCTCCGCCTACGTCTATCGCGTCGATTGCGGCGGCTGCAACGGCTGCGAGATCGAGATCTTCTCGTCCATCACCCCGGTGTTCGACGCCGAGCGCTTCGGCATCAAGGTGGTGGCCTCGCCCCGCCATGCCGACATCCTGCTGTTCACCGGCGCCGTCACCCGCTCCATGCGGATGCCGGCGCTGCGCGCCTACGAGGCGGCGCCCGATCCCAAGATCGTCGTCTCCTACGGCGCCTGCGGCTGCACCGGCGGCATCTTCCACGACCTCTATTGCGTCTGGGGCGGCACCGACAACATCGTGCCGGTGGACGTCTACATCCCCGGCTGCCCGCCGACGCCGGCCGCGACCATCCACGGCTTCGCCGTGGCGCTCGGCCTGCTGGAGCAGAAGCTGAAGGCCGAGATCCATGTCGAGGCCGCCGGCGAGGCCGCCGCCCTGCCCCATCCCGACATCCCCTATGCGCTGCGGGTCCGGCTGGAACGCGAGGCGCGGCGGATGGCCGGCTACCGTCAGGGCCGCGACATCGCCGAGGAGTTCATGGCCCTGCTGGAAGGGCATGCCCACACGCCGGGCTCCTTCAGCCTGTCCGAACGGATGATGGAGGCGATCGGTGAGGAGCGCGACCCGCGCCGCGCCGAGATCATCGGCCGGCTCGCCGACGTGGTGCAGCAGGCCATCCGGGGAGAAGCACCCAGGGGAGCAACGCCATGACCATGCCCGCGCAGGCCGATCCCGGCTCCATCCCCGGCCTGCGCGCCGGCCGGGGTGCGGCGCCGGAGGTGGTCTTCTACCAGCTGAACGCCAAGGTTCTGGAGCGCAAGGAGGACATCCCGGAGGATGCCAAGCAGGTGGTCTATTATTCGCTGGCCATCGGGCATCACATCGGCGTGTTCGACTGCTTCAAGCCGGCCTTCCGCTGCACCACCGCGGTGTTCGACCGCGTTCTGGAATCGCTGAAGGACAACGAGGAGGCGCACCGCAAGCTGTCGGGCCTGCTGCGCTTCGGCGAGATCACGGTGGACAGCAGCCACATCCGCCCGCTGATGACGGCGGTCGAGGCGGCGCTGCCCACCGCCCCGCCCGACGTGGCGGCCTGGCTCGACCGGCTGCGCACCGCGCTGGACGCCATCCGGCGCGAACCCGCGATCTATCTGATGGGGAGACGGCTGTCATGACCGATGTCGTATTCACGGTTGGCAATGTCCTGCGCGGCGACGACGGCGCCGGCCCGCTGCTGGCCCAGCTTCTCGACGAGCAGCCGGCCCCCGGCTGGACCGTGGTGGATGGCGAGGATGTGCCGGAGAACCACACCCACCACATCCGCAAGCTGGCGCCGCATCGGGTGCTGATCGTCGATGCCGCCGACATGGAGCTGGCGCCGGGCGAGGTCCGCCTGATCGACCAGGACAGCGTCGCCGAGCAGTTCATGGTCACCACCCATGCCATCCCGCTGAATTTCCTGATCGACAGCCTGCGCGAGACCATCCCGGAGATCCTGTTCCTCGGCATCCAGCCGCAGGACACCAGCTTTTTCGCGCCGGTCACCAGCACCGTCCGCAGCTCCGTGGAGGCCGTGCATGACCGGCTGGTCCGCGGCGAGGGATTCGAGGCCTACGAGACGGTCGGCTGATCCGGATATCGAGGCAACTCAAGAAGAGTGGAGGAATTTCGCCATGGCGGATCCTGCATCAAAAGGCACGCCGGTTCTCGGCATGGACGCCTATTCGCCCGCCGAGATCCAGGACAAGGTCGAAAAGCTGGGGGTGAAGAAGGCGACGATGCCCTTCCTGGCCAGCTTCATGCTGGCGGTGGTCGCCGGCGGCGGCATCGGGTTGGGCGGCATGTTCTTCGTCATCGTGCTGGCCGATCCGGCGCTGAGCTTCGCCGTCCAGCGCATATTGGGCGGGCTGGTCTTCTCGCTCGGCCTCGCCATCGTCATGGTCGGCGGAGCGGAGCTGTTCACCGGCAATTGCCTGATCGTGATGGCGCGGGCCAACGGCCAGATCAGCACGGCCCAGGTGCTGCGCAACTGGGCGACGATCTGGATCGGCAACGCGGTCGGGGCGATGGGACTCGTCTTCCTGATCTATCTGTCGCACCACACCGAGATGAACAATGGCGCGGTCGGCGGCGCCGTCCTGAAGCTCGCCATCGGCAAGATCGCGCCCGACGCGGTAACGATCTTCTTCAAGGGCATCCTGTGCAACCTGCTGGTCTGCCTCGCCGTGTGGCTCGCCTATGCCGGCCGCACGGTGACCGACAAGATCGTCGCGCTGACCCTGCCGGTCGCCGCCTTCGTCGCCGCCGGCTTCGAGCACTGCATCGCCAACCTGTATTTCCTGCCGCTGGCCTATCTGCTGAAACTGACGGACCATGTGCCGGCCGGGCTGGACGTGTCGATGATCACGGCGGGCGGCATTCTGCACAATCTGCTGTTCGCCACGCTCGGCAACATCGTCGGCGGGTCGGTGTTCGTCGGCGGCATCTATTGGCTGATCTACCGCAAGGGATTGGGCGGCCTGACCCCGCTGCCGTCGCGCAAACCGCAGCCGTCGATGGGGCAGCCGGCGGCGACGCACTGAGAGAGACCAGCACCCCGAACAAGAAAGCCTTGGGCCGGCGACGAACCGGCCCAAGGCTTTCTTGTGGCTGCTTTTTATGGCCTGGACAAGTGGTTCAAACAGGCGCCGCGACCCGCGACGGCACGGCATAGACGGTGAAGCGGCCATCGCGCACATAGGCGACCACCCCGACCCCGACGGTTTCGGCGAAGCCGACGCACAGCGAGGTGGGGGCGGAGATCGCGGCGATCAGCGGGATACCGGCGGCGGCCGTCTTGTGGACCATCTCGAAGGAGCAGCGGCTCGACACCACGACGAAGCCGCCGGCCGGGTCGATGCCGGCACGGGCCAGCGCGCCGATCAGCTTGTCGAGCGCG
Organism: Azospirillum sp. B510; assembly: GCF_000010725.1. Lineage (NCBI taxonomy): Bacteria > Pseudomonadati > Pseudomonadota > Alphaproteobacteria > Rhodospirillales > Azospirillaceae > Azospirillum > Azospirillum sp. B510. The sequence continues at coordinate 485,230 of NC_013856.1, read as the reverse complement.
TTGTGCCGCCCGACATCCTCGCGCACCGCGACCAGTTCGCCATCGGCCCAGGCGAAGCCGGCGGCATGGACGGCGCCGGTCTGCCGGTTCAACATCTGGCCCGAGGGCAGGGCCGCCATGGCACGGCGGATGGCGTCCGGGGCGATGCGGGCGGTGGAGCGCACGGGATCGAGCGGGCGCAGCGTCTCGGCGAAGCTGTCGGTGCCGCAGCGGCCGCAGCCGGACCCGCCCATCAGGTTGCGCTTGCGCCGCAGCAGCGCCGCCAGCCGTTCCACCGGCACCTCCATGCGGATGCGCACGCCGTCGGCCAGCTCGTCGATGGCGGTGACCGCCAGCTCCCCGGCATCACCGACGATGCCCTCGCTCAGCGAGAAGCCGGTGGCGAAATCCTCCAGGTCGGTCGGGGTCGCCAGCATGACCGCGAAGAGATCGCCGGCATAGACCAGCCCGACCGGCACCTCGTCGATGACCGCCTCCTCGCGGCCGGCCATGCCGGTTGCGGTGCAGACGGTCGCCGGCACATGCCGGACGCCATGGCGCGCCAGAAGAGAAGGCGCCGGGAAAAGAGGCGCGCAGGTGGCCGCGCCAGCGGTCGCGTGATCCATGATGTGGCCAAGCCCCTGGCGGTTGAAGACGGGGTGGGCGCGGGCGCCGGCCGAACGGTCCGGCCATGGCGAAACACCATGGCGCCGGAGCTGGAGCATGATGTCCGGCACCACGGTCGTCCGCCATGGCCGGGCCGGCGCTCGCAGCCCGATCTTGCGCCGGCACGCGGCGGAACGACATGCGACATTGCGGCTCAGCACCAGTATTCATTTCATGGTTACAGAATAAAACTTGGTTATTGGCCGATCAGATTCTCTGATCACTGCTGAATTCCACGCAGTCATGCGGTTTTGCGGTTTGCCAATCCTGAATCACCGTGATAGGGATCCCCTGATCGACTTATGGACATCCGTCCAATTCACACCTCTCTCCCAAGACGGCCTCTCGTCTGCACGGGGTGGAGAAGGCACCATGCACGAGCTTTCATTGTGCGAGCGGCTTCTGGACCTGCTTCAGGAGGAATCGCGACGGCACGCCTTCCGGCGGGTCACCCGCATCCGGCTGGCGGTCGGGCAATTCGCCTGCGTCGATCCCGACGCCCTGCGCTTCGCCTTCGATGTCGTCCGCCGTGACACGCTGGCCGATGGCGCCGCGGTCGAGATCGACCAGCCGCCGGGCCTCGTCTGGTGCGAGGATTGCGGCTGCGAACGGCGGGTGCCGGAGCGGCTCGCCCCCTGCCCGGCCTGCGGCGGCCTCCGCCTCAGCCCGCGCGGCGGCGACGAGCTGACCCTGGTCGAACTGGAAGTGGCCTGAGCGCCGGGAAGGAACACCGCGATGTGCCTTGGAGTTCCCGCTCTCATCCTCGGCGTCGCCGATGCCGGCCGGATGACCGTGACCGCCGAGATGCTGGGCGAAAGGCGGGAGGTGAACCTGTCCTGCCTCGCCGCGCCGGACGAGCCGCTGTCCGGCTGGACCGGCGACTGGGTGCTGGTCCATCTCGGCTTCGCCCTGTCCCGCATCACGGAGGCCGACGCGCGGGCGACGCTCGACCTGCTGCGCCAACTCGACGAGGCGGAGGACGGGCGCGGCCATCTGAAAGCGTCCCTGATCGGCTGACGCGGCCGAATCGCTCAGGCCGCGATGGCGCGCCGGTCGCGGCCCATGGTCTTGGCCTCGTAAAGCGCCCGGTCCGCCGCCGCCAGCAGATCCTCCAGCGCGCAGCGCCGCTGCGCCACGCTGATGCCGATGCTGATGGTGATGGTCAGAATCCGGCCAGGCGCCGGCACCCGCGCCTGGCGGACATCGGCCAGCAGCCGCTCGGCGATGCCGTCGGCGTCGGGACCATCGGCTCCCGGCAGGATGACGGCGAACTCCTCGCCGCCCAGGCGGCCCAGAAGGTCGTCGCCGCGCACCGCCGCCGCCAGGATGCCGGCCAGCATGCGCAGCACGACGTCGCCGGTCTGATGGCCGAAGCCGTCATTGATCGACTTGAAATGGTCGGCGTCGATCATCAGGACGCTGACCGGCCTGCCCTGCCGCCAGCCCTCCTCCAGCAGGGCGGCGCCGCGCTCCATGAAGGCGCGCCGGTTCAGCAGCCCGGTCAGCGGGTCCAGAGTGGCAAGCTGCCACAGCCTTTCCTCCTGCAACTTGCGCTCGCGGATGTCGCGCAGGACGCCGACGAAGATCACCTCGCCCCCGTTGCGGGAGATACCCAGCGTGAATTCGACCGGAAACTCGACGCCGCTGCGGTGCCGGGCCATCAGCTCGCCGATGCAGTCCTTCTCGTCGCCCCCATGGCCCGCGCACCCCACGCGCTCCTGGAAGACGGCCAGCTGGCCCGGCAGCAGCATGTCGAAGCTCTTGCCGATCACGTCGTCGGCGTCATACCCGAACAGCGCGGTCGCGGCCGGATTGAAGAACTGGACGACGCCATGTCCATCCACCACCAGCATCGCGTCGCGGGCGGTGGTCACGAAGGCGGTCAGGCGTTCCTCGCTGCGCTGAAGGGCGGCCGTCCGGTCCGCCACGCGCTGTTCCAGCCGGGCATTCGCGTCGGCCAGTTCCCGCAGCGCCCGCCGCCGCCGGGTCACCTGCCGGTGGAGGATGACGGACAGCATCCCACCGCCGACGCTCAGCACGATGTCGAGCGCGAAATAGACCGGCAGGCGGCCCTCCCAGTCGGCGATCGCATCCCGCGTGGCGATGTTGGCCGCCACGATGACGCCATGGCGGGAGCTGACGTCATAGGCGCCCGGCCCGACCACGCCCGGCAGGATGGCCCCCTTCTCGGTCATGATGGTCGTGGCGGCGGCGGTCCCGACGCTTTGCAGATGATCGAGGAACAGCGGCCAGTCGGCAGCGGAGCGGCCCAGCTCCTCCGTCCCGCTAAGACAACCGAAGACGAATCCCGACGGTGACAGGATGACCGCCCGCATGCCCTCGGGCAGGGGGGAGGCTTGCAGCAGCGCCGAAAAGACGGCGGGATCGAGTGCCGCGGTGACGATCCCGATCAGGCGCCCGAACCGATCCTCGACCCGCCGGCTGACCGGAACGATCCACTCGCCGGTCATCCGGCTGACGACTGGCTTTCCGATGAACAGGATGTCGGCGCCGCCGTTCAGGTGATATTGGACATAATCCCGGTCGGACAGGTCCGCCTTCACCGGGTGCGCCGAACGGGAATCATACCGCAGGCGCCCATCCGGCGAAACGATGTAAAGGCTGATCAGACTTGGGGTGATGACCTGCTGGTGGAGCAGCAGCCGATGGACCTCGATCTCCTCAAGGCCGCCGATCCGGTCGGAGAGCCGCATGAATTCCATGATTACGGAGATCGTACGGTCGGCGACCTCCATCGCCGCGTCCATATGTTCGGCGGTGTGGGTGGCGGCCAGCGCCGCCACATGCATCATCCCGTCGACATAGGCGCGGCGCTCCGCCGCGAGCAGGCCGCCAAGCACGCCATTCAGCAGGATGATCAGTCCGATGGTCGTGCCGACCCATGCGCGCTTCATGTCGTCCCGTGCCGCTCAGCGTCCGGCCACAACGATGGACGCCGACGGGCGGCCCCCGCAATTGGGACCGACCGCAGTCGCCGGGCCCAACACCGGCGAACCGGTCAATCCTCCGCCAGATTGTCGTAGAGCTGCTGAAGAATGGCGTTCAGCCTGGCGATCTGCGCTTCCGACAGCCCCTCGAAACTGCGGGCGAACAGTTTCGTTGTCGCCTCCTGGATGCGTTCGGCCAGCGCGTCGCCGGCCGGGGTCATCGTCACTTCGGTGACGCGGCCATCGTCGGCGTTGGTGCCGGTCTCGACCAGCCCTTCCGCCTTCATGCGGTAGACGATGCGGGTCATCGTCGACAGCTTGACGATGGCGTGGGTCGAGAGCTCCGAAATGCTCGACGTGCCGCGCGTCTTCAGGATGAACAGCACCCGCCAGCTCGGGATGTCGGTGCCGATCCGCTTCAACGCGGCTTCCATCCTCTGGCTGTAGACGCCCTGGACGCGGGCAAGCCAATAGAACGGAAATTCCTCCACATTGAACGCGGGGTCCGACGGGATGTAGCGGCGAAGTTTCTTGGCGATGGCCATGGGTGCCCGATATCTGTCCAGCCGGTGCCGAGACGGGGGTCCGTTTTAGCAATCGCCGGTGGGATTGCCAAACGCCATGAGGGAAATACCGTGAAAGGCGGGTCCGACCGGGCGGCCGCATGCCGCCGCCGGCCGGGGCCGGTCATGAGGCGAGCATCTCCTGATGCCTGCCGGCCATGCCGAGATAGGCCGCCACCACGCGCGGGTCATGCGCCAGCTCCGCCGCCGGCCCCTCCATGGCGATGCGCCCCAGCTCCAGCACATAGGCGTGGTCGGCGACGCGCAAGGCGGCGCGGGCGTTCTGCTCGATCAGCAGGATCGACACGCCGCCGCGCCGCAGCTCGGCGATGATGCGGAAGACCTCGCGCACGATCAGCGGCGCCAGCCCGAGCGACGGCTCGTCCAGCATCAGCAGCTTCGGCTTGCCCATCAGGGCGCGGGCGAGCGCCAGCATCTGCCGCTCGCCGCCCGACAGCGTCGCCGCCATCTGGCCGCGCCGCTCCTTCAGCCGGGGGAACAGGGCATAGAGCTCCTCCATCGCCGCGTCCTGCTCCCGCCGGGATCGCGCATGGAAGCGGAAGCCGCCGAGCCGCAGATTGTCCTCCACGCTCATGGTGGCGAACAGCGCCCGCTTCTCCGGCACCAGGCTCATGCCGCGCGCCACCATGTCCTGGATCGCCGGCGATCGCCCCTCCCGCCCCAGAAAGCTGACACGGCCGCGCGACGGCAGCACGCCCATGATGGCGGACAGCAGCGTCGTCTTGCCGGCCCCGTTCGGGCCGATGACGGTGACGATCTGCCCCTCGCCCACCCGCAGGCTGGCGTTGCTCAGCGCCTCGATCTTGCCGTAGGAGACGCAGAGGTCGGAGACCTCCAGCAGCGGCGCGCTCATTCGACACCTCCCAGATAGGCTTCGAGGACGGCCGGGTTGGTCTGGATCGTCTCCGGCGGGCCTTCGGCGATGCGCTCGCCGAACTCCATGACATAGACGCGGTCGACCAGCCCCATGACGAAATCCATGTCATGCTCGACCAGCAGGATCGCCATCCCCTCCGACCGCAGCCTCACCAGCAGCTCAGCCAGCGCCTGTTTTTCGAGGAAGCGCAGGCCGGCGGCCGGTTCGTCCAGCAGCAGCAGGCAGGGGTCGGCGCACAGCGCGCGGGCGATCTCCAGGATGCGCTGTTGGCCGAGCGCCAGACTGCCCGCCTCGGCATGGAGATGCTGGCCGAGCCCGACCCGGACCAGCTGGCGCCGCGCCTCGTCGAGCAGCCGCGCCTCCTCGGCCCGGTTCAGCCGCAGGGCGGCGGCGGCGACGCCCTTGGAGCCGCGCAGATGGGCGCCGATGGCGACATTCTCCAGCACGCTCATGGTCGGCAGCAGTTTCACATGCTGGAAGCTGCGGCTGAGGCCGGCGCCGGCCATGGCGCGGGCGGTGCGGCCGTCGATCCGCTCGCCACGGAACAGAATCTCGCCGGAGGTCGGATGGTCGACGCAGGAGAGCTGGTTGAACAGCGTGCTCTTGCCCGCCCCGTTGGGACCGATGACCGCCAGGATCTCGCCGGCCCGCACGGTGAAGCTGATGTCGCGGTTGGCGACCAGCCCGCCGAAACGCCGCGTCACCCCCCTCGCCTCCAGCACCACCTCGCCCTTGGCCGGCATCGGCCGGCGCGGCAGCGGGTCCGCGATGGACGGATCGGCGATGGCCGAATCCGCCTCCGCCGTTTCGGAGCGGCCGGGGCGCCGATGCCGGCGGCGCTCGAACGCCTTGGCGATCCAGCCGGCGATGCCGCCGGGCAGGCGCTGCATCAGCAGGATGATCAGCAGGCCGAAGACGATGGCTTCGAAATTGCCGGTGCGGCCCAGCAGATGCGGCAGCAGGTCCTGCAACCACTGCCGGGCGAAGGTGACGCCGGCCGCGCCGATCACCGCCCCCCAGACCTGCCCCACCCCGCCGATCAGCGCCATGAACAGGAAGTCGATGCCGGCCTGGAGGCTGAAGGGCGCCGGGCTGACGAAGCGCTGGGTGTAGGCGTAGAGCCAGCCCGCCAGCCCGGCATAGAGGGCCGAAACCAGAAAGGCGGTCATCTTGGCGCGGAAACTGTCGACGCCCATCGATTCCGACATGCGCTGGCCGCCGCGCAGCGCGCGGATGGCGCGGCCGACGCGGGAATCCAGCAGGTTCAGCGTCGCCGCCACCGCCAACAGCAGGATCGCCCAGATCAGGTAGAACAGCGACTCCGCCCGGTCGAAGGAGACGCCGAACAGGGACAGCGCCGGGATGCCGGTCACCCCGCTGTGGCCGCCGAGAAACTCCAGGGTGCCGAACAGGTAGAACAGCGACAGCCCCCAGGCGATGGTGCCGAGCGGCAGGTAATGGCCGGACAGCCGCAGCGTCACCGCCCCCAGCACGAGCGCGATGGCCAGCGTCAGCAGCAGCCCGGCCGCCAGCCCGGCGAGCGGCGACCCGGCCATCCAGGCGAGCGGTGCCGGCAGGTCGCCGGCGGCGGCGGTGGCGAGATAGGCGGTGGCATAGGCGCTGACGCCGACGAAGGCGGCCTGCCCGAAGCTGGTCATGCCGGCGACGCCGGTCAGCAGCACGAGGCCGAGCGTCGCCAGCGCGAAGACGCCGATGTTGTTGGCGAGCGTGACCTGATATGTGGGCAGCAGCAGCGGTGCCACGGCCAGCAGCGGCACCAGCGCCAGCAGGATCCGGCCGGATGGCGAAAGCCTGGGCATGGAGGGGGACGGCCTTTCGGCGGAGGGCTTGGACAGGGCGCCGGGCTTCATTCCTCATCCTCCGCGCCATGGTGGGACAGCGAGCGCCAGACCAGGACCGGGAGGATCAGCGTGAAGACGATCACCTCCTTGTAGCTGCTGGCCCAGAAGGTGGAGAAGGATTCGGCCTGCGCGATCAGCAGGGCGCCGATGGCGGCGGCCGGATAGCTCGCCAGCCCGCCGATGATGGCGCAGACGAAGCCCTTCAGCCCGATGATGAAGCCGCTGTCGTAATAGATCGTGGTGATCGGCGCGATCAGGATGCCGGACAGGCTGCCGATCAGCCCGGCGAGCGCGAAGCTGGCCTTGCCCGCCAGTTCGGGCGAGATGCCGACCAGCTCCGCCCCCAGCCGGTTGACGGCGGCGGCGCGCAGCGCCTTGCCGTACAGGCTGCGTTCGAAGAACAGGTACAGGCCCAGGATCAGCGCCAGCGACACCGCCACCACCCAGATGGTCTGGCTGTTCAGCATCACCATGCCGAAGCTGAGGACGCCGTCGGAAAACGGCTCCGTCCGCGCCCCCTCCGGCCCGAACATCAAAAGCCCGATGCCGACCATCACCACATGCACGGCGATGGAGACGATCAGCAGCACCAGCGGGTGGGCGGCGGCGATCGGCTGGTAGAAGACGCGGTAGATCGCCAGCCCCAGCGGCACCATCAGCGCCACCGTCGCCAGCGCCTGCACCGCCACCCCCGCCTCGGCCAGCGGCACGAGGACGGTCAGCGCCGTCAGGCCCGCCGCATAGAGCAGGCCGAAGGCGGAGCCCCGGCGGATCGCCAGCCGGCCATCCCGCCTGAAGCCGGCCTGGATGTCCATGACGAAGGCGGCGGCGGCCAGCGCCAGCAGCAGCCAGCCCAGCCGGACCGGGGTGCCGCCCTGCATCGCCGCCATGGTGAGCGCGGCGAAGGAGACGAACTCGCCCTGCGGAATCAGCAGGATGCGGGTGACGGTGAAGACCAGCAGGATCGACAGGGCCAGCAGCGCGTAGATGGCGCCGTTGGTGATCCCGTCCTGGCCCAGCAGCATGATGATCTGGAAATTCATGACCGGTGTCCCCTCGCGCCGGCGGCGGCTCAGCAGGTCACTTGACCAGCGTCCACTTGCCGCCGGATACGGTGATCAGCTCGCGTCCACGGGCGTCGAAGCCGCTGTGGTCGGCCGGGGTCATGGTGTAGACGCCCTGGGTTCCCGCCAGCTCCTTAACCTGTTCCAGCGCGTCGCGCAGCGCGCCGCGGAAGGCGGCGGTTCCCGGCTCGCCGCTCTTCAGCGCCACCGGGATGGTGCGCTCCAGCAGCAGGCCGGCGTCATAGACGTTGGCGCCGAAGGTCGCCGGCTTGGAGCCGTTGAGCTTCTCGTAGGCGGCGATGTAGTCGGCGGCGATCTTCTTGGACGGGTGGCTGTCCGGCATCTGGTCCAGCACCAGCATCAGGCTGGCGGCCAGGATGGTGCCCTCCACCTTCTTGCCGCCCAGCTTGAGGAAATCGGGCAGGGCGGCGCCATGCGTCTGATAGACCTTGCCGCGATAGCCCTGGTCGTACAGCGTCGTCTGCGGCAGGACCGAGGCACTGCCGGGGGCGGCGACCAGCACCGCGTCGGGCCGGGCCGACAGGATCTTCAGCCCCTGGGCGGTCAGCGAGGTGTCCTGGCGCTGGAACCGCTCGGTCGCCACCAGCTTGATGCCGCGCTTGGCCAGGCCCTCGGCGAACACCTTCAGCCAGTTGTCGCCGAAGGGATCGGCGGCGCCGATGAAGCCGGCGGTCTTGACCCCGGTCTTCGCCATATGGTCCAGCAGCGCCTCGGCGATCAGGTCGTCGTTCTGGGTGGTCTTGAACACCCATTTCTTCTGGTCGGTCATCGGCAGCACGGCGGCGGCCGAGCCGACCGGGGCCAGCATCGGCACGCCGGCCTCGGCGGCGAACGGGATGACGCCCATGGCGTTGGGCGATCCCGACGGGCCGATGATGGCGTCCACCTTCTCCTCGGTGATCAGCTTCTTGAAGGCGGTGACGGTCGCCGTCGGATCGCTGGCGTCGTCGAGCGCGATGTATTGCACCGTCTGGCCGGCGATGCTGGCCGGCAGCAGCGGGACGCTGTTCTTCTGCGGAATGCCGACCAGGGCGACCGGACCGGTCGCCGAACTCACCACGCCGATCTTCACCTGCGCCTCGGCCCCGGCCGCCAGTCCGGCCGTCAGCGCCCCGAGCAGCAACGGAACCGCCAGTCTCTTTGCGAACACCGCACCCTCCTTTTCATGTTGCCCTGCTGTCCCGGTCCGCATGGCGGCGCCAGCGGACCCGTCGGGCCGGTGGGGCGGGCCTTCGCAACGGAAAGCACCACCACCCGGCCTCTTCTCGATTCCGGAAAGACCAAAGCGGACGCCGCCGCCAGCATCACCACTGGCATTGAAAAGCAATCAGCGAGGCGAACAGTTCGTCAGCGCGCCATTGCTTAAAATCCAACTCGGATTTCCTGTCCGGTTTCTCTCCAAGTCGCGAATTTTTCTTATGGATGTTTGAGAACCAAGAGTTCGGAGGCGGTTGGCCCGCACTTCTCCATCGAGGCCCTGGTGGCGGCCATGCCGTCCACCCTTGCCAATCATTAAGCCAGAGTTTCGTGATTCCGCAATCAAATTTTCAATGAAAACTGCCTCCTTTTACGACAGGTTCCTGCATCGCTGACAGGCGATCCCCAACCAAGTGCCCAAATCAGATACTTAGGAGGGAGCCCTTGCCCGAAAAGTATCGATGACGGGCTAACTAATTAATATTATTGTATATTTTTAATGGACTCCCCGCCTCCACCACTGTCTCCGGACAATATGGGCGGATATCGCACCGCTCAGTTTTTGTGCGGACGCAGCAAAAAATATTTTCCCAAAGTCAATTGACTAATCACGTTTCCAGCCGCTAGGCTCCATCCATCCCATCCACCCTGAGCGGTTCCGGCTCCGGCGGCGGTATCGCTGACCATTGCCGCGGGAAACCGCCGCGAGGACTCCGGCCGGACCGGGGAAGGCACCGCCCATGACATCCGCCACGATCTTCGTCCAGGCCCTTGATATCGCGCCCGGGGCTCTCGCGTCCGGGAACGGAAGCGGCGGCACTCTTCCGACCGCCCTTCCCACCGTCGCGATCAAGGACACCATCGACATCGCCGGCACGCCGACGCGCGCCGGCAGCCGGTCGCTGGCGGATGCGGCGCCGGCCGCCGGCCATGCCGAGGTCGTCGGCAACCTGCTGGCCAGCGGCTGGCGGATCGTCGGCAAGACGACGATGCACGAGCTCGCCTTCGGCACCACCGGCATCAACCGCTGGGCCGGCACCGCGCCCAACCCGCGCTTCCCCGCCTTCGTGCCCGGCGGCTCCTCCAGCGGGTCGGCCGCCGCCGTCGCCGCCGGGCTGGCCGATGCCGCGATCGGCACCGACACCGGCGGCTCGGTCCGCATTCCGGCGGCCTGCTGCGGCGTCTTCGGGTTGAAGCCGACCTTCGGGCGGGTCAGCCGCCACGGTGTGATGCCGGCGGAGACCTCGCTCGACTGCGTCGGCCCCTTCGCCGCCGACATGGACCGGCTGTCCGCCTGCATGGCCGCCATCGACCCGACCTTCGGGCCGCTTCCCGCCATTGACGGCGTGACCATCGGCCTGCTCGATCCGGAATCCGCCGGTGACGTCGACGGCGGCATCGCCGCCGCCGTGCGCGCCGCGGTGGGGTCATCCGACCTGCCGGTGGAGCCGGTCGCCCTGGCCGGCATGCGCGCCGCCTTCGAGGCCGGTCTGTCGGTGATCAATGTCGAGACCTGGGCCGCCTGCGCCGCCCTGGTCGAGACCGGGCTGGTGGGCGAGGATGTCGCGGTCCGTCTGCGCAACGCCGCCCGCACCACGGCGGAGGATCTCGCCCGCGCCGAGGCGGTGCGCGCGGCCTTCACCGCCGAGGTCGACGCCCTGCTGGCGCGGGTGGCGGTCATCGCCCTGCCGACCATGGCCGGACCGCCGCCGCTGGTGGCCGATGCCGGCGACACCAGCCGGCTGGTCCGCATGACCACGCTGGTCCGCCCCTTCAACCTGTCGGGCCATCCGGCGATCGCCATCCCGCTCGCCGCCGTCGACGGCGCCCCGGCGAGCCTTCAGCTGGTCGCCGCCAAGGGCGCCGACGAGCTACTGTGCGCGGTGGCCGCCCACATCGCGGCCCGCCTGCCGGCGCCCTGAGTGCGCCGCCTGCCCCGCCGCGACCATCCTCATCCCGGGGGAGCCCCAGCATGGACGCCATCCGCATCATCAAGGACGAGCATTTCGCCATCGCCGCGGTGCTGCATGCCCTGCGCCATCAGATCCGCGCCATCCGCGGCGGGGCAGCCCCCGATTTCCCGCTGCTGCGCGCCATCCTCGACTACATCGTCAGCTATCCCGACCACTGGCATCATCCGAAGGAGGATCGCTTCCTCTTCGCCGCCATCCGCCGCCGCGCGCCGGAGGCGGAAGACCTGCTCGGCAGGCTGGAGCGCGAACATGCGCTCGGCTATCCGATGATCGAGACGCTGAAGCGGCAGCTGGTCCGGTTCGAGGCCGGCGACGACGGCGCGGCGGAGGATTTCTTCGCCACCGCCGAACGCTACGCCGCCCTCGAATACGGCCATCTCCAGACCGAGGAGGAGCAGCTGCTACCGCTGGCCGAACGGACCCTGACGGCGGAGGATTGGCGGGAGATCGACGACGCCTTCCGCGAGAACGACAATCCGCTGTTCGGCCTCAAGCCGCGGGAGGAGGCGGAACGGCTCTACCAGCGCATCCTCGATCTGGCCCCGCCGCCCATCGGCTACGGCCGGCGGGACGCCGACCGCTGACCTTTCCGCCGCGCCTCTTGCCGTCAATCACGCGGCGGCGGGAATGCGGGCGATGACCTTGATCTCGAAATCGAACCCGGCGAGCCAGGTCACCCCGACCGCCGTCCAGTTCGGATAGGGCGGATCGCCGATCAGCGTTTCGCGCACCGCCATGACGGTCTCGATCTGGTTCGCCGGGTCGGTGTGGAAGGTGGTGACGTCGACGATGTCGCCCAAGCCGCAGCCGGCTGCGGCAAGCACAGTGGCGAGATTGTCGAAGGCCTGCCGCACCTGCCGTTCAAAGTCCGGCTCGGGCGAGCCGTCGGCACGGCTGCCGACCTGCCCCGATACGAACAGCAGATCCCCGGACCGGATCGCCGCCGAATAACGGTGCCGCTCATACAGGGCTTGTCGGCCGGCCGGGGTGATTGCGTCGTGTTGCGCCATGATCGTCCTCTTCGGTGAGTGCCGGGCAATCCGGCTTTGGGCTTCACAGGCGCGGCGGAAGTTGATATACGCCGCGTATGCGAACCACAGCATACATACGCTTCGTATGTCAATGCACATACGGAGCGTATGCCATAGAGCTTCGGGGATGCCATGGCCGTAAAACGACGCGCTGAAATGATGGAGGAAACCCGCGCCAAGCTGATCGGCTCCGCCCGCAAAGCCTTCGCCGAAAAGGGGTTTGCCGCCGCGTCGATGGATGAGCTGACCGCCGAGGCCGGGCTGACGCGCGGCGCGCTCTACCACAATTTCGGCGACAAGCGCGGGCTTCTCCAGGCGGTGGTCGACCAGATCGACACCGAGATGGCGACCCGCGCCATTGCAATCGCTCAAGCCATCGTCCGCCGCGCCGGCAATGAGTGGGACGGCCTGCTGGCCGAGGGCGTCGCCTATATCGAAATGGCGCTGGAGCCCGAGATCCAGCGCATCGTCCTGCTGGACGGCCCCGCGTTCCTCGGCGATCCCTCACAATGGCCAAGCCAGAGCGGCTGCCTGCAAGCGACCCGCCGGACGGTGGAAAGCCTGATCGCGCAAGGGATCGTCAGGCCCGTGGATGCGGAAGCGGCGGCGCGGTTGCTGAATGGGGCGGCGCTGAACGCCGCCCTCTGGGTCGCCGCCAGCGACCACCCGCGAGAGGTTCTCCCCAAGGCCGTCGAGGCATTCCGCATCCTGGCGGGGGGACTGCTGGCGCGCCCGGCCTGACTCCACGGGTCCGACAGTCAGAAATCCAGCATCGCGTTGTCGATCACCTCCTTCATGACGAAGAAGGTGCGCGTCTGCCGCACGCCGGGAAGCGCGATCAGTTGCTGCCCGTGCAGACGGTTGAAATCCGCGATGTCGCTGACCCGGATCTTCAGGAAGAAATCGAAGTCCCCGGCGACGAGATGACAGTCCAGCACGAAGGGCAGCTTGCGGATCGCCTGCTCGAACGCGGCGAAGCTTTCCGGCGTCGAGCGGTCCAACTCGACCCCGACCATCACCAGCGTGCCGCGATCCACCTTCGCCGGCTCGATCTCGGCCCGGACGGAACGGATGTAGCCCTCGGCGAAAAGCCGTTGGGTGTGCCGGTGGCAGGTGGCCGGGCTGAGATTCACCGCCGCCGCCAGATCGGCGTTCGTCATCCGGCCATCCCTTTGAAGAAGCTGGAGAATCTTGCGGTCGGCCGGGCTGGGCCCCTCATCGGCGGTGGTTTCTCTCATTTTCATCCATGAATTTGGGATGGATAGCGCACAAAATGGCATTTTATCAGCCTGAAACAGCAATCCGATAGCGAAGTTTGAGAGCACCTTTCATTTCTACGGTGATACCGTCGCTTCACTTGAGACAGTGGAGCCCCGCCATGCTGCGCCTCGATCGCTTCGAACGTTATCCGCTCACCTTCGGCCCGACTCCCATCGAACATCTGCCCCGCCTGACCGAGGCGCTCGGCGGCAAGGTCGAGATCTACGCCAAGCGCGACGACTGCAACTCCGGCCTCGCCATGGGCGGCAACAAGCTGCGCAAGCTGGAATACATCGTTCCCGACGCCATCGCGGCCGGCGCCGACACGCTGGTGTCCATCGGCGGCGTGCAGTCGAACCACACCCGCATGGTGGCGGCCACCGCCGCCAAGCTCGGCATGAAGTGCGTGGTCGTGCAGGAGAGCTGGGTTCCGCACGAGGACGCCGTCTATGACCGCGTCGGCAACATCCTGCTGACCCGCCTGATGGGCGCCGACAGCCGCATCGTTTCCGACGGCTTCGACATCGGCATCCGCAAGAGCTGGGAGGACGCCATCCAGTCGGTGAAGGATGTCGGCGGCAAGCCCTACGGCATTCCGGCCGGCGGCTCCGTCCACAAATACGGCGGTCTCGGCTATGTCGGCTTCGCCGAGGAGGTCCGCAAGCAGGAGGCCGAGCTCGGCTTCAAGTTCGACTACATCGTCGTCTGCGTCGTGACCGGCTCGACCCAGGGCGGCATGATCGTCGGCTTCGCCGCCGACGACCGCGCCGACCGCGTGATCGGCATCGACGCCTCCGGCACGCCGGAACAGACCCGCGCCCAGGTCCGCCAGATCGTCGACAACACGGCCGAGCTGGTCGAACTCGGCCGCAAGGTCCGCGACGACGAGATCGTCATCCTGGAAGACTATGCCTATCCGGCCTATGGCGTGCCCAGCGCCGAGACCAACGAGGCGATCCGCCTGGCCGCCCGCACCGAGGCGATGATCACCGACCCGGTCTATGAGGGCAAGTCGATGCAGGGCATGATCGACCTCGTGAAGAAGGGCTGGTTCCCCGAAGGCTCGAAGGTCCTCTACGCCCATCTCGGCGGCGCCCCGGCGCTGAACGGCTACAGCTACACCTACCGGAACGGCTGATAAGCCGACGCCCCCCGACCCTTGCGGTCGGGGGGCGCTTTCTTCAATGACGGAATAGCTCCGTCAGGCATCCAATCCCGCGATGGTGACCGCCAGCGCCTGGGCGCGCGGCACCAGCGTGTCGAGCCGGCACCATTCGCGCTCGGTATGGGCCGCTCCGCCGACCGGCCCCAGCCCGCAGAGCGACGGCACGCCCAGCGCCCCGGTGAAGCCGGAATCGGCGCATCCGCCGGTGAATTCCCCATCCACCGCGAAACCGACCTCGGCCGCCGCCGCCTGGTAGCGGGCGAACAGCTCGGCCGAATGCCGCTCCTCCAGCGGCATGAACAGGTGCCCGCGCTGATAGGAGGCGCTGGTGCCCGGCACATCCTCCGCCGCCAGAATCGCCTCCACCCGCGCCAGGATCCCGTCGAGCTGATCGACCGAGCGGAAGCGGATGTCGAGCGCCGCCTCCGCATGATCGGCGACGGTGTTGTGCGTCCGGCCGCCGCGGATCACCCCGACATTGGTGGTGATGCCGCTGGGATAGTCGGTCAGCGCGTGCAGCGCGGTGATCTTCGCCGCCAGCGCCCCGATGGCGCTCGCCCCATCGGCGTGGTTGACGCCGGAATGGGCGGCCCGCCCGGTCACACTGATATCCAGCGTCAGACCACCCTTGCGCGCGGTGACGACATTGCCCGACACCCGGCCCGGCTCGGCGTTGAAGGCTGCCCGCGCGCCGCGCGCCACCTCCTCGATCACGCTCCGGCCCGACGGCGAGCCGATCTCCTCGTCGGCGGTGAACAGGCCGATCAGCGGAAAGCCGGCGCCGCCCGCCGCCTTCAGCGCCCGCAACACGAAGACGTCGACGACCAGCCCGCCCTTCATGTCGGCGACCCCCGGCCCGCGCGCGGTCTCGCCGTCGCGGCTGAAGGGCCGCGCCGCCACCGTTCCCTTGGGATAGACGGTGTCGCGGTGCCCCATCACCAGCACCGGCGCCCCGCCGTCCCGTCCGGGGATCTCGGCCTTCAGCACGGAGCCGTAGGTCTCGTTGGGGAAGCGCGTCACGGCGATGCCGTCGGCCTCCAGCATCGCCGTCATGACGGCGCCGACGGCATCGATGCCGACGGCGTCGCGGCTGCCGGAATCGATGTCGACGATGCGCTGGAGCATCTCCTCCATCTCGGCGCGGCGGGTGGCCAGCCAGTCGCTGGCGCGTTGGGCGAGCGGGGTCATGCGCGGCTGGCCTCCTTGCCGGTGCTCTCACGGGCGGCCCGGATGGCGGGGCCGGTCTCGCCCAGATCCCAGAACAGCCCGGCCATCACCCGCAGCGCCTCCTCGGCGACCGAGGCCAGCAGATGCTCGTCGGGGGCGTGCTGCGAACAGGCGGGGTAGGAATGGGGCACCCAGATGGTGGGCAGCCCCAGCACCTCGGCGAACACGTCGTTGGGGATCGAGCCGCCCAAATTGGGCAGCAGCGCCGGCTTCTTGGCCGTCGTCCGCGCCAGCGAGTCGAGCGCCCAGCCGACCCAGGGGTCGGTCGGATCGAGACGGGTGGCGGCGAACACCTCCATCCGGCTGGCCGTCACCCGCACCCGCCCGAAGCCGTTGGCGGCGAGATGGGCGCGCACGGCGTCGAGCACTTTCGCCGGATCGGTGCCGACGACGAAGCGCAGTTGCAGCGTCGCCTTGGCGCTGCCGGGGACGGCGTTGACGGGCGCGCGCGGGTTGCCGGTCTCGAAGGCCAGCACCTCCAGCGCGTTCCAGCCGAACACCCGCTCCTCCGGCGTCAGGCCGGCTTCGCCCCAGTCGCGGTCGATTTCGGGATCGTTCGGCCCGCCGCCGACCGTCAGGTCGGCGATGGCCGCCTTGACCGCCGGCGGGATGCCGGCCGGCTTCAGCGCGTCGAGCCTGATCCGCCCCTGCCCGTCGATCAGCGAGGCGATGGCGTTGGCCAGGATGGTGCCGGGGTTGGCGAGCAGGCCGCCCCAATTGCCGGAATGGTGGGCACCCTGGCGCAGATCGACGGTCAGTTCGAAATTCAGCGCCCCGCGCGAGCCGAGGAAGACCGTCGGCCGGTCGGCGATCACCCGCGGCCCGTCCGACGCGATCAGCACGTCGGCGGCAAGGGCCTCGCGGTGGCTCTCGGCCAGCGCGCGCAGGCCGGGAGAGCCGGCCTCCTCGCCCATCTCGATCACGAACTTGGCGTTGAAGCCGAGGCTGCCGCCGCGCTCCGCCATCACCTGGGCCAGCGCCGCGATGTTGACGGAATGCTGGCCCTTGTTGTCGGCGGTGCCGCGGCCATACCAGCGGTCGCCCTGGATCGTCACCGTCCACGGGTCGATGCCGTCGCGCCAACGTCCCTCATGGCCCGGCACCACGTCGCCATGGCCATAGATCAGCACCGTCGGCAGCTCGGCGGCCTCATGCCGTTCGGCGATCAGGAAGGGCCCGCGGCCGGCGACCGGGTTGTCGACGATGGTGCCGGTGAAGCCGAGCCGGGCCAGCGACGGGATCATCTCCCCATCCAGATAGGCGCGCAGCTCCGCCGCGCGGTCGGGCGACTGGCTTTCGGACTTGATGGCGACACGCCGGGTCAGGTCGGCCAGGAAGGCGCCGGACGCGAAATGTCGGGCGGCGCGCGCGATGGCGCCGTCACGCGATGGCTGATGGGTCATGGCGGAACTCAGGGGTGGAGGAAAGGGGGATCAGGCGGCCAGATGGCAGGCGGCGACGCCGTCGACCACCGGCAGGGAACCGGGCGCCTCGGCGCGGCAACGGTCGATCGCCAACGGGCAGCGCGGGTGGAAGCTGCATCCCGGCGGCGGCGCGATCGGGTTGGGGAAGGAGCCGCCGAGAACCGCGTCCGGCATGCCCAGCGTCGGATCGGGCGTCAGCACGCAATCGAGCAGCGCGCGGGAATAGGGGTGGCTGGCGCGGGTGAACAGGGCCTCGCGCCCGCGCTCCTCGACGATGCGGCCGAGATACATCACCGCCACCCGGTCGGCCAGATGCTCGACCACCGCGAGATTGTGGCTGATGAAGAAATAGGTCAGCTTGAACTCGCGCTTCAGCTCCATCAGCAGATTCAGGATCTGCGCCTGCACCGACACGTCGAGCGCCGAGGTCGGCTCGTCGCAGATCAGGACGTCCGGCTGCATCACCAGCGCGCGGGCGATGGCGACGCGCTGGCGCTGACCGCCCGACATCTGGCCGGGATAGGCGTCGATCATCCGGCGCGGCAGCCCCACCGCGTCCAGCATCTCCGCCGCCTTCTTCTGCCGGCTGGCCGCGCTGCCGATGTTGTGGGCGACCAGCGGCAGCGTGATCAGGTCGGCCACCGACTTGCGCGGGTTCAGCGAGGAATAGGGATCCTGGAACACCGGCTGGATGCGCCGCGCCACCTCCCGCCGGTCGGTGCGGGCGATGGGGACGCCGTCGATGCGGATCTCGCCGGCGGTCGGCCTGGTCAGGCCCAGCAGCATCTTCGCCAGCGTCGATTTGCCGGACCCGCTTTCGCCGACCAGCGCATGAACCTCGCCGCGGGCGACGGTCAGCGATACCCCGCCGACGGCGGTCAGCATCGCCTTGGGTTTGAACATCCCCTGCGACACCGGATAGATCTTGGTGACGTTCTCAAGTTCGAGCACCGGAACGGTCATCTCGGTCTCCGATCAGGACGGAAGGACGATGGGGTCGAGCACGCAGGCCATGCGGTGGCCGGGGCCGAGGTCGCGCTCCGGAATGGCGGCGGCACAGGCGTCGGTGGCGCGGTCGCAGCGGTTGCGGAAGGCGCAGCCGGCCAGCGGGCCGATCAGGTTCGGCACCTGCCCCGGAATGGTGCCCAGCGGCTCGCCCGGCCGGGTGCGGCCGGGAACCGGGATGGCGCGCAGCAGCCCCTGGGTGTAGGGATGGCTGGGGGCGCCGAACACCGCCCCGACCGGGCCGGTCTCGACCAGCCGGCCGGCATACATCACCGCCACCTTGGTGGCGACGCGGGCGACGACGCCCAGGTCATGGGTGACCAGGATCAGCCCCATGCCGAACTCGCGCTGGATGTCGCGCAGCAGCAGCAGGATCTGGGCCTGGATCGTCACGTCCAGCGCCGTGGTCGGCTCGTCGGCGATGATCAGGTCGGGCTCGCACATCAGCCCCATGGCGATCATCACCCGCTGGCGCAGGCCGCCCGACAGCTGGTGCGGATACTGGCCGAGCCGCGAGGCGGCGGCGGTGATGCCGACCCGCTCCAGCAGATGGACCGCGCGGTCGCGCGCCGCCGCCCGCCCGACCGGACGATGGCGGCGCAACGCCTCGCCCAACTGGTCGCCGATGGTGTAGGCCGGGTTCAGCGAGGTCATTGGCTCCTGGAAGACCATCGCCATGCGGTCGCCGCGCAGATCCTCCATCGCGCGGCGGCCGGCGGCCATCAGGTCGATGCCGTCGAAGCGCAGGGAGCGCGCCTTGCGCACCGCCCTGGACGGCAGCAGATCCATCAGCGCCAGCGAGGTCAGCGACTTGCCGGACCCGCTCTCGCCGACGATGGCCAGCGTCTCGCCGCGCTCCAGGGTGAAGGACACCCCGTTGACGGCATGGAGCAGCCCGGCTTCGGTGGGGATCTCGATGGTCAGGTTGTCGACGTCGAGCAGGGGCATGGCCGTCAGCTCCGGTTGTCGGGGGCGGTGACGTCGCGCAGGCCGTCGCCCAGGAGGTTGATGCCGAGAACCAGCGCCACCAGCGCCACGCCGGGGATGGTGATGACCCAGGGGCTGAAGAACATGTACTGCTTGCCCTCGGAGATCATCAGGCCCCAGGACGGCAGCGGCGGCTGGACGCCGAGGCCGAGAAAGGACAGCGCCGCCTCCAGCAGGATGGCATGGGCCATCTCCAGCGTGGCGACCACGATCAGCGGGTTGAGGATGTTCGGCAGCACCTCCGAGAAGACGATCAGCCGCGTCGAACAGCCGATGGCGCGGGCGGCGCCGACGAAATCGGCGTGGGCGATCTGCTGCGTCGTCGACCGCGCCACCACCGCGAAGCGGTCCCACAGCAGCAGCCCCAGCACGACGATGACGGTGTTGAGCGAGGTGCCGACCAGGGCCGCCACAGCGAGCGCCACCAGCACCACCGGCAGGGCGAGCCGCACATTGATGATGTAGCCGATGACCATGTCGACCCGGCCGCCGAAGAAGCCGGCGGCGACACCCAGCGCCGTGCCGATCACCCCCGACAGCAGCACCGTAGCCGCCCCGATCAGCAGGGAGATGCGCCCGCCATAAAGCAGCCGGGCGAAATAGTCGCGCCCCAGCTTGTCGGTGCCGAGCCAATGCTCCCAACTCCCCTTGGGGTGCCAGACCGGCGGGATCAGCCGGCGGGAGATGTCCTGGGCATAGGGGTCGTGCGGGGTGAACAGCGGCGCGGCCAGCGACAGGACGAGGATGACGGCCAGGAGGATGGCGCCGGCCATGAAGCCGGGGTGGCGGACCGCCCGCCGGGTGAAGCGGGCCAGCGGCGAGCGGCGGACCGGAACCGGGTCGAAGCCGGCGGCCGGGGTGGTGGCGGCCGGGGGGGAGGCGGATGCGCTCGTGGTGCTCATGCGACGCGGATCCTTGGGTCCAGCCAGGCGTTGAGGAGGTCGGCGAGGAAGGTCAGCAGGATGTAGATCGTGGCGAGCAGCATCACGATGGCCTGGACCACCGGGAAATCCTTGCGCGCGATGGCCTCCCAGGCGAGCTGGCCCAGCCCCTGGAGCGAGAAGACCGCCTCGACCACGATGGAGCCGCCGAGCATGAAGCCGAACTGCACCGCCGCCAGCGCCACCACCGGCACCACCGCGTTGCGCAGCGCGTGCTTGAAGATGACGGTGCGCGGACGCAGGCCCTTGGCCCTGGCGGTGCGGATGTAATCCGACGCCATCACGTCCAGCATGCCGTTGCGGGTCAGCCGCATCACCGCCGGGATGGCGTACCAGCCGAGCGCCACCGACGGCAGCACGAAATGGCTCCAGGTCGCGTTGCCGGACACCGGCAGCCAGCGCAGGTTGACCGCGAAGACGATGATCAGCGACAGGCCGAGCCAGAAGGTCGGCACCGCCTGCCCGAGCGCGCAGAAGATCAGGGCGGCGCGGTCGAACCAGCTGCCGCGCTTCACCGCCGCCAGCGCCCCCAGCGGAATGGCGAAGACCAGGGCGAGGCCCAGCGCGATGGCGCCCAGCTTCAGGGTGATCGTCAGACGGTCGCCGATCAGCGACGCCACCGACTCCCGGAAATAGAAGGAGCGGCCGAAATCGAAGCGGACGGCCCCGGCCAGCCATTGGCCGTACTGGACGACCAGCGGCTGGTCCAGGCCGTAGTCGGCCCGCACCCGCGCCACCTGCTCGGGCGACGCCTCGGGTCCGGCGAGGTCGGTGGCGAGATCGCCGGACAGGTGCAGAAGCAGAAAGGCGATGACCGAGACGGTCAGCACAACCGACAGCGCCACGGCGAGCCGGCGAAGCAGGAAGGCTAGCATGGCGGACTCCTAAAGAGGAGCGGGCGGAGAGGTGCGGCGGGCCGGTCCGCAGCCGAACCGGCCCGCCGCCGCGGACTCACTTCCAGCGGGCGGCGTAGAAGCGCGGAAGCTCGTCGGGCTGGGCGGTAAAGTCGAGGTCGGAGGTGAAGGCGTAATTGCTGGGGTAGGAGAACAGCGGCAGCAGATAGCCCTTCTCCGCGATCATCGACAGCGCCTGCTTGTAGAGATCCTTGCGCGCCGCCGTCTCGTTGGTGGTGTCGGCCTTGTCGAGGAGAGCCTTGACCTTGGGGTCCCGGCTCATGTCATCCTCGTTCTCCTTGAACCACACGCCCGTGAAGGCCGAGGCGTCGTTCACCGAGAAGGAGCCCCAGGTCTGGTATTCCAGCGGCACCTTGCCGGCGCGGGCTGCCTCGCGCATCGCGGCGTATTTCAGGAAGCGCAGGTTGGCGCGGATGCCGACCGCGCGCAGATAGCCGACCACCGCCTCGGCATAGTCGCGTTCGCGATAGGCGTAGAGATCGGTCTCGAACCCGTTGGGATAGCCGGCCTCGGCCAGCAGCTTGCGCGCCTTGTCCGGATTGTAGTCGTAGCGCGGCACGCCCTCGTCGGTGCAGCCGATCTGATCGATGAAGCAGGCGGAATGCATCACCCGCGCGCCGCCGCCGACCAGATTCTTCACCATCGCCTGACGGTCGACGGCATGGGCGATGGCTTGGCGCACCTTCTCGTTCTTCATCGGCGTGTCGGCGGCGGTGCGGCCGGCGGCATCGAATTGCAGGAAGCCGACGCGCATCGTTTCCGCCGACAGCACGGTGACGTTCGGCACCGCGCTCAACTGGTCGGCCTGATCCTTCGGCACGCGCCAGATCCAGTCGACGCCGCCGGTCATCAGCTCGGCCATGCGGGTCTCGCCGTCGGGGATGACGCGGAATTCGATCTTGCCGATGGGCGGATCGCCGAGCGGGCTGCCTTTCCAATAGCCCTTGAACTTCTCCATCTTCACGCCCTTGCCGTTCTCGACCGCGGTGACGCGGTAGGGACCGGTGCCGATGGGCGCCTTGGAGAAGCCGTCCAGACCAACCTTCTTGAAATAGGCGGCCGGGTAGATCGGCGTCGGGCCGGACAGATATTCCAGCGCCGCCGGGAAGGGGCCCTTCAGGCGGATGCGGACGGTGTGGTCGTCGATCTTGTCGGCGCCGGCCATCCATTCGACATTCTGCTTGGTCACCACCTTCGCTTCCGGCGTCAGCACGTAATTGAAGGTGAAGACGACATCGTCGGCGGAGAAGGGCGAGCCGTCCTGGAAGGTTACGCCCTGGCGCAGGCTGACCTCCAGCGTGACCGGATCGATCCATGTCCAGGCGGTGGCAAGTTCCGGCTCATAGGCGCCGGTCTTCGGGTTCCGATAGATCAGCGTGTCCCAGGCCAGATGGGAGACGATGACGCCTTCGCGCAGATTGTTGTGATAGGGGCTGATGTTCTCAGGCTCGCTGTCGGACGCGTAAACCAGCGTGTCGTTCGCCTTGTTGGCCAGAGCCACCGAGGGAAGAGCCGCCGTGGGCAGAGCCAGCGCCACCGCGGCGGCGACCATCATCGACTTACCATACGCAAAGGGCGCCATGTCCGAGCTCCGTCCAAGAGGGTCCATTTGCACGAAAGATAGCCATGGCACGATATTGTGCAGAATGGCATGCCACAACTATAATAGTTGGAAGTTATCATTGCTGATTCGGCAACGACGGTTTCAAAAGCCCTGACCGCCCCCCCCCGCCCCCCCGCGGCAGGGCGGGCGGCCCCGAGGATGAAGAGATGAACGCCACCGCGCTGCGCTATTTCCTGGAGGTCGTCCGCAGCGGCTCCATCGCCGACGCCTCCGCCCGGCTGCATGTCGCCTCCTCCGCCATCAGCCGGCAGATCGCCCATCTCGAAGCCGACCTCGGCGTCGAGCTGTTCGAGCGCCGGCCGCGCGGCATGGTGCCGAGCTATGCCGGCGACCTGCTCGCCCGCCATGCCCAGCGCGTCTTCCTGGAGGAGGAGGCCATCGTCACCGAGCTGAAGCGGCTGCGCGGGCTGGCCAGCGGGCGGGTCCGGGTCGCCGGGACCGAGGGGTTCGGGATGAGCCTGATCCCGGCGGCCATCCACAGCTTCCGCGACCGCCATCCCGGCATCCGCATCGAGCTGCGCGTCGATGCGCCGGCGGCGGTGACGCGGATGGTGCGGGAGGGGGAGGTCGACATCGGCGCCACCTTCTCCTTCGCGCCGGAACCGGGTGTGAAGGCGCTGGGGGAGGGCCGGGCGCCGGTGCTGGCGGTGATGGGACGGGACCACCCGCTGGCGGACAGGACGGTGGTGTCGCTGGCCGAACTGGCCCGCGAGCCGATGGCCCTGCCGGAGAAGGACACGACGGTGCGCCAGATCTTCGACATCGCCTGCGGACAGGCCGGCGTGGTGGTCGAGCCGGTGCTGACCTCCAACTACATCGCCGGGCTGTGGGCCTTCGCGGCGGAAGGCGGCGGCATCACCATCGCCAGCCCCTTCACCGTCCATTCCGGCACGGTCGGCCATCCGGTGGTGTCGGTTCCCATCGACTCCCCCACGCTCGACCAGCGCTATTACCAGATCCAGACCATGCTCGGCCGCCATCTGCCGGAGGCGGTGCACGCCTTCGCGACGCATCTATGCGGCATCATCCAGCGCGTCAACCGCGGCCCCGGGCGGCCCATTCCGCTGCCCCACCTGCCGCCGGGCGAGCCGGAGGAGACCTGAAAGCTCCTCAGAGGATCCCCAGCCGTTCCTTGATCTGCGGGAAGAAGCGCCGGCTGACGGGAATGACCTGCCCGCGCCTCGTCCGGATTTCCGCCAGACCATTCTCCAGGAAATTGATCTTCTCGATGAAGTCGATGTTCACCAGATATTGCCGGTGGCAGCGCAGCAGGGGCGTGCGCTCCTGAAGGATGTGCAGTGGCAGGTCGGTCGGCCGCTCGCTGCCGTCGGCGGTGACGACCGAGACGCCGCTGACGCCGGAGGCGACATGCTCGACCTCCTCCATCCGCACCAGCTGGACATGGTGCTGGCCGAAACACGGGATCTGGCGCAGCTGGTTGGCGCCGGGAAGCTGGGCGATCTTCTGCGGTTCGCGGTCGCGGCGCAGGCGCTCCAGCGTCTTGTCGAGCCGGGCCTGGTTGATCGGCTTCAGCAGGTAATCGAAGGCGTGCTGCTCGAACGCCTGCACCGCATACTCGTCATAGGCCGTCAGGAAGACGATGTGGGGCATCCTGTCATGGTCGAGCATGCTCAGCATCTCGATGCCGCTCACCCGCGGCATCTGGATGTCGAGAAACACCACCTCGGGCTTTTCGCGGTTGATCACGCCGACGGCGTCGATGGCGTTGCTGCATTCGGCGACGATGGCGATGTCGTCGGCCTTGGAGAGCACGCGGCGCAGCTCCTTGCGGGCCAGCGGCTCGTCATCGACGATGAGGACACTGATCATTTGGACGCGGCCTCCAGCGGAACCCGGATGGTGACGCGGGTGAAGACATCCCGTTCGGACGCGACGGTAACACCATGGGAGGGGCCGAAACAGTTCCTGATGCGGCGATCCACCAAGCTCATGCCCAACCCCTGCCCGGCCGGCTTCGGCTCGTAGAGCCCGGCATTGTCCTCGACGTCGATGACCAGCATGCCGCCCTCCTCGCGGGCGGTGATGGCGACATGGCCGGGGCGGAGCTGCTGCGAGGTGCCGTGCTTGATGGCGTTCTCCACCACCGGCTGAAGCGTGAAGGCCGGCAGCCGCACCCGGCCGAGGCTGTCGGGAATGTCGATGTCCACCGTCAGGCTGTCGGAGAAGCGCGCCAGCTCGATCTGGAGATAGGCGTTCACATGCTCGATCTCCTCGGCCAGCGGGGCGATCTCGCTCGGGCGCTTCAGGTTCATGCGGAAGAAGGTGGACAGGTCGCCGATCAGGTCGCGCGCCTTCTCCGGATCGTCGCAGGTGACGGCGGCGATGGTGTTCAGCGCGTTGAACAGGAAATGCGGGTTGACCTGGGCGTGCAGCAGCTTGATCTCCGCCTGGGCCAGCAGCGCCTTCTGCTGTTCGTAGCGCCCGGCCAGGATCTGGCTCGACAGCAGCTTGGCGATGCCTTCGCCCAGCGTGCGGTTGATGGTGGAGAACAGCTTGGTCTTGGGCTCGTACAGCTTGATGGTGCCGATGACATGGCTGTCCTCGCCGACCAGCGGGATGACCAGCGACGCCCCCAACGGACAGGTCGGGCTGATCGAGCATTGATAGGCCACCTCGTTGCCGTCGGCATAGGTGACCTCATTGTGGGCGATGGCGTCCAGCGTGTTCAGCGACGAGATCGGCGTGCCGGGCAGATGATGGTCGTCGCCGATGCCGATGAAGGCGAGGATCTTCTCGCGGTCGGTGATGGCGACGGCGCCCACCCCGGTCTCCTCATAGATGATCCGGGCGACGGTCATGCTGTTCTCCTGGTTGAAGCCCCGGCGCAGCACGCCGTCGGCCCGCGCCGCGATCGCCAGCGCCTTGGCGGAGAACAGGCTGGACTGCCGCTCGATCACGGCGCGGCGGTCGATCAGGATGCCCATGAACAGCGCCGCCCCCAGTGAATTGGCGATCAGTTCCGGCACCGCGATCAGCCGCACGATCTCCAGCGTCTGGTCGAAGGGCTTCGCGACCGCAAGGTCGATCAGCAGCTCGATCAGCACCCCGACGAAGGTGAGGGCGCCGGCCTTGACCGGGTCGTACAGGGCGCGGGCCTTGCCCTTGCGGATCAGGTGGCGGTGCATCAGCCCGCCCAGCATCCCCTGCACGACGATGTCGAGGCCGGCGGCGAGCGCGAAGGCCCCGCCCAGCGAATAGCGGTGCAGCCCGCCGGTGACGCCGACCGCCAGCCCGACCAGCGGACCGCCGAGCAGACCGCCGAGCACGGCGCCGATCGCCGGCGTGTTGGCGATGGCGTGGACCACCGGCATGCCGAGGATGGTCCCCATGATGCAGAACAGCGAGAAGATGACGTAGCAGGCCAGCTTGTGCGGCCGCCGGATCGTCGCATGCATCAGCGGGATGAAGATCTTCGTCCGGCTCAGCAGATAGGCGACCACCAGATAGACGCACATCTGCTGAAGCAGGAACAGCGAAAGGCCCGCGGAATCAATCTGCATCGGTAAGGCTCCCCGCCCCTGGCCCGGTGCCCGCGCGGCCGGTCCGGGCAGGCTTGCGGCGCATGGTGTGGCCCATCCGCACGGCAAAGGCCAGGGGGATGCGGCGGCGCGGTTGTCGCGGACCCGCCGGCCGCCCCCCTCTCCGCCCAATCTCCGCCCCTGCCCCCGGCTCCGCTCATTTGCCCATTCCACCGCTCATTTCGCTATTCCACCGCTCCTGAGTTGGGCCGGGAATTGCCGCCGGGCTGTTGATAGGCTTCCTTCAGATCAACAGAGCGCAGCCTTACCGCGATGGCCAAGAAATCCACGGTGGAAGGCATGCTGGAGGCATGAAATGGTCAGCATCTCAACGGAATCCACGAGACTCGGCAATCCTCCACTGCCGTGGACCAAGCACGATACCATGTGGATGCTTGGGCTGTTCGGAACAGCCATTGGCGCCGGGACGCTTTTTCTTCCCATCAATGCCGGTCTCGGCGGCTTCTGGCCGCTGCTGGTCATGGCGGTCATCGCCTTTCCGATGACCTATCTGGCCCATCGCGGGTTGTGCCGCTTCATCCTGTCCTCCGCCAAGCCGGGCAGCGACATCACCGAGGTGGTGGCCGAGCATTTCGGCAGCACCGCCGGCAAGCTCATCACGCTGCTGTATTTCTTCACCATCCTGCCGATCCTGCTGATCTACGGCGTCGGCCTGACCAACACGGTCCAGAGCTTCATGGTGCATCAGCTGGGCATGGTCCCGCCGCCGCGCATCCTGCTGTCGCTCGGCCTGATCCTGGGGCTGATGGCGGTCATCAAGCTGGGCGAGCAGATGGTCGTCAAGGTCATGGGCTGGCTCGTCTATCCCTTCGTCGTCGTCCTGATGGGCATCGGCCTCTATCTGGCCCCCGACTGGAACGGCGCGGTGCTTGAGCAGGCCCCGACCGCCGGACAGTTCAGCCTGACCCTGTGGCTCAGCATCCCGGCCCTCGTCTTCTCCTTCAACCACTCCCCGGCGATCTCCCGCTTCGTCGTCGCCCAGCAGAACCATTATGGCGACGAGGCCGAGGCCCAGACCACCCGCATCGAGAAATACGCGGTCGTCATGATGGTCCTGGTCGTCATGTTCTTCGTCTTCAGCTGCGTCTTCAGCCTGAGCCCGCAGGAGCTGGCCGACGCCAAGTCCCAGAACATCTCGATCCTGTCCTATCTCGGCAACAAGTTCGACAACCCGCTGATGGCCTTCCTGACCCCGGCCGTCGCCTTCGTCGCCATCACCAAATCCTTCTTCGGCCACTATCTCGGCGCCCGCGAAGGTCTGAACGGTCTGATCTCCCAGCATCTGCGCGGCCAGGGCAAGGCCGTCGACCTCAAGGCCATCAACCGCTTCAGCGCCCTGTTCATGGTCGCCGCCGTCTGGATCGCCGCCACGCTGAACCCCAGCATCCTCGGCATGATCGAATCGCTCTGCGGCCCCATCATCGCCTCGCTCCTCTTCATCATGCCGATGTACGCGATCCGCAAGGTGCCGGCGATGCGCAAATATGCCGGCCAGCCGGGCAACGTGGTGGTGATGTTCATCGGCAGCGTCGCGATCTCCGCCATCCTCTACTCCCTGCTCAGCCTCTGACCCCCAACCGCCTTCCCGCCCCAGGCGGCGCCCCGTCCGGACCGTGACGGGACGCCGCCCGAAGCGGCGGAGGAAAGACCGTCCCCCCAAAGCCTGTCCAGAGCCGTCCACGGGAAGGAAGCAAGCCATGATCAGCATGTTCGACCTCTACAAGGTCGGTATCGGCCCCTCCAGTTCGCACACGGTGGGACCGATGAGGGCAGCCAAGCAGTTCGTGGACGCCCTGCGCTCCTGCGGCGGGTTCGACGCCACCACCCGCGTCGCGGTCGACATCTATGGCTCGCTGGCGCTGACCGGCAAGGGCCACCAGACCGACGTCGCCCTGATGCTCGGCCTCGCCGGCAACCTGCCGGACAGCGTCGCCATCGACGCCATTCCCGCCTTCCTCCAGCAGGTGCGCAACTCCCGGCGCCTGCCGCTGGGGCAGGAGGGCCGGCCGATCGACTTCCCGCCGACCGCCATCACCTTCCACCGCTCCAACCTGCCGCGGCACGAGAACGGGATGACGATCCAGGCCTTCGACGGCGACCGTCCGCTGCTGGGCAAGACCTATTATTCCATCGGCGGCGGCTTCGTCGTCGAGGACGAGAATTTCGGCAAGCCGGCCGGCGAGGAGATGGAGCTTCCCTATCCCTACGCCTCGGCCGCCGAACTGCTGGAGCATTGCCGCGGGACCGGGCTGTCCTTCTCCGGACTGGTCCTGCAAAACGAGCTCACCCTGCACAGCCAGCAGGAGATCCACAATTATTTCACCAACATCTGGCAGACGATGCGCGCCTGCATGGAGCGCGGCATGACCACGGAGGGCGTGCTGCCGGGACCGATGCGGGTTCCCCGCCGCGCCGCCCTGCTGCGCCGCCAGCTCGCCTCGTCGGAGGCGCTGTCGCGCGACCCGATGAACGTCGTCGACTGGGTCAACATGTTCGCCTTCGCCGTGAACGAGGAGAATGCGGCGGGCGGGCGCGTCGTCACCGCGCCGACCAACGGCGCCTGCGGCATCGTCCCGGCGGTGCTCGCCTACTACCACAACTTCATCAAGCCGGTGGACGAGGACGCCTGCGTCCGCTTCTTCCTGGCCTCGGCCGCCATCGGCGCGCTCTACAAGACGAACGCCTCGATCTCGGGCGCCGAGGTCGGCTGCCAGGGCGAGGTCGGCGTCGCCTGCTCGATGGCCGCCGGCGGTCTCGCCGACCTGATGGGCGGCAGCCCCGAACAGGTGTGCGTCGCCGCCGAGATCGCCATGGAGCATAATCTCGGCCTGACCTGCGACCCGGTCGGCGGGCAGGTGCAGATCCCCTGCATCGAACGCAACGCCATGGGGGCGATGAAGGCGATCAACGCCACCCGCATGGCCCTGCACCGCACCAGCGAGGCGCTGGTCTCGCTCGACAAGGTGATCGAGACGATGTTCGAGACCGGCAAGGACATGGATCCGAAATACCGTGAGACCTCCTGCGGCGGCCTCGCGGTCAAGGTGGTGGCGCAGGCGTCGCGCTCGGCCCCGGACGCCGACAGCACCAACTGGGCGGCCTGAAGCCAGGCGCGTCTTCCCGCGAATCGCCCTTTCGCAAATCGCCCTTTCGCAGATCGGAGGTATCGCGTGATGCACTCAAGCGAAACGGAAAGCATCGTCCACGGTCGGGCCATCGCCGACGGCGTCGCCCTCGGCAGGCTGGGCATCGGCGAGACGGCCAGCATGTGCAGCCGCTTCACCGCGATGGAGGCCGAACTGTGCGGCGTCCTGGCCGGCGATCTCGTCCATTCCGGCGGCGAAACCCGCTCCGCCGATCCGGTGCCGGTCTCCGACCTGTGGCTGCACGGGCTGGTGTCCCGCGTGCTGGAGACCAGCCTGCCCGGCGCGGGCGGGTTGCACCGGACCCAGCATCTCGACGTCGCGCGGCCGGTCGAGGCGGAGGAGGTCGTCACGGCGACCGTCACCATCGTCGCGAAACGCTCCGCTCCGCCGGTCATCATCCTGGCCTGCGACTGCGTCGGCGCTGACGGCGGCCTCGTCGCCAGCGGCAGCGTCGAAATCCCGATCCCCAGCGGGAGGCCCGCCGCGCCGGCGGAACCGGCGCACCACGCGACGGGCCGCCACGGCTACCGGGATCTGCTCGCCGGATGCGCCGGCCTGCCGCCGCTGCGCGTCGCCGTCGTCGAGCCGTGCGACGCCGCCACCCTCACCACCGCCGTGACGGCGGCCGAGGCCGGCTTGATCGAGCCGGTCCTGATCGGTCCGGCCGCCCGCATCTGCGCGGTGGCGGCGCTCTGCCACCTTGACATCCGGCCCTATCACCTGATCGGCGCCGATCACGCCGCCACGGCCGAGGTCGCCGCCACCCTGGCCCGGATCGGCAAGGTCGGGGCGATCATGCTGGGAAGCGCCGATGACGAGGAGATGACGAGCGCGCTGGTCGAAACGCTGCCGCGCTCGCCCGACAGCCTGCGGCTCCTCGGGCTGAAGGCCAGCATCGTGCAGGGTGCGGCGGTGCCGGTCCTCTTCGCCGGCAAGGCGGACGATCTGGACGCCCGTCTCGCCTCTTGCGCGATCATCTCGCGGCTGGCCGCCTCGCGCGGCGGCCGGCCCCTGGCCGCCTGACCGGAACGGCCCCCTTGTGTATTGCGGCAGGCCCATATTGAAGCCCGGACGGCTCGTTGGCCTCGAGCCGTCCGGGTTGGCCGACCCTGTTGCCCCCGAGGCGTAAGACGCCTTTAGTGAGCGTGAGGGCGGCCAGCCTTCCTTGAAGTCCGCACGGTTGCTCGGGCGTTGAGCCCGCACCACAAGGAAGGAATACGAGGATGTCACAAGCGGCTGTTCATGTCGGCATCGATTGCGGGAAATCCCGGCTGGATGCAGCCCTTTTCCCTGCTGTGGCCCACCAACAGGTTGCCAACACGCCCGAGGGGCATCAGGAGTTGGCGATCTGGATCAAGGAGCAGGGCGCTGTGCGGGTTGGGCTTGAGGCCAGCGGCGGCTACGAGCGTCCGGTGCGCGACGCCCTGGTCGCGGTGGGTCTGGAGGTTCATGTCCTCGACCCTGCACGTGTGCGTTACTTTGCCAAGGCCAAGGGGCAGTGGGCGAAGACCGACCCGATCGATGCGCGGGTCATTGCCGAATTCACCGCATGCATGGCTGGTGGCCCGTCGGTGGTCCCGGATCGGGCGCGCGAGGAACTTGCGGGATTGGTTTGCACACGACGCGCCCTGGTCGACAAGCGCGCCGACCTGCGAAAGGTAGCGACGGCAGCGCCCGAGGCGGCTCGCGAGGCGGTCGACGCCGCCATCGAGGCTTTGAGCCGGAGCATCGCCAAGTTGGACGACACGCTCACCCGCCAAGTTCACTCCTCGCCCATCATCAAGCAGACGGTCGAGCGCTTGGTGACCGCTCCAGGCATTGGCCCAGTGGTGGCCGTCAGCCTTGCCGCTCTGGCCCCGGAACTGGGTCGGCTGACCGGTGGGCAAATGGCGGCCTTGGCTGGGGTGGCGCCGCACACCAAAGGCATTGTGGCCGCCTTCTATCAACGGCTGGTCAAGGCGGGAAAGCCGCCCAAACTCGCCATCACCGCTTGCATGCGCAAGCTGCTGACCCGATTGAACGCCATGCTCGCCCACGCTCAGACCTGGAACGAACAAGCAGGCCTGAAAGCCTGAGATGCCGACGGTCGGCGCACCGCGCCGACCGCATGCCAAAGCCTAACGAACCGAGTGCGCGGACCCGTCAAGGCCAAAGCCGCCCGAAGGGCGGGCGCGCGCCAGCGCGAGCCTTGACGGGGAGCACGAACGGTTCAGCTCTCGCTACCCAAAAAATACGGTTGCTCTCACACCGTCACTGCGACTCGCTCTTCAGATAGGCGATCAGGTCGGCGCGCTTGGCGTCGTCCTTGACGCCGGCGAAGGCCATATTGTTGCCGGGCAGGGCCGCCTTCGGGTCCTTCAGATAGGTGTCGAGCTTCTGCTCGTCCCAGACATAGCCGGCATCCTTCATCGCCGGGGAATAGCTGAAGCCGGCGGCGCTGCCGGCGGGCCGACCGACGATGCCGTGCAGGTTCGGGCCGACGCGGTTGGGGCCGCCGGCCTCGATGGTGTGGCAGGCCTTGCAGGTGTTGAACACCGCCTTGCCCGCCGCCGCGTCGCCGTCGGCGGCCTGGGCGGTGCCCTGGACGATGAGGATGCCGCCGGACATCAGAAGGGCGGATGCGAACAGAACGCTGCGCTTGGCGGACAAGGCGGAACTCCCCTTTGCAATCGCCTCCCCGAATGTCCGGGGACGGCGGCCGGCTTCCCTCCGGCGGTTCACGCGGAGGCTAACGGCGGCCTGGATGGCCAGAAAGCGAATTTACCCGATGGCTAACCGCCTTTATTCACCAGGGTGGCGAGCGGTCTGGTCGCCGCGTTGAGATGATCAACGTTGGGCTGTATGGGCGCGCGTCGTCGGCCGCCGCGCTGACGGCGGCGTGACGGTGTCGGAGTTGGTGGTGGAGGGGATTGGGTGACGGCTGGGGCACGCTGCCCCGGTGCTCAGCAGATGAGCCGGGGCATGCGGCCGAGGGCGAGGTGGATGATCGCCTGATCAGGCGCGCTGGTCGGCAGGTGCACCTTGATCTGCGTCTTCATCTCCACGATACGCGCGGCGGTCTTCACCAAGCGCAGCCGCAAGGTGTCGAATTGCACCGTGCGCCAGCGGGAGCGTTTCGGCATCAGCGAGCGCAGGCTCCACAGCAGCCAGTACGCCCCGGCGTGCAGGAACAGGCGGAACTGGTTGGCCGTCGCCTTGGTGCAGGAGGTCCGGTCTGCGGCAAGGTGGGATTTCCAGGCTTTTATATGATTTTCCGCCTGTCCCCTCGCGCAATACAGGCCGGCATACAGCCAGCGACCCGTGCCGTGGCGTAGGTTGGTGACGATGAAGCGGCTGTCGGTGCCCTGGTCTCCTGCCTCGACGCGCGCGACGATGCGGCGGACCCGGCTCCAGGTGCTGGCCCCGTCATAGAATTCCTTGAAGCGGCGCACCTTGTCGGCTCCGGGCATGGCCTGGAAGCGCGCCGCGGTGCTGGCCTCCAGCGTGGTGACGTGACGGCGCAGTGTGCTGCTGGTCGGCAGACCGAGCACGTAGTCGAGCCCCTCCGCCTCGCACCAGTCCAGCACCTCCGGGCAGGCGTAATGGCCGTCGGCGCGCAGCAGGATCTCGGTCTTGGGCCAGTTTGCCCGAATGGCGCGGAGCAGGCGACGCAGGAAGGTCCGGATCTCCGTCCCCTTGGGCCGCTTGGCTGGGCGCAGCACAGCGGTGACAAAGCGGCCGTTGCCGTCGAAGACAACGATGGGCTGGAAGCCGTACTCGTCATAATGGGCGTTGAACAGGCGCAACTGCTGACCGCCATGCACCGTGTCGAAGGTGTCGTCTACATCCAGCACGATGCGCTTGGGCACCTGGCGAAAGGACGCGCAGTAGAGATCGACCATGGCTCGGCCCATGCGCAGCAGTGCGCGGGTATCCGGCAGGTTCTCCAGGCGCGAGATGGTGGCTTGCGAGCAAAGGTCACGCTCGGACGGCAGGCGTTCCAGGGCCATCTTGAACAGCGGGTCGGAGCGTAGGCTGCCGGCGTCGTTGCCGTCCTCGTAGCCCGCCGCGATGGCCAGCAGGCGAAAGCCGATGATGTCGGCCAGCGAATGCACGGTGCGCGTTGGA
Organism: Azospirillum sp. B510; assembly: GCF_000010725.1. NCBI lineage: Bacteria > Pseudomonadati > Pseudomonadota > Alphaproteobacteria > Rhodospirillales > Azospirillaceae > Azospirillum > Azospirillum sp. B510. The sequence continues at coordinate 451,668 of NC_013856.1, read as the reverse complement.
TCGCGCGGGTCCTCAATACAGGCGGCCAGCCGATCGGCAATCCGCAGCCGCTTCGCCACCTCCCGCAGCACCAGCAGCCCGCCATCGGAGGACAGGCGGCCGCCATCAAAGCGCCCGATCACCGGCTTTCCAGCAACGGGTGACAGGCCGGGCAGCGGCAGGGTATGATCAACCATGGCGGGTGGGCGCTCCGGAAACGGCAGGAGTTGGCGTCAGCACCCAAATCCTACGGCCGCTCAACGGATGCCGCTACACCCGCCAACCCTCATGAATTTTCCCGGCTAACATCGGCTTTCCCGATATCATTCACCGCATTAAGGGAATCGCGGGCAGCAACCACATCCGAAGGGTGCGGCGAATCGTCTCATGCCGCCGGATCGCGTTCCTGCCACGGATGGCTTAGAGTCTTCTCTGATTGGGTTTGTGGGGTCAAGGCGGGATGTGCCTTTTCTGCTCCCTACTGATTTCGGCGGGTATGGGGGTGCTTATCCCTTTGTTCGACTGATCCAGACCATCCCTCCGTCCCGACCTGGGATCGTCAGAGCGCCGCGCGCCGGGACGGTCAAGGATGGCCGCAGGTCACCGCGTCAGCGGCGCGGGTACCGCGTCCTTGACGGTCCCGAGCACGGTGCTGAACTGGCCGGCGGTCGGGCTGGACGAATGACCGTTCCCCTGGGTCACGCGCTTCTCTTCGCGGTCGGCGCGGAGGCCGCCGCATCATGGGGTCCGGAAGGCGAGGCGTCTCAATCTGTCTGGCGACCTGCCGGAGTTGCCCCCGGCGGTTCCGGACTCTCAACGAGATCGCCTCGCCCATCGTCCCCACGGGAACGATCCGGTTCGTCGCTGCCGACGAATTCGGTTGGTGGGCTTCTACATCGTCATGCGGCGACGGGCTCCTTACCCCAGCGGAACTCGCTGCCGTCCTGCCACATCCGATGCAGGATGACCGCGAGCTTGCGGGCGACGGCAACGCGTGCCCGGGCCATGCCGCGAGCCTTCGCGACCTTCATGCCCCAGGCCCGCAGGCTCGACCATTTCCGCGAGCGGACGAGCAGCGCGTGGGCCGCCTCATACAGGGCGGTTCGCGCCAGCTCGTCGCCACATCGGCTGATCCTTCCCTGGATATCGGTTTCCCCTGACTGGTAGCGCCGCGGCGTCAAGCCGAGATGGGCGCCGACATCGCGCGAGTGGCGGAAGCGCTCGGGCCGGTCCACCGTGGCGCGGAAGGCCAAGGCAGTCAGCGGGCCGACGCCGGGCACCGTCATCAGGCGGCGGCAGACCGTTTCGCCGCGTACGATCGTCAGAACCTGCCGGGTCAGGCGTGCCAGTTCGCCCAGCATGGTTTCGATGATCGTCAGCAGCGGTTCGGCCAAGGCCGCCAAGACGGCGTCGGAAGCCGCCAATTCGCGAACCCGGGCGGCGAATTGCTTGCGTCCGGGTGTTCCGAGCTTGATCCCGACCTCGCGCAGCAGCGCCCGCACACCGTTTTCGATGTCGCGCAACTTGTTCAGCACCAGGCGCCGGGCACTCAGCAACGCCCGCCAGGACCGGCATTGCGCGCTCTTGACGTGCACCGGTCGAAACCAGCCGGTCCGCACGATCTGCGCCAGCCCGCGGGCATCGTTGCGATCCGTCTTGATCGGCATCGCCCCCATCGCCGCCTTGGCTTGGCGCGTTTCCATGCAGACGACGGGCAGACCCGCCGCCGCCATCCGATCGTGAAGCCAAGCCGTCAGCGAACACGCTTCCAGACCGATCCGACCCATCGACAGGCCGACCCCCTCAAAGAAGCCGATCAACGCTTTCGGCTCGCTGGCAACCTTGGCCTCCTTCACCACCGCACCCTGCGCATCGATGATGCACACCGCAGTCTCTTCCAGCGAAACGTCCAGGCCGGCATAATACTCCATGGCGGCTCCTCCGTGATGCTTGTGGCCGTTGCACACGGACCACGTTCCCTCATCTCGTCTGGAGCAGCCACCTTCTCGGCGTGACCCCAATCACCCCATCTGTCCTGAAAGATTATTTCCTGGGGATGCGCCGGAGCATCAGCCGGATCATTGCGATGCGGATGAAGGCGACGGAGGTTCGGAGATAGAGTTCGTAATGGCGTACGAGGCGGCGGCAGCGTGTGAGCCATGACAGCGTTCGCTCGACCAGCCACCGCTTCGGGAGCACGACAAAGCCCTTGGCCTGATCGGAGCGTTTGACGATCTCCAGCCGTCAGTCGCCGGTCTCCTTCACCTTGCTGGCTGCGACTGAACCGCACCGGGTTTTCTGGAGGCCCCGTTTCTTGAGAGACTGGGTTCAACATGACGAAGCAAGCATCACCCAAATACGCGCCTGAAGTGCGCGAACGCGCGGTTCGCATGGTGTTTGACCACGAAGGCGAACACGCGTCGCAGTGGGCTGCGATCGGCTCGATCGCTGCGAAGATCGGCTGCACGGCGGAGACGTTGCGGGGCTGGGTCCGGCAGGCCGAACGTGACCAGGGCAAGCGGCCCGGTCCGACGACGGACGAGCAGGAGCGGATCAAGGCGCTGGAGCGTGAGAATCGCGAACTGCGCCAAGCGAACGAGATTCTGCGCAAGGCGTCGGCGTATTTTGCTCAGGCGGAGCTCGACCGCCCGTTCAAGAAATGATCGCCTTCATCGACGAGCATCGCGCCGTCCACGGGGTCGAGCCGACCTGCAAAGTGCTGCCGATCGCCCCGTCGAACCTACCGCGCCCATGCCGCCCGGCGGGCCGATCCGGCCAAGGCGCCGGCCCGCTCGCGAAGCGACGCGGAGCTGAGTTTGGCTATCCGACGGGTCTGGAATGAAAACTTCCAGGTCTACGGGGTGAGGAAAGTGTGGCGGCAGTTGCGGCGGGAGGGCTTCGACGTGGCGCGCTGCACGGTGGCTCGCCTGATGCGGTCCATGGGCTTGAAGGGGGCGATGCGCGGCAAGGCGGTGCGCACCACGATCAGCGACAAGGCGGCATCTTGCCCGCTCGACCGGGTGAACCGCCAGTTCCAGGCTTCTCGTCCGAATGCCTTGTGGGTGGCCGATTTCACCTACGTTGCCACATGGCAGGGCTTCGTCTACGTCGCCTTCGTCATCGACACCTTCGCCCGCCGCATCGTGGGCTGGCGGGTGTCGCGCACCGCCCACGCCGACTTCGTCCTGGATGCTTTGGAGCAGGCTCTGCATGACCGCCGGCCGACCAAGGGCAGCGGCCTCGTCCATCATTCCGATCGTGGATCGCAATATCTCGCCATTCGCTACACCGAACGCCTCACCGAAGCCGGCGTCGAGCCCTCCGTCGGCAGCATCGGCGATTCCTATGACAACGCTTTGGCCGAGACCATCAACGGCCTTTACAAGACCGAGGTGATCCGCCGCCGCGGGCCGTGGCGCACCCTGGAGGCTGTCGAGTTCGCTACCCTGGAATGGGTGGACTGGTTCAACCACCGACGCCTCCTCGAACCCATCGGCAACATTCCTCCCGCCGAGGCCGAAGCACGCTATTATGCCCAAACCGAGGACGTCCCTATGGCGGCGTGACTCAACCAAACCGGCCTCCGGGAAAACCGGCGCGGTTCAATTCGCCGCTGCCATAGCACATCGGAAAATGCGCCAAAATCCGCAACTGTAGTACTAGTGTTCTGACCGAAACAGACGATTCCCCTTTGTCGCGCGCTGTGCGAGTGTTGAGTCATGAGAACGGGGATTTTGTTCCAGCTCTCGCCTGAGGATCGGGCTCGGTTGGACAGGCTTGTGGCAGACCGGAACACCCGTCAAAAGCACGTTCGCCGTGCGCAGATCGTGCTGCTGACGGCTGAGGGTGTCGGGACGATGGAAATCATGGAGCGAACCGGGCAGTCGAAACCGACGGTCTGGCGCTGGCAGGCGCGGTTTGCCGAAGCGGGTGTGGACGGACTGCTGCGCGACAAGACGCGGCCACCGGGCAAAAAGCCGCTTTCGGAAGCAACGGTGCGTCAAGTGGTGACCAAGACGACCACGGAACGGCCTCCCGATGCGACGCATTGGAGTGCCCGGGCCATGGCCCGGGCCGTTGGGATCGCGGTCAGCAGCGTCCAGAAAATCTGGCAGGCCCATGGGCTGAAACCGCATCAGGTCCGGACCTTCAAACTATCCAACGATCCCGATTTCGAAGCCAAACTGGTCGATGTCGTCGGTCTCTACCTTAATCCGCCGGATCGGGCACTGGTGCTGTCGGTGGACGAGAAGAGCCAAATCCAGGCGCTGGACCGCACCCAGCCGGGATTGCCGTTGACGAAAGGGCGGGCAGGCACCCTGACCCATGACTACAAGCGCCATGGCACTACGACCCTGTTCGCCGCTCTGAACCTGCTGGACGGTCGGGTGATCGGGCGCTGCATGGACAAGCACCGGCATCAGGAGTTCATCAGATTCCTCGACACCATCGACGCCGACACGCCAGCCGACATCGACCTTCACCTGATCGTGGACAACTACGGCACCCACAAGCACGCCGAAGTCGCCGCCTGGCTTGAACGCCATCCCCGGTTCCACCTCCATTTCACGCCGACCGCGTCGTCCTGGCTGAACATGGTCGAGTGGTTCTTCGCCGAAATCACCCGCAAGCGCATTCGCCGTGGCGTCTTCAGGAGCGTCACCGATCTGGAGGTCGCGATTTACCGGTATCTTGCCGAACACAACGAGCATCCAAAGCCGTTCGTTTGGACGGCGACCACCAAGGAAATACTCGCCAAGGTCGAAAAAGCCAAAACCGCATTACGCCAAACCATCGGAACCAAACGTTAGAGTCGGAACACTAGAGCACGCTCAAGGCCGATGCTAAAGCACCCACTATTTTGCAGCCTACCCAACCATATCGCGGATGCGCCCGAATATTTCCAAAGTAATAAAAACAATCCTCACAATCAAATAGAACTTCGCCATGGCGTGTATCCTGTGAAAACAACCAATCCATGATGGATTGGTATTGAACACACGCTAGATGTCGAAAAATTTGCCTGTAAAGAAGATATTGCAGAAGCTCTCCATCCCAGCAGAGTACGACCATGGCGTAACCAGATTCAAAGCTCTTTCCCGCTGCACTGGCTTAGCGCATCGGTTTTGTGCCATGTAACCACACCGCTTAACTTGATTCTCGCATCATGGAGGCTGGCCAATCTCACAGGACATTAGGCTCAATCTCTCCAAGCCAGCCGCCAAAACCCGCTCAAGTCCGGCGTTCAAATACCCTCTTTCTTGCCAACTCCAATCACTATGTGGACATGTCAGCAGAACTGGAAACGCCGCAATTCTGCCGTTTCAGTTTAAGCCCCTACAGGTATATGGAAAATGAAATCCGTCTTCGACGGCATCCCCGCGAAATGACCGTTTCGGAGCCCGGGTATTTTAGGCAGGATCGCGTCATCGCGTTATCGCGTCTGGCGGAAGTTCTTGGCCAGGTCGCCGCTTGAAGGAATGTAGCCTGTCATGACAGAACCAATGGGCATTCTTGAAAGACGCCGCATCGAAGCGGAAATCCTGAAGCCGGTCTATGAGGAGATGGCCGCCCGTCTGGGCGAAGCCGCGGCGCAGGAGATTCTGGGGGCGGCGATCACCAAGGCGGCGCTGGCGGCCGCGCGGTCCTTCGCCGCCACCGAGCCGGAGGGGACCAGCCTCGGGAGCTTCGTCGATCTGCAAGCGCTGTGGACCAAGGACGACGCCTTGCGCCTGGAGGTCACGCGGCAGGACGACACGCATTTCGACTACAACGTCACGCGTTGCCGTTATGCCGAGATGTACAAGGAGATGGGGTTGGGGGCCATCGGACATCTGCTGTCCTGCAACCGCGACGCCGCCTTCTGCACCGGCTACGACCCGCGCATCACGATGGAGCGCACGCAGACCATCATGCAGGGAGCCGGGCATTGCGATTTCCGCTATCGCTTCAAGGCCGAGGATGAATGATCCGCCGCCCATTCCAGTCTTGACCGCCGTCCCGCAGCTTCCTAATATGATGCATCATACAGCGAATGATGGATCAGGAAAGCCGATGAGCGGGTTTGATCTCACCCTTCTCGACCATGACAATCTCGGCGGCACGATCTATCAGAAGCTGTGCGAGGCGCTGATGAAGGGGGCGTTCAAGCCGAACGACCGTCTCAAGATCCGCGATCTGGCGGAAAGGCTGGGGACCAGCGTCACACCGGTGCGCGATGCCATCCTGCGTCTGGTGCAGGATCAGGCTCTGGTGCTGCGCTCGCCGCGCGACATCCGCGTTCCGATGCTGTCGCGGGCGACCTATCTGGAGATCCGCGACATCCGCGTCCAACTGGAGGGGATGGCCGCCGCCCAGGCGGCCTTGAAGATCACGCCGGCCCGGATCGGTCAGTTGGAGGCCCTGCTGATACGCAACGAGGAGGCGATGGCTGCCGGGGACACCGCGCTTGCCACCGAACTCAACCAGATCTTCCATTTCAAACTGTCCGAGGCCGCCGCCATGCCGGTGCTCGGCGACATTCTGCGGCGGTTGTGGCTCCAGATGGGACCACTGATCGCCGACGTCTATGGTGGTGCCGGACGCATCATGATCGACCATCACTACCCATTGATGGACGCCATCCGCCGTCACGACGGCCCGGCCGCCGCCATCGCCATCCAGGCCGACATTCTGCTGGCCAGCGGCCCGATCCTCGAGCGGATCGACGCCATGACCCGGCCCCCGACACGGCAGGCGCTGGCATCATGATCGTCGTCCGCTTTGCCGTTTCCTAGGACCGGGTCATCCGTCATGATGATGCATCAAACAGCAAGACTTCGAGCAGCGAGGAGACACCGGCCATGACTGGGGCCCAGACAGCAGGCGATGTTCTGACCACCGTCGCGCCACCGATCCCGGTGAACGAGGCCGGCGTCATGATGCGGCGGCATTTCGGAGTGACCGGCACCGTCCGCGAGCTGAGCAGCGAGCGCGACCGCAACTTCCACGTCACCGCCGCCGGCGGGCAGGGCTCCGGTGGACAAGGCTTTGTTGGACAGAGCTTTGTGCTGAAATTCACCAATCCGGCCGAACCGCCGCTGGTCACCAGCTTCCAGACCGAGGCGATGCGGCATGTGGCGGTGCGTGACGCCACCCTGCCCGTCCCCCGCGTCGTGCCCACCCTGGACGGCGAGACCCAGGCGACGGTGGTGGTCGATGGCCACCCGATGATCCTGCGGCTGCTGACCTATCTGGACGGCACGCCGCTTCACGCCGCACCGGCGTCGCCGGGACAGATGCGGGCGCTGGGAACCACGCTGGCCCGGCTGGATCTGGCGCTGTCCGACTATCACCATCCGGGCTCGGAGCGCGATCTGCTGTGGGATATCACCCGCACCGTCAGCGTCGCCGACAAGCTGCGCTATCTGGCGGACGGCCCGCGCCGCCGGATGGTCGAGCGCTTCATCGCCCGCTTCGCCGATCAGGTCGATCCCCGCCTGCCCGCCCTGCGGCATCAGGTGATCCACAACGACCTCAATCCCCACAATGCGGTGGTCGATCCGGTCGGCTACGAAACGGTCACCGGCATCATCGATTTCGGCGACGCGCTGAAAGCCCCGCTGGTCAACGATCTGGCGACGGCGCTGGCCTATCACGTCACCAGCGGCGAGACGCCCTTCGGCTCGATGGTCGAGATGACCCGCGCCTATACCTCCGTGCTGCCGCTGGCGGCGGAGGAGGTGGAATTGCTGCCCGATCTGGTGGCGGCCCGTCTCGCCCTCGCCATCTCCATCACCAGTTGGCGCGCCGCCGAATATCCGGCGAATGCCGATTATATCCAGCGGAATTCCGAACGCGCCTTCGCCGGCCTGGAAAGGCTGACCGGCGACGAGGCCGCCACCGCGCACCGTCTGCTCCACCTCGCCTGCCAGGAAGTGTGACCCGCCATGACCATGATCAACGCCTACGCGCCCGACGCCGCCGCTCCCCTGCCCGACCGCGAGCGTGCCCTGATCGCCCGCCGTGAGAAGCTGCTCGGCCCGGCCTACCGGCTGTTCTACGCCGATCCGGTCCATGTCGTGCGCGGAGAGGGCGCCTCCCTCTATGACGCCGACGGCAACCGCTATCTCGACGCCTACAACAACGTCGCCTCGGTCGGCCATTGCCGGCCGGAGGTGGTGGAGGCGATGGCCAGACAGGCGGCGGTGCTGAACACCCACACCCGCTATCTGACCGACGGCATCCTCGACTTCGCCGAAGCCCTCCTGGCGGAGTTCCCGGCCGGGCTGTCGCATCTGATGATGACCTGCACCGGCAGCGAGGCCAATGATCTGGCGCTGCGCGTCGCCCGCGTCCACACCGGTGGGACCGGCGTGGTCATCGCGCACAACGCCTATCACGGCGTCACCTCGGCCCTGGCGGAGATGTCGCCGTCGCTGGGCGCCGCCGTGAAGCTGGGTGACCATGTCCGCGTTGTGCCGTCGCCCGACGGCTACCGCATTGCGGGCTCGGACGTCGGCGCCGCCTTTGCCCGCTCGGTGGAAGCGGCCATCGCCGACCTGCGGGAAAAGGGCATCGCCCCGGCGGCGCTGCTGGTCGACACCATCTTCTCCAGCAGCGGCGTCTACACCGACCCGGCCGGCTTCCTGGCCCCGGCGGTGGAGGTGATGCGCAAGGCCGGCGGCCTCTTCATCGCCGACGAGGTCCAGCCCGGCTTCGGCCGGCTCGGCACCCACATGTGGGGCTTCGCCCGCCATGGGCTTGTGCCCGACATCGTGACGCTGGGCAAGCCGATGGGCAACGGTCATCCGGTGGCGGGGGCCGTTTTCCGGCCCGAGGTGATCGAGGCGTTTGGCAAGAACCAGCGCTATTTCAACACCTTCGGCGGCAATCCGGTGTCTTGCGCCGTGGCGCATGCCGTGCTGCGCGTCATCAAGACGGAGCGGTTGCAGGAGAACGCCCTGGCCGTCGGCACCCGGATGCTTGACGGGCTGCGCGCCCTGGCCGCCAAGCACGACCTGATCGGCGACGTGCGCGGCAGCGGCCTGTTCATCGGCGTCGAGATGGTGCGCGACCGCGCCCTGAAGACCCCGGCGCCGGAGGAGACCGCCCGCGTGGTCAACGACATGCGCCGCCGCCGGGTGCTGATCAGCGCCACCGGGCAGGAGGGGCATATCCTGAAGATCCGTCCGCCGCTGGTCTTCTCGGCGCAGGATGCCGAGCTGTTCCTCGCCACGCTGGACGAGGTGCTGGCGGCGCTGTAACCCCCTGCCCTGCCAAAAAACGGCGCTCATGCCTGGAATTTCGGCGTGAGTGACCGAATCGCAGGCAGTTTCGGCGCGCCGGTCCGCCGGCCGGCGCGCAAATCCGCCGGATGCAAGGCCCCGCTGGTTGGCACGGGCTTTGCGAAGATGTTGGCGGAAAGCCGCTAGGGTTCCGGCCGGTCCGCAAGGTGATGCGGGTCCGGCGACTGGTCCGAGAGCGGCGACCTGTCCGGTGAACAGCGGACGGGCACACGGCGGGACAAAAGCCCGGGAGGTTCCGAACACGGAGGCGTGCAGCCCCGGTGGGACTTCCCCCTACGTCTGCACTCCTCCCTTCACGATGCTCCGGCCGGGACGACCCGGCCCGCGGTCCCGCCGGGATCGCGCCTGGAGCCTTTGCCGGGACGGCCCGGCACGGGAAGGAGGCAAGTCCGTGGACAGGCAGGATGTTCTTTACGAAGACGAGATCCCCGGCGGCAAGCATTGGTCCTTCACGATCCGGCGCGGCACGGTTCTGCGCCTGATCGACCGCGAGGGCGGCGCCAATGTCGGGATGCTGTTCTACAACCCGCAGAACCCGCTGGAGCGCTACAACGCCCCCGACACGCTGAAGTGCCAGCACAGCTTCAAGCTGACCGCCGGCCACTGCCTCTATTCCGACATGGGGCGCATCTTCTGCTCCATCATCGAGGACAGCGCCGGCTGGCACGACACGGTGTGCGGCAACTCCACCAAGGCGCTGGTGACGGAACGCTGGGGCCACAAGGACTACCAGACCCACCGCAACGACTGGACGCTGAACGGCCATGACAGCTTCCTGGTGGAAGCCGCCAAATACGGTTTGGGCCGCCGCGACCTCGCCGCCAACGTCAACTGGTTCAGCAAGGTGCGCACCGAGGAGGACGGCACGCTGGTTTTCGACCCGTCCGCCGCCAAAACCGGTGCCCATGTCGACCTGCGCTTCGAGATGGACACGCTGGTGCTGCTGCACACCTGCCCGCACCCGCTGAATCCCGCCGCCGACTATCCGCGCAAGCCCATCCTCTACCAGTTCCGCAAGGCCGAGCCGGTCGCCGGGGATGATGCCTGCAAAGGATCGCGGCCGGAGAACGGGCGCGGCTTCGCCAACAATCGCCTCTATCACCTGTGCGGCTGAGGGGCGCGACCATGACCAAGGCCAGCATGACGAAAGAAAGCACCCTGCGCCCCGAGGCCGCCGTCTATCGCAAGATTGTTCCGGCTGGCGATTACTGGATGGAGGTGGTCCGCAAGGGCCAGATTTTCCGCATCGTCGATCTGGAGGGCAACCAGGCCGCCGACACCCTGTTCTACAGCGCCGCCGACCCGGCCGAGCGCTACAGCGCCGTCGACACCATCCGCGAACAGCGCAATGTCTACCTCTCGGTGGGGACCAAGCTGATCTCCAGCCAGGGCAACTCGATGCTGGAGATCGTCGCCGACACCGTCGGCCGCCACGACACGCTGGGCGGCGCCTGCGCCAGCGAAAGCAACACGGTGCGCTATGCGCTGGAGAAGAAATGCATGCACGCCTGCCGTGACAGCTGGATGCTGGCGGTGGCGGAGAATGAGCAATTCGGCCTGACCAAGCGCGACATCACCCACAACATCAACTTCTTCATGAATGTGCCGGTCACGCCGGACGGCGGCCTGACCTTCGCCGACGGCGTCAGCGGCCCCGGCAAATATGTGGAGATGCGGGCGGAGATGGATGTGATCGTCCTGATCTCCAACTGCCCGCAGCTCAACAACCCTTGCAACGACTACAACCCGACACCCATCGAGGTGCTGGTTTGGGATCGGGCGTGAGGGGACCGGACATGTTCACCAAGGTCCTGATCGCCAACCGCGGCGAGATCGCCTGTCGCGTCATCCGCACGCTCGACCGCATGGGCATCGCCTCGGTCGCCGTGCATTCCGAGGCCGACGCCCAGTCCCTGCATGTGGCGCTGGCGGGGGAGGCCGTCCGCATCGGCCCCGCCGCGGTGTCGGAGAGCTATCTGAACGCCGAGCGCATCCTGGCGGCGGCGAAGGAGACCGGCGCCCAGGCGATCCATCCCGGCTATGGCTTCCTGTCGGAGAATCCCGGCTTCGCCGAGGCCTGTGCCGCCGCCGGCATCACCTTCATCGGGCCGACGCCGGAGCAGATGCGCGCCTTCGGGCTGAAGCACAGCGCCCGCGCGCTGGCGGAGCGCAGCGGCGTGCCGCTCTCTCCCGGCAGCGGCCTGCTGACCGATGCCGCGCATGCGCGGGCGGAGGCGGCCCGCATCGGCTATCCGGTGATGATCAAGAGCACGGCCGGCGGCGGCGGCATCGGCATGCAGCTGTGCCGGGAACCGGAAACGCTGGAACCGATGTTCGAGGCGGTCAGCCGGCTGTCGCGCAACAACTTCAAGGATGGCGGCGTCTTCCTGGAGAAGTTCATCGAACGCGCCCGTCACATCGAGGTGCAGATCTTCGGCGATGGACAGGGTGGCGTGGTGGCGCTGGGCGAGCGCGACTGCTCCGCCCAGCGGCGCAACCAGAAGGTCATCGAGGAGACGCCGGCCCCCGGCATCGGCGACGACCTGCGCCGCAAACTGTTCGACGCGGCGGAGCGGCTGGGCCGCGCCGTGAATTACCAGTCGGCCGGCACGGTGGAGTTCGTCTATGACGAGGCGGCGGGCGAGGCCTATTTCCTGGAGGTCAACACCCGCCTTCAGGTCGAGCATGGCGTGACCGAGGAGGTCACCGGCATCGACCTCGTCGAATGGATGATCCGGCAGGCGGCCGGCGAGGCGCTGCCGCTGGAGGATCATCGCAACAAGGCGCGGGGCGCCTCGATCCAGGTCCGGGTCTATGCCGAGGATCCCGGCCGCAATTTCCGCCCCTGCTCCGGCCTGTTGACCGAGGTGGTGTTCCCGGAAGGCGCCCGCGTCGAGACCTGGGTGGAACAGGGCAGCGAGGTGACGCCCTTCTACGATCCGCTGGTCGCCAAGATCATCGTGCGCGGCGAGGACCGCGCCGACGCCCTGGCGAAGCTGCGCGACGCGCTGGCCCGCTGCCGCCTGTCGGGGATCGAGACCAACCTCGCCTATCTGCGCCAGCTCGCCGCCGATCCGGTCTTCGCGGCCGGTGGCATCACCACCCGCTATCTGGAAACGGTGGCCTATGCGGCGCGCACGCTGGAGGTCGTCACCCCCGGCACGCTGACCACGGTGCAGGACCATCCCGGCCGCGTCGGCTATTGGGAGGTCGGCGTGCCGCCGTCGGGCCCGATGGATCCGCTGGCCTTCCGGCTCGGCAACCGCGCGCTCGGCAACCCGGACGGGGCGGCGGGGCTGGAGATCACCGTGTCCGGCCCGACGTTGCGCTTCAACGCCGAGGCGGTGGTCTGCCTGACCGGTGCGGCGATGCCGGCCGATCTCGACGGCGCGCCGGTGCCCTTCTGGCAGCCGGTCAGCGTGCCGGCGGGGGCCATGTTGCGTATCGGCACCGTCAGCGATGCCGGTTGCCGCGCCTATCTGCTGGTGCAAGGCGGGCTGGACGTGCCGGACTATCTCGGCAGCAAGTCCACCTTCACGCTCGGCAAATTCGGAGGGCATGGCGGGCGGGCGCTGCTGCCGGGCGACATCCTGCATCTCGGCGACATGCCGGCCGGTGCGGCGGAAGCGGTCTCCATGGAGGAGCGGCCGGCTTACGGACGGTATTGGGAAATCGGCGTCCTCTATGGCCCGCATGGTGCGCCGGATTTCTTCACCGACGACGACATCGCCACCTTCTTCGCCGCCGACTGGGAGGTGCATTACAATTCCAGCCGCACCGGCATCCGGCTGATCGGCCCGAAGCCGGCCTGGGCGCGCAAGGACGGCGGCGAGGCCGGGCTCCACCCGTCCAACATCCACGACAACGCCTATGCCATCGGCGCCATCGACTTCACCGGCGACATGCCGGTGATCCTCGGGCCGGACGGTCCCAGCCTGGGCGGCTTCGTCTGTCCGGCGACCATCGTCCATGCCGAGCTGTGGAAGATCGGCCAGCTGCGGCCGGGCGACACGGTGCGGTTCAAACGGCTGACGGCGGATGAGGCGACGAAGCTGGAGGAGGCAATCTTCCCCTCTCCCGTCCCGGGAGAGGGAGGGGCCCACGCGCAAGCGTGGGAGGGTGAGGGCGCATCCAAGACTCACGCGCCTGTTCCTTGCGCACCCCTCACCCGGCGCTCCGCGCCACCCTCTCCCGGGGCGGGAGAGGGAAAGAGCGACTCCCCCATCCTCCACCGCATCCCGGCGACCGCCAGCCGCCCGGCCGTGGTCTACCGCCGGGCCGGCGACAAGTATCTGCTGATCGAGTACGGCCCGCTGGTGCTGGACCTCGACCTGCGCTTCCGCGTCCATGCGCTCCAAACATGGTTGCGGGCGCAGGCGCTGCCGGGGATCCTCGACCTGACGCCGGGCATCCGCTCGCTCCAGATCCATTACGACAGCCGCCGGCTGCCGCTGGGCCCGCTGCTCGACCGGCTGGTCGGCGCCGAGGACGAGTTGGCGGCCATCGACGATCTGGAGGTGCCGACCCGCATCATCCACCTGCCGCTGTCCTGGGACGACGAGGCCACCCGCCTCGCGATCTCCAAATACATGCAGTCGGTGCGCGCCGACGCCCCCTGGTGCCCGAGCAACATCGAGTTCATCCGCCGCATCAACGGGCTGGACGACGTCGAGGCGGTGAAGCGCATCGTCTTCGACGCCAGCTATCTCGTGCTGGGTCTGGGGGACGTCTATCTCGGGGCGCCGGTGGCGACGCCGGTCGATCCGCGCCATCGCCTCGTCACCACCAAATACAACCCGGCCCGCACCTGGACGCCGGAGAACGCGGTGGGAATCGGCGGCGCCTACATGTGCGTCTATGGCATGGAGGGGCCGGGCGGCTACCAGTTCGTCGGCCGCACCTGCCAGATGTGGAACACCCACCGGACGACCGACGCCTTCGAGCCGGGCAAGCCCTGGCTGCTGCGCCATTTCGACCAGATCCGCTTCCATCCCGTCAGCCATGACGAGCTGATGGCCTTCCGCGCCGACTTCCCGCTCGGCCGGGCCAGTCTGCGCATCGAGGAGGAGAGCTTCCGTCTCGCCGACTATCGCCGCTTCCTGGCGGAGAACCGCGACGGCATCGCCGCCTTCAAGACGCGCCAGCAAACGGCCTTCGAGGCGGAGCGGGCGCGCTGGGAGGCGTCCGGCCAGATCGGCTACGCGGCGGAGCTGCCGGACGGCGCCGGTGCGGAGGCCGAAGCCGACCTGCCCCCCGGCGGCGAGGCGGTGCCGAGCCCGGTGCCGGGCAGCGTCTGGAAGATCGCAGCACGGCCGGGCAGCGCGGTCAAGGCCGGCGACCCGCTGCTGATCGTGGAATCGATGAAAATGGAAATCCCCGTCGCCGCGCCGATGGCCGGCACGGTCGCCGAGATCCGCTGCGCCGAGGGGCAGGCGGTGACGCTGGGCCAGACCCTGGCCGTCCTGCTGCCCGAAACCGCCTGAGGAAGACCATGATGACCAACACTCTGGAAATCGCGGCGCTCTCCGCCGCTTATGCCGACGGCAGCCTGACGCCCGAGGCGGTGCTGGACGAGGTCTATGCCCGCATTGCCGCGCATGGGGAACGCCCGGTGTGGATCCACCTCGTGCCGCGCGAGGATGCCGGCCGGCAACTGGAGGCCGCAGGCGCCCGCAAGGCGGCGGGGGCGCAGCTGCCGCTCTTCGGCATCCCCTTCGCGATCAAGGACAATATCGACGCCGCCGGCCTGCCGACCACCGCCGGCTGTCCCGATTTCGCCTTCGTCCCCGACCGCTCGGCCACCGTGGTGCGGCGGCTGGTCGAGGCCGGCGCCATCCTGATCGGCAAGACCAACCTCGACCAGTTCGCCACCGGGCTGGTCGGCACGCGATCGCCCTATGGCGCCTGCTCGTCGGTGTTCGACGAGCGTTACGTGTCGGGCGGATCGAGCGCCGGGTCGGGCGTCGCCGTCGGGGCGGGGCTGGTCAGCTTCGCGCTCGGCACCGACACGGCGGGATCGGGA
Organism: Azospirillum sp. B510; assembly: GCF_000010725.1. Taxonomy (NCBI): domain Bacteria; kingdom Pseudomonadati; phylum Pseudomonadota; class Alphaproteobacteria; order Rhodospirillales; family Azospirillaceae; genus Azospirillum; species Azospirillum sp. B510. The sequence continues at coordinate 436,380 of NC_013856.1, read as the reverse complement.
CGGGTGCCGGCCGCCTTCAACAACATCGTCGGGCTGAAGCCGACCAAGGGGCTGGTCAGCGCCTCGGGCGTGGTCCCCGCCTGCCGCACCCAGGACGTGGTGTCGATTTTCGCCGGCACGGCGGGCGACGCGCTGGCGGTGCTGCGGGTGGCCGGCACCTATGACGAAACCGACGCCTATTCCCGCATGGCCCCGCCCGGCGCGGTGCAACCGGCGGCGTGGCCGGTGGGCTTCCGCTTCGGCGTGCCGGCGGACGGGCTGGAGTTCTTCGGCGACGAGGCGGCGGCCTCCCTGTTCCGCTCCGCCGTCGAGCGGTTGACCGCGCTGGGCGGCACGGCGGTGGAGGTGGACTTCACCCCCTTCCGCGATGCCGCGCAGCTGCTCTATTCCGGCCCCTGGGTGGCGGAGCGGCTGGCCGCCATCCGCGATTTCGCCGAGACGAAGCCCGACTCCATCCATCCCGTGGTGCGCGGCATCGTGCTGGGGGCGGCGAAGATCGGCGCGGCCGACGCCTTCGCCGGCTTCTACCGGCTGGCCGAGCTGACCCGCCGGGCCGAGGCGGAATGGGCGAAAATGGATGTCTTCCTGCTGCCCACCACCGGCACGACCTATACCATCGCGGAACTGCTGGCCGATCCGGTGCGGCTGAACAGCAACCTTGGCCTCTACACGAATTTCGTGAACCTGATGGACCTGTCGGCCATCGCCGTACCGGCCGGTTTCCGCGAAGACGGTCCGAAAAAGGGCCTGCCCTTCGGCGTGACGCTGATCGGCCGGGCTTTCGCCGACGGGGCGCTGGCGGCGCTGGCCGACCGCTTCCACCGCGCCCAGGCGCTGCCGATCGGCGGCACCGGTCAGATTCCGACCGGGCCGGCGCTGAACCTGACGGCGCCGGCCCCCGGCACGGTGCGCCTTGCCGTCGTCGGCGCCCATCTGACCGGCCAGCCGTTGAATCACCAGCTGACCGGCCGGCAGGCCCGTCTGGTCGGCACGACGCGGACGGCCGCCGGCTACCGCCTTTATGCGCTGGCCGGCACCAGTCCGGCCAAACCGGGACTGGTCCGCGATCCGGACGGGGCCGGCGGCATCGAGCTGGAGGTTTGGGAACTGGCCGAGGCCGCCTTCGGCAGCTTCGTCGCCGAAGTGCCGGCGCCGATGACGATCGGCACGGTGACGCTGGAGGACGATACCGCCGTCAAGGGCTTCCTGTGCGAACCCATCGCGCTGACGGGTGCCGAGGATATCACCGCCTACGGCGGCTGGCGCCGCTGGCTGGCACGCTGACCACACGCTGACGACATTCAACGGGAAGGGGAATTTGATGATGCGGACCTTGCTCAAGCGCGTCGTGTTCGGCGTTGCCCTCGCCGCCACTGTTGCGGCCGTCCAGTCGCCGGCCGTGGCGGCGGAGAAGAAGAGTTTCCGCGTGGCGTGGTCGATCTACGCCGGCTGGATGCCGTGGGGCTATGCCGCGGACAGCGGCATCATGAAGAAATGGGCCGACAAATACGGCATCAAGGTCGAGATCGTGCAGATCAACGACTATGTCGAATCGATCAACCAATACACCGCCGGCGCCTTCGACGGCTGCGTCATGACCAACATGGATGCGCTGACCATCCCGGCGGCGGGCGGTGTCGACTCGACCGCCGTGATCACCGGTGACTATTCCAGCGGCAATGACGGCATCGTCCTGAAGAAGGGCAAGACCCTGAAGGACATCAAGGGCCAGAAGGTCAATCTGGTCCAGCTGTCGGTGTCGCATTACCTGCTGGCGCGCGGGCTGGAGTCGGTGGGGTTGCGCGAGAAGGACGTGACGGTGGTCAACACCGCCGACGCCGACATCGTGTCGGCCTTCACCTCATCGCCCGACGTCACCGCCACCGTCACCTGGAACCCGCAGTTGAGCGAGGTCGCCAAGGCCCAGGGCGCCACCATGGTGTTCGACAGCTCCAAGGTGCCGGGCGAGATCATGGACCTGATGGTCGTCAACTCCGCCACCATGAAGGACAACCCGGCCTTCGCCAAGGCGCTGGTCGGCGCCTGGTACGAGATCATGGGGCTGATGACCAGGCCCGACACGGCGGAGGGCAAGGCGGCGCTGGAGGCGATGGCCAAGGCGTCCGGCACCGACCTGGCCGGCTACAAGCAGCAGCTGGTCACGACGAGGATGTTCTACAGCCCGGCCGACGCGGTGGGCTTCGCCACCGGATCCGATCTGGTCAAGACCATGGATCTGGTGCGCAACTTCTCCTTCGACCATGGGTTGCTGGGCGAGGGCGCCCGCAGCCGCGACGCGGTCGGCATCGCCTTTCCCGGCGGCACCGTGTTGGGCGACGCCAAGAACGTGAAGCTGCGCTTCGACGCCGAGGTGATGAAGCAAGCCGCCGCCGGGGCGCTCTGACCGATGCGCCGGATCATCAACCGGCGGCCGGGGCGCGGGGGCATCGTCTTCTGGGGTGCCCTCCCCTTCCTGGGCGCGGCGGCGCTCTATGCCGTCGCCTCCGCCCTGCGGCTGGCCGAGAATCCGAACGACAAGCTGCTGCCGCCGCTGTCGGCGATGGCGGCGGCGGTCGCGCGGATCGCCTTCACCCCCGACGCCCGCACCGGCGACTACCTGATGTGGGCGGACACGCTGGCCAGCCTGCACCGGCTCGGTCTCGGCCTCGGGGTGGCGACGGCGGCGGCGCTGGTGATCGGCATCGCCATGGGGCTGATCCCCTATGTGCGGGTGGGCCTGTCGCCCTTCGTCGCCATCCTGTCGATGGTGCCGCCGATGGCGGTGCTGCCGGTGCTGTTCATCGTCTTCGGCCTGGACGAGCTGTCCAAGGTGGTGCTGATCGTGGTCGGGGTGGCGCCCTTCCTGATCCGCGACCTCGCCATGCGCACCGGCGAGCTGCCGGCCGAGCAGATCATCAAGGCGCAGACGCTGGGCGGCAGCACTTGGCAGATCGTGCTGCGGGTGGTGTTGCCGCAGATGCTGCCGCGGCTGGTCGACGCGGTGCGGCTGTCGCTCGGCCCGGCCTGGCTGTTCCTGATCTCGGCGGAGGCGATCGCCGCGACCGAGGGGCTGGGCTACCGCATCTTCCTGGTGCGGCGTTATCTGGCGATGGACGTCATCCTGCCCTATGTCGCCTGGATCACGCTGCTGGCCTTCGTCTCGGACTATCTGCTGCGCCTGTTCAACGCCCGCTGTTTTCCCTGGCTGAAGGCCGGAAAGGGGGCCGCATGAGCCATGTGTCCGTCCGCGGCCTGTGGAAGGAATATCCGGGTCAGGTGGTGCTGGAGCGCGTCGATCTGGAAATCCCGTCCGGCGAGTTCTGCGCCATGGTCGGCCCGTCCGGCTGCGGCAAGACCACCTTCCTGCGCATGCTGCTGGGCCAGGAAAGGCCGACACGCGGCGGCATCCTCCTCGACGGCCGGCCGCTGGAGGCCGAACCCGGCCCGGATCGCGGGGTGGTGTTCCAGCGCTATTCGGTCTTTCCCCATCTGACGGTGCTGGAGAATGTCATCCTCGGTCGCGAGTTCGAGGCTTCGCGCTTGCTCGGCCGGCTGTTCGGCGCCCGCCGCCGCGCCGCCGTGGAGGAGGCGACGGGGATTCTGGCGGCGGTCGGGCTCGGCGACCATCTGCGCAAATATCCGGCGGAGCTGTCGGGCGGCATGCAGCAGCGCCTCGCCATCGCCCAGGCGCTGATCCTGAAGCCGAAAATCCTGCTGCTGGACGAGCCGTTCGGCGCGCTCGACGCCGGCACCAAGGCGCAGATGTACGAGTTGCTGCTCGGCCTGTGGGCGGACCGCAGAATGACCGTCTTCATGGTCACCCATGACCTGAAGGAGGGTTTCACGCTGGCGACCCGCGTGCTCGCCTTCGACAAGGTGCGGATCGATCCGACCGATCCCGGCGCCTATGGCGCGCGGATCACCTATGATCTGCTGCTGACCGAAAAGGCGGCGGTCCGGGCAAGGCTCGCCGCCGCGGGCGGGCGGGCGCAGGGTTTGGGCGCGCAGGGTTTGGCGGACCGCCGTGACGCGCCTGTTGCGGCGGCTTGAGACCGCCGGGGCGGCGCTGCACGGCCTGTTGCGGGCCCGTGCCACCGCCGCCCATCCCTGGCTGTTCACCGCAGCACCCCGGCCCGGCCGGCGGCATGGCGCGGCCGGCTGAGGCGGCGGCCCGAACGGACCGGCGGGGATCAGCCCCGCCGCAGCTCCAACGCCTTGGCGGCGAGGCAGAGGATCTCGAACAGCATCTGCGCCCCGGCCTGGGCGGTGTTGGTGTTGGCGTCATATTGCGGCGCCACCTCGACCACGTCGCCGCCGATGACGTCGAGCCCGTTCAGGCCGCGCAGGATCTCGATGGCCTCCCGCGTGGTCAGCCCGCCGATCTCCGGCGTGCCGGTGCCGGGGGCGAAGACCGGGTCGAGGCAATCGACGTCGAAGGAGACATAGACCGGCCCGTCGCCGGCCACCTTGCGGGCCTGCTCGATCACCGCGGGAATGCCGAGCTGCGCCACCTCCTCGGCATGGATCACCGTCATTCCGGATTCGTAGGAGAACTCCCACAGATATTCGGAGCTGCCGCGGATGCCGATCTGCACCGTGCGTTCCGGGTCGAGCACACCGTCGAGCACCGCTTGGCGGAAGGGGCCGCCATGGTGGAACTTGGAGCCCTCATAGGGGCCGCTGGTGTCGCAATGGGCGTCGAAATGGATCATGCCGACCGGGCGTTCGCGGCCCAGCGCCTTCAGGATCGACTGGCTGATCGAATGATCGCCGCCGACCGACAGCGGGATCACCCCGGCCTCCCTCACCTTGTCATAGAAGCTCTCGATGTCGTGGTGGCAGGCTTCCAGGTCGAAGCGGCTGGACAGCGGTACGTCGCCGATATCGGCCAGCCGGCAGGCCGCCGACGGCACCATCCGCAGGACATGGTTGTAGGGGCCGATCCGTTCGATCGTCCGCAGCGCCCGCGGGCCGAAGCGGGCGCCCGACCGGTTGGTCACGCCCAGATCCATCGGCACGCCGATCAGCGCCACCTCCAGCCCGCCGAAATCCGGCTGGGCGGCGGCATCCGGGTCGTACGGCGCGTTCAGCAGGGTCGGCACGCCGGAGAAGGGCTGTTTGCGCCGTCCGCCGGAGAATTGCAGGGCGGCGACCTGCTTGAATTCCGGCGAATGGATGTCGGAGCCGCCGCCGCCGCTGTATTTCTCGCGCAGACGGTTGAGCTTGTCCGGATCGATCATTTTGAGGGAACTCTCCTGTTGGAAGGTCGGTCGTGCCGGGCCGGTCAGTCCTGCCGGTTCCAGGCGCCGAGCAGGCGCGGCAGGTCGCCGAACCGGGCGATCAGCCCGAAGACGGCGGCGGTCAGCAGCACGAACAGCACGGTGACGGACGCCATGGTCGGCGTGTAGCCGTAACGCAGGGCGTTGAAGATCTTGATCGGCAGCGTCTCCAGCGTGAAGCCGGCGACCATGTAGGCGACGATGTATTCGTTGAGCGACAGGACGAAGGCGAAGGCGAAGCCGGAGATCATATAGGGCCGCACCAGCGGCATCACCACCGTCCGCAGCACGGTGCGGTCGTCGGCCCCCATGGTGGAGGCGGCCTCGACATAGCTGCGGTCCACCGCGCCGAAGCCGAGCGACAGGGTGACCAGCGGCAGCGTGACGAAGAAGATGGCATGGCTGACCACCACCGTCCACGGCTCGCCATACTGGCCGAAGGTCGCCCAGAAGCTGAGGAAGCCCAGCGCGGTGATCACCGGCGGCAGGATGAAGGGCGTCATCCCCAGCATCTCGAACACCCGCGCCCAGGGTGCGCGCCAGCGCCAGATGAACCAGGCGATCGGAAAGGCGATGGCGACCGCCAGGGCCGCCGAGAGGGCGGCCACCACCAGGCTGGTGATCAGCGCGCCGCGCCAGCCGGGATCGGTGAAGATCTCGGCATACCAAGCCAGGGACAAGCCCTTGGGCGGGAAGTCGAGCGAACGCTTGGCGTTCAGCGACACCCCCGCCACAACCAGGATGGGCGCTGCCAGGACAAGGCCGACCAGCCCGGCCATCAGGCTGTTGAGCCAGCGCGTCATCACGCCTCCTCCTTGCGTCCGGCCAGCAGCGACAGCCCGATCAGCGCCAGACTGACCAGCACCAGGAAGACCGCCATCGCCGCCGCGAACGGCATGTTGGATTGATAGATCGCCTGATCGGTGATCAGCACCGACAGGGTCCAGTGCTGCGGCCGTCCCAGCAGCTGCGGCAGCAGATAGCTGCCGAGCGCGAAGACGAAGGCCATGATCAGGGTCGCCACGATGGTGTTGCGCTGCGACGGCACCACCACCGTGAAGAAGGCCTTCAGCGGCGAGGCGCCCAGCGTCCGCGACGCCTCCACCAGGGCCGGATCCAGCCGGGCGAGCGCCGGATAGAGCACCAGCACGGTGTAGGGGAAGGCCTGATAGACCATGCCGGCGAGCAGCGCGCCGAAGCTGGGCGACAGCGATTGCGGCTCCGCCATCAGCCCGACCGCCACCAGCAGGTTGGTGATGCCGGCGGTGCGCGACAGCAGCGTCGACCAGGCGAAGCCGATGATCACCTCCGACAGCGACAGGATCGACAGCAGGAAGACCAGCCACCGCACCTGTGCCGCCCGCGGCAGCCGCGCCAAGCGGTAGGTGAAGGGAAAGCCGATGCCGACCGCCACCGCCGCCACCAGCGCCGCCAGCTCCAGTGAGAAGGACAGCACCCCGCCGAAAAAGGCGCTGAGGAAGCGCTCGTAGTTGGCGAGGACGAAATCGGGCTCGTAGAAGCCGCCGGGGATGCGACGGGCGACGCTGACCGCGATCATCAGCCCGAAGGGGATGACGAAGAAGACGATCAGCATCAGGGCCGGAAACAGGATCGGCGCATGCTCGCCAAGGCTGCGCGGGGCGCGGCGGATCATGACGGCAGCCCCTCCGCCGCGCCGCCGGCCGGCGGCAGGACGACGCAGGCCTCGGCCGGAATCTCGACGATGACGGCGCTTCCCGGCTCGACCGCCGGGCGGTCCTGCGGACGGGTCAGCGCCACGATCTCCCGCCCGGCCACCTCGACGCGGAATTCGACGCTGGCGCCGAGATCGCGGACGAAGGACAGGGTGCCGGGCAGCCGGTTGGCCCCGGCGGGGACGGACGCCGGATGCAGCAGCACCTCCTCCGGCCGGACCGACAGCAGGGTACGACCCTGCGGCGGCAGGCCGGCGAGAGCCAGCTCGCCGCCGGGAACGGACGCGCGGCCGGGGGCGGTCACCGTTCCCTCCAGCAGGTTGGTCATGCCAATGAAATCGGCGACGAAGGCGTCGGCGGGCCGGCGGTAGACCTCCATCGGCGGAGCGGCCTGACGGATTTGCCCCTCCGACATCACCACCACCAGATCGGCCATCGTCATCGCCTCGCGCTGGTCGTGGGTGACGACGATGGTGGTGATGCCGAGCCGCCGTTGCAGTTGCTTGAGCTCGATCTGCATCGCCTCGCGCAGCTTGGCGTCGAGGGCGGACAGCGGTTCGTCGAGCAGGAACAGCTTCGGCTCCAGCGCCAGGGCGCGGGCGATGGCGACGCGCTGGCGCTGGCCGCCCGACAGGCGCGACACCGGGCGGTCGACCATGCCGGGCAGGCGCACCAGCTCCAGCAGGCTTTCCGCCTTGCGACGGCGCTCGTCGGCGGGAACGCCGCGGATGCGCAGGGGATAGGCGATGTTCTCGCCCGCCGTCAGATGGGGGAACAGGGCCAGCGACTGGAACACCATGCCGAAATCCCGCTTGTGGGCGGGAGCGGTGGTGATGTCGCGGTCGTCGATCAGCAGCCGGCCGCCGGAGGGTTCCTCCAGCCCGGCGATCATCCGCATCAAGGTGGTCTTGCCGCAGCCGGAGGGCCCCAGCAGGCAGACGAACTGCCCGTGCGGAATGCGCAGGCTCGCCCCCCGCACGGCGGTGAAGGTGCCGTAACGCTTGGCGAGTCCGTCGAGAACGAGGGCTGACATCGGTTGGCTTTCGGTCCGTTCGGAGGGGACGGAGCCCTTCCCGCGTGATGGCCGGAAGGCGGCGGGAAGGGCGCTCGCGGGTCAGCCCACGATCATTTCCGTCCATTTCTGGTTCAGCCAGTCGGCCTTGGACAGGTAGAGGTCGTAGCGCGGGATGATCGGGGCGAGATCGGAGGACACCGCCGCGAACTCCTTGTCGGTCAGGTCGGTGGCCGAACGATCGATGGTGGGCGCGGTGCCGACCTTGCGCGACAGCAGCGCCTGGATCTGCGGCTGGCTCATATAGTCGATGAAGACATGGGCCAGATCGCCGGCCTTGGACGCCTTGGACACCGCCCAGCTGCCGGAATCGAGGATGCCGCCCTCCTTGGGGAAGGTGGAGCGCACCGGATGGCCGTCGGCGGCGGCGAGGCCGGTGACGTCATGGTAATACTGCCCCATCGGGATCTCGCCCGACTTCAGCGCCGCCTCAAACTGCGCCTCGTCGCGGTACCACAGCTTCACGTTGCCCTTCATCTCGGTCAGCTTCTTGAAGCAGTCGAGCTGCCCCTGCTCGGTGTCGAGATGCTTGGGCCCGCCGAAGAAGGTGGCGGCGGTCACGTCCAGCAGGAAGGAGTTGGCGACGAGCGCCAACAGGCCCAGCTTGTCCTTGTTGGCAGGATCCCACAGCGCCGCCCAGCTTTCCGGGGCCTGGGGATAGACGTTGGTGTTGGTCACCAGCGTGATGTACCAGGACACCGCACCGATGCCCGACACCCGGCCGTCGGGGTACTTGTTGATCAGCGCCGGCTTGACCTTGGCGGCGTTGGGCATCTTGGCGAGATCGAGCGGCGCCCACAGGTCGGCGGCGGCACCCTTCAGCATCGCCACCTGGGACATCATCGACACGTCGGCCGGGGCCTGTTTGGCGCGGGCCGCCTGTTCAAGCTGGATCAGCCACGCCTCGCCCGTCGGTTCGGCCACCGCTTCCACCGCGATGCCGGTGGCCTTGGTGAAGTCCGGGAAGATGTGCTTGTCGAAGCTGTTCTTGAAATAGCCGCCATAGACGCCGACCTTCAGCGACTTGGACTGGGCGCGCACGATGGAGGGGAACCCGATCGCGGCGGCGGCGGCAAGCCCGCCCGCCCCAGCCAACACCGCCCGTCTGTCCAGTCCTGCGCCGATCTTCATCGCGTGTCTCCGTCTCGTCGTTGGTCTGCCCCGATCGGGGGCGGGCGAAGCAGGCATGTCGTGATATCCCGGCCGGGAAACGACCCGATACCGCTCCACGCCGGCTGGAATTGGATGACGCAATTAGACGGCCAGTTTGTTTCGCCAAAAATCCCGAATCTTTTGTATCTTACTTCGACAGAGGCCGAAGTAAGACCGGTCCTCCCCCCTGGGCAGCCGGAAGGATCGCCGCGAACATGAGCCGGATGAGCATAGAGACCACGGATTTGCGGCTTTTCCGCCTGTTCATGACGGTGGTCGAGGCCGGCGGCTTTACTGCGGCGCAAAGCGAACTGAACCTGTCGCTTTCCACCATCTCCACCCATTTCGCCGAGTTGGAGGGGCGGCTGGGGGTGCGGCTGTGCCGGCGCGGCCGCTCGGGCTTCAAGCTGACGGCGGAGGGACAGGCGGTCTATGACGAGCTGCGGCGGGTGTTCGACACGCTGGACCGCTTCGGCGCCCGGGTGCGCGGGTTGCGCGACCGGCTGACCGGCACGCTCAGCATCGGGCTGGTGGACAACACGCTGACCGACGCCAAATTCCCGCTGGAACGCGTGATCACCCGCTTCGCCGACGCCGCCCCGGAGGTCAATCTCACCATCGTCACCCGGCCGCCCAACGAGCTGCTGCGCGACGTGATCGGCGGCGAGGTCCATCTCGCCATCGCCAGCTTCCCGCGGATCGTGCCGGGCCTCTCCTACATCGACCTCTACACCGAGACCAACCTGTTCTATTGCGGCGCCGGCCATCCGCTGTTCGACCGCCCGGACGACATGGTCGATCTCGACGAGGTGCGCCGGCACCGGCTGGTGGCCCGCAGCTATTGGGGGGCGCGCGACATCAAGATCTTCGCGATCAGCGCGCCGCACGCCACCGTCACCGATATGGAAGGGGCGGCGCGGCTGATCCTGTCGGGCCGCTATGTCGGCTATCTGCCCGACCATTACGCGGCCGCCTTCGTCCAGGCCGGACGGCTGCGCGCCCTGCTGCCGCGGGTGTTGTCCTATCACTCCCCCTTCCAGATCGCGGTGCACAGCGACCGGGCCAGGACGCCGGTGGTCGATCTGTTCAACACGCTGACGCGGGAGGAGATCGCCGGCCGGTAAAGATTAAAGTCTGTCTGATGCTTGGTGAAGCATCAGACAGACTCCGGATCTTTTGAATTCTCGTGCGATCGCTTCAGACGATTCCATCCGAAGCGATCGCGCTCTAAGCCATGCCGGAGGCGCGGCGGAGATCGAGCAGTTCCTGCACCTTCGCCATGTTCTCAAGGCTGTATTGAACATGCAGCCGGGCCGCTTCGGCGGCGGCGACACGGTCGCGGGCGCGGATGGCGTTGGCGATCGCCTGATGTTCCTCCAGGCCGGAATCCTTGAGGTCGATCCAGAGAATCTCAAGCAACAACGCCAGTTGGAGCTGTTCATAGATCTGCTCCGTCACCCGGATCAGCACATCGTTGCGCGTGCTCTCGGCGATCACCCGATGAATGCTCAGCCCGAGTTCGAGCACGCGGGCGGCATCCACGCTGTTGCCGGCGGTCGACAGGTTCAGCGCCTCCATCTCCTCGACGATGGCGCTGATGCGGGCGATATCCTCGTCCGTCGCGACATCGCAGGCCAGTTCGGCGGCGCAGACGTCGAGAGCCTGACGGACGACCAGAAGATTGCGCACGGTCGGCAGATCGACATCCACCACCGAATAGCCGACATTGCGCTGGCCGACGACCAGCCCCTCCTTCTCCAGCTTCATCAGCGCTTCGCGCAACGGCGTGCGGCTGACCCCCAGACGGTCGGCGAGCCGGCTTTCCGACAAACGTTCGGACGGGCGCAGGCGGCCCGACAGGATCATCGACTTCAGCTCTCTGTAGGTCTTCTCCCGAACCGATTCATCCGGTCCGGTCTTGTCCTCGGCCATCGTCGTTCCACCCGTCCTTTTCACGTTCGCGCTCCCTTGATAGGGCCTGCGGGACACCCAGGCAAGCCGGCCGCAAAGACTATTGATCTTGGATTCAAGATTGTATACGATTTTGTATCCATCAAGGGCGCCCGATCGGGAAACCCTTGATCGGCAAAGACTTGAAAGAGCCGGTGGACCGCCGGCCGATTGGAACCAGGGAAGCGGGACCAAACCGCAGGCGTCACGGGCTTTGGCAGGCGGCCACATGGGAATCGGACCCGGCGGCGGCAACGGAGGAGACGTGCGTGTTCGACCACGACAAGCTGGAGCGGTTGCGGGAGCGCTATGCCCATTCCCGCGGGGATGAGACGGCGAATCCCGCATTTGCCAGGGTGGCGTCCCTGGTCTTCAAGGACGGTGACGTCCGGCAGGCCCCCTATGCCGGGATTGCCACGCTGCTGAAGGCGCCCCATCGTCCGGATGCCGCCCCCGATTTCGCGGGCATCGACATGGCGCTGTACGGGATCCCGATGGATCTGGGCGTCACCAACCGGTCCGGTGCGCGCTTCGGTCCGCGGGCGGTGCGCGGCGTCGAGCGGGTCGGCCCCTACGAGCATGTGCTGGGGCTGGTGCCGACCGGCAACCATGTGGTGGTGGATGTCGGCGACGTTCCCTTCCGCAGCCGTTTCGATCTGGCGCAGGCCCATGCCGACATCGAACGCTTCGTCGGCGCGATGGTGGCGGCCGGGACGGTTCCCCTCGGGGTGGGCGGCGACCATTCGGTCACCCTGCCGGTCCTGCGGGCGATCGGCCGCGACCGTCCGGTCGGGCTGATCCACATCGACGCCCATTGCGATACCGGCGGCTCGTTCGAGGGGTGCAAATTCCATCATGGCGGCCCCTTCCGGCAGGCGGTGCTCGACGGCGTGCTCGACCCCGAGCGCACGATCCAGATCGGCATCCGCGGCAATTCGGAATATCTCTGGGACTTCTCCTACGAGTCCGGAATGACGGTGATCCATGCCGAGGAGGTGGAGCTGATGGGGGTGCGTGCCGTGATCGACCGCATGCGGCAGGTCGTCGGCGATGGTCCCACCTATGTCAGCTTCGACGTCGACGGTCTCGATCCCGCCTTCGCCCCCGGCACCGGAACCCCGGAGGTCGGTGGCCTCACCTCCGCCCAGGCGCTCGCCATCCTGCGCGGAGCCGCCGGCGTCGATGTCGTCGGTGGTGACGTGGTGGAGGTGGCGCCGCAATATGACCCGACCAGCAATACCGCCCAGATCGCCGCCCAGGTGCTGTTCGAAATCCTGAGCCTGACCGCCATCGCGCGGGACCGCTCCGGGAGTTGAAAGCGGTTGAAACCAGAAGCGGGACCAAACCCGCATCATCAAAATCAAACCTGAAAACCAGTCCAGTGAACAGGGACAATGACCATGAAGACTCTGATCCTCGCGTCGACGCTTCTGATCGCCGCCGTATCGGCCACCGTCACCGGCGCCGCCGCGCAGACCAAGCCGACGGCCATCACCATCGCCACCGAAGGCGCTTACGAGCCGTGGAACTTCACCACCGCCGGCGGCAAGCTGGACGGGCTGGAGATCGATCTCGCCAATGACCTGTGCGCCCGGATGTCCGTCAAATGCACCATCGTGGCGCAGGACTGGGACGGGCTGATCCCGGCGCTGAACGCCCGCAAGTTCGACGCGATCATGGCGTCGATGATCGTCACCGAGAAGCGTCTGGCGGTCATCGGCTTCAGCGAGCCCTACGCGCCGACCGCCGCCGCCCTGATGGTCGAGAAGACCGGTCCTCTGGCCAAGCTGCCGGGGACCGGCACCACGATCGATCTCGGCGGCGATCCCGCCAAGGTCAGCGCCGAGATCGCTCCCATCGCCGCGCAGTTGAAGGGCAAGGCGATCGGCACCCAGACCGCCACCAGCAACACGGCCTTCCTGGACAAATACCTCAAGGACAGCGTGACGATCCGCGAATACAAGACCACCGAGCAGCATGACCTCGACCTTCAGGCCGGCCGCATCGATGGCGTGATCGCCCAGAAAAGCTCGCTGACCGCCCTGCTGACCAAGCCCGACTACAAGGACTACACGCTGGCCGGCCCGACCTTCGTCGGCGACGTGTTCGGCAAGGGCATCGCCGTCGGCCTGCGCAAGGACGACGCCGTGCTGAAGGAGATGTTCGACAAGGCGATCCAGGCCGCCAAGGCCGACGGCACCATCGAAAAGCTGGCCCAGAAGTGGCTGAAGACCAGCTTGAATTGAGGCTTCCCTCCAGCGCCCGCGGGTAGGCGGGCCGAGGCGGTTCGGCACGGCGGCGACGACAAGAGGCCGCCGTGCCGCCCCTCCGGGGTCGATCCTGGAAGGAGCAACTCTTGATGCGGTTATTCGACCTGTTCCTGGGGCCGAACGGCTGGGGCCTTCCCCTGCTGTGCGCCGCCCTGATGACGGTGGCGCTGTCCGTTTCCGGGCTGGTGGTCGGCGCGGTTCTGGGCGCGCTGCTGGCCTATGCCCGCATCGCCGGCGGCTTCATCGCCCGCACGGCGGCGGACGCCATCACCACCGTGCTGCGCGGGGTTCCCGATCTGCTGGTCATCTATCTGTTCTATTTCGGCGGCAGCCAGATCCTGTCCTGGATCGGCAACGCCGCCGGCTACGGCGGCTTCATCGGGCTGCCGGTGTTCCTGACCGGCGTGCTGGCGCTGGGCGTGGTTTCCGCCGCCTATCAGGCCGAAGTGTTCCGCGGCGCCTTCAACGTCATCCCGCGCGGCCAGATCGAATCCGCCCGCGCCGCCGGGATGGGGCCGCTGCTGATGTTCCGCCGAGTGCTGGCGCCCCAGGTGTTCCGCCACGCCCTGCCGGGGATGGGCAATGTCTGGCAGTTGATCCTCAAGGATTCCGCCCTGATCTCGGTGATCGGGCTGGTCGAACTGCTGCGGGCGGCCCAGGTCGGCGCCGGATCGACGCGGGAGCCCTTCCTGTTCTATTCCGCCGCCCTGCTGCTCTATCTGGCCATCACCTCGTTGTCCGGACAGGCTTTCCGCTGGGCGGAGATCCGGTCCCTGCGCCCGTTCAGGAGGGGATGATGGATCTGTCTTTCATGCAGGCGACCCTGCTGACCCTGCTCGGCGGTCTGCCGCTGACGCTGAACCTCACCGCCTGCTCGATCCTGCTGGGCGGGGCCGGCGCGCTGGTGCTGGCGCTGATGCGGACCTCCGGCGTCGCCCTGCTGTCGGCTCCGGCCCGCGCCTATGTCTTCGTTTTCCGTGGCACGCCCCTGCTGATCCAGCTGTTCATGATCTATTACGGCCTCGGGCAGTTCCGTCCCGCCTTGCAGGAGCTCGGCCTGTGGAGCTTCTTCCGCGACCCCTACTGGTGCGCGGTGCTGGCGATGGCGATGAACACCGCCGCCTATTCCAGCGAGATCATCCGCGGCGGGCTCAACTCGGTTCCCCCCGGCGCGCTGGAGGCGGCGTCGGCCTGCGGCATGCGTCCGCTGATGCGGCTGCGCCGGATCGTGCTGCCGCTGGCGATCCGCCAGGCGCTGCCGGCCTATGGCAACGAGCTGGTGCTGATGGCGAAGGCGACCTCGCTCGCCTCCACCATCACCCTGATGGAGGTGACCGGGCTGGCCGGCAAGATGATCGCCCAGACCTACCGCGCGGTCGAGATCTTCGCCTGCGCCGGCATCATCTATCTCGCCCTGACCTTCATCCTGACCCGCGCGATCCTGGTGCTGGAATGGTGGCTGTCGCCCCGGCGCCGCCATGCCCAGCCCGCGCGGCAAAAAACCTGCATCACCGGAGAACCCGCATGAGCGCGACGCACTCCCCTCCTCAACAATCTTCGGAACTGCGGGACAACACGCCTGTCCGGCCGATCGAGAAGATCGCCGTCATCGATCTGCACAAGAGCTTCGGTTCCGTCGAGGTTCTGAAGGGCATCTCCCTCAAGGCCAACCAGGGCGACGTCATCTCGATCCTCGGCTCGTCGGGATCGGGGAAATCGACCCTGCTGCGCTGCGTGAATTTCCTGGAAACCCCGGATTCCGGCGACATCATCGTCTGCGGCGAGCATGTGCGCATGCGCCGCCGCCGCGACGGCCGGCATGTCCCCGCCGACCAGGCCCAGCTCACGCGGGTGCGCACCCGCGCCTCCATGGTTTTCCAGAGCTTCAACCTCTGGCCCCACATGACCATCCTGCAGAACGTCATCGAAGCGCCGGTGCATGTCCAGGGCCGCCCGCGCAAGGAGTGCATCGAGGAGGCGGAGGCGCTGCTCGACAAGGTCGGGCTGGCGGCCAAGCGTCACGAATATCCGGCGGTGCTGTCGGGCGGGCAACAGCAGCGCGCCGCCATCGCCCGCGCGCTGGCCAGCCATCCGGAGGTGCTGCTGTTCGACGAGCCGACCTCCGCCCTCGACCCCGAACTGGTGGGCGAGGTGTTGAAGGTGATGCGCGGACTGGCCGAGGAAGGCCGGACCATGCTGGTGGTCACCCATGAGATGGGCTTCGCCCGCCATGTCTCGACCCGCAGCATGTTCCTGCACCAGGGCCGGGTCGAGGAGGAGGGGCCGTCGGAGGAGATGTTCGCCCACCCCAGCACCGACCGCTTCCGCCAGTTCATCAAGCGGACGCAGTCCTGATGACCCAAGGCTGAGTGCGTGAGGGCGGGGAGGGATCGTGGCGCCCGTCGAGATTGCGCCCCGGCCGCCCCCAAATCGTATACAATACTGGATACCAACCGAACCACTGGCCGGCGCCGACCGGCGGGAGAGACCGAGATGACGACGATGCATGGTGAGGCCCGGCGGCCGAATTCGCTGGAAGCGCGGGATGTCGCCTCCATCCTGCACCCCTACACCAACCCGGTGGTGCATGAGGCGGACGGCCCGCTGGTGCTGGCGGGCGGCGACGGCATCCATGTGATCGACAGCGACGGCAACCGCTATGTCGAGGCGCTGGCCGGCCTGTTCTGCGCCTCGCTCGGCTTCAGCGAAAGCCGGCTGGTCGAGGCGGCGCACCGGCAGATGCAGGCCCTGCCCTTCTATCACAGCTTCGGCGGCCGTTCCCACCAGACGGCGATCGAGCTGTCGGAGCGGCTGCTCGCCATGGCCCCGGTGCCGATGTCCAAGGTGTTCTTCGCCAACTCCGGTTCCGAGGCCAACGACACCGCGATCAAGCTGGTCTGGTACTATCACAACGCCATCGGCAAGCCGCGGAAGAAGAAGATCATCTCCCGCCTGCGCGCCTATCACGGGGTCACGGTGGCCTCGGCCAGCCTGACCGGCCTGCCCTACACCCACAAGGCGTTCGACCTGCCGCTGCCCGGCATCCTGCACACCGACTGCCCGAGCCTCTACCATCACGGCCTGCCCGGCGAGACCGAGGAGGAGTTCGCGACCCGCTGCGCCGACTCGCTGGAGGCGCTGATCCTGCGCGAGGGGCCGGACACCATCGGCGCCTTCTTCGCCGAGCCGCTGATGGCGTCCGGCGGCTGCATCGTGCCGCCGGCGACCTATTACGAGAAGATCCAGGCGGTTCTGCGCAAGTACGACATCCTGCTGATCGCCGACGAGGTGATCTGTGGCTTCGGCCGTCTCGGCACCATGTTCGGCAGTGAGGCCTTCGGCCTGAAGCCCGACATGATCTCGATGGCCAAGCAGCTGTCGGCCGGCTATCAACCGATCTCCGCCCTGATGGTGAACGAGACGATCTACAGCGCGGTCCGCGAGCAGGGCGGCGCCATCGGCACCTTCGGCCATGGCTTCACCTACAGCGGTCATCCGGTCGCCACCGCCGTCGCGTTGGAGACCCTGAAGATCTACGAGGAACGCGACATCCTCGGCCATGTGCGGGAAGTCGCCCCGGTTCTGCAGGCCGCCCTGGACGGGTTGGCCGACCATCCCCTGGTCGGCGACAAGCGCGGCATGGGGCTGATCGGCGCGCTGGAGATCACCAGCGACAAGGCGACGAAGACGCCGTTCGACCCGGCGCTCGGCGTGGCGAACCGGGTCGGGAAATATGCCCAGGCGCGCGGCGTCATCACCCGGGCGCTGGGCGACATGATCCATCTCTGCCCGCCGCTGATCATCACCGCCGACGAGGTCCGCCACGTGGTTGCGCAGATCGGCGGCGCGTTGGACGATACGCTGGCCTGGCTGGAACGCGGTCGGACCGACCTGTGAGCGCGGTCCAGCCTGTCCACTGTAAGACCGACATCGGGGAGCATCACTGAGACCATGCGCAATTTCGAAGAACCTGGCCGCTCGCTCGCCATGGGCCGCAACGGAATGGCGGCCACCTCCCACCCGGCCGCCACCCTGACGGCGGTCGAGATTCTCAAGGCCGGCGGCACCGCGATGGATGCCGCCGTGGCGGCCTGCGCGGTCCAGAGCGTGGTCGAGGCGGGCTCCACCGGTATCGGCGGCGATTGTTTCGCCCTGGTCGCCCCGCAGGGCGGGACCGACATCCGCGCCTACAACGGGTCGGGCCGCACGCCGGCGGCGCTGACGCTCGACGCCCTGCGCGCGGCGGGTGTCACTGAGATCGGGCGCCAGTCGCCCCATGCGGTCACGGTGCCGGGCGCGGTGGAGGCCTGGACCCGGCTGGTCGCCGACCATGGCCGCATGCCGCTGAGCGAGGTGTTCGCCCCGGCCATCGCCCTGGCGCGCGACGGCTATGCCCTCACCCCGCGGGTGTCGCACGACCTCGCCCAGCAGACCGAGCTGCTGCGCGGCGACCCGACCTCCGCCGCGACCTTCCTGGTGGACGGGCGGGCCCCCGCCGCCGGCACGGTCCAGACCCAGCCGTTGCTGGCCGACACGCTGGAGGCCATCGGGCGCGAGGGGCCGGACGCCTTCTATCGCGGCGCCATCGCCGAGGATATGGTGGCGTTCCTGCGCGGCGTCGGCGGCTTCCACAGCCTGGAGGATTTCGCCGCCGCCAAGGGCGAGTATGTGACACCGATCCAGACCGAGTATCGCGGCCGGACCGTCCATGAATGCCCGCCGAACGGCCAGGGCATCATCGCCCTGATGATCCTGAACATCCTGAAGCGCTTCTCGCCGTCCGGCGATCCGCTCGGCGTCGACAATCTGCATGTCGAGATCGAGGCGACGCGGCTCGCCTATGCCGCCCGCGACGCCTTCCTGGCCGATCCGGCCCATGCCAAGACCTCGATGGCGGAGCATCTGCTGTCCGATGCGCTGGCCGACGAACTTGCCGCCCGCATCGACCTCGGCCGCGCGCTGGACACCAAGGGTGTGTTCGACGGCGTCGAGCACAAGGACACCGTCTATATCGCCGTGGTCGACAAGGACCGCACCGCCGTCAGCTTCATCAGCTCGATCTTCCATCCCTATGGCAGCGGGCTGATGGCGCCGCGTTCCGGCGTGCTGTTCCACAACCGGGGCCAGAGCTTCTCGCTGGTCGACGGGCATCCCAACATGGTGGCGCCGCGCAAGCGGCCGATGCACACCATTATTCCCGGCATGGTCACCGAGAAGGGCCGGGTCAGCCTGACCTTCGGCGTGATGGGCGGGCATTACCAGGCGATGGGCCATGCCCATTTCCTGTCGAAGCTGTTCGACCACGGCCTGGATCTCCAGAGCGCCATGGATCTGCCGCGCCTGTTCCCCCTGCCCGGCACCCGCAGCGTCGAGGCCGAGACGGCGGTCCGCGACAAGGTCGGGGCCGAGCTGACCCGCCGCGGCTTCACCGTGAAGGCGCCGAACTGGGCGATCGGCGGCGCCCAGGCCATCGGCATCGACTGGGAGAACGGCACCCTGGTCGGCGGGTCCGATCATCGCAAGGACGGCTGCGCGCTCGGCTATTGAGCGGGCAGCCACAGGTCCCGGAGGTTGGGGCGCTTCACGAGGCGGGCGGCGAGGCCCGCCGGCGCAGCGCCTCGACCGCCGTTCCGGGTGTGGTCAGGACCGGAACGTCCAGCAGCGGCTGAAGCGTCACCTCGGCGCGGGCCAGCGAGAACTGGCCGAGAATGACCACGTCGCAGTCCCGCAGACGGTCTGCGGTGCGTGCCACCCGCTCGTCATGACCGGCGCCGTCGCCGCTCTTGAGTGCCGGCAATGCGCCGTCGGCGACGGCAACCGTGACCTCGATCCGACGGCCGACGGCTTTCGCCATTTCCAGCAGTTCGGTGCGCAGCGAGGCGGCGGACGGGCCGAAGCTGACGACGATGCCGATGCGGTCGCCGATCGCCAGGGCCGCCTCGAACGCCGCTTCGTTCGGGCGCAGCACCGGGATCGGCAGACGCGTCTTGACCGCGTCGATCGCCGGGGCGAAGGCGGAACAGGTGAACAGGATCCCCGCCGTCCGCCCACCCACCCCCGCCGTGCCGGCGGCATAGCCGGCCAGTGTCCCGAACCGCCGCATCATCGCCCGGTCGAGCCGTCCGGCCTCGGCCAGATCGGCCGACAGCGACGTGTCGAGCAGATCGAAAATCCGCGCCTCGGGCCAATGCGCCCGGAAGGCGGCCCGCGCCGGGGCGACCGATTCCTCCAGCGCATGGATGAGGGCGATGCGCGGTCCCGTCATCGGTTCGGCGGTCATCAAGGCTTTCCCTTCGTTCGACCCAGCTCCAAGCCGCGCATTCTTGACCGAAGCGATCACCGGCGGCAACGCCGCGCGGCGGGCGCAGGGGCATCCTGCTTCCCCCCAGGAGGGAAGAGTGTTCGGCACCCCCGCAATTCGCGTTGACCCGCCTATAATTGTTATGATAAATAACAATTGACTTCAGGGTTCATAAGCTGCCGAAGGCGGCGGGGTGGAGTGGAGACTTCGATGGAACATGTGTCTGTTGCCGCGTCGACCGACCTGCTGATCGGCGGACGCACGGTTGCCGCCAGCGGCGGACGGCGGTTCGAACGCCGCAACCCGATCACCGGCGACGTGGCGACCTCCGCCGCCGCCGGCCTGGCGGTCGATGCCGCCGCCGCCGCCGAAGCGGCCGAGGCCGCCTTCGCCGGCTGGTCTGAGACCGGCCCCAACACCCGCCGCGCCCTGCTGCTGAAGGCCGCCGACGCGCTGGCCGCCCGTGCCGACGATTTCGTCGCGGCGATGGCGGCGGAGACCGGGGCGACGGAGGGCTGGGCCCGCTTCAACGTGATGCTGGCCTCCTCGATGATCCGGGAGGCGGCGTCGCTCACCACCCAGATCGCCGGCGAGGTGATCCCGTCCGACAAGCCCGGTTGCCTCGCCATGGCGGTGCGCCAGCCGGTCGGCGTCGTGCTCGGCATCGCGCCGTGGAACGCCCCGGTCATCCTTGGCGTGCGCGCCATCGCCACCGCCATCGCCTGCGGCAATTCCGTGGTGCTGAAGGCGTCGGAGCTCTGCCCGCGCACCCATGCGCTGATCGGCCAGTCCTTCCAGGAGGCGGGCCTGCCCGACGGGGTGGTCAATGTCGTCACCAACGCGCCGGAGGACGCGGCGGAGGTGGTCAACGCCCTGATCGACCATCCGGCGGTTGCCCGCATCAACTTCACCGGATCGACCCGTGTCGGCCGGCTGATCGCCCAGCGCGCGGCGGCGCAACTGAAGCCGGTGCTGCTGGAGCTGGGCGGCAAGGCGCCCTTCCTGGTGCTGGACGATGCCGACCTGGACGAGGCGGTGAAGGCCGCCGCCTTCGGCGCCTTCTTCAACCAGGGCCAGATCTGCATGTCGACCGAGCGCATCGTGCTCGATGCCAAGGTCGCCGACGCCTTCCTGGAGAAGTTCGTCGCCAAGGCCGCCACGCTGGTGGCCGGCGACCCGCGCGAGGGGCGGACGCCGCTCGGCTCGGTGGTGGATCGCGGTGCCGCCCGGCATGTGCAGGCGCTGATCGACGACGCCGTCGCCAAGGGCGCGGTGCTCCACCGCAACGGCGCGCCCGACGGCACGCTGCTGCCCGCCGCCATCCTCGACCGCGTCACGCCCGACATGCGGATCTATGCCGAGGAATCCTTCGGCCCGGTGGTCACCATCGTCCGTGTCGAGGGCGAGGAGCAGGCGGTGGCCATCGCCAACGACACCGAATATGGCCTGTCGGCCGCCGTCTTCACCCGCGATACGGCGCGGGGCCTGCGTGTCGCCCGCCGTATCCGCTCCGGCATCTGCCATGTCAACGGCCCGACCGTGCATGACGAGGCGCAGATGCCCTTCGGCGGCGTCAAGGCCAGCGGCTATGGCCGCTTTGGCGGCAAGGCCGGCATCGACGCCTTCACCGAACTGCGCTGGATCACGGTCGAGACCCTGCCCGGCCATTTCCCGATCTGACATCCCCCTTTGGCGCCGCCCTCCGGCGTCCCCATCAAAAATACCGACTTCGATCAAAAGGATAGAGTCCATGACGCAGCAGCAAGCCGCCGCCCGGACGGGCACCGCCGAGGATGTGGTCACCGTCGAACTCGACAATGGCGTCGCCTGGGTCACGCTGAACCGGCCGGACAAGCGCAACGCGATGAACCCGGCGCTGAACGCCCGCATGCACGGCGTGCTCGACGATCTGGAGGTCGATGACCGCTGCCAGGTGCTGGTGCTGACCGGCGCCGGCGAGTCCTTCTCGGCTGGCATGGACCTGAAGGAGTATTTCCGCGAGACCGAGGCCAAGGGCCACATGGCGACCCGCCGCGCCCAGCGCGACTCCTATGGCTGGTGGCGCCGCCTGCGCTGGTTCGAGAAGCCGTCGATCGCCATGGTCAACGGCTGGTGCTTCGGCGGCGCCTTCTCGCCGCTGTTCGCCTGCGATCTGGCGGTCGCCGCCGACGAGGCGCAGTTCGGCCTGTCGGAGATCAACTGGGGCATCATCCCCGGCGGCAACGTCACCAAGGTGGTCGCCGACCTGATGAGCCAGCGCGAGGCGATGTATTACATCCTGACCGGCGAGACCTTCGACGGCCGCAAGGCGGCGGAGATGAAGCTGGTCAATTTCTCGGTTCCGCACGCCGAACTGCGGGCCAAGGTCCGTGCCATCGCCGACAATCTGCTGGAGAAGAACCCGCAGACCCTGAAGGCGGCCAAGGACGCCTTCAAGCGCGTGGTCGAGATGCCGTTCGACGCCGCCGAGGATTATCTGGTGGTCCGCCAGGAATCGCTGAACTATCTCGACAAGTCGGAAGGCCGCAAGCAGGGCATCAAGCAGTTCATCGACGACAAGACCTACCGTCCGGGGCTCGGCGCCTACAAGCGCTGAGGACCGGCAGCCCGGCCACAGCGTCGGTTGGAGCAAGGGCCGCGCCGGTGATCCATGCCAAAAGACAAAAGGCGGGACCGGCGCGGCCGCAAATGGGAGGGTGGGAATGACTGTGACCGACTCCGGGATTCCCGGAGGCGACGGGAGCGGTGCTGGCCTGCGATGGGAAGCACCCGACCCCGTGGCCTATCAGGCCGCGGTGCAGCCGGACGCCATGGCCTGCATCGATCTCGCCACCGGCGAGCGTTTGACCTATCAGGCGCTGCACCAGCGGATCGACCGCTGCGCCTCCTGGCTGATCCGGCGGCTGGACTTGCGGACGCGGCAGGGTGCCGGCGGGCGGCGCGTCGCCTGGCTCGGCCGCAACGGCATCGACCAGATGATCGCCGCCTTCGCCTGCGTGCGGGCCGGCGCGGTGTTCGTGCCGCTGAACTGGCGGCTGACCGCGCCGGAACTGGCGGGGCTGGTGGCCGACTCCACCCCGTCGCTGCTGGTCCATGACGACGAGTTCGCCAGGACGGCGGAAAGCGTCGGCCAGACTCTGCGCGATACTCTGCCGGACCTGCCGCTGGCCGCCACTGCCGAGGTCCGCCGCGGCCGGGAGGAGACGGAGCCGGTTACCGGCCTGCCGCCGCGCGACGCCGGAACGCCGTCGATCATCATCTACACCTCCGGCACCTCGGGTCAGCCGAAGGGCGCCATCCACACCGAACAGACCGCCTTCTTCACCGCGACCAACTTCGCCCTGCTGAACCGGGTGGACCGCCGCAGCGTCTTCCTGTGCGACATGCCGCTGTTCCATGTGATCGGCATCGTCACAATCACCCGCACCACCCTGTTGCAGGGCGGCACGCTGCTGATGTCCCCCGGCTTCGATCCGGTGCGGACGCTGGAGCGGCTGTCCGACCCGGCGCTGGGGGTGACGCATTACATGTGCGTGCCGCAGATGGCGCAGACCCTGCGCCAGCAGCCGGGCTATGATCCGGCGAAGCTGGCGCGGATGGTCTTCTTCGGCACCGGCGGCGCGCCCAACCCGCCGGCCATGGTCCGCCGTTTCGTCGATGACGGCGTGCCGATGGCCGACGGCTATGGCAGCAGCGAGGGCGGGACCGTCCTCGGCATGCCGCCGGACGACCTGCCGCGCATCGCGGCCAAGGCCGGATCGGCCGGACTGCCGCCGGCCTCGGTGCGGCTGCGGCTGGTCGACGATGCCGGCGACGAGGTCGGCGAGGGCGAGGTCGGCGAGATCCTGGTGCGCGGCCCGAACCTCTCGCCCGGCTACTGGAACCGTCCGGCTTCCACCGATGCCGAGGGCTGGTTCCATACCGGCGACACGGCGCGCCGCGACGCCGATGGCTTCTATTACATCGTCGACCGCAAGAAGGACATGTTCATCTCCGGCGGCGAGAACGTCTATCCGGCGGAAATCGAGGCGGTCCTGCTGGAGCTGGACACGGTGGCCGAGGCCTGCGTGATCGGGATCGCCGACCTTCAATGGGGCGAGGTCGGCTGCGCCTTCGTCGTGCCGCGCGCCGGCTGCACGGTGACGGAGCAGGACATCGTCGATCATTGCCGCAGCCGTCTGGCCCGTTTCAAGACGCCCAAGCGTATCGTCATCGCCGACGAACTGCCGCGCACCGCGTCGGGCAAGCTGCGCAAGAACCTGCTGCGCGACCAGTACCGGAGCGAACCGGCCGCCTGACGGCCGGTATCGTCCACGTCATGTCCGAAAGCGATGATCGCGATGGAAGGGAGAGGACAGCCATGCCCCCGGAACGCAGCATCGACGTCCAAGGCTTTTTGAACGCCCATCCGTTTTCCCGCCGCCAGATCGGCATCGTCGTGCTGTGCCTGCTGATCGTCCTGCTCGACGGTTACGACACGGCGGCCATCGCCTATATCGCCCCGTCGCTGCTGACCGAATGGGGATTGCAGCGTCCCGATCTCGCCCCGGTGCTGAGCGCCGCCCTCTTCGGGCTGGTGTTCGGATCGCTCAGCGCCGGCCCCTTGAGCGACCGTATCGGCCGGCGGCCGGTGCTGATCGCGGCCGTCCTGGTGATGGGCGCGGCCTGTCTGGCCTCCGCCTTCGCCGGCGATCTGAGCACGCTGGTCGTCTGGCGCTTCGTCACCGGCATCGCGCTGGGGGCGGCGATGCCGACCGCCCTGACTCTGGTCAGCGAATATTGCCCGGCGCGCTGCCGGTCGCTGACCACCAATCTGGTCTTTTGCGGCTTCCCGGTCGGGGCGGCGCTCGGCGGTTTCCTGGCCGCCTGGATCATCCCGGCCCATGGCTGGCGCAGCGTCCTGATGGTCGGGGGCGCCGCTCCTCTGCTGCTGGCGCTGGCTTTGGTGCTGTGGCTTCCGGAATCGGTGAGATTCGCGGTGGCGAAGGCCCGGCCGGTGGAACGGATCCGGCGGCTTCTGCTGCCGATCGGCGCCGAGGCGGCCGGCGCCACCCGTTTCCTGGTGGCGGAAACGGTGGTGGGCGACAGCCGGGGCGCTATCCGGCTGATGCTGTCGCGTGGCTTCATCGTCGGCACGCTGATGCTGTGGATCGCCTATTTCATGGGGCTGACGATCTTCTACGCCATGGTCAATTGGATGCCGGTGCTGTTCCGCGACGCCGGGCTGGCCCCGGCGACGGCGGCCCTGGTCGC
Organism: Azospirillum sp. B510; assembly: GCF_000010725.1. NCBI lineage: Bacteria > Pseudomonadati > Pseudomonadota > Alphaproteobacteria > Rhodospirillales > Azospirillaceae > Azospirillum > Azospirillum sp. B510. Next base: position 411,409 of record NC_013856.1, on the reverse strand, counting down.
CGCCCTGTTCCCCCTGGGCGGCATCGGCTCGCTGTTCTCCGGCGCGCTGATGGACCGTTTCGACGGCAACCGCATCGTCGCCGTCTTCTATGGGCTGACCGGGCTGGCCTTCATCGTGATCGGCCAGATCGCCGGGCAGGTCGGGCTTCTGACCGTCGCCGTGCTGGTGACCGGCGTGCTGATGAACACCGCGCAATCCTCGCTGGGGGCGCTGGCCGCCGCCTATTATCCGACCCAGGCGCGCGGCACCGGTATGGCCTGGATGATGGGGCTGGGGCGCTTCGGCGGCATCGCCGGCTCCTTCCTGGTCGCCGAGCTGTCCGGCTGGCAATTGGGCTTCGCCGGCATCCTCACGGCGCTGGCGGTGCCGGGTTTCCTGGCGGCGGTGGCGCTGTGGCTGAAGCGGGCGGCCGGCATGCCGCAGCCTTCCCCCGCCCTGAAACCCGCCCTGAAACCCACTGCGGCGCCGGGCCGCGGCTGACCCCTTCCCGCCTCACTCGCTCTTCCGTCTTCCCCGTTTCCTGGCGGGAGCGGCCTCGGCCTCGTCCGCATCGTCGGGCGGGGCCGAACCGTTTCCGGCGGTGATCACGCCGCCGAGCAGGCGCAGCAGCTGGTCACGCCCGTCCGCCCCGATCTGCTCGCAGATGCGGCGTTCATGGTCGGCCCACAGCCGGTGCAGCTCCGCCAGCAGCGCCGAGCCCTTGGCGGTCAGATGCAGGGCGTGGGAGCGGCGGTCGCCGATCGCCAGCTTGCGGGCCACCAACCCGCGCTCCTCCAGCGAATCGAGCAGCGGGACGAAGTTGGTGCGCTTGATGTTCAGCGCGGCGCTGACCTGCGACTGTTTCAGGCCGGGATTGCGGCCGATGATCACCAGAACCGAGAATTGCGCCGGCCGCAGATCGAGCGGGGCGAAGGTCTCGATGAAGTCGGCGAACACCGCCATCTGTGCCCGCTTCAGCAGAAACCCCACCGACTCGCCGAGAATTCCGAGATCGACCGCCCCCGCATCCTCCTCGGCAGTGGCTTTGGCAGGGAGCTTGTCCTCGCCCTGCTTGCGGGGGGATTTGCGGACGGCGTCGGCCATGGGATGAGCACTCGTCTGGTCACTGGAAATGGCAGGCGCGTCGCCGGACGCGCGCGGGCGGAGAGTAGCAGGCGGAGCCGCCCGACAGAAACGCGATCCTCCAAAAAATCGTCACAGAGTCACTCCGCCACCCCGTCTGGCCAGTGGCGGGGCGCCGGGATGTATACAACGGCGGCGCGGAATGAGGCGGTCGGCCAGCCGCTCCGGCTAGGAATCCGTTCTGGAGCCCCAAGCGGAAGCGGGCTTTGAAAGCCCCCTGATGACGCTCGGCGACACAATAGTAATAAATCATTACAATCTCTCTTGCGTGCAGTTTCGGGAGAATGTATACAGAAACCCATGGCCTCCGAAGGGTGGCCGCCTGACCCCAAGCAAAATTCCAGTTCACGACCGCCAGCCCCAAGGGAGGGAGCGTTGAGTGACACCGCCAGGGACAAGACCCCGACATTTCCAATGAATGCGTGGTACGCCGCGGCCTATGACGTGGAGCTGCGGCGGGAACTGCTGCCGCGCACCATCTGCGGCAAGAAGCTGGTGCTTTACCGCCGGTCCGACGATAGCGTCACGGCGCTGGAGGATGCCTGCTGGCATCGGCTGCTGCCGCTGTCCAAGGGACGCCTGGAGGGCGACAATCTCGTCTGCGGCTATCACGGCCTGGTCTTCAATCCGGAGGGCCGCTGTGTCGGCATGCCGTCGCAGGAGACGATCAACCCGTCGGCCTGCGTCCGGCGCTATCCGGTGGTGGAACGCCACCGCTTCGCCTGGGTGTGGATGGGTGATCCGGCGCTCGCCGATCCGGCCAAGATCCCGGACATGCATTGGAACCATGATCCGGCCTGGGCCGGCGACGGCCGGCTGATCCGGGTGAAGTGCGACTACCGTCTGGTTCTCGACAATCTCATGGACCTGACGCACGAGACCTTCGTGCATTCCTCCAGCATCGGCAACCGCGCGGTGGCCGAGGCGCCGTTCGAGACGACGCACAACGACCGCTTCGTCACGGTGACGCGCTGGATGCGCGACATCGAGGCGCCGCCCTTCTGGGCCAAGCAGCTTGGCAAGCCCGGCAATGTCGACCGCTGGCAAATCATCCGCTTCGAGGCGCCCTGCACCATCACCATCGATGTCGGCGTCGCCCCCACCGGAACCGGCGCGCCGGAAGGCGACCGTTCGCAGGGGGTGAACGGCTTCGTGCTGAACACCATCACCCCGGAGACCGAGAAGACCTGCCATTATTTCTGGGCCTTCTGCCGCAACTACAAGCTGGGGGAACAGCGGCTGACGGCGGAACTGCGCGACGGCGTGACCCGCATTTTCGGCGAGGACGAGATCATCCTGGAGGCGCAGCAGCAGGCGATCGACGACAATCCCGACCGCGCCTTCTACAATCTGAACATCGATGCCGGCGCCATGTGGTCGCGGCGCCTGATCGACCGCATGGTCCAGATGGAGCGCGGCGGCGCCCCGTCGGCGCTCCGTTCGGCGGCGGAATAGGGAGGCGGGGCATGGAGGAGCAGCCCCGCAACTCGCAGACCGTCCGTACGCTGCTGCAACTCCGCGAGCTGATCCTGAACGGCGAGCTCAGTCCGGGGGAACGGGTGTCGGAGCTGGGCATCGTCGACCGGCTGGGGGTGTCGCGCACCCCGGTCCGGGTGGCGCTGGTCCGGCTGGAGGAGGAGGGACTGGTCGATTGCCTGCCGACCGGCGGCTTCGTCGTCCGCGCCTTCAGCGAGGCCGACATCGCCGACGCCATCCAGCTGCGCGGCGTGCTGGAGGGCATGGCGGCGCAGCGGGCGGCCGAACGCCGGCTGGACCGCGGGGCCCTGGCCGGACTGCGCGGCATCGTCGCCGAGCTGGACGGGTTGGTCCGGCAACCGGCGCTGAGCATCGCCGACTTCTCCGACTATGTCCGTCTCAACGACCGCTTCCATGGCGAGCTTCTGTCCTTGGCCGACAGCCCGGTGCTGCGGCGGTCGCTGGAGCGGGTGCTGTCGCTGCCCTTCGCCTCGCCGGGCGCCTTCGTCCGGGTCCAGGCGGAGCTGCCGGAGTCCCGCGAGATCCTGGTGATCGCGCAGGAGCATCACCGCGCCATCCTCGACGCCATCGAGAATGGCGAGGCGGCCCGCGCCGACCATCTGGCGCGCGAGCATTCCCGTCTGGCCCGCCGCAACCTTGAAAACGCCGTGAAGAACCAGCGCCAGCTCGACCGGGTTCCGGGGGCCTCCCTGATCCGGCTGCGCGGCGCCTGACCCCACCCTTCCCCTTGCTTTGCGAGATTTCCCCATGCGCTTCGCCATCGATTGGCAGGATGCCCGGCTGCGCGCGGTGCGCGATCTGGCGCCCGACATCCGCCTGTTTGAAATCGAACCCGCCATCTCGGCCAGGACGGCCGCCCCAGGCAGCCACATCAGCGTGACCGTCGCCATCGACGGGCGGACCGACACCCGCTGCTATTCGCTGATCGGCGACGCCGCCGACGGGCTGTACCGGATCGCCGTCAAGCGGCTGCCGGAAAGCCGCGGCGGCTCGGCCTACATGTGGACGCTGGAGCCGGGGGCGCGGCTGCGAATCTCCGCCCCGCAGAACCTGTTCGAGCTGGCGCTGGACCGCCCCGACTATCTGCTGATCGCCGGCGGCATCGGCATCACGCCGATCCACGGCATGGCGCTGGCCCTGGCCGCGCGCGGCGCGCGTCTGCGCCTGCTCTACGCCTGCCGCAAACGGGCGGAGCTGGCCTTCGCCGACGAGCTGGGCGACCGGCTGGGCGACCGGCTGGAGACCTTCGTCGACGAGGAGGGGCAGCGCATGGATCTGGCCGCCGCCATCGCCGGGCTGGCGCCGGATGGCGAGCTTTATCTTTGCGGCCCGATCGGCCTGATGGAGGCGGTGCGCCGCCAGTGGCGCGAAGCCGGGCGGCCGATGGAGCGGCTGCGCTTCGAATCCTTCGGCAACAGCGGGCGCTACGCGCCGGAGTCCTTCACCGTCCACATCCCGCGCCTGGGCAAGAGCGTGACGGTGCCGGAGAACCGCTCGATGCTCGACGCGCTGGAGGCGGCGGGGGTGGAGCTGCTGTCCGACTGCCGGCGCGGCGAATGCGGCCTGTGCGCGGTGGACATCCTCGGCGTCGAGGGCGAGGTCGATCATCGCGACGTGTTCTTCAGCGAGCAGCAGCAGGCGGAAAATCACCGGCTATGCGCCTGCGTCTCCCGGGTGGCCAGCGTTGGCGGCGGCGTTGGCAGGGGCGGCGCCATCACCATCGACACCGCCCGCCGCGACTGACGGTCCGGTTGCCGCAGCGAAGGAAAAGGGGGCGCCATGACGGCACCCCCTTTTTTCGTCCGTGCCGGATCAATAGGTGAAGATCGCCGCCACTTCGAAGACGGTGCTGTCCTTGCGGCCGCGCAGCAGCTGCTTGCCGCCGTCCCCGGCGAAGAACTGGCCGACCGCCGCCGAGACCAGCAGGTTGGGCGTCGCCGCCCAATCGGCCGCGAGGTTGATCTCGTTGCCGACATGGCTGCTGGTGACGCCGGCCGGCTTGCGGTCGAAGCGGAAATCATACAGCAGCGCGGTCAGCGTCAGCGTCTCGGTCGGCTGGACGGCGAACTGGACATTGTGGACCTTCACATTGCTGTTGGAGGTTGGGAAATACTGGCCGTTGATCTCGCCCTGCAACCAGCTGCCCCAGCGCGGGGCGCCGAGATGCAGCGGGTCGAACGCCTCGCTCTTGGCCGTTCCCGGATTGTCGCCGCTGAACTGGCTGTAGCGGTAGCTGGCGCGCGGCGTCCAGGTCACATCGGCGAAGGTGTAGGCGGCCTCGCCGTACCAGGCCGACGCGTCCAGCTGGGCGCCGGCGCGGTTGTTGTGCTCCTTCACATATTCAGCCGACAGGGTCAGGCCCGGAACCGACGGGATGGTGACGCCGAGCGCGCGGAGATTGTAGATGTCCATGCCCTTGCGGGTCGCCAGCTTCGACTCGTCGATGCGCATGTAGGAGGCGCCGAGCGAGCTTTTGCCCTCCGCGCCGAAGCGCCATTCCAGATTGCCGCCATAGATGACGTCGGTGTTGCTGTTCTTGTCGCTCTTCAGGCGGAACAGGTCGGCATGGACCGGCGCGATGTCGAACTTGGCGACGGCTGTGCCGGTGTTCCAGCCGCGGCGCGGCCCGAGCCAATAGCTGCCCTGCCGCTGCGAATCCAGCGTGCCGTCGCCGATGATGAAGCTGTCGCCGATGGCGAAATTCTGGCGGCCATAGGCCAGATCGATGGCGTCCTTGCCCAGGCTGGACAGCAGATCGCCGCTCTTCCAGCCGACATAGAGGTTGTCGAGGTCGGTGCGCCCCTGGCGGCCCTGGGTGAAGCCGCCGGCATCGCCGTCGCCGCCCGTCCCGCTCGACACCGCGCGCACGCCGCTGTAGAGGGTGCCGACGCTTTCGGTGGCATAGGTCAGCTTCAGGCTGGGAGCGACATAGCCTTCGACCCAGTTGCGGTCCTTCTGGTTCTTACCGCTGGGCGTGGTCACGCCGGCGCCGAGATTGGCGTTCTTGACGCTGATGGCGCCGAGACCGGCGGTCAGGCCGCCTTCGAGCGTGACGCCGTTCTGCTCATGGAGCGTCACGTCGGCATGCGCGGCGGCGGTCAGCGCCAGAAGGGCGGTGCCGGCGAGGCAGGCGGGCTTGAAAACGCGCGCACCGATCCGTGGCGCGACGCGCAGGGCGTTGCACATGAAGCACTCTCCGTTCGTGATGTCTTGATTCATTCGCGCCGGTTCGGGCGGAGCGGGCCGGAAAATCCCGACCGCTCCGCCCCCCGGACTTTGATGCGGACGGTTCAGGCGCCTAGGCTTGAACCGTCACCCGCGAGGGACCTCGAACTCGAACAACACAAGCTCAGGCACCCAAACTCAGGCGCCGACCACGCCCTTGATCTCGACGAACTCGGCCAGCCCGAACTCGGCATATTCGCGGCCATTGCCCGACTGGCCGTAACCGCCGAAGGGAACGGCGGCCGACCAGGCCGGATCGTTGACATAGATGGTGCCGGCGCGCAGCCGCCGCGCCACCGCCGCGCCATGGGCCGGGTCGCCGGACTGCACATAGCCGGCCAGACCATAGACGGTGTCGTTGGCGATGCGGATCGCCTCCTCCTCGTCCTTGTAGGTGATGATCGACAGCACCGGCCCGAAGATCTCCTCGCGCGCGATGGTCATGTCGGGCGTGACGCGGCCGAAGATGGTCGGGCGGACGAAATAACCGCGTTCCAGCCCCTCCGGCCGGCCGGGGCCGCCGACCAGCAGTTCGGCCCCCTCGGCGATGCCGGTTTCGATCAGGCTCTGGATCTTGCGGAACTGGTTGCCGTTCGACACCGGGCCATGGGTGGTCGCCGGGTCGAGCGGATCGCCGACCACCGCCTTCGCCGCCGCCTGCTTCGCCAGTTCGGCGACCTGCTCATAGAGCGCTTCCGGCACCAGCATGCGGGTGGGCGCGTTGCAGGACTGGCCGCTGTTGCCGAAGCAGCGCTCGACACCGCGGGTCACCGCCTTGGCCAGATCGGCGTCGGCCAGGATGATGTTGGGCGACTTGCCGCCCAGCTCCTGGGTGACGCGCTTGACGGTGTCGGCCGCCATCTTCGCCACCGCGATGCCGGCGCGGGTCGAACCGGTGAAGGACACCATGTCGATGTCCGGATGGGCGGAGATCGCCTGCCCGACCTCCGGCCCGTCGCCATGGACCAGATTGAACACGCCGGCCGGCACGCCGGCCTCGTGGATCACTTCGGCGAACAGGGCGGCGCTGAGCGGCGCCAGCTCGCTGGGCTTCAGCACCATGGTGCAGCCGGCGGCGATCGCCGGCCCCACCTTGCAGGTGATCTGGTTGATCGGCCAGTTCCACGGGGTGATCAGGCCGACGACGCCGACCGGCTCGCGCAGGATGCGCTGGAAACCGCGATCCTCCTCGAAGGGGAAGCTGCGGGCGGTTTCGATCGTCTGGGCCAGATGGGCGACGCCGATGCCGGCCTGGACCTGGCAGGCGAAGCCCTGCGGCGCCCCCATCTCCTGCCGGATGGCGTCGCCGAATTCCTCGATGCGGCGCTGGTAGACGGCGAGGATGGCGGAGAGCAGGTCGATGCGCTCGGCGGGCGTGGTCCGGGAGAAGCTCTCGAAGGCCTTGCGGGCCGCGGCGACCGCGAGATCGACATCGGTCGAGGTGCCGAGCGCCACCTGGGTGACGGCCTCTTCCGTCGCCGGATTGATCACATCGATCAGACGGGAGCCTCGCGGCTGCACCCACTTGCCGTCGATGTAGAACCGGGTGGTATCAACCATGATCGTCATCCATGAGAAAGGGAACTGGAGGGAGCCTGGAGCGCGGCGCCTTTCACCAGCGCCCGGGACCGGGAACGGGCGAAGGCGGCGGCGGACAGCAGCAGGATGATCCCGCCCTCGGTCGCGACGGCCCCGTAACCGCCGAGGAAGTCGATGGTGTAGCCGGCCAGCATGGGACCGAGCGCCGCGCCGCCGCCGATGATCATATTCGACAGGATCACCATGTTGCCATCGTCATCGCTTTCGGCGAGCGACGCCAGCAGCAGCGGCAGCAGGAAGGACCACAGGACCTGGAGGAGGACGATCACCCCGGCGAACACCATATGGTCGGCGACGAACTCGATCACGCCCAGGCACAGCACCAGCAGCAGGTAGCTGGCGATGACGAAGCGGTTGTGATGGGCCTTGCCGCCGACATGGGAGGCGAGCACCGATCCGAGGATGCCGGCGGTCATCGCCAGCGATGACAGCATGCCGATCCCGGCATCGGTGAAGCCCAGCTCGGCCCCCGGGATGCCGACGAAGGCCCAGGCGCCGCCGACCGCGACGTAGAAGCCGAAGATCGCCACCAGCGTCCAGCGCGCCGCCTTCAGATTATGCCGCTCGCCGCCGTCGTTGAGCGAGGACAGCAGGTCCTTGCCGAAGCCGCCGATCACCACCAGCGACAGCAGCGCCGCCACCGCGAGACAGCCGTAGATGCCGCCGAGGCCGGTGCGGACGAACAGATCGGGCAGATACAGCAGGCCGACCGCCGCCGCCACCGTCTGGCCGCCGCTCCAATAGGCGAAGGCCTTCGGCGGATTCGCCGCGCGGGCGGCGGACACCAGCGCCACCACCGACAGCACGCCGCCGGCCGCACCGGCGACGATGCGCGCCGGCAGGAAGACATCCACCGAGGTGACCAGGGCGGACACGCCGTTGGCGGCGATGAAGAGGATGGCCGCCAGCAGGGCAACGGTGCGCGGCGACAGGACGCGCAGCAGGCGCATGGCCGGGAAGGAGACCAGCGATGCGCCGGCCAGTTCGCATCCCATGATCAGGCCGATGGTTCCAGCCGACCAGTCGAGCTGGCTGGCCATCTGGCCGGTGACCACCGGCGAGACGAGGAAGCTCAAGGGGCCGACGATGCCGAACAGTGTGATCGCGGCGATCGACAGGGCGCTGTCGGTGGATTGGGCGCCGTCCTGCGGCGCCCCGGACTCGATGGAATTGGACATGGGGGGCGGCACTCTCTCGATGGGGGGAGTCGGGTGCACCGGGACTTCGGCCACGGCCGGTCGGCCCGGATGCTGCGAGGCGGCGGGAAAGAAGCCGATGAGAGCGGTCCGGCGGCCAAGGGGCCGCGATGGATCACGCCGTCAGCGGATCGCCAGAACGCAGTCCGGGAAGGCGGCATGCCGGTCCGGTCCGAAGTTTCCGCGCAATCGGGAGAAGAGTGATGGCCGCGAAAGACTGACGGGTCGAAGACCTCATGATGTGTCTCCCAGAAGCTGCCTGTTCAGTGGCATTCGCTGTCGCCACGGACGCTCGCGAGGGCGGCCGGGCCGGAATGTCCTTGCTGTGGTTCGTCCACCGGATCGTTGTCCGTGGACGGGGACTCCCTGCCCCCTGGGGCAGGATAGACCCGGACGCGAAGCGGTGCGACCGCTCCTTGAACTGTCTTCGCAAAAGAGCCCGGAGAGCCGTCGAACCGGGGTCTCCGTAAAAATCTGGTCGTTTGACCAAATCGTTTGACCAACATGCAGATGGGGTGCTATCGGTGTCAAGAGAAACATGAACAAAAAATGGCGCCGCCCGATAATTGGGCATGGCGCCGGGCCCCGGCGGATCAAGGGGCCGGACGAACAGGCAGGCGGCCCGGCGAACGGGCGGATCGACAAGGGATTCACGATCATGACTGACGAGAGGACTGGAACGCCGGCTCCCTGGCAGATGGATGCCACGGATCTCGCCACCCGGATCGCCAAGCGGGAGCTGTCCGCGCTTGAGGCGGCGCGCAGCTGTCTGGAACGGCTGGACGCCGTCAACCCGGCGATCAACGCCATGGTCGGCGATCTCAGCGCCGGCGCGCTGGCGGAGGCCGAGCGGGCCGACCGGCTGGCGGAGGCCGGCGAAGCGTTCGCCCCGCTGCATGGCGTGCCGGTCACCACCAAGATCAACGTCGATCAGGCCGGCGTCGCCACCACCAACGGCGTGTCGGCCTTCACCGGCCTGATCGCCGAGACCGACAGCCCGCCGGTCGCCAACTGGCGCAAGGCCGGGGCCGTCTTCATCGGCCGCACCAACGCGCCGCCCTTCTCCGTGCGCTGGTTCACCGACAACGAGCCGCATGGCCTGACCCTCAACCCGTGGAATCCCGCCCGCAATGTCGGCGGCTCCAGCGGCGGGGCCGCCGCCGCGGTCGCCACCGGCATCGGTCCGCTGGCCCATGGCAATGATCTGGCCGGCTCCGCCCGGCTGCCGGCCAGCGCCTGCGGCATCTATGGCATGCGGCCGACCACCGGCCGGGTTCCCGCCTTCAACCCGACCGGCAAGGGCGAGCGCTCGCTCTGCCTACAGATCGGCTCGTCCCAGGGGGTGCTGGCGCGTTCGGTGCGCGACATCCGCCTGGGGCTGGAGACGATGGTTCCACGGGACGCGCGGGATCCTCTGTGGGTGCCGGCGCCGCTGGCGATGGCGGGCGATGACGACAAGGTGCGCGTCGCCCTGTTCACCGGGGAGCCGGATTACGCCATCGACCCTGCAGTGCGCGACGCGCTGCGGCTGGCCGGCGACTGGCTCAGCGACGCCGGTTACGCCGTGGAGGAAGCCGCACCGCCCAGCTTCGCCGAGATCGCCCGGCTGTGGATGGCGATGCTGGGCACCGAGATGCAGGGCCCGGCGATGCAGCAGGCGATGGCGCTCGCCGACGAGCCGCTGCGCCGCTCGCAGGCGCTGACCGCCGGCCTGTCGCCCCGCCTGTCGGCGGAGGAGATGCTGGCCGGCTTCACCGCCCGCGCCACCTATCAGCGCGCCTGGCAGCTGTTCTTCGAGCAGTATCCGCTGCTGCTGCTGCCGACGGCCTGGGCCCTTCCCTTCCCGGTCGGCCATGACACGGTCGGCGAAAGCGAGGCGCTGGAGATCCTGCGGGCGCACAGCCCCTGCTGCGTCACCGCCTTCCTCGGCGTGCCGGCGATCTCGGTCCCGGTGGTGCGCGCGCCGCTGCCGATCGGCATCCAGCTGGTGGGGGCGCGGTTCCGCGATGGCCTGTGCCTGACCGCCGCCGAGGCGCTGGGCCGGCGCATCGGGCCGATCCTGCCGATCGATCCCAAAGGGTCAAGCCCTTCGCGATAATCCCTGGCACGAACTAGTCATTTGACCTAGTTTCGGTTCCCTGCCGGCCGATGGTGCCGGAATGCCCGGCCCTGCGCGCTTTTTCGGTGTGCAGCCCCGCGTCGATCCAAGGAGGAAACCGAAGGTGTTACGGAGAGCGAAGAGTGAGGCCAAGCGCGAAACCATCCTGCAGGCGGCGATCACCGTCATCGCCAAGGAGGGCGTGCACGGCGCCACGACACGCAAGATCGCGGCGGAAGCGGGAATCAATCTCGCGACCCTGCATTACCAGTTCGAAAGCAAGGAAACGATCCTGCTCAGCGTGCTCGGCCATCTGACCGCGCAGTACCGGCAGGAACTGGACATGACCTTTTCCAAGCCGGAACCCCTGCGGGACCGGATCGACCATCTGCTGACCTTCATCTGGAGCGAGGTTCAGCGCGCACCGGAAGAACAGCTGACGCTCTACGACCTCACGCTCTACGCCCTGACGACCCCGGGGTCGGAATGGATGGGGAAGAAGAAGTACGAGGAGCTTCTGCTGCTGTACCGGGACGCGCTCGCCTCCTCCACCGAGATCACGACCGGCTCACTGGACATCGACCTCGACGGCCTGGCGAATTTCGTCTTCACCGGCTTCGTCGGCACCGTTCTCCAGTGGCTCGCCACCGCCAACACGCCGCGGGCCAGACAGCAAATCCAGAATCTGATCGTCGCGGCCCAACGCATGTATCTCTGACCCCCTCCCACCCCCGGAGACACCATGGGCAACACCCCGATCCACACCGCTTCCCGCCATGTCGCCGTCATCGGCGCGGGCTTCGCCGGACTGACCGCCGCCCGCGCCCTGAAGGCCGCCGGCCACCGCGTCACCATCCTCGAAGCCCGTGACCGGGTCGGCGGACGCATCAACACCAAGGCGGCGAAGGACGGCACGCCGGTGGATGTCGGCGGCCAGTGGATCGGTCCGGGCCAGGATCGCGTGATCGCGCTTGCCGAGGAACTGGGGGTCGAAACCTTCCCCTCCTACGAGGCGGGCGAGAATCTCTGCCTCTATGACGGCAAGCTGATGCGCTTCGACGGGCTGATGCCGCCGCACGAGCCGGCCGGTCTCGCCGATGCCGAGGCGATCTTCGGCGCCCTTGACGCGCTGGCGGATACCGCCAATGCCGAGCGCCCGTGGGAGACGCCCAACGCCAACGAGTTGGACAGCATCACCTTCGAGCAGTGGATCGTCCGCACCGCCAACACGCCGGAGGCCGCCTTCTGGATGCGCTTCCTGGCCAATTCGGTGTTGGCGGCCGACGCCCGCGAACTGTCGATGCTGCATGTGATGTTCTACATCAAGGCCGGCGGCGGGCTGGCCAGCCTGATCAGCATGTCCGGTGGCGCGCAGGAGCGGCGCTTCACCAAGGGCGCCCAGCATCTGGCCGACCGGCTGGCCGACAGCGTGCGCGACGATATCCGCTTCAACTGTCCGGTCACCTCCATCACCCAGGACGAGGGTGGCGTCACCATCGAGCATGCCGGCGGCACCCTGCGCGCCGACCGCGTCGTCGTCACCCTGCCCCCGGCGCTCGCCGGCCGCCTGCGCTACAGCCCCGCCCTGCCCGGTCAGCGCGACCACCTGACCCAGCGCATGCCGATGGGCGCCTGCATCAAGATCCAATGCTTCTACGACACGCCCTTCTGGCGCGAGGACGGTCTGTCGGGCATGGCGGTCAACCAGGACGGTCCGATCAGCCTGACCTACGACAACTCGCCGGCCTCCGGCCAGCCGGGCGTGATGGTCTGCTTCATCGAGGGCGAGGACGCCAAGGAGTGGACCGGCCACAGCGCCGAGGAGCGGCGGACCGCCGTGCTGAACGCGCTGGCGCGGCTGTTCGGTCCGCGCGCCCTGGAGGTGCGCGAGTTCATCGAGCAGTCCTGGCTGGAGGAGGAATATTCGCGCGGCGGCTATGCCGGCTTCATGATCCCCGGCGTCTGGACCCGTCTCGGCCCGGCGCTGACCGCGCCCTGCGGCCTGATCCATTGGGCCGGCACCGAGACCGCCAGCCGCTGGTCGGGCTACATGGACGGCGCCATCCGATCCGGCGAGCGCGTCGCCGCCGAGATCGCGACCGCCCTGGCGACGGCGTAAGAATAAAGAAAAACAAGCAAGAACAAGATCGAACAGGAGATCACGACATGGTGGACAGTGCGAAGCTGGCGCGCCTGCGCGACCGTTACGGCAACGCCACTCCGGCCGATTTCTTCGACCCCCAGTTCCGGGCGGTGGCGGAGGCGGTGTTCCGCGGGGCCGAGGCGCCGCGCCAGCCCTATTCCGACGCCGGAACCCTGCTGGATGCGCCGCTGCGCACCGATGTCGCCGCCCTGCCGGATTTCGGCGGCATCGACATCGCCCTGGTCGGGGTGCCGCTCGACCTCGGCGTGACCAACCGGGCCGGCTCCCGCTTCGGACCACGGGCGCTGCGCAACACCGACCGCATCGGCCCCTACGACCATGTGCTGAAACTGGCGCCGGCGACCCTGGTGGAAATCGCCGACATCGGCGACGTCCCCTTCGCCAACTATCTCAGCCATGACAGCTGCCATTTCGACATCCAGGCCTTCTATGCCAAGATGAAGGCGGCTGGCGTCATCCCGCTGTCGGTCGGTGGCGACCATTCCATCACCGGCTCGATCCTGAAGAGTCTGGGCAGCGACCGCCCGGTCGGTCTGGTGCATTTCGACGCCCATTGCGACACCAGTGGAGTCGGCGACGGCGCCCGCTTCCACCACAGCGGCCCCTTCCGCACCGCCGTGCTCGACGGCGTGCTGGATCCGGACCGCACCATCCAGATCGGCATCCGCGGCAGCGCCGAGTTCTTCTGGGAATTCTCCTATGAATCCGGAATGACCGTGCTGCATGCCGAGGATGTCGAGGAGATGGGTGTCAAGGCGGTCATCGCCAAGGCCCGCGAGGTGGTGGGCGACGGCCCGGTCTATGTCTCGTTCGACGTCGATTGCCTCGACCCGGTCTATGCCGCCGGCACCGGCACGCCGGAGGCCGGCGGCTTGACCTCGCGCGAGGCGCTGGCGATCCTGCGCGGCCTGGACGGCCTCGACGTGATCGGTGCCGACGTGGTGGAGGTGGCGCCGCAATACGACCCCACCAGCAACACCGCCCAGATCGGCGCGCAGATCCTGTTCGAGGAACTGTGCCTCGCCACCCGCGCCCTGCGGAAGCGGCGGGCGGTCTGATCCCGCAGCATGGGTAAAGGTGCTCCGGGCCGTCTCCCTCGACGGTCCGGCGCGTCATGCCGCCACGCGGCACCGAATTGGTGCGGCGCAGCACCGCAAACGTTTGCGCAAACGTTTCGATAACGCTAGGCTCCCGCTCGTATCGCCCTGCTGGAGCCTGCCTCGCCATGAAACGGATCGGCCTTCTCAATGCCCCGCTCAGCCACGCCATCGCGACGCTGGGCCATACGCAGGCGTTGACCATCGCCGACGCCGGACTGCCGATCCCCGCCGGTCCGCAGCGCATCGATCTGGCGGTGACGCCGGGCCTGCCCTCCTTCCTTCAGCTCCTCGACGCCGTCGCCGGGGAGATGATGGTCGAGCGCGCGGTGATCGCCTCCGAAATGGCCACGGTGAATCCTTCCCTGCGCGCGGCATTGGCCGAGCGGCTGGACCGCATGGCGGCGGCCCAGGGCCGCGCCATCGCGCTGGAGGAGGTCGCGCATGAGGAGTTCAAGCGGCTGACGGTCGCGTCGGCCGCCGTGGTGCGCACGGGCGAATGCTCCCCCTACGCCAACATCCTGCTCTATTCCGGCGTAACCTTCTGACCCACGGGGGCGACATGGATCCCAACACCGGGTTCCTGCTCGACCTCCAGGGGGTCGGCAAGGGGTTCAACGGCGTCACGGTGCTGGACGGGGTGGATTTCCGCCTGCGCGGCGGCGAGGTCATGGCCCTGATCGGCGAGAATGGCGCCGGCAAATCGACGCTGATGCGCATCGTCACCGGCATCATTCCGCCGGATTCGGCGTCGGCGATGATGTTCCGCGGGCGGGCGGTCAGCTTCACCGCGCCGAGGCAGGCGATCGACGCCGGCATCGCCATGATCCACCAGGAACTGAACCTGCTGCCCCACCTGTCGGTGTCCGACAACATCTGGCTGGGGCGCGAGCCGCTGAACCGGCTGGGGCTGATCGACCGCGCCCGCATGCGGCGCGAGGCGGCGGCGCTGTTGCGGCGGCTGCGGCAGACCATCGACCCCGACCGTCCGGTCGGCAGCCTCAGCGTCGGCCAGCAGCAGATGGTCGAGATCGCCCGCGCCCTGTCGCTGAACGCCGAACTCATCATCATGGACGAGCCGACCGACGCCCTGACCGACGTCGAGACCGCCGTGCTGTTCGAGGTGATCCGCGGCCTGAAGGCCGAGGGCAAGGGCATCGTCTACATCTCGCACCGGCTGGGCGAGATCTTCGCGCTGTGCGACAGCGTCACCGTGCTGCGCGACGGCCACATGGTCCATCGCGGCGCCGTCGCCGATCTGGACGAGGCAGCGCTGATCCGCCACATGGTCGGCCGCTCGATCAGCGACCAGTATCCCTATCTGCCCTGCCCCGCCGGGCCGGAACGGCTGGCGGTGGAGGGGGTGAGCGCCGAGGGGGTGAACGACGTCGGCTTCACCGCCGCCGGCGGTGAGATCCTGGGCTTCGCCGGGCTGATGGGCGCCGGGCGGACCGAACTGGGCAAGGCGATCTTCGGCGCCAGCCGGCTGCGCGCCGGCCGCGTCCGTGTCGATGGCGCCGAGGTGCGGTTGCGCCATCCCCGCGACGGGGTGGCCGCCGGCATCGCCTATGTGCCCGAGGACCGCAAGGCGGAGGGGCTGATCCAGTCCCATTCCATCCGCACCAACATGTCGCTGGCCGCCTTGAAGCGGCTCTGCGGCCCCGCCGGCGTCGTCCGCCAGTCTGACGAGCGCTCCGCCATCGACCGCTTCATGGCCGCCTTCTCGGTCAAGGCGCATGGCATCGGGGCGGAGGTGCGGACGCTGTCGGGCGGCAACCAACAGAAGATCTCGCTGGCCAAGGCGCTGATGCTGTCGCCGAAAATCGTGATCCTCGACGAGCCGACGCGCGGCGTCGATGTCGGCGCCCGCCGGGAAATCTACGGGCTGATCAACGGCCTGAAGGCACAGGGCCTGTGCATCCTGCTGATGTCGTCGGACATGCCGGAACTGCTGGGCCTGTCCGACCGCATCCTCGTCATGGCGGGCGGGCGGATCACCGGCCGTTTCGGCCGCGACGAGGCGACCCAGGAAAAGATCATGGCCTGCGCCATCGGATGAGGGCAGGAAGAGAGACGACGATGACCATGCTGATACGCTTCCTGTCCCGCAACAAGCCGCTGGTCGGTCTGGTCGTGCTGATGGCGGTTGTCGCCATTCTCAGCCCCAGCTTCATGACCATCGACAATCTGCTGAACATCCTGCGGCAGACCTCGATCAACGCGGTGATCGCGGTGGGCATGACCTATGTCATCCTGTCCGGCGGCATCGACCTGTCGGTCGGCTCGGTCCTCGCCTTCTGCGGCGCGGTCTGCGCCTGGCTGGTGGCGGGGGATATGTCGATCTGGCTCGCCATTCCGCTCACCCTGCTGCTGGGTGCCGGGCTGGGTGCCGTGAACGGCATCGTCGTCGGCACCGGCGGCGTGCAGCCCTTCGTCGCCACGCTGGTCGCCATGACCATGCTGCGCGGCGCCACGCTGGTGTTCACCGACGGGCGGCCGATCACCACCGGGACCGGTGCCGCGGCCGACGCCTTCTGGAGCGTCGGCGGCGGCTATCTGCTCGGCATTCCGGTGCCGGTGGTGGTCGCGGCCGTCGTCTTCGCCGTCTGCGGCCTCGTCCTGACCCGGACCCGCTTCGGCCGCTACACCTACGCGGTCGGCGGCAACGAGGTGGTGGCCCGGCTGTCGGGCATCCGCGTCAATGTCGAGAAGACCACGATCTACGCCCTGTCGGGCCTGCTGGCCGCGCTGGCCGGCGTCATCCTGACCGCCCGGCTGGAAAGCGCGCAGCCGACCGCCGGCGCCGGTTACGAGCTGGACGCCATCGCCGCCGTGGTGGTCGGCGGCACCAGCCTGTCGGGCGGCAAGGGCACCCTGTTCGGCACGCTGGTCGGCGCCCTCATCATCGGGGTGCTGAACAACGCGCTGAACCTGATGGACGTCTCCTCCTATTACCAGATGATCGCGAAGGGTGCGGTCATCCTGCTCGCGGTGCTCGCCGACAGCCGCAAGTCGTCGTAAGGCGACCGTTTCCCCCGCTCGGCCCCATCTGCACGAACAAGAACGTTGAGGAAGGAAAAACCAGCCATGCGCAAGCTTCTGACCGCCACCACCGTTGCCGCCACCGCCCTGTTCGCCTCGGCCAGCGCCCAGGCGGCCGACACCATCGCGCTCGTCGTCTCGACCCTCAACAACCCCTTCTTCGTCACGTTGAAGAACGGGGCGGAGAGCAAGGCCAAGGCGCTCGGCTACAATCTGCTGGTCCTCGATTCCCAGAACGACCCGGCCAAGGAGCTGGCCAATGTCGAGGATGTGGTGAACAAGAAGGTCAAGCTGCTGCTGGTCAACCCGACCGATTCCGACGCGGTGCGCTCGGCGGTCCGTTCGGCCAACCGCGCCAAGATCCCGGTGGTGACGCTCGACCGTTCGGCCAATGGCGGCGAGGTCGTGTCGCACATCGCGTCCGACAATGTGGCGGGCGGCCGCATGGCCGGGCAGCTGGTGGTCGACATGCTGAAGGGCCAGGGCGCCGTCGTCGAGTTGCAGGGCCTGCCGGGCGCGTCCGCCGCCCGCGACCGCGGCAAGGGCTTCCACGAGGTGGTCGACAAGGCCGCCGGCATCAAGGTGGTGGCGAGCCAGCCGGCCGACTTCGACCGCACCAAGGCGCTGAACGTCATGGAGAACATCCTCCAGGCCCAGCAGAAGATCGACGTCGTGTTCGCCCACAATGACGAGATGGCGCTGGGCGCGGCCAAGGCGGTGCAGGCGTCGGGCCGCAAGATCCCGGTGGTCGGCTTCGACGGCACCGACGAGGGCGTCGCCGCCATCAGCGCCGGCACCCTGACCGCCTCGGTCGCCCAGCAGGCCGGTCTGATCGGCGAGAAGGGTGTCGAGACCGCCGACAAGGTGCTGAAGGGCGAGACGGTCCCGGCCTTCACCCCGGTCGAGCTGAAGCTGGTGGCGAAGTAACGCACGGCCTCCCCGCCGGCATGGCCGCGACGGCCGTGCCGGCGGGGGGACCGCGCTTGGGGGACAGGTTCGGGAGCGGCGGCATGGTGACGATCAGGGATGTGGCCCGCGAGGCCGGCGTGTCGATGAGCACCGTCTCCCACGTCATCAACGCCACCCGCTTCGTGGCGCCGGAAACCGAACGGCTGGTGCGCGCCGTCATCGACCGGCTGGGCTACATGCCGAACGGCATCGCCCGCGCGCTGAAGGGCAACCGCACCCGCACGCTGGGGATGATCGTCACCGCCAGCTCCAACCCCTTCTTCGCCCATGTCATCCATGGG
This sequence comes from Azospirillum sp. B510, assembly GCF_000010725.1. Classification (NCBI taxonomy): domain Bacteria; kingdom Pseudomonadati; phylum Pseudomonadota; class Alphaproteobacteria; order Rhodospirillales; family Azospirillaceae; genus Azospirillum; species Azospirillum sp. B510. The sequence goes on along the minus strand of NC_013856.1, from coordinate 393,118 downwards.
CTGGAGACGGTCAGTTCCGACCGCGGCTACAGCCTGATCCTGTGCAACACCGACGACGTGCCGGGCAGGCAGCTCCGCGCCTTCGAGGCGCTGCACAACCGGCGGATCGACGGGTTGGCGGTGATGACCAGCAACGCCGATCCCGGCTTTCTCGACGATGTCCAGGCCCGCGCGCCCGGCCTGCCGCTGCTGCTGCTCGACACCGATCCGCGTCCGGGCGCCTGCGCGGTGACCGACGATTCGGTGATGGGCGGGCGGCTGGCCGCCCGGCTGCTGGCGGAGCGCGGATTCCGCCGCATCGCCTGCGTCACCGGGCCGGGGCGCCATCCGCGTTCCCGCGCCCGGCTGGCCGGCTTCGTCGAGGAGTTGGGCCGGGCCGGGCTGACGCTTGATCCCGCGCTGCTGCGCGAGGCCGACCTGACCATCGCCGGCGGCTATGCCGCCGCGGCCGCCCTGCTCGACGCCGGACAGGCGCCGGAGGCGGTCTTCGCCTTCAACGACCTGATGGCGGCCGGCGTGCTGCGCGCCGCCGCCGAGCGCGGGCTGCCGGTTCCCGGCCGGCTGTCGGTTCTGGGCTATGACGACATCGAACTGGCCGCCTATCTCACCCCGCCGCTGTCCACCATCCGCCAGTCGGCGGACCTGCTGGGCGCCCGCGCGGCGGAGCTTCTGATCGACCATCTGGAAGACGGCCGGCCCCTGCCGGACCTGCTGTCCCTGCCGCCCGACCTCGTGCTGCGCGCCTCGGTCGGGCGGCCCCGCGAGAGGCTTTCATGACCAAGACCCCTTCCTTCATCGGCCGCCCCATCACCGTCTTCGGCAGCGTCAACATCGACGTCTGCGCCTATTCCGACCGGCTGCCCCGTCCGGGCGAGACCGTGCATGGCGGCGGCTACGCCATGGGGCTGGGCGGCAAGGGCGCCAACCAGGCCGCCGCCGCCGCCCGTCTGGGCGGTCAGGTCGAGATGGTCGGCCGCACCGGCGACGACGCCTTCGGCGAGATGGCGCGCGGCCGGCTGGCCGGCTTCGGCGTGCGGACCAGCCATCTGTCGGCGGATCCGGACCATCCCACCGGCATCGCGGTGATCGGCGTCGAAGCCTCGGGCGAGAACTGCATCACCGTCGTCGGCGGCGCCAACATGGCGGTGAGCGCCGAGGATGCCGCGCGGGCCGCCCCGCTGTTCGCGTCCTCCGCCATCCTGCTGCTTCAGCTGGAGACCCCGCTCGCCGCCGGTCTGGCGGCGGCGGCGGCGGTGCGGGCCGGTGGCGGGCGCGTCATCCTCGACCCCGCCCCGGCGCCGCGCGGCGGGCTGGCGGCGGAGGTCTTCCAGGCGGTCGACGCCATGACCCCCAACGAGACCGAGACCGAATCCCTGGTCGGGCTGCGGCCGACCAGCCCGGAGGAGGCCGCCGCCGCCGCCGACCGGCTGATCGGGTGCGGCCTGTCGATCGCCATCGTCAAGATGGGGGGCAAGGGCCTCTATTACCGGGGGCCGGGCCAGCAGGGCTATCTGCCGCCCTTCCCGGTGAACCCGATCGACACGGTGGCGGCGGGCGACTGCTTCAACGGCGGTCTGGCCTTCGCCCTGGCGCGCGGCGACGATCTGGCCGCCGCCGTACGCTTCGCCTCCGCCTGCGGCGCGCTCGCCACCACCCGCGCCGGGGCGGCCGATTCGGCGCCGACGCTGGCGGAGGTGACGGCGCTGCTCGGGTAAGCGGTGGTCGCCGGTGTCAGCGGAGCGGTCCGGCGGCGTTCAGGACGCCGCCGTCCAGGCGAAGGCGTCGCTGCCGGCCTTGCGGTAATTGGCGTCGAGGGCCGGCTCCATCAGGATGATGGCGGTGAGGCGGCGGACCATGGCGGTGACATACTCCAGCTCGTCCATGGTCAGGTCGCGGCCCAGCACCGACCGCTCCCGGTAGGACAGCCATTTCTTGATCACCTGATAGCCGCCGATCCGGTAGTCCCAGACGGCGGTCGGAACATCGGCCCAATAGGCCGCCTCGTTCAGATGCACATCGACCGGCGGGCCGAGCCGGTCCAGCAGGGTGGCCGGCAACGCGGCGTTCGCCAGCGCCTTGCGGATCGCCGCCTCGGTGGCGGGATCATAGGCGGCGCGGGCCGTCAACCTGCCCCGGCCCGGCATGACGCCGTTGGTGTCCGCGCGCCCCCAGCCGGCGGTCACGGCGAGATCGGCCGCCCTGAGCACCCCGCCCCCGGCCCGGCTGATCACGCCGAAGGGGAGATAGAGCGGATCGAGGGGGAAGGCGTCCACGCCGTCCACCGCTGTTTCGGTGTCGAGCAGGGCCGCGAGCCGCGCGCCCAGCGCCGCCGACGCCTCCAGCCCCGCCCTGGTCGAGGGCAGCGGCACACGCGGCCAATTTCCTTGCAGTTCCCCCTGATTCTCCTCCAGATATTTCGGCGCGGCCACAACCGCAAGCGCATGCATCCACGGAAGCGGGCCAGCCACGCTCTCGATTTCAGAGGCCGGGAAGCCGATCTTTACCAGATAGTCCTTCATCCTCTCCGACAGGTTCGCCTTCAATTCCTCGGGCAGGAACCCATCACTTTTCGAGACGATATGGATGGGCATGTAATAGGCATGCCCCCTCAGCGCGTCATTGTCGCCGAGGCAAGACGTATAAACTATGGGAATGCCCTCCGGCTCGGCGACACGGGCTGGACGGGAGACGATGAAGGCATTCTTCTTATTAAACTGATCCCATAACTTCGGCCTTGGCTCGTTCCAGAGGGGGCGGGTTTTGCAGTAATAGGCAAACCTGTCATCAAATGGGCGGATCATATAGCGGACGACATTCGCAGGATCGTATGTCTCGGCGGCCAGGATCTTCGGTCTGGCGGTTCGGGCCTCGAACCGCGCCGCGTCGACGCAAAGCGGGTGGCCGCCAGACAGAAGGGTGTCGAAATCATGGCCGGGGTCGAAGTAGGCCCTCATCCTCGCGGACAGCTTCGCCTGATCGATATCGATCAGCGCGCCGCCACGCTTTTCCATCAGACCATTCAAAGGCTGGATTGAGCCGAACTCGACAAGCGACGCCCAGTTCTCTCTGTCGGCGCCGCCGCTGACCGGACGGAACGAGAAGCGGTTGCCCGGCTCCGGAACCGCGACGCCGTAGGCCGCATCGAAGGCCGTGCTGTCCAGGCTGGCCGCCAATTCCTCCCGCTTCGCCGTTCCCCAGAAATCGCGGTAGAGGATTTTGGGCGGGTCGTGCCGGGCGGTGCGGACGAACAGGCCGACCGCCGTGCCGGCGCGGATGCCCTCGCGGTTGAACTCGGTCGAGAAGACCGACGGGTCGGGCTTGCCGTCCGGCGTCAGCTTTCCGGTTTCCCGGCTGTCGCCGTTCAGCCCGTCGATCCAGATGCGGTCGAAACCGGTCAGCAGCCGCTGGCGGGCGACGACATAGGACGGATCGCCGATATAGGAATGGTTGGTGATGTAGCAGACGACGCCCTCGTCCGCCCGCTCGCCGATCTGGCGTTCGGCCAGCCGCAGGAAGCGCACATAAAGGTCGTCGAGGTTGAATTTGCGGATGCCCCAGACCTTGGCCAGCCCCTCCTTGTAGGGGGCGACCAGCCCATCCTCGCCCGGCGGGCTGGTGCCGGCGAAGGCGTTGTAGGGCGGGTTGCCGAGAATGACCAGGATCGGCACCTCCCGCTTCACATGGTCGGCGGCGTCGCGTTCCGCCTCCAGCTCCGGGAACAGCAGGCGGGTCTTCGGCTCGGCCGGCGGTTCCCAGCCGGTCAGCGCGTTGGTGAGATAGACGGCGGCACGCTCCCCCGTGGCGCCGTCCAGCGGCACGCCGAGCGCCGCCAGGAAGAAGCCGATCTGCCAATGGGCGATGACGAAGGGCGCCGGCATGATCTCGAATCCGAACACCCGCTCGGTCGCCGCCTCCTTCAGCCGCAAGGCCGTCAGCGCCCCGGCCCCGCCCTCGGCGAGGTTGCGCCTGATCTTGTCGAGCACCGCGATCACGAAGGACCCGGTGCCGCAGCACGGATCAAGCACATGGACCCTGGGATCCGCCAGCCCGGCCTTGACGCCGAGTTCGCCGCGCAGCACCCGGTCGACCCGCTCGACCATATAGGTGACGACCTCCGGCGGCGTGTACCAGACGCCGAGATCCTTGCGCAGTTCCGGGTCGAAGGCGGCAAGGAACGGCTCGTAGAAATACTGCACCGCCTGCCCGGCATCGAAGGCGGAGAAGAAGGCCGGACGGTCGACGCGGGCCAGCGCGTCGCCGGTCCAGTTCAGCACCTCGGTCAGGCCGAGCGGCCCGAGCCGGCTCGGCTGCGCCACCTGGTCATACAGGTTGCGCACCATCGGCACATGCAGCGACCAGCCGGCACTCTTCCAGTCGAACAGCGCCTTGCTTCCCGGCGGCTGCTGGCGCGACCACATCACCCAGGCGGAGAACACGCCGTAGAACAGGGTCTGGACCAGGGTGGAGCGGAAGAAGTGATGGCCCTTCGCTCCCTCGAACCTCATCCCCAACGCCTGTTCGAGCGCCGTTTGCAGGATGGCGAGCGCGGGCAGCTCCGCCGCCTCGACCCGCGCCAGGGCTTCGCGCGCGTAGGACGCCAGCAGCCACGCCAGATCGCGGGCGGTGGTGATCGGCGCCTTGAGCAGCAGCGCGCGGCGCAGGAACTCGACGAAGCGGGTCCGTTGCTCCGGGCCGACCATTCTCGGCTTGCGCGTCGCCTCCCAGAACGCGACCTCGGTGTCGAACAGGGAAAAGCTCTCCAGCTTCGCCGGCTGGCCGCGGTCGCCGGTGCCCAGGATGATGAACTGCCGGTAGTTGGTGACGAGGACGAGGCCGTAGCGCTTCCAGTATTTCGACACCTGATCGCCGTCGGCGGTCTGCCAGCTGTCGTCGCTGGCCGCCTTCACCTCGATGACGCCGCGTTCCGGCGTCTCGCCCTGGCCCTTCTTCGGTTCGCCCTTGGCGCACTGGTCCTGCGTGTACAGGCCGAAATCGGGATGCCCGGCGCCCTGGTTGCGGATCTGCCCGTTGCACATGACCCTGGGCTTCAGCGTCCTGCCGATCTCGTTGAGCAGGGTTTCAAGCGCGCCGTAATAGGAGGTCTCGCCCGCCGCCGCCCCGGTTCCGCGGATTTCCGCCATCCGGCGCAGATAGGTTTCAACGGCGCTGTCCATGACACTCCCCCCGCGCAAGCTCCCCGGCCCCGCCGGCCGGAGGCGAAGAAGCTCTCCGATCGCCGCCGGAAATGCCAGCCGAAAGACGGGGGAAGGGCGCGGCATCCGCGCGCCCTTCGGGGACGGTCACTCAAAGCACGAAGGTCAGCACGATGTTCATCAGCACCGCCGCGACGACGCCGACGGGGGCGGCGCGGAACAGCAGCCGGGTGAACAGCCCGCCGCGGGTCTCCTCGTCCGGGGCGGAGCCGAGGACCAGGCTGCCGCCGGACGAGAAGGGCGAGATCGAGGTCGCCTGCGAGCCGACGACGATCGCCGTGAACAGCAGCACCGGGCTGACCGACAGGCTGGCCGCCAGCGCCGGCACCAGCGGGAACAGCGTCGGCGTCACCACGCCCAGCGTGCTGGAGAACAGCGACATGATGGCGGCGACCACGCCGAACACCACGGGCAGCAGCCAGGCCGGGATGCTGCCGCCGAGCCACGCCGCCAGCACCGCGATGGTCCCCGCCTTGATCGCCACCGAGATCAGCATGCCCATGCCGCAGATCATGATCAGCGTCGACCACGGCACCGAGGCGATGGCCTTGCGCTCGTCGCCGAGCTTCAGCAGCAGGGCGATGACGGAAAAGGTCCCGGCGATCAGCCCGATGTCGATCTTGGAATTCAGGGCGGCGATGGTGGCGTTCGCCGGCAGCGCCAGTTGCAGCACCGGGCCGAGCAGCACCAGCGCCATCATCGCCAGCGTGAGCGCCAGCGTCTTGCGCTGCCGGCCGTCGAGCGGCTCCGGCCGCGCGCTGTCGGCCATCGCCGTGTTCAGGGAACGGTGATCGCCGAACAGGAAGAGCATCACGGTGATGACGAGGAACGGGATGATCAGCGTCGCGGCGAAGATGACCGCGCTGTAGAGGAAGGCGTCGGCCTCACTGGTGCCGTTCGCCGTCATCAGCCCACGGAAGATGATGCCGCTCTGGCTCGACATAAAATTCGCGCCGGCCAGCGCGCCGTAATTGGCGCCCATCGCCCCCAGCACCATGTCCAGCCCGGTCCGCCGGCACAGGATCAGCGTGAGCGGCGCCATGAAGGCCAGGACGGTGTAATAGCCGGCCCCCATCGCGGCGATCAGCGTCGCCGTGACCAGGATGGCATAGGGCAGCACCCAGGGGATGCCGCGGCAGCGGTAGAGCATGTGCTCGGCCAGCTTCTCCAGCGTGCCGTTGACAAGGGCGAAGCTGTAGAACAGGCAGACCGAGAAGATGACGAAGAAGATCTTCAGGGGCCACAGATCGACCACGGCGCCCGGCTTCATCCCCAGCCCGAAACAGCCGATAAGATAGGCGAAGGCGATGGCGAACAGGCCGATGTTGATCTTGGTCACATAGCCGAGATAGACGGCCAGGGCGATCGCCAACACGACGACAAGGCTCACGGGGGGGCTCCCTTGGTGGATTTTCGGGCCCGTTGAAGGATCGGGCCCGATTGGAAATTCAGGAAAATTGGAAAAGCGCCGCCGGATTCCCGGTCAGGATCCGGGTCCGCTCCGCCCGGTCGGGGATCAGCGCCTGGAGCCGGGCCATCTGGGCGTCATAGCCGGTCTCCGCCTCGTGCTGGGTATGGGGCCAGTCGCTGCCCCAGACGAAGCGATGGGAGCCGCCGCAGGCCTCGCGCAGCAGATCGAGGCTGCGGGCCGCCAGGTCCGGCGTCAGGCCGGCGCGATAGGGGGCGGACAGCTTGACCCAGACGGCCGGCGTCCGCCGCAGCACGTCGAGGAAGGCGGCATGGCCGGGGTTGGCCGGATCGATGCCGCCCTGGGGCAGGCCGAAATGATCGATCACCACGGTCACGCCGGAAGCGGCGATGGCGGGGACGAAGGCGGCGAGATCGTCGAAGCGGCGCTGGATCTCGACCTGCCAGCGGCGGGCGGCGAGGCGGCGGAGGAAGTCCCGCCAAGGGGGCGCCGTGTAATCCTCCAGCGCGCGGCCGACGAGATTCAGCCGGACCCCGACGAAACCGAGGGCGCCGAGCCGGTCCAGCTCCGCCTCCGCGACGGCGGGATCGACGACGGCGATCGCGCGCAGCCGCTCGGGAAAGGCGCCGAGCGCCGCCTCGATGAAGCCGTTGTCGGTGCCGAGGAAGCTGGGCTGGATCAGCACGCCGTGGCTGATGCCGGCGCCGTCCTGCAAGGCGAACCAGTTGGACAGCTCCGCCGCGTAGGCCGGGCTGTAGCGCCGGCCGGCGGCCATCGGCAGATCCGGGCGGAAGATGTGGGCATGCGTGTCGATGCCCCGGATGGGGGTCTGTGCGGTCATTCGTCGGTCCATGCAGACGGCAGGCAAGGAGGGAGCGGCCTCCGCAGCCTTGCGGTCACGGGGCGGGAGAAGACAGGACAGGAGGAAGGAGGACGCCGGGAGAACCGCTCCGGCGCCGCGGGTCAGCCCAGGCGGCTGCGGTAACGGAAACGGTCGGCCGGGCCTTGGGCGATGCGCCATTCGACCGCGCCGCCGTCCACGGTATAGGCGGTGCGCTCGATCACGGCGGTCGGCGCCCCCGCCGCCAGTCCAAGCCGTGCCGCGATGTCCGGGGAGGCCGGGGCGAAGCTCACGTCATCGACGGCGCTGGCGATGAAGACGCCGAAGCGTTCGAAATAGAGCGGATAGAGCAGCGGGCCGAACTGGGAATCGTCCAGCCCGTCGATGCCCTCGAACCGGGCGCGCGGCAGCCAGATCTCCTCCGACAGCAGCAGGGCGCCGGACTGGCCGCGCAGACGGTCGAGACGGATGCAATCGGCCGTGCCGAGAATGACGGCGACGGCCGGCGGTGCCGCCGCCATGGCGCGGGCGATGATGCGGCTGGGCGGGATCGTCGCCGCGCCGTCGGCGGACTGGACCGCGAAGAAACGGAACAGCGAGGCGTTGAAGGCCCGCTTGCGCAAATAGGTTCCCGATCCCTGGCGCCGTTCGAGCAGCCCCTCGTCGACCAGGGTCTGGATCGCCTTGCGGACGGTGCCGACCGACAGGCCGGTTTCGGCCGTCAACTGGTTTTCCGACGGCAGCGCGGAGTCGGGCCCCCATTCGCCATGCGCCACGCGGGCGGCCAGCGCATCGCGCAGTTGCAGATAGGCCGGCAACCGCCGGTCGGACGGTTGGGCAGAGGCAGAATCACGCTGTGGCATCGTTTCCTCCCACAGCCATCCTGTCGCATATCGGTGCCGCGGTCAACAAGTTCTATATAGAACTATATGATTGCTCCAATGCCGGGATGTTCAGGATGCCGGACAAGACGAAAGCCCCCGACCCTATGCGATGTCGCATAAGGCCGGGGGCTTTCGGGTGAAGGACGGAACGGCGCTTAACGGTCGATCCGGGTGCGGAGCCGCAGGAGCAGGGCGGCGGCCGAGGCGGCGGTGGCGACGGCGACCACGCCGTTCCAGCCCCAGGCGGCCAGGGCCTGGCTGCCCAGCGTCGCGCCGGCCGACATGCCGATGAACATGCCGACCATCAGCACCGCGTTCAGGCGGCTGCGGGCGGGCGGATCGATGGCGTAGATGATGGTCTGATGGGCGATCAGCGAGGCCTGGACGCCGAGGTCGAAGCCGATGGCGCTCGCCACCAGCAGCCACAGGCGGCCACCCTCGGGCAACAGCGGCGACAGGGCCATGGCGGCGAAGGACAGCGCGGCCAGACCGGCGCCCAGCCGGGTCACCAGCGCCGGCCCATGGCGGTCGGCGATGCCCCCGGCCAGAGGTGCCGCCAGCGCACCGGCGGCACCGGCCAGCCCGAAGGCGCCCGCCGCCGCGGCACCCAGTTGGAAGTTGGCGTGCAGCATCACCGCCAGCGTCGACCAGAAGGCGCTGAAGCCCAGCGACAGCAGTCCCTGCGCCACCGCCGCCCGGCGCAGACCCGGATGACGGGCGAACAGGGTGACCAGCGATCCCAGCAATTGGCCATAGCCGAGGTCGGTCGTCGGCGCGAAGCGCGGCAGCCCGCGCCACAGCGCCGCCCCCAGCAGGGCGATGCTGCCGGCGGCGGCGATGAAGACCGCCCGCCAGCCGAACTGCTCGGCGATGGCGCCGCTGACCACCCGCGACAGCAGGATTCCCAGCAGCAGGCCGGTCATCACCGTGCCGACCACCCGGCCGCGATGCTCCGCCGGAGCCAGCGTCGCGGCGGCGGGAACGATGTCCTGGGCCAGCGTCGCCGACAGGCCGATCACCAGACTGGCCGCCAGCAGCCCGCCGATGGAGGGGGCGATGCCCGCCCCCAGCAGGGCGGCGGCCAGCACAGCCACCTTCGCCAGGATGATGCGGCGGCGGTCGAAGCGGTCGCCCAGCGGCGCCAGCAGAAGCAGCCCGAAGGCGTATCCCAGCTGCGTCAGCGTCGGCACCCAGCCGACGGTCCGGTCCGCGGCACCGATCTCGGCGCCGAGCACCCCCAGCATCGGCTGGCTGTAATAGAGCGCCGCCGCCGCCAGACCGGCGCCGGTGGCCAGCAGGAAGACCAAAGGCCGGCTTATCCCGCTCTCGCGGGCGGGCGCCAGGACCACCGGACCTTCATGCGCTTCTTGAATGGATGACATCGTCCGACCCTCTGTTCAGTCCCCGCAGGGACATCCATGACGTTGTTGAGCGCGAGTATGGCGGCGTGCCTCACGAGACGGTAGCCGGAACGGCGGTAGATTTGTTATACGCTGAGCGTATGAAACTTGACCTGACAGCCGCCGGCAGCGACCGCATCGCCCTGCTGGAGACCTTCGTCCGCATCGTCGAGTCCGGCAGCCTGTCGGCGGCGGCGGCGTTGCTGGGCAGCACCCAGCCGACGGTCAGCCGCCGCTTGCAATTGCTGGAGCGGATGCTGGGCGTGCGGTTGCTCCAGCGCTCCACCCACCGGATGAGCCTGACGGAGGACGGGACCCGCTGTTACGAGCGGGCCAAGGATCTGCTCGCCGGCTGGCAAATCCTGGAAAGCGACGTCCGCGGGGCCGACGACCAGCCGTCCGGTCATCTGCGGGTGGTGGCGCCGCACGCCTTCGGACAGCAGCAGTTGATCGGACCAGTGGTCGATTATCTGCGCCGCTATCCGGGCATGACGGTGGAATGGCTTCTGCACGACCGCATGCCGGACTTCATCGCCGAGGGCATCGACTGCGCCATCCGTGTCGGCGAGGTCGCCGATCCCTCGGTCGTCGCCTTGCGGGTGGCGGAGGTGCCGCGAATCGCCGTCGCCTCTCCCCTCATGCTCGATGGACGGCCACCGCCCCGGCACCCCGATGAGCTGGCGGAGCTGCCCTGGCTGGCGTTGCGCACCTTCTACCGCGACGAGGTGATGCTGACCCATGCCACGACCGGTGAGACCGCCAGCTTCGCGATCCGGCCGCGCCTGTCCACCGACGGGTTGCAGGCGATCCGCAACGCGGCGCTGCTCGGGCTGGGGGCCGCCATCGGTTCGCAATGGGCGCTGGTGGAGGATCTGGCGGCGGGGCGTCTCGTCCATCTGGCGCCGGACTGGCGGGCCGCCGCCCTGCCGGTCCATCTGGTCTATCCGCCGGCCCGCCACCAGCCCGCCCGCCTGCGCCGCTTCATCGAGGTGATGCGCGTCGCGGTTCCTCTCGCCTTCCGCGCGGTTCAGGAGTCATAAACCGCCGGCTCTGATATGCTGCCGCCCCCTGTCGCAGAAGGCCCGAAGTCGATGCACGAGTATGTCCGCAAGATCCTCACCGCGCGTGTCTATGACGTCGCGATCGAGAGTCCGCTCGATCCGATGCCGCGGCTGTCCCAGCGCCTGAACAACAAGGCCCTGCTGAAACGCGAGGATCTCCAGCCCGTCTTCTCCTTCAAGCTGCGCGGCGCCTACAACAAGATGGTCGGCCTGGCCCCGGAGCAGCGGGAGCGCGGGGTGGTCTGCGCCTCGGCCGGCAACCATGCCCAGGGCGTGGCGCTGGCGGCGCAGAAGCTGGGTATCAAGGCGGTGATCGTGATGCCGCGCACCACGCCGGCCATCAAGGTCCAGGCGGTCAAGAGCCGCGGCGGCCGGGTCGTGCTGCATGGCGACCTGTTCGACGACGCCTATCTCCATGCCCGCCAGATCGAGGCGGAGAAGGGGCTGACCTTCATCCATCCCTATGACGATCCCGACGTGATCGCCGGCCAGGGCACCGTCGGCATGGAGATCCTGCGCCAGCATCCGCAGCCGCTCGACGCCATCTTCGTGCAGATCGGCGGCGGCGGGCTGGCCGCCGGCATCGCCGCCTATGTCAAGTTCCTGCGCCCCGACGTCAAGGTGATCGGGGTCGAGCCGGACGATGCCGCCAGCATGGCCAAGGCCATCGCCGCCGGGGACCGCGTCCAGCTCGATCAGGTCGGGCTGTTCGCCGATGGCGTCGCCGTCCGTCAGGTCGGAACCGAGACTTTCCGGCTGTGCCGCGAGCTGCTGGACGAGGTCATCACCGTCAACACCGACGAGATCTGCGCCGCCGTCAAGGACATCTTCGAGGACACCCGCGCCATCACCGAACCGTCGGGCGCGGTCGGTCTGGCCGGGCTGAAGAAATACGCCGGGCGCGAGCGGTTGCAGGGCAAGGGGCTGGTCGCCATCGGCAGCGGCGCCAACATGAATTTCGACCGGCTGCGTCACATCGCCGAACGGGCGGAGATCGGCGAACGGCGCGAGGCGCTGCTCGCCGTCACCATCCCGGAACGGCCCGGCGCCTACCGCCAGTTCATCCAGGCGCTCGGCAAGCGGTCGATCACCGAATTCAATTACCGCTACGCCGACGAGCGCGAGGCGCAGATCTTCGTCGGCGTGCAGTTGACCGAGGGCGACGCCGAAAAGCGCCAGATCATCGAGCTGCTGCAAGGTCTGAACTGTCCGGTGCTCGACATGAGCGACAACGAGATGGCCAAGCTCCATGTGCGCTACATGGTCGGCGGCCGGGTCCGCGGCCTGAAGGACGAGCGGCTCTACCGCTTCCAGTTCCCCGAACGGCCGGGCGCCCTGCTGAAGTTCCTGAACGGGCTGGCCCAGGACTGGAACATCTCGCTGTTCCATTACCGCAACCATGGCGCCGACTACGGCCGCGTGCTGGCCGGCATCCAGGTGCCGGAGAAGGACCGCGCCCGCTTCCGGCGCTGCCTCGACGACCTCGGCTATCCCTGCTGGGACGAGAGCGATAATCCCGCCTACCGGCTGTTCCTGGCTGAACCGCAGCCGCGTTGACGGCGTGCGACATTGAAAAGCTGGCAACTCGGCGCTTACATGTTTACAAATACCTGACAGCGCGGAGGCGACGGTCAATGGATGGGAGCGGCAGGATGCGATCGGGTGACAACGGCGCGGCGGCCCGTGTGGCGGCCTCTTCGGCGCCGGAAGGAAACTCCGACGGAACGTCGCATCTCCGGACCCGGCAGACCCCGCTGGTCACCCGGGTCTATCAGCTGCTGCTGGCCCAGATCAGCACCGGCGAATTCCAGCCCGACGAACGTCTACCGGGCGAGAACGAGCTTGCCGGCCGCTTCCAGGTGTCCCGTCCGGTGGTCCGGGATGCGCTGAAGCGGCTGCGCGAGGATGGGCTGATCTATTCCCGCCAGGGGGCCGGCAGCTTCGTCCGCGCGGCGGCGGAGGAAAGCCCGCCGATGCTGGGCTACGCCCCGGTGGAGACCATCGCCGACATCCAGCGCTGCTACGAGTTCCGGCTGACCATCGAACCGGATCACGCCTACCATGCCGCCTTGCGCTGGAACGATGCCGCGCTCGACAGCATCGCGACGGCGCTCACCCTGATGGATGACGCGACCCGCGCGCACCGGCACCGCGAGGATGCCGACTATGCCTTCCATACCGCCATCGCCGAAGCGACGAACAATCATTATTACATGTCGTCGATGCAGGCGCTGAAGGATCACATCGCCGTCGGCATGAAGTTCCATGGCGTGTCGCTGATGGGGCCGAGCTCCGGCCTGTCCGGCGTCTATGACGAGCATCGCGGCATCTTCGAAGCCATCCGCGCCCGTGACGGCGAAACCGCGCGCCAGCGCATGCGCCGCCATCTCGAAGGGTCGCGCGACCGCGTGTTCGAAGGCCGCACCCTGGATCTGTCGCTGTAAGCCCCTGCACCTGCCGCAAGTCTCAGCCTGTAGGCATGACGAACCCGCACCGGCCCGGCTGCTTTACGGGGAGCGCCGGCTGGCGCGGTTTTGCAGCCGTCCATACATGTAAACATGTAATGTAAAATTACTGCGACATTTGCGCATTTTCCGCCCAACAAGATTACAACATATTGACATCTCCGCAGCGCTGTGATGGAGTGGGGCATCGTCAAGGGCGGCATGAGCGCCCGGTTGCGGTTCGCCGCTTTTCCGGCCGCCGCCGCTCAGAATGATGGGGACCACCGATGGACAGCATGGTTGCACCTGCCGGACTGCCGGACGGCCTCGACATGCCGGCCCGATCGCCGGCCGCCCTGCGCCCGTGCCTGATCGCCGATGATCTGACCGGCGCGCTCGACACAGCCGCCCAGTTCGCCATCGCCACCGGTCCGATTCCCGTTTTCTGGCGGACCCTGTCCCATGCCGATGCCCCGACCGGTGCCGCCATCGACAGCGGCACGCGCGAAGCGACGCGGGACGAGGCGCGCCGCCGGGTCGCCGCCCTTGCCGCCGGACTGCCGCGCACGCCCGGCAGCCTCCACTACGCCAAGCTCGACAGCCTGCTGCGCGGCCATGCCGGGGCGGAGATCGCCGCCTGGATCGCCGCCACGGCTCCCGATCATGTCATCATCGCCCCCGCCTTCCCCTATCAGGGCCGCATCACCCGCGACGGTGTCCAGCTCGCCCGCGGACGTGACGGGCGCGGCTGGACCCCCGCCGCCAGCGATCTGCGCGCCGATCTGGAGCGCGAGGGCCTGACCCTCCGGCTCCGTTCCCCGGGCGGCACCGTGCCGGCTGGCATCAGCCTGTGGGACGCGGAGACCGACGCCGATCTCGACGCCATCGCCGCCGTCGGCCTCGCGCTGAAGGGGCGCGTGCTGTGGTGCGGCAGCAGCGGGCTTGCCGGCGCCCTTGCCCGGCAGATCGGCGCGCCGGCCGAGGTCACCGACCAGCGCCGGCTGCCGCGCCCGTTGCTCGGGCTGTTCGGCACCAACCATCCGGCGATGCTGGCCCAACTCGACGCCTGTTCCGACCAGTTGCTGACCCTGCCGGACGGCGGCCCCACCGCCGCCACGGTGCTGGGGCAGCAGCTGGACCATGTCGGGACCGCGCTTGCCGTCCTCGCGCTGCCCGAGGGGGTGGCGCGCGCCGATGCGGCGCACCGGATCGAATGGGAATTCGCCCGGCTGGTCCGCCGGATCGACCCGCCCGGCACGCTGCTGGTGGCGGGTGGCGAGACCCTGCGCGGCCTGTGCCTGGCGCTGGAAGCCGACCGGCTGGACCTCGACGGCCATATTTGGCCGGGGGTCCCCTGCTCCATCCTGCGCGGCGGCCGCTTCGACGGGGTCCGCGTCGTTTCAAAATCGGGTGCCTTCGGCGACCCGGCGCTGCTGCGCCGGCTGCTCGCGCTGGGCGCACCGCATCATCAGGGAGAACAAGCATGACACCGCATCTGGCCATCACCATGGGCGATCCGGCCGGCGTCGGCCCGGAGATCATCGTGAAGGCCTGCGCGCGTCTGAAGGACCGGCTGGCCGATGGGTCGCTGCGCCTGCTGGTCATCGGCAGCAACCCCGCCCTCCACGCGGCGCGCGATGCCCTGAGCAGCGACCTCGACTTCCCGGAGGTGAACGACATCGACGGCGAATGGCCGGCGCTGGCCTGCCTCCAGGCCGGGCCGGAGGGCGAGCCGATCCGCCCCGGCGTGCTGTCGGTCGACGGCGGCCGCTTCGCCTATCTGGCGGTGGAGCGCGCGGTGCGGCTGGCCGAGGCCGGCCGCATCCACGGCATCGTCACCGCGCCGTTGAACAAGGAGGCGATGAACAAGGCCGGCTATCACTATGCCGGGCACACCGACCTTCTGGCCGAGCTGACCGGGGCGCGCGGCTCGGTGATGATGCTGGCGCACGGCAACATGCGGGTCAGCCACGTCACCACCCACATCGCGCTGGAGGATGTGCCGAAGAAGCTGACGGCGGAACGCCTGCGCTACGTCATCGACCGCACGGAGGAGACGCTCGCCGGGCTCGGCCTGCCGCGCCGCCGCATCGCCATCGCCGCCCTCAACCCCCATGCCGGCGAAGGCGGGCTGTTCGGCCGCCAGGACATCGAGGTGACCGAGCCTGTCATCAGCCAGTGCGTCGCCGACGGGCTGGACGTGGTCGGGCCGGTGCCGGGCGACACCATCTTCGTCAAGCTGCGCGCCGGCCAGTATGACGCGGTGGTCGCCATGTACCATGACCAGGGGCACATCCCGGTCAAGTTGCTGGGCTTCAACGTCAATCCCGAGACCGGGACCTGGGACGCGCTGAGCGGCGTCAACATCACGCTCGGCCTGCCGATCATCCGCACCTCGGTCGACCATGGCACCGCCTTCGACATCGCCGGCAAGGGCATCGCCAACGAGCTGAGCCTGATCGAGGCCATCGACTACGCCGAGAAGCTGGCCGCCGCCCGCGTGCGCGCCGCCGCCTGAGGACACCGAGAATGAGCATCATCGACCTGACCACCCCCATCGAGCTGCTCCGTCCGGCCCGCGTCGTCTTCGGCGCCGGCACGGCGGCGGAGACCGGCCGCTGGGTGCGCGAGCGCGGCCTGACCCGCATCCTGGTGGTCGCCGACGCCTTCAACGCCGCCCGCGTGGATTTGCTGGGGCTGGAAGGCGCCGTCACCGTCTTCGCCGACATCAAGCCGGAACCCGACATTCCTAACCTGGAGGCGCTGCTCACCGTCGCCGATCGGGTCGAGCCCCAGGTGGTGATCGGCTTCGGCGGCGGCAGCGCCATGGATCTGGCCAAGCTGGCCGCCGTTCTGCCCGGCAGCGGCCAGACCATCCGCGACGTGGTCGGGCCGGAGAAGGTGGCGGGCAAGCGCGCCGCCCTGATCCAGGTGCCGACCACCGCCGGCACCGGCAGCGAGGTCGGCACCCGCGCGCTCGTCACCGACCCGGCGACCATGAGCAAGCTGGCGGTGCAGAGCGTCCACACGCTGGCCGACGTCGCGGTGGTCGATCCCGACCTGACGCTGAGCGTGCCGGCCGCCGTCACCGCCGCCACCGGCGTCGACGCCCTGGCCCATTGCGTCGAGGCCTACACCAACCGCAAGGCCCATCCGCTGATCGACCTCTATGCGCTGGAAGGCATCCGGCTGGTCGGCCGCTTCCTGCCGCGCGCCATCGCCGACGGCAACGACCGCGAGGCGCGGGCCGGACTGTCGCTGGCCTCCTTCTATGGCGGCATCTGCCTGGGTCCGGTCAACACCGCCGCCGGCCATGCCGTCGCCTATCCGCTGGGCACCCGCCACCATATCCCGCATGGCGCCGCCAACGCGCTGATCTTCCCGCATGTGCTGGCCTTCAACGCGCCGGCCGTCCCGGCCAAGACGCTCGCCGTGCTCGACGCGCTGGGGATGAAGCCCGCGACCGATCCGGCCCTGGTGTTCAAGGCGGCCTATGACTGGTGCGTGGCGCTCGGCTGCAAGATGCGCTTGTCGGAGTTCGGCGTGCCGGAAGCCGATCTGCCCCGGATGGCCGAGGAGGCGCACGCCATCCGCCGCCTGCTCGACAACAACCCGCGCGAGCTTGGCCGCGAAGACATCCTGAACATGTACCGCGCCGCCGCCTGACGGCGCGGCGCGATCCCCATCCCGTTCGTTAAAAGGTCAATCCCATGAGCAAGACCAGCGGTAGCAAGATCGGCGGTCCCTTCGTCGCCATCGTCACCCCCTTCGACGGCGATGAGCGCGTCGAAATCGCAGCGCTGCGACGGCAGGTGAAACGGCAGGCGTCCGCCGGCAACGGCGTGTTCTGCGCCGGCACCAACGGCGAGTTCTATGCCCTGTCCTTCGACGAGAAGCTGGCGGTGGCGGAGATCTGTGTCGAGGCCGCCGCCGGACAGGTGCCGGTGCTGGCCCATATCGGCGAGATCTCCACCCATCAGACCATCGCGCTGGGCCGGGCGATCCAGGCTCTCGGCGTCAAGGCGGTCTCCGCCATCACCCCCTCCTTCATCGCCTGTTCGCAGGCCGAGCTGATCGCGCATTACCTGCGCGTCGCCGACGCGCTGACCGTGCCGCTCTATCTCTACAACATCCCCGCCCGCACCGGGAACACGCTGGAGCCGGAGACCGCGCGCGTCCTGGCCGACCATCCGAACATCATCGGCATCAAGGACAGCGCCGGTTCGCAGGAGAGCCTGGACGGCTTCCTCGCCATCGCCCGCGAGCGCGGTGATTTCGACGTGCTGGTCGGGCCGGACTCGCTGGTTCTGCATGGCCTGCGCAATGGTGCCGCCGGCTGCATCTCCGGTCTCGGCAACATCGCGCCGGTGACGCTCAACGGCATCCACGCCGCCTTCGTGGCCGGCGACGCCGCCGCGGCCGAGGCGCATCAGACCCATTTCAGCACGCTCCGCAAGGAGCTGTACGCGCTGGGCTTCCCGCCGGCGATGGTCAAGCGCGCGCTCTACCGCGCCATGCCGGAGGTCGGCCTCAGCCGCGCCCCGGTGCTGATCGCCAACGAGGCTGACAACCGGATCAAGGAACTCGCGGCCCGCTACGCCGAAGCGGTGTGAGGCTGTTCCTCATCGCATGCGCCGGCATCAGGGGCCGGCGCCCTTCACCCGAACAACCGAAGGCGGATCCATCCGCCCGTTAGGGAGACCCGTCCATGAATCACTTCACCAGTGGGGAAAGCGCGCTCATCCTGGGGATCGTCGTCCTCTATATCCTCTTCACCTCCTGGCTGACGGTGCGGCTGCGCAGCCGCAACAACGGCGAGTTCATGAATGCCGCGCGGTCGATGCCGGCGGCGGTCGTCGGCGTCCTGCTGATGTCCGAATTCATCGGCGCCAAATCCACCGTCGGCACCGCGCAGGAGGCCTTCACCTCCGGCATGGCGTCGGCCTGGTCGGTGCTGGGGGCCTCGATCGGCTTCCTGCTGTTCGGGCTGTTCTTCGCCAAGCGCATCTACGGCTCGGGCGAATACACCATCTCCGCCGCCATCGCGAAATATTACGGCACCTCCACCATGCGGACGGTGTCGATCATCATGATGTATGCGCTGCTGCTGGTGAATGTCGGCAACTACATCAGCGGTGCCGCGGCCCTGTCCACCGTCATGAACCTGGACCTGACCTGGGCGATGGTCATCATCGCGGTGGTCAGCACCTTTTATTACGTGTTCGGCGGCCTGAAGGGCATCGCCTACGTCACCATCCTGCACAGCGCCCTCAAGCTGATCGGCATCGCCCTGCTGCTGGGCACCGCGCTGTCGCTGAGCGGCGGCATCACTCCGATGGTCGAGAAGCTGCCGGCCCATTACTTCACCATCGAGGGCAAGATCGGCATGCCGACCGTCTTCGCCTGGGTCATCGGCACCGTCGGCGCCATCTTCTCCACCCAGTTCGTCATCCAGGCGATCTCGTCCAACCGCAGCGCCGGCGAGGCCCAGCGCTCCGCCATCTACGCCTCGATCTTCTGCCTGCCGCTGGGCATCATGCTGGCGCTGATCGGCGTCACCGCCCATTACCTCTACCCCGACATGAAGAGCCTCTATGCGCTGCCGGTGTTCCTGGACGCCATGCATCCGCTGATGGCCGCCGTCGTCACCACCTCGCTCGTCGCCTCGGTCTTCGTCAGCGTCAGCACGGTGGCGCTCGCCATCGCCTCGCTGATGGTCCGCGACTTCTACGTCCCCTGGAAGAAGCCGACGCCGGAGCAGGAATTCCGCACCACCCGCATCCTGTCGCTGATCATCGGTTTCCTGCCGCTGATCTTCGTCTTCTTCGTCCCGGAAATCCTGAAGCTGTCCTTCTTCACCCGGGCGCTGCGCCTGTCGATCACGGTGGTCGCCATCATCGGCTTCTTCCTGCCCTTCTTCGCCAGCAACCTGGGTGCCACGCTCGGCCTGCTCGGCGCCACCGTCAGCACCACCGTCTGGTATGTCCTGGGCAACCCCTATGGCATCGACAACATGTATGTCGCCCTGCTGACGCCGCTGCTGGTGATGGCGGTCGAACGCCTGATCCGCGGCCGCAGCGCCCCGGCGATGGTCGCCGCCGCGCCGCAGGCCCCGCCACGGGCCGAAGCCCGGTGACCCTCCTCCCCTTCTCCTCCGTTTCCATGTGACCGTCATGACCACACCCTCAACCCTGCCTTCCGCCATCGAACGCGGGCGCATCGCGCCCGCGGACGGGGATGCCGGGCGCCGCGACGCCTATCTGCCGTCGCCCTGCGTCCAGAACCACGCCGCCAACATCACCGTGCTCGGCAACGGCGATCTCGGCTGCGTCTGGTTCGGCGGCACCCAGGAGGGCATTCCCGACATCTCGATCTATTTCTCGCGGCTGGCCCAGGGCTCCGACCGCTGGACCGACCCGGTCAAGCTGTCGGACGACCCGACCCGCTCGGAACAGAATCCGGTGCTGTTCCCGGCGCCGGACGGCACGTTGTGGCTGTTCTACACCGCACAAGTGTCGGGCAACCAGGACACCGCCTTCGTCCGCTGCCGCAGCTCCGCCGACCATGGGCACAGCTGGGGGCCGATCCGCACCCTGTTCGAAGGGACGAACGGCGACGGCATCTTCATCCGCCAGCCGGTGGTGGTGCTGCCGAACGGCGACTGGCTGATGCCGACCTTCCTCTGCCACGGCACGCCGGGCGAGAAGTGGGTGGGCGACAACGACACCAGCGCGGTGCGCATCTCCAGCGACCAGGGTGAAAGCTGGACCGAGCATGCGGTGCCCGACAGCGTCGGCTGCGTCCATATGAGCGTCGTGCCTTTGCGCGACAGCACGCTGGCCGCCTTCTACCGCAGCCGCTGGGCCGACCATGTCTACCGCAGCCTCTCCACCGACAATGGCCGGAGCTGGAGCGCGCCGGTGGCGACCGAGCTGCCCAACAACAACTCCTCGATCCAGGTGACGGCGCTGGCCGACGGCCGGCTCGCCATCGTCTTCAACCAGTCGAGCGCGGAGAACGCCACCGGGCGCCGCGCCTCGCTCTATGACGAGATCGAGGACGACGTCCCCGCCGGCGGTGCCGCCGTCGCCGTGGCTCCGGCCCCGGTTAAGGCGGAGGCTCTTGCCCGCAAGGCCTTCTGGGGGGCGCCGCGCGCGCCGCTGACGCTGGCCCTGTCGGAGGATGGCGGACTGACCTGGCCGCTGCGCCGGAACCTGGAGGTCGGCGACGGCTATTGCATGACCAACAATTCCAAGGACAGCCTGAACCGGGAATTCTCCTATCCGTCGGTCACCCAGACGGCGGACGGCGACCTGCATGTCGCCTTCACCTATTTCCGTCAGGCCATCAAATACAGCCGTGTTCCGCCCGACTGGGTAGGCAACCGCTGATTGGCGATGGGAGCGCCACCCGGCGCTCCCGCCCGCTTCCCTCCTCTTCGGGGACTTGTCCCATGACCATGACCGCCGAGGCCGTTTCCCAGGCCGCAGCGGCGCTGCTCGCCGCGCGCCGTGACAACCGCCCGCTCGACGCGCTGCCCGCCGCGGCACAGCCGGCCGACAAGGCCGACGCCTATGCCATCCAGACCGAGGTCGCGCGGCGCATCGGCCCGGTGACCGCCTGGAAGGTCGGCGCGTCGGCCCCCGACGCCGAGCCGTCGAGCGCCCCCATCCATGCCGAGACCCTGTTCTTCGACAGCGAGACGCTGCCGGCCGGCATGTTCCGCGTCATCGGCATCGAGGCGGAGATCGTCTATCGCCTGAAAAGCGACCTGCCCGCCCGTGACGAGCCCTGGACGCGCGACGAGGTGCTGGCCGCGATCGGCTCCATCCATCCGGCCTTCGAGATCTGCGACACCCGCTTCGCCAGCTACGGCTCGCAGGGGCCGTTCGCCTCGCTGGCCGATCAGGCCAACCATGGCGCGCTGATCGTCGGCGCCGCCACCGCCGACTGGCGGGCCATCGATCCGGTCAACCAGCCCTTGACGCTGGATATCGACGGCGAGCGCCGTATCGAGGTGATCGGCGGCAACAAGGCCGGCGATCCGATCCGCCTGCTGGCCTGGCTCGCCAATACCGGCGCCCGGCCCTTCGGTGGCCTGCATGCCGGCGACAGCGTGACGACCGGCTCCTGCACCGGCACCCTCTTCATCCAGCCCGGCAGCCGCGCCGTCGCCGACTTCCCCGGCCTCGGACGCATCGCCCTGACGGTGGCGTGAGCGATGGCCGCCACCATGAACACCGAACCACGCCAACGGCGGGCGCTGGTCACCGGCGCCAGTTCCGGCATCGGCGCCGCCATCACCGAGCGGCTGCTGCGCGACGGCTGGCTGGTGGAGGGGATGAGCCGCTCGGCCCCCGCCATCGACCATCCCAATCTGCGCTTCACCGCCGCCGACCTGATGGCGCCGGAGTCGGTGTCCGCGGCGCTCGCCGCCCTGCCGCCGGTCGATGCGCTGGTCCATGCCGCCGGCCTGATGCGGGTCGGCAAGCTGGGCGAACTCGCCGGCGACGACGCCCGCACCATGTGGCGCCTGCATGTGGAGGCCACGACCCAGCTGGTCGAACAGGTCGTGCCACGGATGCCGGACATGGCGGGTGGCGGCGGGCGCATCGTCCTGATCGGCAGCCGTACCGCCCAGGGGGCCGCCGGCCGCAGCCAATATGCGGCGACCAAGGCGGCGATGGTCGGGTTGGCCCGTTCCTGGGCGATCGAGCTGGCGCCGCGCGGCATCACGGTGAATGTAGTGGCGCCGGGGGCGACCGACACGCCGATGCTGAAGGACCCCAACCGCACCGGCCTGCCGCCGAAGCTGCCGCCGATCGGGCGCTTCATCAAGCCGGAGGAGGTGGCGGCGCTGACCGCCTTCCTGCTGTCCGACAGCGCGGCCGCCATCACCGGCCAGCAAATCCTCGTCTGCGGCGGCGCCTCGCTTTAGGCTGGTTCGCGGGGAACCATCGACCCCGGCGGGTTTGGGCTATATGGTTCTCCCGGCCGCCGGCCGACCCGCGAAGGCTCCATCCTCCGTGGCCGTGGCGGGTCCGGGTTTCAATCCGTCACGAGGGAAGTGAAGAAGAATGTCGAACAACGCCCCGAAAACGGCCGCCCCGAAAACGGCGATCGTCACCGGCGCCACCTCCGGTTTCGGTGACGCCATCGCCCGGCGGCTGGTCGCGGAGGGCTGGCGGATCGTCGCCACCGGACGCCGCCAGGACCGGCTGGACGCCCTGGTCGAGGCGCTGGGCGGGCCGGCGGTGGTCCATCCGCTGTGCTTCGACATCCGCGACGAGGCGGCGACCCGCGCCGCCCTGGAGTCGCTGCCGGAGGACTTCGCCGGCATCTCCGTCCTGGTCAACAATGCCGGACTGGCGCTGGGCACCGCCGCCGCGCAGAATTGCGACCTGGAACAATGGCGGGCGATGATCGACACCAACATCACCGGTCTGGTGACGATCACCCGCATCCTGCTCGACCGGCTGATCGCCCGGCGCGGACTGATCGTCAACCTCGCCTCCGTCGCCTCCAGCTGGCCCTATCCGGGCGGCAACGTCTATGGCGGCACCAAGGCTTTCGTCAGGCAATTCTCGCTCGGCCTGCGCAGCGACCTGTCGGCCCAGGGCGTGCGCGTCACCTCGATCGAGCCGGGGCTGGCGGAAAGCGAATTCACCCTGGTGCGCACCGGCGGCAACAAGGCCGCCTATGACGCGCTCTATGCCGGCGCCAACCCGCTGCAACCCGACGATATCGCCGAGACGGTGCGCTGGGTGGTCTCGCTGCCGCCGCACGTCAACATCAACAGCGTGGAGATCATGCCGGTGAGCCAGTCCTGGTCGCCCTTCACCATACACCGCGAAACACCGGCCTGAATCCGGTCCGATGCAGGCGCGGCCCGCTACGGGCCCGCCGGCGCGGCATTCCCCGCCAGCGGCGGATCGACCGCCTCGCCGGCCAGTTCCCTGGCCGGTGCCGTCGCCAGGGCCGCTTGCAGATATTCCAGGAACGCCCGTTCGGCGCGGTTCAGCTTGGCCTGCTCGTTCCAGATGAGGTGGACGTTCACCGGCGCGATCCCCTCATAGGGCGGCAGCTCCCACAGCAGGCCGTCGGCGACGTCGCGGGCGGCGATGTGTTCCGGCAGCGGGCCGATGCCGAGCCCGCAGACGATCATCCGCCGCACCTCCTCCAGATTGGCCGAGGACGCGACGACGCGGCCGGCGAACCCCTCCCGCGCCCGGAACAGCGTCAGCGGCGACAGCGCGCCGTCGATCTGGTCGGAGGTGAAGGAGACGAAATTCTCGTGCCGCAGCTCGGCGATGTCGATGTCGCGCTGGCCGAACAGGCGGAAATCCGGGCCGCAATAGAGCCGGTAGGTCTGGCGCAGGAAGATTTGGGCCGACAGCCCCGGAATCGGCTCGCGCAGCAGGCAGATCGCCATGGCGCCGACCCGCTGCTGCAACGCGATGTGCGCGTCGGCCGACGCCATCACGTCGATGCGGAAGGTCACCTGGGGATACAGCCGGTGGAACTCCCGCAGCGAGCGGTCGAGCAGCGGGGTCTGGATGCGGCTGGTCATCAGGATGTGGACATGGCCGCTGATCCCGTCCTTGGCGTCGCGCACCAAAGCCCCCAGACGTGACACGGTGGCATGGATCGACACCGCCTCGTCATAGACCTGCTCGCCGGCGGCGGTGACGGCGAAACGGCCGGGGCCACGGTCGATCAGCGTGCGGCCAAGCTGCTCCTCCAGCCGCTTCAGGGCGAGGCTGACCGCCGGCTGCGTCAGAAACAGGCGGACGGCGGCCTTGGTGAAGCTCCCCTCCTGGACGATCACCATGAAGGTGCGCAGCAGATTCCAGTCCATCTGCTGGCCCAGACGGGCCAAAGCCTGCCGTTCCGCCTCGCTCATCGCTCCGCCCCTTGTTCGGGTGCCCGATTCCGGCGCATCGGGGCCACCGCCTAAATTCTACGCATATGAATGCGCTGTGAGCAACTGCGGCATAAATCAGATTCATGGGCGAAATGAAAAATGCTTATTTGCCACATCGATCTGATGGCCGCCTAATCGACATATGGCGGCCTTCAAACATCGCCACGCCGGATCACGCATAACATCGCGTTATGGCGACCCTATCCATTTTGGATAGGTCACGATAAACCGCTTCGTCTTTTTCTACCCGCCCGGCCCGACAAGGTCACGACGACGGGGAATTGGGTAAAGGAATCGGAATGACACCAGACAGGGCAGACCGTCTCGACCATGCGTTGCCGGACAGCGGCCTGCGCGCCGCGATCCTCGCCGCCGCCGACGCGGCGCAGGACGGCTGCGTCGCCCTGCTGTCGGACCTCGTGCGCCAGCCCTCGCTGCTGGGGGAGGAGGCGGGGGCGCAGGCGCTGATGGCCGACCGCTTCGCCGGATTGGGGCTGACCGTCGACGAATTCGACGTGGATGAGGCGGCGATCTCCCGCCTGCCCGGCTTCTCGCCGCCGGTGACTCCGGGCGCCTATGCCGGCCGCCGGAATGTCGTCGGCGTCCACAAGCCCCGCAGGGCGACGGGCCGCTCGCTGATCCTGAACGGTCACATCGACGTGGTGCCCGCCGGCCCGGCGGAGCTGTGGACCAGCCCGCCCTTCGAGCCGCGCATCGAGAATGGCCGCCTCCATGGCCGCGGGGCGGGAGACATGAAGGCGGGCATCGCGGCCTACACCACCGCCTTCTCCGCCTTGCGCAGCCTGGGCTACCAGCCCGCCGCCCCGGTCTATCTCCAGTCGGTGATCGAGGAGGAATGCACCGGCAACGGCGCGCTGGCCTGCCTGCATCGCGGCTACCGCGCCGACGCCGCGGTGATCCCGGAGCCGTTCAACCATTCCATTTCGGTCGCCCAGGTCGGCGTCATGTGGCTGCGGCTGGTGCTGACCGGAACGCCGGCCCATGTGCTGGACACCTCCGCCGGGGTCAACGCCATCGAGGCGGCCTATGCCCTGGCGGCGCATCTGAAGGCGCTGGAGGTTCGCTGGAACGAGCCGTCCTGCCGCCATCCCGCCTTTTGCGGCCATGCCCATCCCGTCAACGTCAATCTCGGCCGGATCGAGGGCGGCGAGTGGCCGTCGTCGGTCCCGACGCGCTGCGCGCTCGACCTCCGGCTCGGCTTCTTCCCCGGCCAGGAGCCGGAGGCGGTTCGCGCCGAGGTGGCTCTGGCGGTGGAACAAGCGCGCTCCACCGACCCGGCGCTGTCCGGTGTCGGAATCGAACTGCACTGGAACGGTTTCCAGGCCGCCGGTTGCGAGATCGACCCCGCCCACCCGCTGGTGACGATGCTGGCCGACAGCCACCGCGCCGTGCGCGGCGGCGATCCGGAGCTGGTGGCGCTGACCTGCACCACCGACGCCCGCTTCTTCCAGCTTTACGGCGACACGCCCGCCACCTGCTACGGGCCGGAGGCGACGCGCATCCACGGCATCGATGAATCGGTGTCGCTGGACAGCCTCCGCGACGTGACCCGCGTGCTGGCGCTGTTCATCGCCGGCTGGTGCGGCCTGGAACCCCTCTGATCCACCTTCCACCCTGACGAGACCATTGCCGATGACCGCCGCCATCCTGAAAGCAAACGCCGCCCATGCCCCGCGCGCCACCCGCGACTGTTCCGACGTGGAGTGGAAGGCGCGCACCGATCTGGCCGCCGCCTACAAGCTGTTCGACCGGCTCGGCATGACCGACCTGATCTACACCCACATGTCGGCCCGCATCCCCGACACGCCCGACCATTTCCTGATCAACCCCTATGGGCTGATGTTCCACGAGGTGACGCCCGACAATCTCGTGAAGGTCGACATCGACGGCAATCTGGTGGAGGAGCGCGACGGCGACGCCATCAACCCGGCCGGCTTCACCATCCACAGCGCGGTGCACCACGCCCGCCCGGATGTCGGCGCGGTGATCCACCTGCACACCGACGCCGGCATGGCGGTCAGCGCCCAGGCCGACGGGCTGCTGCCGCTCACCCAGCATTCGCTGCGCTGGTACAACCGCATCGCCTATCACACCTACGAGGGCATCGCGCTCGATCTGGCGGAGCGGGAACGGCTGGTCGCCGATCTCGGCAGCCACCACAGCATGATCCTGCGCAACCACGGCCTGCTGACCGCCGGCCGGGACGTCGCCGAGGCGGCGGTGCTGATGTACTACCTGGAACAGGCCTGCCGGCAGCAGATCATGGCGCTGGCCGGCGGCCGGCCGCTGGTCACCCCCTCGCCGGAAGTCTGCGAGCACACCGCCCAGCAATATGAGCGCGCCTATCCGCGCGCCGGCGTCCTGGAATGGGATTCGCTGCTGCGCTGGCTCGACAGCACCACCGGGCCGGTGGGGCCGCGGTAAGGGGGTTAGGTTAGCCCCCCACCTAACCTCCCCCGCTGGGCGGGGGAGGGACTGCCGCCCCTCTTCCGCTTAAGCATTGCTCCCTCCCCCGCCCCGCGGGGGAGGGTCGGGGTGGGGGCAATCGAAGCCGACACCCTCTCAACCAAGAACAATCGACACGACAGGGCCGCTTACCGCACCGACACTTCTGGAGACGAGGACACCCGATGACCAGACGCCTTACCGGTATCCCCGCCCGCATCCATCGCGCCGCCGCCGCCGGCCTGCTGGCGGCATCCCTCGCCATCCCCGGCACGGCCGCCCTGGTCGCCGCCCCGGCCATGGCCCAGGAAACCCCGGTTCGCGGCGGCGTCCTCAACTCCATCGTGCAGCCGGAGCCACCGACCCTGATGCTGGGCCTGAACCAGCAGGGGCCGACCCAGACGGTTGCCGGCAAGATCTATCAGGGACTGCTGACCTATGACCGCAAGCTGAACCCGCTGCCGTCACTGGCCGAGAGCTGGACGGTATCGCCGGACGGGCTGACCTACACCTTCAAGCTGTACCAGAACGTGAAGTGGCACGACGGCAAGCCGTTCAGCGCCGCCGACGTGGTGTTCTCGACCTCCAAGTTCCTGATGGAGGTCCACCCGCGCGCCCGCGCCGTGTTCAGCCGTTGCGAGTCGATCAAGGCGTTGGACGACCACACCGTCGAATTCAAGCTGAAGGAGCCGTTCCCGGCCTTCATCCAGGCTTTCGAGGTGTCGTCGGCCCCGATCGTGCCGGCACACATCTATGAGGGCGGCGATTACCGCACCAACCCGGCCAACACAACCCCCATCGGCACCGGCCCCTTCAAGCTGAAGGAGTGGGTGAAGGGCAGCTATATCCAGCTCGTCCGCAACGAGGATTATTACAAGAAGGACCTGCCCTATCTCGACGGCATCACCTTCCGCGTGATCCCCGACGCCGCCAGCCGCTCGCTGGCGCTGGAAAGCGGGCAGGTGCAGCAGACCCAGTACAGCGACCTGGAACCCTTCGAGGTTCCGCGCCTGAAGACGCTGCCCAACGTGACCCTGACCACCCAGGGCTATGAATTCGTGGCGCCGATGGCGTGGCTGGAGATCAACCACCGGGTCAAGCCGCTGGACGACAAGCGCTTCCGCAAGGCGATCGCCTACGCCATCGACCGCAAGTTCATCCGCGACAAGATCTGGTTCGGTCTCGGCCGCGTGCCGACCGGTCCGATCAACTCGGTGGTGAAGTTCTACGACCCCAAGGTGACGACCTACGAGCCGAGCCCGGAGAAGGCCAAGGCCCTGCTCGACGAGATGGGGCTGAAGCCCGACGCCAAGGGTGTGCGCGCCACCGTCAAGCTGATGCCGATGCCCTATGGCGAGACCTGGACCCGGCTCGGCGAATATCTGAAGCAGGCGCTGGGCAAGGTCGGCGTCGCCGTGGTTCTGGAGAGCACCGACGCCGCCGGCTGGGCGCAGCGCGTCGCCAATTGGGATTACGAGATCACCACGAACTTCCTCTACCAGTATGGCGACCCGGCGCTGGGCGTCGCCCGCACCTACATCTCGTCGAACATCCGCAAGGGCGTGCTGTTCACCAACACCATGGGCTATTCCAACCCGAAGGTGGACGAGCTGTTCGACCAGGCCTCGCGCGAGAACGACCCGGCCAAGCGCCAGGAGCAGTACAGCGAGGTCCAGCGCATCCTGTCGGACGAGCTGCCGGTGGTGTGGCTGCTGGAGATGGAGTTCCCAACCTTCCTCGACAAGCGGGTGAGGAACGCCAACACGTCCGCCATCGGCGTCAACGACACCTATGAAAGCGTCTGGCTGGCGAAGTAACGAGCCTGCCCCCACCCTAACCCTCCCCCGCTTCGCAGGGGAGGGGACTGCCGCCGCCCTTCCGATTCAGCACGATCCCCCTCCCCCGCCCAGCGGGGGAGGGTCGGGGTGGGGGCAATCAGTCCAGGGGCTCCGCACACAGGATATTTGCCCATGCTGGGATTCGCCCAACTCTTCGCGAGCCGCCTGGTCAAGGCTGCCGCGATCCTGATCGCCATCGTGGTGATGAACTTCTTCCTCGTCCATGCCGCCCCCGGCGACCCGGCCATGGTGATGGCGGGCGAGGCGGGGGCCGCCGACGAAAAGTTCGTGGCCCAGCTGCGCGAGCAGTTCGGGCTCGACCGTCCGCTCATCGAGCAGCTCGCCACCTATGTCGGCAAGGTCATGCAGGGCGATCTCGGCTTCTCCTACCGCCAGCAGCGGCCGGTCCGGGACATCCTGGCCGAACGGCTGCCGGCCACCCTGGTGCTGACGCTGACCGCCTTCGTCCTGGCGCTCGCCGCCGGTGTGGCGCTCGGCACGCTGGCGGCGGTCGCCGTCGGCACCTGGGCCGACAGCGCCATCACCGTCATCGCCCTGTTGGCCTACGCCACGCCGATCTACTGGATCGGGCTGATGCTGAGCCTGCTGTTCTCGATCCAGCTCGGCTGGCTGCCGGCCTTCGGCTACGAGACCATCGGCGCCGGCTATACCGGGCTGGCCCATGTCGCCGACGTCGCCGCCCATCTGATCCTGCCGGTCATCACGCTGGCGCTGTTCTACATGGCGGGCTACGCCCGCCTGACCCGCGCCTCGATGCTGGAGGTGCGCGGCCTCGACTTCGTCAAGACCGCCAAGGCCAAGGGGCTGACCAAGAGCCGCATCGTCACCCGCCATGTCCTGCGCAACGCCATCCTGCCGGTCATCACCGTCGCCGGCATCCAGGCCGGGCAGCTGGTCGGCGGCTCCATCCTGATCGAGACGGTGTTCGCCTGGCCCGGCATCGGCCGGCTGGCCTTCGAGGCGGTGTTGCAGCGCGACTATCAGGTCCTGCTGGGCATCTTCCTGGTCACGTCGGTGATGGTGATCCTCTTCAACATCCTGACGGACATCCTCTACGGCCTCGTCGATCCCCGGATTCAGGTGTCGCAATGATGAATTCCGATTTCTGGCGGGCCTACGTCCGCAACAAGGGCGCCGTCCTGGGGCTGGTGATCCTGATCGCCATCGTCGTGCTCGCCGTCTTCGCCCCCGTCCTGTTCCCCGGCGACCCGTGGGAGATGGCGGCCGCCCCGTTCCAGCCGCCGCTCTCCGACGACGCGCTGCTGGGCTCCGACATGCTGGGCCGCGACATCGCGTCGGGCATCGCCCATGGCGCGCGGGTGTCGCTGCTGATCGGCCTGACCTCCACCGCCGCGGCGCTGGCCATCGGCGTCACGCTGGGGGCGCTCGCCGGCTTCCATGGCGGGCGGGTGGACGACGCCATCATGCGCTTCACCGAGCTGTTCCAGACCATCCCCAATTTCGTGCTGGCGGTGGTGCTGGTCGCCATCTTCACCCCCAGCCTGACCACCATCGTCGCCGCCATCGCCATCGTCAGCTGGCCACCGCTGGCCCGTCTCGCCCGTGCCGAGTTCCTCAGCCTGCGCACCCGCGAGTTCGTTCAGGCCGCCATCACCACCGGACAGAGCAGCGGCACCATCATCCTGCGCCAGATCCTGCCCAACAGCCTGTCGCCGATCATCGTGTCGGCCTCGCTGATGGTGGCGACGGCGATCCTGCTGGAAAGCTCGCTCAGCTTCCTCGGCCTCGGCGATCCCAACGCCATGAGCTGGGGCTACATGATCGGCGCCGCCCGCACGGTGATCCGCCAGGCCTGGTGGATGAGCGTCTTCCCCGGCCTCGCCATCGTGCTGACCGTGCTGGCGCTTAACCTGGTCGGCGAGGGGCTGAACGACGCCCTGAACCCGAAGCTCGCCCGGTCGCGGGGCTGAGGCGATGAACCGGTTCGACCTGTTGCGCACACCCGTGGAGACCACCGCCATGACCACGCCGCTTCTCGATGTGCGGGGCCTCAGCATCGCGCTGCCGCCGGGCGCCGACCGCCCGCTGGCGGTGGACGATCTGACCTTCACCCTGAACCCCGACGAGATCCTTTGCGTCGTCGGCGAATCCGGCTCCGGCAAGTCGATGACCGCGCACGCCATGATGGGCCTGCTGCCCGCCCCCCATGTCCGGGTATCCGGCGGCAGCCTGCTGTTCAAGGGCAAGGACGTGCTGACCATGCCGGAGGCGGAGCAGCGGAGCTTGCGTGGCGGCCGCATCGCCATGGTGTTCCAGGAGCCGATGACGGCGCTGAACCCGCTGATGCGGGTCGGCCGCCAGATCGGTGAATCCCTGCGCGAGCACACCGCCCTCCCCGCTCCGGCCCGCCGCGCCCGCGTGGTGGAGCTGCTGGGGCAGGTCGGGCTGCCCAACCCGGCCGAACTGGCCGACGCCTACCCCTTCCGCCTGTCGGGCGGCCAGCGCCAGCGGGTGATGATCGCCATGGCGCTGGCCTGCCAGCCCGACATCCTGATCGCCGACGAGCCGACCACCGCGCTCGACGTCACCACCCAGAAGCAAATCCTCGACCTGATCCGCGCGATCCAGGCCGAGCGCCACATGGGCATGATGTTCATCACCCATGATTTCGGCGTGGTGGCGGAGATCGCCCACCGGGTCGCGGTGATGCGCCATGGCAAGCTGGTGGAATATGGCGCCGCGTCCGACGTGCTGAACCGGCCGCGGCATCCCTATACCCGGCAGCTGATCGCCTCGGTCCCGCACTACATCGAACACCGCGACGACCATGCCAAGGCGGGCGCGCCGCTGCTGGTCGCCGACAAGGTGCGCAAGGTCTTCCATGTCGGCGGCGGGCTGTTCAGGAAATCGAAGGAGGTCGTGGCCGGTGACGACCTGTCGCTGACCATCCATCCCGGCGAGACGGTCGGGCTGGTCGGCGAATCCGGGTCGGGCAAATCGACGCTCGGCCGTTCCATCGTCGGGCTGATCAAGCCGGATTCGGGCCGCATCCTGTTCGAGGGCACCGACCTGCTGGCGCTCGACCGCAAGGGCTTCCGCCCCTACCGCCGGGCGGTGCAGATGGTGTTCCAGGATCCCTACGCCTCGCTGAACCCGCGCCACCGCGTCGGCGACATCGTGGCCCAGGGGCCGGTCGCCTTCGGAGAAGACCGCGGCAAGGCGCTGGCCCGTGCGCGGGAGCTTCTGGCCCTGGTCGGGCTCGACGGCTCGGCCGCCGACCGTTTCCCGCATGAATTCTCCGGCGGCCAGCGCCAGCGCATCGGCATCGCCCGCGCGCTCGCCATGGAGCCGAAGCTGCTGGTGGCCGACGAGCCGGTGTCGGCGCTCGACGTCTCGGTCCAGGGGCAGGTGTTGGAACTGCTGGACGACATCCGCAGGCGGCTGAACCTCGCCATGCTGTTCATCACCCATGACCTGCGCGTCGCCGCCCAGGTCTGCGACACCATCGCGGTGATGCGCCGGGGCCGGATCGTCGAAATGGGCGCCGCGCGCGAGGTTTTCACCCATCCGCGCGACGCCTACACCCGCAGCCTGCTCGACGCCATTCCCGGCAAGGCCTGGCACATCCCGGACGACCTGCGACAAGTCCGGGCGGGAGCGCACTGAATGAAGAAGATCGCCATCATCGGGGCCGGCGCCATCGGCGGATTGCTGGCCGCCCGGCTGGGCGCCACCGAAGCCGAGGTGACGCTGGTCGCCCGGCCGAACGCGGCGTCGGCCATCCGCCGCGACGGCCTGACCATGGTGACGCCGCTGAACCGCGTCGCCCGGCTCAGCCCGCGCGTCACCGACGACAGCCTGTCGCTGGGGCCGCAAGACGCGGTGTTCCTCTGCGTCAAGGCCCATGCCCTGCGCGGCACCATCGACACGCTGACGCCGCTGCTGGGGCCGGAGACCGCCCTCGTGCCGATGGTCAACGGCGTCCCCTGGTGGTATCCGCACCGCCAGCCGGAACCGCTGGCCGACCGGCCGCTCGCCAGCGTCGATCCCGACGGGCTGCTGTGGCGCTCCATCGATCCCGACCGTGTGGTCGGGGCGACCAGCTTCGTCGCGGTGGAGGGGGACGGCCCCTGCCGCATCCGCCATGTCAGCGACCAGCGCTTCGTCTTCGGCGATGCGGGGGACCGCGACAACCCGGTGGTGGACCGCATCGTCGCGCTGTTCGGGCAGGCGGGCTTCCAGCCGGCGAAGACCGCCGACATCCGGCAGGCGATCTGGGTGAAGCTGTGGGGCAACCTCGCCTTCAATCCGCTCAGCGTGCTGACCGGATCGACGCTCGGCCGGCTGTGCAACGATCCCGGCACGCGCGAGACCGGCCGCGCCATGATGCTGGAGGCCAAGCAAGTGGCCGAACGGCTGGGCGTGGTCTTCACCACCAGCGTCGACGAGCGCATCGCCATGGCCGCCGGCGTCGGCGACTTCAAGACCTCGATGCTCCAGGACTATGAAGCCGGCCGCCGTCTGGAGCTGGAGGCGATCCTGGGTGCGGTGATCGAGCTGGCGGAGCGCTGCGGCGTGGATGTGCCGATGCTGCGCGCGGTGCTGGCGATGGTCGATCTCAGGGCGCGGGAAAGGCGGGAGGCGGCGGCTTAGGCGGACTCTGGCCCCCACCTCTCCATTCAAACACGACCAACAAGCACCCCCGGAGCCACCATGTCCCTCCCCTCCAACCTGCCCATCGACGCCGGCCGCCTGTGGGACAGCCTCGCCGAGATGGCGAAGATCGGCGCCACCGCCAAGGGCGGCAGTTGCCGCCTCGCCCTGTCGGACGAGGACAAGGCCGGCCGCGACCTGTTCGTCTCCTGGTGCGAGGCCGCCGGCTGCACGGTGACCATCGACCGCATTGGCAACATCTTCGCCCGCCGCCGTGGCCGCGACGACGGCTTGGCCCCGGTGGTGATGGGCAGCCATCTCGACACCCAACCGACCGGCGGACGCTTCGACGGCGTGTATGGCGTGCTGGCGGCGCTGGAGGTGGTGCGCTCGCTGAACGATCGCGGGGTCGAGACGCTGCGCCCGGTCGAGGTCGCGGTGTGGACCAACGAGGAGGGCTCGCGCTTCTCGCCGCCGATGATGGGGTCGGGCGTCGTCACCGGCGTGTTCACCCTGGACGAGATCCTCGACAAGCTGGCGCAGGACGGGGCGCGGCTGGGCGACGAGCTGGTCCGCACCGGCTATGCCGGCGCCGCTCCGGTCACCCACCCGATGCACGCCTATCTGGAGGCCCACATCGAACAGGGCCCGGTGCTGGAGGTCGAGGGCAAGGAGATCGGCATCGTCACCGGCGCCCAGGGCCAGCGCTGGTACGAGGTGACGGTGACGGGGGTGGAGGCGCATGCCGGCCCGACGCCGATGCGCCTGCGTCGCGACGCGCTGGTCGCCGCCTCGGCCATGGTGCAGGCGGTGCAGCGGATCGGGCTGGAGACGGCGGGCGATCCTTGCGCCACCGTCGGCATCCTCGACGTCCATCCCCATTCGCGCAACGTCATCCCCGGCCGGGTCTTCTTCACCGTCGACCTGCGCCATCCGGAGGCGGAGACGCTGGCCGACATGGACCGCCGGTTCCGCGCCGCCGTCGCCGGGATCGCCGAGCGGAACGGGGTCAGCGCCGAGATCGCCGATTTCTGGCACTTCCCGCCGACGCCCTTCGCCAGGCCGCTGGTCGACCGGGTGCGCGAGGCCGCCAGCGGCTTCGGCTTCAGTCATCGCGACATCGTGTCGGGCGCCGGCCATGACGCGGTCTATGTGGCGGGCAAGGTGCCGACGGCGATGATCTTCATCCCCTGCGAGGACGGCATCAGCCACAACGAGGTGGAGAACATCACTCCCGCCGACGGCGCCCGCGGCGCCGCCGTGCTGTTCGAAACGCTGGTCGCCACGGCCAACGCTTAAAAAGCCCTCTCCCGGGACGGGAGAGGGAGAAGATCTCCCACGGAGTCTCCCCCCATGAAGTTCGTCCATCACCCCGACGCCGCCCTGCATCGCCCCGCCACCTATTTCAACAAGGGCCTGCTGCGCGCCCTGCCGGAAAAGCCGGAACGGGTCGGCGCGCTGGCCTCGTTGATCGAAAGCCGTGGCGAAACCCTGATCCTGCCCGACGATTACGGCCCCGCGCCGCGCGCCGCCGTGCACACCCCCGCCTATCTCGCCTTCCTGGAAACCGCGCATGCCCGTTGGCTGGCGGCGGGCGACATGGGCGACGTGGTGCTGCCCAACGTCCACCGCATGCAGGCCGCCCCCAACTACCCGACCGGCATCGTCGGGCAGGCGGGCTGGCACATGTTCGATACCGCCTGCCCGATCGGCGAGGGCACCTGGGCCGCCACCTGCGCCGCGTCGAACGCCGCCATCCACGCGGCCAAGCTGGTCGCCACCGGCGCCGGCGGCGCGGCCTATGCCCTGTGCCGCCCGCCGGGACACCATGCCACCCGCGATATGGCCGGCGGCTTCTGCTATCTGAACCATGTCGCGGTCGCGGCGGAATCGGCGCTGCCGCTGCTGCGCGCCCAGGGGCGGCGGGCGCGGGTCGCCATCATCGATGTGGACGTGCATCACGGCAACGGCACGCAGGACATCTTCTATGACCGCGACGACGTCTTCTTCGTCTCGGTCCATGGCGACCCGGCGGAGTTCTATCCGCACATGGCCGGCTATGCCCAGGAGCGCGGCGTCGGGCGCGGCGAGGGCTACACCCTGAACCTGCCGCTGCCGATCGGCAGCGACGAGGCGACGGTGCTGGCGACCATCGGCAAGGGGCTGGACGCGATCCGCCGCTTCGCCCCGGAGATGCTGTTCGTCTCGCTCGGCTTCGACACCTTCATCGGCGACCCGCTGGCCGCCTTCGGCGTCACCACGCCGGGCTTCGCCCGCATGGGCGCGCTGATCGCCGCCGCCGGCCTGCCGACGGTGCTGGTGCAGGAGGGCGGCTACGCCATCGACGATTTGTCGGCCAACCTGTCGAGCTTCCTGGATGGGTTTGAAGGCAAGGCGACGGCATGACCGCCACAGCCGGCGGCGGCGCTGGCCGCGATCCGGTCAAATATCTGCTGATCGCCACCATCAGCCTGTTCTGGGGCCTGAACTGGCCGGCGGTGAAGACGATCCTGACGCAGATGCCGATCTTCAGCCTGCGCGCCATCGGCTTTACCGCCGGGGCGGTGCTGCTGCTGGGGGCGGCGCGTCTGGCCGGGCACCGGCTGCGGGTGGAGCGGGCGGAATGGCCGGCGCTGGCGGCGGCGGGGCTGTGCAACGTGCTGGTCTTCAACCTGTGCACCGCGCTGGGCCAGAGCCTGATGGCGACCTCGCAGGCGGCGATCATCGCCTTCACCATGCCGGTGTGGGCGATGCTGCTCGCGATCCCGCTGCTGGGCGAACGGCCGGGGCCGCGCCAGATCATCGGGCTGGCCTGCGGGCTGACCGGCCTCCTGGTGCTGATGGGGCCGGAGGCGCTGTCGGCACCGCCCGCCGCCCTGGCGGGGCCGGCGGTGATGCTGGTGGCGGCGATGGCCTGGGCGCTCGGCACCATCGTGATGAAGCGGCGGGTATGGCGCACCCACCCGATGGTGATCACCGGCTGGCAATATGTGCTCTGCGCCCTGCCGATGGTCGCCCTGGCGGCGACGGAGGCGCGGCCGGCGCTGGCCGATCTTCACGCCGCGGTGTGGGCCGGCTTCGCCTGGCACATCGTCTGTTCGATCTGCGTGGCGCAGGCGCTGTGGTACGTCACCGTCCGCCGCCTGACGGTGGGAGAGGCGGCGGTCAGCACCCTGCTGATCCCGGTGGTGGGCGTCGGCGGCGCGGTGCTGCTTCTCGGCGACCCGGTGACGCCACGGCTGGCCGGGGCGCTGGTGCTGATCCTGGCCGCCGTCGCCTGCGTTCTGGGTCCGAAGCCGGCCCGGCGCTGACGGTTCGATCACCCGAGCTGCCGCTCCACCCAGGCGGCGGCACCCGACGGGCTGCGGAAATCGGCCAGGGCGCGAACGGCGAGGCCGGGGTGTCGCTCCGCCGCCATGCGGGCCAGGGCGTTGCCGGGGCCGGTCTCCAGCAGGACGGTGCAGCCCATTTCCAGCAGCCCGTCCAGGCAGGCGGCCCAGGCGACCGTCTCCGTCATCTGGCGGGTCAGCGCCGTCACCGCGCGTTCGCGCGTGTAGACCGGGGTGCCATCGATGCCGGCCAGCACCGGCAGGGATGGAGCCGCAAGCCCGCTCGCCGCCAGGACCGGGCCGAACTCCACGGCGGCGGGCGCCATCAGCCGGGTGTGCGAGGCGACCGTGACCGGCAAAGCGGTGGTCGAGGCGCCGAGCGCCAGCACCGCCCGCTCCACCGCCGCCAGCGCCGTCCGGTGACCGCCGATCACCATGCGGTCGGCGCCATTCTCGATGGCGATGCCAAGGGCGATATCGGTATCGAAGTCGCGGCAGACCGCCTCCAGCCGTGCCCGGTCCAGCCCGCGCACGGCCAGCAGCCCGCCCGGCTCGGGGTCGGCGCGGTCCATCGCCTCGGCCCGGCGGATGGCCAGCCGCAAGAGCTCCTCCACGTCGAGCGCGCCGGCGACATGGTAGGCCGACAGCTCCCCCAGGCTGTAGCCGGCCACCGCCCGCGGCGCCGGCAGCAACGGGCGCAACGCCGCCCAGACCGCCGCCTGGACGGCGCAGAGCAGCGGCTGGGCGAGGGCGTTGCGCCGCATCTCCGCCTCCGGCCCGGCGACCAGGGTGCGCGGGTCCCGCCCCATGACCTTGGTGGCCCGGTCCAGCACCGCCTGCGCCGCCGGCTCCCGCCGCAGCGGGTCCAGCATGTCCGGTCCCTGCCCGCCCTGGCCGGAACAGAGAATGCCCAGGCTCATGACCAGCCCTCCCGCAGGGCATGGACGAAATGCGCCGCCGCCAGCATGTCGGCGCTGCCGCCGGGCGACAGGCGGCGGGCGACGCAGGCCCGGTGCAGGGTCAGCGCCTGGGCCCGCCACCGTGTCCGGAACACCCCGCCACGGTCGAGAAAGCGGCGCGCCTCCCCCCGGACGAAGGCCAACCCGGCGGGGCCGCCGCGATGCAGCAGGTTGGTGTCCTCCAACTCCGCCATCAGGGTGAACAGGGTCTGCACCAGCGCCCGCTCCGCATCGGCGCCCTCGGCCAGGGCGCGCTCCAGCGCCGGCAGCGCGATGGTGAACAGGGTGGGAAAACCCGCCGCCGCCTCCTGCCGGGCGCCACGGGCGCCATGGCGCCGCACCGCCAGCGCGCCATGGCTGTCGGGAGCCCGCGGGGCGGCGGCCAGAATCTCCGCCCCCCAGAGATCGGCGACGGTCGCGCCCAGCGCGTCGTCCCGCAGCGTCAGGCCCCGCCGCATCCGCCACCCCGCCGCCGCCGCGAGGAAGCCGATGCCGAACACCGCGCCGCGATGGGTGTTGATGCCGCCGGTCGCCGCCAGCATCCGCCGTTCGGCGGCGATG
Source organism: Azospirillum sp. B510 (assembly GCF_000010725.1). Lineage (NCBI taxonomy): Bacteria > Pseudomonadati > Pseudomonadota > Alphaproteobacteria > Rhodospirillales > Azospirillaceae > Azospirillum > Azospirillum sp. B510. The sequence continues at coordinate 355,134 of NC_013856.1, read as the reverse complement.
CCGAGGTCGCGCAGCGTGGCGAAGCCGGCGCCCTCCGTTCCGGCGGCGGCGATGGTGCGGAAATAGCCGCGCAGGGCGAACAGGCTGCGCAGGAAGGTGCCCATGTCCATGTCGTCATGGCTGCCGCTGTCGAGCGGGCTGACCAGCCCCGGCTTGGGATGCAGCGCCAGCTCGGCATACAGGGCGCGGACCGCCGTGCGCCCGACCGTCGCGGCGAGCGGGCCGGCGGAAAGCGCGGCGCCCTGGCGGATCATGCGGCCTCCTCGCGCTCGAACAGCGCCAGCACCGCCGAAAGATCGCGCAATTCCACTGCCGCCGGGCCCTTCACCAGCAGGCGGGCGGGCCGCCCGGCCAATTCCCGCCACGCGACCGCCGCCCCGTCCGGCAGCAGGATCTCGCCGTCCAGGCGCGGCGTCCCGTCACCGGCCTCCGCCAACAGCGCCAGCACCCGCTCCAATGACCGCCGGCCGGATGGGGTGAACAGCAGGTCGATATCGGAGTCCGGGCGGACATAGCGCAGGCCGGTTTGGTGCTGCCATGCCAGCGAGCCATAGACCGCCGCCGGAGCATCCAGATCCAGCGCCCGCCGCGCCAGATCGCCCAGCATCGGCCGCCACCCCTCCGGCGCCGACCCGGCCGTCTCGGCGAGCGGCAGCGGCGGCCGGCGCTCGGCCACGGCGTCGGTACCGACATGCAGGCCGATGCGCCGCTTGTCGGGCGTGGCCAGCCCCAGCCGAAGCGCGCCCACCCCGTCGCCGGGCCGGCCGCGCGCGATCACCAAAGGCCGCCCGGCCCGGCACCAGTCCCCGACCTCCGCCCGCGCCGCCTTGTCCAGCCCAGCCTTGTCCAGCCCAACCTCGTCCAGCCCAGCCTCGTCCGGCGGGCAGCGCAGGCCAGCCGCCCAGCCCTCTCCCAGACGGACCCAGCCATGGCGCGGCCAGCCGGCCATCTCAGACGGCATCCCGCCGCACCCGGTCGGCCACCTGGCGGGCCAACCGCCGCCCGCCGCGCTCCTCGCCGAGCGCCCGGCGCGGATCGCCGTCGGTCGGCTCCGCCAGCGCCTCGGCAAGGCGGGCGGCGAGATCGCCCTCCCACAAGGCGGTGATGGCGCCCATCCGGCGGTAATTCTCCACACCCGGCGCGAAGACCGGGGAGGAGGCGCTCAGCTCCGTCAGCCGCTCCAGCGGGATCTTGGTGACGCGGGACATCGCCGGCAGGTTCATCACCCGGATCTCGGCGTCGGGCAGGGCGTAGCAGCGGTCGGCGAACAGGCTGGTGGCGAGGAAGCCGCCGCTGACCGCCTGCCCATGGACCAGCCCCAGCACCCGGTGGCCGTTGCGCCGGGCCAGATCGATGCATTTGGCCAGATGCGCCATATAGCCGTTGATGCCCAGCAGCTCGTCGCGATGGCTCAGCCGCTGGCCCTGGGTGTCGACCAGCAGCAGGATCGGACGGCCGGGATGGCGGCGCACCACCTCCAGCACCGCGCCGGCCATGCGGAAGGCCAGTTCGATGCCGATCGGCGTGTTGTCGAGGGTGCCGATCACCGCCACGTCGGTGCCGGAAACCCGGCCGCAGCCGTCGAAATGGACGCCATCCACAGCGATGCCGTGCCCGTCCGGGAACAGCCGGTCAAGAAGAGTGGTCAAATCCATAACTCAGGCCCTCCGGTCGCGGACGGTGGCGAGGAAGCCGGCGGTGTCGAGGAGCGGCAGCCGTTCCGGCTCCTCCACCCCCAGCCGCTCCCAGATGTCGAGCGCGTCGCGGCAATCGCCGAACCGCTCCAGCCGGCGGCCGAACGCCGCATGCTCCGCCTCCAGCGCCGCCAGCGACAGGTCGGGCTTGCTGTCCAGCAGGGCCAATGCCTCGGCGCGGAAGGCGGCGACATCATCCTCGACCAGCGTCGCCGCCTCGCCCAACAGATAGCGGTGCTTGCCGCCGACGGTGCGCCAGACCAGGGCGCGGTCGCGGCTGTCGAACTCCTCCACCCCCATGGTGGTCTCGATCACCTCGGGGCCGGACAGGCCGAGGCGGCCCTCCTCGCTCATCACCACCGCGTCGCACAGGCGCGACACGATGCCCATGCCGCCGAAACAGCCGAAGGTGCCGCCGTCCAGCACGATCACCGGGATGCCGGCCGCCCGCACCGCCAGCACCGCGCGCATCACCTCCGACACCGCGATCAGCCCGGCATTGGCCTCATGCAGCCGGACACCGCCGGATTCGACCAGCAGCAGCACGCCGTCCGGACGGCTGTCGAGCGCGCGTTCCAGCAGGCCGGTCAGCTTGGCGCCATGCACCTCGCCGACGGCACCGCCCATGAAGCCGCCTTCCTGGGCGGCGACCAGCACCCGGCGCCCCGCCAGCCGCCCCTCGCCGACGATGATGCCGTCGTCGAAGGCGGCCGGCGTGTCGAGCTGGCGCAGATGCGGGCTGACCACCCGTTCGGTCGGCGGCAGGATCTCGGCGAAGCTTCCGGCGTCGAGCAGCCCGGCGAGACGGCCACGGGCGCTGTCCTCGTAATAGCTGCGGCTCATGGTTGGGCTCCCCCGGCGAAGGCGTCCAGCGCCTGGTCCAGCCGCAGGCCGACCACGGCCGGCGTGGCGCCGACATCGTTGATGGAGATGCGGACATCGGCCAGCGGATGGCGGGCGAAGACGTCGTCCATCACCGCCCGCCACGTCGCGCCGAAGCCGACCGCCGCCGTCTGGATCTCGATGCGGCAGAGGCCGCCGAGCGGTGCGGCTTCGACCAGCACCTCCAGATTGCCGGACCCGACGACGCCGACCAGCACCGAGGGGGGTGGGGACAGCGCGGGCCCAGTGTTGAGAGGCCGGCCGCCGCGATATTCGAAAGTCAGGGTTTCCATGGGATGCCGCTCACCAGTTGCGGAAGCGCTTGGGCGGGTCGTACAGGCCGCCCGATGCGCGCACCAGATCCTTGATCGACCGCGCGGCCAGCAGGTCGCGGGTCGCCAGCCGCTTGTCGATGCCCAGATCCTCCGGACGGCGGATGACGCCACGGTCGCGGAGGTTCTCCACCATGCGGCGGTCGCGCCCGCGCCCGACCGGGGTATAGCCGGCGACGCCGCGGATCGCCTGTTCCCGCTCCTCCGCCGTCCGGCAGAGCAGCAGGTTGGCGATGCCCTCCTCCGTCAGGATGTGGGTGACGTCCTCGCCATAGATCATCACCGGCGGCAGCTCCATGCCGGCGCTCTCCGCCAATTCCCAGGCGTCGAGCCGCTCGACGAAGGCCGGCTGCATGTGCTCGCGGAAGGTCTCGACCATCTGGACGACCAGCTTCTGGCCGCGCGGCATCTGCCCGCCGCCCTCGCGCGCCTCCCGTCCGGCCTTCAGCCAGGCCGGGCTGGCATGGCGGCGTCCGCGGGCGTCGGCCCCCATGTTGGGCGCGCCGCCGAAGCCGGCGATGCGTCCCAGCGTGGCGGTGGAGCTGTTGCCGGCGAGGTCGATCTGCAAGGTCGAGCCGATGAACAGGTCGCAGGCATAGTGGCCGGCGGCCTGGCACATCGCCCGGTTGGACCGCATGTTGCCGTCGGACCCGGTGAAGAACACGTCCGGCCGTTCGCGGATATAGGCCTCCATCCCCAGCTCCGAGCCGAAGGAATGGACGCTTTCGACGAAGCCGGCCTCGATGGCGGGGATCAGCGCCGGGTGCGGGTTCAGCGCCCAATGCCGGCAGATCCTCCCCTTCAGCCCCAGCGACTCCGCATAGGTCGGCAGCAGCAGCTCGATGGCGGCGGTGTCGAAACCGATGCCGTGGTTCAGCCGCTGGATGCCGTATTCGGCATAGATGCCCTTGATGGCCATCATCGCCATCAGCACCTGGATTTCCGAGATCTGCGCCGGATCGCGGGTGAACAGCGGCTCGATATAGTGCGGCGTCGGGCTCTGGATGACGAAATCGACCCAGCCGCCGGGGATGTCGACGCGCGGAACCGTCTCCACCAGCTCGTTGACTTGGGCGATGACGATGCCGCGCTTGAAGGCGGTCGCCTCGACGATGACCGGCGTGTCCTCGGTGTTGGGACCGGTGTAGAGGTTGCCGGCGGCGTCCGCCGCCTGGGCGGCGACGAGGCTGACGCGCGGCGTCAGATCGACGAAATAGCGGCCGAACAGCTCCAGATAGGTGTGGATGGCGCCGATGGCGATCCGCCCGTCCGCCACCATGCGCGCCAGCCGCGCCCCCTGCGGGCCGGAGAAGGAGAAGTCGAGCTTCGACGCGATGCCGCGTTCGAAAACGTCGAGATGCTCCGGCAGGGCCAGCACCGACTGCACCATGTGCAGGCCGTTCACCCGCGCCGGATCGACCGAGGCCAGGCTGCGGGCGAGGAAATCGGCCTGCTTCTGGTTGTTGCCCTCCAGGCAGACGCGGTCCTCCGGCTCCAGCACCGCTTCGAGCAGGGCGCTCGCGTTGGCGGCGGCGACACGCTTTCCTTCGGTCAGCCCGGCGGCGCGGGCCAGCCGGGCGTCGCGGTTGCGCCCCCGCAGGTTCCAGTCGCGCATGGTGTCAGCTTCCTTCATCACGTTGGTTCGCGATCAGCCCAGTCAAATCAGCGGGGTCAATTCAGCCGGCGACCGCCTTGATCGCCAGGAACAGCACGGACGGCCCCATCAGGCAGCCCAGGCCGGTGTGGAAGGTGGCGACCAGCGCGCCATAGGGCACCAGCCGCCGGTCGGTCGCCGCCAGCCCGGCGCTGACGCCGCTGACCGTGCCGGCCAATCCGCCGAACACCATCGCCGCCTGCGGGTTGTCCAGCCGCATGAAGCCGGCCAGGACCGGCGTGAAGATCATCACCAGGATCGCCTTGACCACGCCGGTGGCGATGCTGAGCGCGATGACGTCGGAGCTGGCGCCGATGGCCGCCCCGGTCACCGGGCCGACGATGTAGGTGATGGCGCCGGCGCCGATGGTGGTCAGCGCCACCGGGTCGGTGTAGCCGAAGGCCATGGCGACGGCGACGCCGACGATGAAGGGCAGCACGGTGCCGAGGAACAGGGCGATGAAGCCGAGCCAGCCGGCCTTGCGCGCCTCGTCGATCTGCACCTCGCTGGCGGTGGCGACGATGCAGAAGTCGCGCATCATCGCGCCCCCCATCAGCGCCAGCCCGCTGAACAGGGTCAGGTCGGCCAGGCCCTTGGTCTTGCCGGTGACCAGCCCGCCCCAATAGGCGAGCGCCAGCCCGGCCAGCACCGCGATGGCGGAACCGTGCACCCGGCCGCCGGTCAGGCGGCGGGCCAGGAAATTGGAGAGCCAGACGATGATGCCGACGATGGCGAAGGCGGCGACCAGCTGGTTGTCCGCGATCTCATGCATGAATTTTTCGAGCATCGCGGCCCCCTTATTCGAGATCGGCGCCGGCGGTGCCGGCCTGCCGGCCGGCTTGCCAGGCGGCGGCCGCACCGGTGCGCTGGATCGCGCGGTTGATCAGCGAGATGACGCAGGCGCACAACGCGACCGAGCCGAGAGCGGCCAGCAGGGCGATCGGACCGCCCTTGACGGCGACGATGACATTCTGGGTGGCGGCCATGGCGACCACCACCGGGATATACATCATCGCCCAGAAGGTGATGCCCCTCTCGGTCTCCGGCCGCAGCAGCCCGCGCTTGCGCATGTGGTACTGGGCGGCCATCAGCAGCATCATGGCGATGCCGACGCCGCCGACATTGGCCTTGACCCCGATCAGCGATCCCAGGATGTCGCCGAGCAGGACGCCCAGCAGATAGCAGGCCGCCAGCAGGGCGGTGCCGAAGATCACCATGGCGCCACCTCCCCCGTGGCGGAGGCCGCGGCGGCGGTTGGCGGAATTGGAATTGGCGGATTATGTCGGCCCGTCATGTGCGCTTCCCCATTTCGTCGTTTCATGCGGCCCGGCGGCCCAAGGCTGGACTGGCAGCGGGGTCGAACCGGATACGCGTCACGACGGCGGCCGACGATGGTTCCCAGAGCGGGCGGTGCCGCGCGATTCATGTATGCGCACCAGCCGAGGATTGGGTCTTTCGTATTTTTTGATCAGCCGCCGCTACTGTTGCGCATACATATCATGCGCGCCGGGGCCTGAAAACATAATTTTGACCGTTTATCGGGTTTCCGTATACTGATCCGCGATGATGCCGGTATGTGCGCATACACGGCTGGGCAATCAGACATGGTCATGTACGCAGATGGATGCCATTCAGCCAGCGGAACCCCCTGAGCGGGACGTGACCGACGACGGTAAGAGCCTGCTGTCCGACGTGATCCGGGTCGCCCTGGCCGACGAGATCGCGACCGGCCGGCTGAAGCCGGGCACGCCGCTCGACGAACAGCAGATCGGCCAGCGCTTCGGCGCCTCGCGCACCCCGGTGCGCGAGGCGCTGCGCCAGCTCGCCACCACCGGCATGGTGGAGGTGCGGCCGCGCCGCGGCGTGGTCGTCGCCACCATGACGGCCGAGCGCATCATGGACATGTTCGAAACCACGGCGGAGATGGAGGCGATGTGCGTCCGTCTCGCCACCTACCGCATCACGCCGATGGAACGCAGCCGGTTGCAGACCATGCACGAGTCCTCGGCGGAGATGGTGCGGGGCGGCGATCTCGGCGCCTATGACGATTTCAACCGCCGCTTCCACGAGGCGATCTATCAGGCCACCCACAACCACTTCATGGCGGAGCAGGCGGTCGGCATCCGCGCCCGCCTCGCCGCCTTCCGCCGCACCCAGCTCCGCCATGGCAACCGGCTGGAGACCTCGCACGCCGAACATGGCGCCATCCTCGACGCCATGGCGCGCGGCGATGGCGGGGAGGCCGCCCGCCGCATGCGCGCCCACATGCTGAACGCCAGCTGCGCGCTGACCCGCTACATCCAGGACCTCGATTTGCCCTGACTGCCGGCCAGATGCCGGCCTGACACGCCACTGTCTCCGGACGGTCATGATGTAGCAACACTACAGAAGCGCAACCAGCGCAAGAGTGACGGCGCACCCTCCTGTAAATCCCTTGTTTTCCTATGCTTGCCCCAATTTTGCCGCAACGCCCCCTGCGACGGAATTGCTCAGGCGGTGCCCTTGCCAGCGGCCTCCCGACGGGAGTATGTAGTAAAGCTACATGGCGGACGCGAAAGCCGCCGCCGATGGGCCGCGACACCGCGCGGCAGCGAGGACATCGACCGATGAACATGGACAGCAAGGATGTGGGCTGGAGCCAGCCGACGCCGCAGACTCTCGACGCGTTGATGCCCGATGCCATCGCGCTTGCCGCCGAGAATCTCGGTGTCAAGAAGGCCCATTACGACACCCCCACCCTGTTCGCCCTGGCGGTCCTGGCCGGCGCCTTCATCGCGCTGGGCGGGCTGTTCGCCACCGTCACCATGTCGGGCGCCGAAGGCATGCTGCCCTACGGCCTGACCCGGCTGCTGGGCGGGCTGGTCTTTTCGATGGGGCTGATCCTGGTCATCATCGGCGGCGCGCAGCTCTTCACCGGCGACGCGCTGATGGTGATGGCCTGGGCCAGCGGCCGGCTGCATGCCCGCGAGATGATGCGGGTGTGGACCACGGTGTGGATCGGCAATTTCGTCGGCGCCGCCGGCACAGCGCTGCTGGTCTTCCTCTCCGGCCAATACACCTTCGGCCATGGCGCGGTCGGCGCCTCGGCGCTGTATTTCGCGGTGGCGAAAAGCTCGCTGCCGACGACCCAGGCCTTCTTCCTGGCCATCCTGTGCAATGTGCTGGTCTGCCTCGCCGTCTGGCTGGCGCTCGGCGCGCGCAGCGTCGGCGACAAGATCCTGGCGATCACCTTCCCGGTCGCCGCCTTCGTCGCCGCCGGCTTCGAGCACTGCGTCGCCAACATGTATTTCGTCCCGCTCGGCCTGCTGATCGAATGGGGCGCGCCGGACAGCTTCTGGCACGACCTCGGCCGCGCGGCACCCGTCATCCCGGTCGGCCAGTATCTGGTCAACCTCGTCGCCGTCACGCTCGGCAATTGGATCGGCGGGGCGGTGATGGTGGGCGCCGTCTACTGGTTCATCTACCGGCGCCCCAAGCTGCGCTGAGCGCTCCGCCGACAGCGCTTCCGACCGAACCCCGCAAATCACCATTCCTCAAGACACGGGACATCCCTTCCCATGAGCGTCATCACCGAGATTCACGCCCGCGAAATCCTTGACAGCCGCGGCAACCCGACCGTGGAAGTGGACGTCGCGCTGGACAGCGGCGCCTTCGGCCGCGCCGCGGTGCCGTCGGGCGCCTCCACCGGCGCCCATGAGGCGGTCGAGCTTCGCGACGGCGACAAGGGCCGCTACGGCGGCAAGGGCGTGCTGAAGGCGGTCGAGGCCGTCAACGGCGAGATCTACGACACGCTCGCCGGCTTCGAGGCCGACGACCAGCGCGCCATCGATCTCGCCATGATCGAGCTGGACGGGACCGAGAACAAGGGTCGGCTCGGCGCCAACGCCATCCTTGGCGTTTCGCTGGCGGTCGCCCGCGCCGCCGCCGAGGATGCCGGCCTGCCGCTCTACCGCTATGTCGGCGGCGCCTTCGCCTCGCTGCTGCCGGTGCCGATGATGAACATCATCAACGGCGGCGCCCATGCCGACAACCCGATCGACATCCAGGAATTCATGATCATGCCGGTGGGGGCCGAGACCGGCGCCGACGCCATCCGCATGGGCTCGGAAATCTTCCAGTCGCTGAAGAAGAAGCTGAAGGACGCCGGCCACAACACCAATGTCGGCGACGAGGGCGGCTTCGCCCCCAACCTGGCCTCCACCGACGACGCGCTCGGCTTCGTCATGAAGGCGATCGAGGCCGCCGGCTACAAGCCGGGTGACGACGTGATGCTCGCCATCGACGCCGCCTCCACCGAATTCTTCAAGAACGGCAAGTATGAGCTGGCCGGCGAAGGCAAGTCGCTGTCGCCGGAACAGATGGTCGCCTACTGGACCGATCTGGCCGGGCGCTACCCGATCATCTCGATCGAGGACGGCATGGCCGAGGATGATTGGGAAGGCTGGAAGGCGCTGACCGACGCCATCGGCGACAAGGTGCAGTTGGTCGGCGACGACCTGTTCGTCACCAACCCCAAGCGCCTGGCCCAGGGCATCCGCCAGGGCGTCGCCAACTCGATCCTGGTGAAGGTCAACCAGATCGGCACGCTGTCGGAGACGCTGGAAGCCGTCGACATGGCGCACAAGGCCGGCTACACCGCCGTCCTGTCGCACCGCTCGGGCGAAACCGAGGACAGCACCATCGCCGACCTCGCCGTCGCCACCAACTGCGGCCAGATCAAGACCGGCTCGCTCAGCCGCTCCGACCGCCTCGCCAAGTACAACCAGCTGATCCGCATCGAGGAGCAGCTCGGCGTCGCCGCCCGCTTCGCCGGACGCGGCATTCTCAAGGCCTGAGTTTCCCGAGCTCCTGAAGTCCCCTGCCCGGCGGCCCGCCCGCCTCGTCCTCTCCCGCCCCCGGAGAGGCGATCACGACCGGACGGATCGCACCTGAAGGGACTTCACGGACGGGCGGCGGGCGCCGCTTTCTCTTGGGACGCCCCGCCGTAGTACCCCCCTCCTCCCGTCTCTCCCCGGGGGGAGGGGGAAGCCCCGCCGGACCACCGCGGCCCCATGGGACACCTCTACGGCCCCCTGCGGCATAGTGTCAGGACGGGGAGTTTCCACTGGTTCCATGTTGCGGCGCACATTTAATATATTAATATATCTTTGGTTCCCGGCGCAGCGGACAAGGCTGGCGCAAAACGGGCGACGCATCTGGACGGGTTTTACTGTTCGTCCTCTTCCCGACGCCGCCCCATCGGACCGCCAAACGGGCCGCTCGCTCGACCCGGTCAACCGGAGTGTTTAGAAATGCGTGCCAATGGTGAAGTTTCCGGCAATGGCGCCTGCGCCGTGGTCGAGAATGTGACCTTCGAAGAAATCCAGATCGGCCAGACGGCCAGCCTGTCGCGCCAGCTCACCCTGATGGATGTGGAGCTGTTCGCCACCGTGTCGGGCAACATCAACCCGGCCCATCTCGACCCGAAATTCGCCGCCGACAGCCGGTTCCAGAAGGTGATCGGCCCCGGCATGTGGACGGGCTCGCTGATCTCCGGCGTGCTGGGCACCTATCTGCCGGGCGCCGGCTCGCTCTATGCCGGCCAGAGCCTGCAATTCCGCCGCCCGGTGGGCTTGGGCGACATCGTCACCGCCACCGTCACCGTCACCGAGAAGCGTCCGGCCAAGAACATCGTCGTCTTCGACTGCGTCTGCACCAACCAGGATGGCGAGGTCGTGGTTCTGGGCACCGCCGAGGTGGTCGCTCCGACCCAGAAGGTGGTCCGTCCGGCGCATGAGCTGCCGCAGATCCAGATGATCCGCCACGACAAGCATGACGCCCTGCTCGCCAAATGCGACGAGTTGCCGCCGGTCGTCACCGCCGTCGCCTATCCCTGCGACGCCAGCTCCCTCCAGGGCGCCGTCGAGGCCGCCGAGGCCGGGCTGATCGACCCCATCCTGGTCGGGCCGGAAGCCGTCATCCGCAAGGTCGCGGCGGCGAACGGGCTCGACATCGCCCGCTACCGCATCGTCGACGCCGCCCACAGCCGCGCCGCCGCCGCGTCCGCCGTGGCGCTGGCCCGCAACGGCGAGGCCGAGGCGGTGATGAAGGGCAGCCTGCACACCGACGAGCTGATGGGCGAGGTGGTGAAGAAGGAGACCGGCCTGCGCACCGCCAGCCGGATCAGCCACGTCTTCCTGATGAATGTGCCCACATACTCCAAGACGCTGCTGATCACCGACGCGGCGATCAACATCTATCCGACGCTGGAGGACAAGGTCCACATCGTCCAGAACGCCATCGATCTCGCCAAGGTGCTGGGCGTCGCCACCCCGCGCGTCGCCATCCTGTCGGCGGTCGAGACGATCAACCCGAAGATCAACACCACGCTGGAAGCGGCCGCCCTGTGCAAGATGGCCGACCGCGGCCAGATCACCGGCGGCATCCTCGACGGCCCGCTGGCCTTCGACAACGCCATCTCCGCCGAGGCGGCGCGCACCAAGGGCATCACCTCCCCGGTCGCCGGCCAGCCCGACATCCTGCTCGCCCCCGATCTGGAGGCCGGCAACATGCTGGTCAAGCAGCTGTCCTTCCTGGCCAACGCCGACCTCGCCGGCATCGTGCTCGGCGCCAAGGTCCCGGTCATCCTCACCAGCCGCGCCGACAATGTGCGGGCGCGCCTCGCCTCCTGCGCGGTCGCCTCGCTGGTCGCCGCCGCGAAACGCCAGCCGAAGCTCGCGCTGGCCGCCGAATAGGACGTAATCGTCATGGTCGCACTGTCAAACTCCAGCGAGGACGCCTGCCTCGTCATCAATGCGGGGTCCTCCAGCCTGAAATTCTGCGTCTTCCAGGGTGGCAGCGCCGCCGAGCTGGCGCCGGTCGTCACCGGCCAGATCTCCGGCATCGGCACCGCCCCCCGCTTCGAGGCCAAGGACGCCTCCCGCAACAAGATCGCCGACCACAGCTGGGCCGACGGGGAGAATCCCGGCCGTCCGAAGCTTCTCCACCATCTGCTCGACTGGATCGGCGGCACGCTGAAGGGCGCCACGCTGGTGGCCGCCGGCCATCGCGTCGTCCATGGCGGCACCCGCTTCTCCGCCCCCGTCCGCGTCACCGCGGCGGTGCTCGACCAGCTGGAGGAGCTGATCCCGCTCGCTCCCCTGCACGAGCCGCACAACATCGCCGCCATGCGGGCGCTGGCGGAGGTCTATCCGTCGCTGCCGCAGGTCGCCTGCTTCGACACCGCCTTCCACCAGACCCAGCCCTGGCAGTCGCAGACCTTCGCCATCCCGCGCGAGCTGACGGCGAAGGGCATCCGCCGCTACGGCTTCCACGGGCTGAGCTACGAATATATCGCCCACCGCCTGCCCCAGGTGGCGCCGGAGCTGGCCGACGCCCATGTGGTGGTCTGCCATCTCGGCAGCGGCGCCAGCCTGTGCGCCATGCGCGGCGGGCACAGCGTCGACACCACCATGGGCTTCACCGCACTGGACGGCGTGCCGATGGGCACCCGGCCGGGCGCCATCGATCCCGGCGTGCTGATCTATCTGATGCGCGAGAAGGGCTACGGCGCCGACGAGCTGGAAAAGCTGCTCTACCACAAGTCGGGCATGCTGGGCGTGTCGGGCATCTCCAACGACATGCGCGACCTGGAGAATTCCGACCTGCCGGCGGCGGCCGAGGCGGTGGAGCTGTTCTGCCACACTGTCGCCAAGCAGGTGGCGGCGCTGGCCGGCTCGATGGGCGGGCTGGACGCGGTGGTCTTCACCGCCGGTGTGGGGGAGAACTCCACCCTGGTCCGCGCGCGGGTGGCGGAGAAGCTGGCCTGGCTCGGCGTCGCCATCGACCCGGCGGCCAACCGGGCCAAGGCGACCCGCATCTCGGCCCAGGACAGCCGGGTGCCGGTCTTCATCATCCCGACCGACGAGGAACGGATGATCGCCCGCCACACGCTGGGCGTCATCGCCGCGGCGCAGGTGAGCCGGGCGGCTTAAACGTCCTCTCCCGCCCGGAGAATCCCCTCTCCCCAGGGGGGAGAGGGAGACCTTCCCGGTAAGGAAGAAGGCATCATGGAACAGGTCCCCACAAGCGCCGTCATCAAACCGCCGGAGAATGTCCGGCTCGGCATCCTGTCGATGCTGCTGGCGATGGTGCTGATGACCATCATGAACGCGCTGGCCAAGATCCTGGCGGAGACCTATCCGCTGGGCGAGGTCACCTTCTTCCGCAACCTGTTCGCCCTGCTGCCGGCGGTCGCCATGGTCGCCGCGGCGGGCGGGCGGAGCTGCCTGCGCACCGACCATCGGCTGGGGCATCTGTGGCGGGCCATCGTCGGCCTCGCCTCCATGGTGCTGCTGTTCTGGGCCTACCACCTGATGCCGCTGGCCAACGCCGTGGCGATCTCCTATTCCGCCCCGTTGTTCCTGACCGCGCTGTCGGTGCCGCTGCTGGGCGAACGGGTCGGTCCGTTCCGCTGGGGCGCCGTGGTGGTCGGCTTCGCCGGCGTGCTGATCATGGTGCAGCCCGGTCCCGACATGATCGACCGCGGCGCGATGGTGGCTCTGACCGCCGCCGTCAGCTACGCGCTGGCGATGATCGCCATGCGCCAGCTCGGCCGCACCGAACGGCCGGTGACCACGGTCTTCTATTTCACCGTCATCTCCACCCTGCTCAGCGCGCTGGCCTTGCCCTTCGGCTGGACCATGCCGGACGGGCATGGGCTGCTCCTGATGGCGGGGATGGGAATCGCCGGCGGCGGGGCGCAGTATTTCAGCACACGGGCCTATTCGCTGGCCCGGGCGGTGGTGGTCGGCCCCTTCAGCTATGCCAGCCTGATCTATGCGACGATCCTCGGCTGGCTGGTCTGGGGCGATGTTCCGGCCCCGCATGTGCTGGTCGGCGCCGCGGTGGTCATCGGCAGCGGCCTGCTGATCCTCTACCGCGAGACCCGGCGCGGGGCCGCCCCCGCCCGCCCGGAGGCGCCGCGCGGCGCCGGGCCGGTCAGGACCGCCTGAGCGGCCCCGGCCCGAACAGCGCGAAACAGACACAGCGCGAAACAGACACCGAGATTCGTTCGAAGGAAAGGACAGGCATCATGGTCACGACCGATGTCCACCGCACCCCGGCTCCCCGCCTGACCGGCCGGCTGCACCTGATCACCGGCGGCCGCGACGCCGCCGGCCCCGACCGCCCCCATCCGCCGATCCCGGCGCACAAGGCGGCACAGCCCGCCCATGCGGTCTGCGCCATCGTCGGCGGCACCGGCCTGTCCGCCAAGCTGGAGCTGCTGCGGCGGCTGGTGACGCGGGTCGATGTGCTGGCGCTCGGCGGCGGCATCGCCAACAGCCTGCTCGCCGCGACCGGCACCGACATGGGCGCCTCGCTGTGCGATCACGCGTTGATCGACGAGGCCCGCAAGCTGCTGGACCGGGCCAAGGCCTGCGGCTGCGAGGTTCTGCTGCCGGTCGATGCGGTGGTGGCGACCGAGGCGCGCAAGGGAGCGGAGGACCGCGTCGTCCCCTGCGCCGCCATCGGGCCCGAGGATATGGTGGTCGACATCGGCCCGGCGACCGTGGCGCGGCTGACCGCCTGCGTCGAGGCCGCGCGCACCGTCGTCTGGACCGGCCCCCTCGGCGTTTATGAGATCGCCCCGTTCGACGGCGGCACCAACGCGCTGGCCTGGCTGATCGCCCGGCGCACCCGCGACGCCGGCCTGCAATCGGTGGCGGCGGGCGACGACACCATCGTCGCCCTGGCATCGGCCGGCGTGGAAAGCCGCTTCAGCGAGCTGAGCACCCGCGACGCCCTGCCGTCCTGGCTCGACGCGATGTCGCCGCGGGCGGTACCGGCCTGACGGCCGTCCTCTCCACCAAATTTGCGAACCCCCGCGGGTCGAACCCCGCTTTCACGGGTTAACTCAAGGTCTCCATGCCATCGGTACGGGACCGAAACGAAAAGACTGGAGCACATCATGGCTGTACGGGTAGCGATCAACGGTTTTGGCCGCATCGGCCGTCTGGTTCTGCGCGCCATCTACGAGAGCGGCCGCAAGGACGTGGAGGTCGTGGCGATCAACGACCTGGCCGATCTGAAGGCGAACGCGCACCTGCTGAAGTACGACAGCGTCCATGGCCGCTTCCCCGGCACCATCGAGACCGGAGACGGCGTCCTGATCGTCAACGGCCATTCGATCAAGGTCGTCCAGGAGCGTGACCCGGCCAAGCTGCCGTGGAAGGATCTCGGCGTCGAGATCGCCATGGAATGCTCGGGCATCTTCACCAAGCGGGCCGACGCCGCCAAGCATCTGGAAGCCGGCGCGCAGAAGGTGCTGATCTCGGCCCCGGCCACCGACGAGGACATCACCGTCGTCTATGGCGTCAACCACGACAAGCTGACCGCCGAGCACAAGATCGTCTCCAACGCGTCCTGCACCACCAATTGCCTGGCCCCGGTGGCCTTCGTGCTGAACAATCTGGTCGGCATCGAAAAGGGCTTCATGACCACGATCCACTCCTACACGGGTGACCAGCGGATCGTCGACACCAACCACAAGGACCTCCACCGCGCCCGCGCGGCGGCCCTGAACATGATCCCGACCTCGACCGGTGCGGCCAAGGCGGTCGGCAAGGTCCTGCCGGAGCTGAAGGGCAAGCTGGACGGCACCGCCATGCGGGTGCCGACGCCGAACGTGTCGGTCGTCGATTTCAAGTTCACCGCCAAGCGCGCCACCTCGGTCGAGGAGATCACCAAGGCGATCGCCGACGCCGCCAACGGCCCGCTGAAGGGCGTGCTGGGCGCCTACACCGAGGATCTGGTATCGTCGGACTTCAACCACGACGCGCACAGCTCGACCTTCGCCCTGACGGAAACAAAGGTCATCGACGGCAATTTCGTCCGCGTCATGGCGTGGTACGATAACGAGTGGGGCTTCTCCAACCGCATGGCCGACACCGCCGTCGCGATGGCGAACGCCAAATAAGGCGACCAACCCGGATCAGCCCGACCCAGACCAGAAGGAGCCGGACGATGAGCAAGACGGTCATATGGACGGAAACCGACGCCAAGGGTTTCGAGTCCGAGTGCCTGTTCAACGAGGACAGCCGCCACTATGAGGTGATGGTCTGCGCATCGGGCCGGCGCCTCTGCCGGTCGGAGTCCTTCCCGGCCCAGTCCGATCCCATGCAGGGGATGAGCGAGGCCGACCGCCGCCAGGCCCTGCGCTGCGCCGAACGGCTGGTGACCGAGATCGAGCATGATCTGGGCGACCGCTGACAAAAATCGGCAGGTTGAAACGGTCAGGGCCGGCATCCTCGGGGTGCCGGCCCTTTCGCGTTACCGATGCCCGGCGAAATCCGCCGTCCGCTCGACGAGATCGTCCAGATCGCGGTGGAACTGCTCCAGCGCGAAGCCGGTGCCGAACATCCGCCACAGCCAGTCGGTCGGCATGTCGCGGGTCCGCCGTTCGGCCCGCGTTTGCTCGATGGAGCCGCGATAGGTCGCCAGAGCATCGGTGAGCGCGGTGGAACGGTCGGGCGCCAGTCCGGCGCTCAGGGCGTCGGCCAGACCGCGCAAACTCGCCGCCCCCGCCACGGCGACCGGTGCCCAGTCGGGACAGACGTCGCGGTCCTGGATATCCAACCGCGGCTGCCCCACCGCCCGGCGCAGCATCACCAGATCGTTGCGCAGCCGCATCAGCGTCCGCAGCAGCGGATCGGGATCCGGCATGTCGGCCAGCCGGCTGCGCCGCTCCCGCGCGGCCTCCCCCACCAGCGTCTCCAACCGGGTCAGGGCTCGCCGGCTGCCCACCACCAGCCGTTCGAGTGCCTCCAGGGAAGCGTCGTCGCCGACGGCCAGCGCATCCAACTGATCGGCGAGCAGCCGCGCCACCGCCGCCGCCGAGTCCAGCACCGTGCGCGAGGCGCGGGCCGGCGCCACCAGCAGCGACACCAGGATGCCGACGGCGCAGCCCAGCCCGACCTCCAGCATGCGGTCGAGCGCGACGGAGAGCGGCCCGAGGCTTGCCCCGGCACTGCCCAGCAGCACGATGATCGCCGTGATCGGGGCGATGCGGAAGCCCGCCGACATCGCCGCCAGATAGGAGAGCGGCGCCACCGCCGCCAGCAGCGCCAGGGCGCGCGCCAGCCCGTCGGTGTGGGGAATCAGCATGGCGATCGCGCCGCCATAGGCCACGCCGACCAGCGATCCGGCGAACCGGTCCAGCGCCGCCTTGAGCGAGCCGCCGACATTGCTCTGGGTGACGATGAGCGCCGTGATCACCGCCCAGAAGCCTTGCGGCAGATCCAGCGCGTTGGCCAGCGCGAAGGTCGCCAGGGACGAGACGGTCATCCGCAGGGCATGCACCAGCTTGGACCGGTTGCGCACCGTCCACGGCGCGACCGCGCCCGGCACTCCGTTCATCCCGCCGCTCTCTCCGCCATCCCGCTCATTCCTCTTGCTCCTCCTCCTCTTCCTCCGGTCCCTCGTCGAGAACCACCGTGTCGTCGACGGCGTAGAGCATGCACTCCTCCTTGCCGCCCAACTGCTCGCAGCGTTCCAGGGCCGCCGTCTTCGCCTCCTCCTCGCTGTCGCGGTCCCAGACCGAGCCCCAGCGACCGGCCAGCGTCACCGCCAGCGCCTTGTGGCCGGGGTTGCGCTGGTAATTCACCATGCCGACCTTGCGCGTCAGGTCGCTGACGAAGGGGACCCGCGCGGGATCGAAGCGGCCGGCGCCGACGATCTCCACCGGCATCGGCCTGAAGTCTTTGGCGTCCGTCATCACCACCTCGTCGCCGACCGCATAGAGGGTGCAGGGCTCCTCGGCGCGGTACTGGCAATATTGCAGGGCGCTGCGCTTCACATCCTCCTCGGTCCGGCTGTTCGACCTGTTGGAGAAATAGGCGTAATTCCCCTTGGCCGAGATCGCCAAAGCCTTGGGCGAGGTCAGGCCGGGATACATCGCCAGCGCCTCGCGCGCCTTGACGCTGAGATAGGGAATGGATGCCGGGTCCACCGGATGGGCCGGGCGGGCCGGCGGAGGAGCCGGAGCCGCCGGTGCCGGGACCGGTGCCGGGGAGAGGGCCGACGGCGGGGTCGGAACCGGCGGGGCGGCGAGTGACGCGATCGACAGTTGCGCCCGTTCGGACGGCGCCGGGCTGGCCGAACCGGCGGGCGCGGCGGACGGTGCCTCGCTCCCCAGCTCGGCCATCCGCGCCTCGGCGATGGGGGCGAAGGTGCCCTGCGGGAACTGCTTCAGATAGGCCTCGAACAGGCCGCGGTTGGAGCTGCCCTTGATGCTGTCCCAGAACAGCGTCTCCTTGTCGGCCCCCGCTGCGGCGCCGGCCGTGGCGGCCCCGTCGGCCGGCGCCGGCGGCATCACCACCGTGGTCGGCCCCAGGAAATAGAAGCGCCCTTCGATGGGAGAGGCGGAAACCCAGGGCTGCTGGACGCCGCCGGAACCGCGTTTCACCGTGATGCCGACATCGTTGAAGACATCGAACACATTCTCCCCCGGCTTCAGCATGGCCTTCGACAAGGCTTCGGTGTAGGGGCTGTTGGCCCCGGCGCCGTCGGCCGCCACGGCGCCCGGCTGGGTCGCATAGGCGATGATGGTGCCGGCCGGCGCCTGCATCTGCGCCAGACCGGGAGACGCCGCGCGCAGGCCGCGCCCGCCGAAGGGATTGTTGCGGCAGGCGTCGAGGATGACGATGTTCAGCCGGCTTTCCGCCAGCGCCATCTCATCCAGCACGCTGGCGATATCGACCAGCTCGTAACGGACATCCGCCTCCTTCTCCAGATTGGCGGAGACCGGCAGCAGATAGTTGGTTCCCCGCGCCTGCATGCCGTGCCCGGCATAGAAGAACAACCCGACATCGGCCCCGGCCAGCTTGGCGCCGAAGCTGCGGATCGCCCGTTCGGTGCCGGCGCGGTCGAGGTCGAGCTGCGGCCCTCCACCGATCAGCTCGAAGCCGGCGGTGCGCAGGGAGTCCGCCATCGCCTTGGCGTCGTTGACCGGGTTGGGCAGCCGCGGCGCATACTGGTAGGTGCTGTTGCCCAGCACCAGCGCCACCCGCCGGTCCGCCATCGCCTCCCCCGGGCCGGACACCCAGGCGAAAAGCGACAGGGCGAGCGCGAGGGTGCGTCCCAGGTTATTCACGGCCGGTGTCCTTCGGATCTGAAGCGTTGCCGCCACTCTGCCCGCGCAACGCCCGCGCTTGCAAGACCGGCAATGCCACGCGCGATGCCGCCGCCACGCGACGGCTTTGCGAATGGCCGTTCACATCCGCTTCTCAAACCGTTCATGAGGCTGACCAACGACATTCAATGCGGTCGCCCAGACTGCGCGCTGACACAGGGCTGGCGCAAGCCGGCCAAAAAATCCGCAAGGGAGAGGAACGCCGTGTTCAAGACCACCGCCCGCACCATGACAGGTTCCATGGCCCGCAGCATGACCCGCACCGTGGCCGCCGCCGGGCTCGCCGCCCTGCTGATGAGCGGAACCGCCGCACCGGCCGCCTTCGCCGATGACGGGCTGCCCAACGTCACCATCCTGGCGACCGGCGGCACCATCGCCGGCACCGGTGCCACCAGCACCACCACCGTCGGCTACACCGCCGCCAAGGTCGGTGTCGAGAAGCTGATCGAAGCGGTGCCGGAGCTGAGGAAGGTCGCCAACGTCAAGGGCGAGCAGGTCTTCCAGATCGCCAGCGAGAACATGACCAACGAGCATTGGCTGAAGCTGGCCAAGCGGGTCAACGAGTTGCTGGCCCAGAAGGATGTCGACGGCATCGTCATCACCCACGGCACCGACACCATCGAGGAAACCGCCTATTTCCTCAACCTGACGGTCAAGAGCACCAAGCCGGTGGTGATCGTCGGCGCCATGCGCCCCTCCACCGCCATCAGCGCCGACGGGCCGGTCAACCTCTACAACGCGGTGACGCTGGCGGGCTCCAAGGACGCCGTCGGCAAGGGCGTGCTGGTCGCGTTGAACGACCAGATCAACGCCGGCCGCGACGTGACCAAGACCAACACCTCGACCGCCGACACCTTCCGCACGCCGGAACTGGGCTTCCTCGGCTACATGCAGGACAACAAGCCGCACTTCTACCGGCAGGTCGTGCGCAAGCACACCGCCGAGGCCGAGTTCGACATCTCCAACCTCGACAGCCTGCCGCAGGTGGACATCGTCTATGGCTATGCCAACAACAACCGCACCGCGCTCGACGCCCTGGTGAAGGCGGGAGCCAAGGGCATCATCCATGCCGGCGTCGGTGACGGCAGCCTGTCGAACGCGATGAAGCCCGGCCTGATCGACGCCCGCAAGCAGGGGGTGATCATCGTCCGCTCGTCGCGTGTCGGCAACGGCATCGTCGCCCGCAATGGCGAGGCCAACGACGACGAGCTGGATTTCATCGCCAGCGACACCCTCAACCCGCAGAAGGCGCGCATCCTGCTGATGCTGGCGCTGACCAGGACGACCGACAGCAAGGCCATCCAGAAGATGTTCTACACCTACTGACCCGGTGCCGGAGGGGGGAGGCGCCCGCCATCCCCGGCCGCCCCGCCCCCTTCCGGTCGGTAACCGACCTCGACACCAACCCTCCCCGCGGCGCGCTGGTCTCCGCCAGCGGACCGCGATATGGCTTCTCCAGCCGGGCGGAATGGGTTCTGCTGCTGATGCTGGGCTGGGACACCAGCGACCCGCCGCGGCCGGACACCCGGCCGGATCCGAAGCCCTGGGGCGACTGACGCGGCGGAAAGCGGAAACGAGGAAGGGATAGGACGGAATGACCGATGGCATGCCTCCCGCCTGGATGCTGTGGGCGCTGTTGTCAGCGTGCTTCGCGGCGCTGACCGCCGTCTTCGCCAAGGTCGGCGTCGAAGGCGTCGGCTCCGACATGGCGACGCTGATCCGGACCGCCGTCATCTTCGCGCTGCTGATCGGAATCACCGTCGCGTCGGGTCAGTCGCTGTCGCCTTCGGCGGTGCCGGGCAGGACATGGCTGTTCCTGGTGCTGTCCGGTCTCGCCACCGGTGCCTCCTGGCTGTGCTATTTCCGCGCGCTGAAGCTGGGGCCCGCCTCCCAGGTGGCGCCGGTCGACAAGCTCAGCGTCGTGCTGGTCGCCCTGTTCGGCGTCCTGTTCCTCGGCGAGAGGCTGTCGGCACCGAACTGGCTTGGCGTCGTCCTGATCGCCGCCGGGGTGATCCTGCTGGCGTTCAGGTGACGCCCTCAAGCCGCGCGGACGTGGCGGAGGAAATCCTCGGCCTGATCGCGCAGGAAGAGCGCCTGCCGGCCGAGATCGGCGGCAGCGCGAACCTCCGAGGCCATCGTGCTGGTCTCATGGGCGGAGCGGGAGACCTCCTCGATGGTGTCGGACACCTCGGTCGTGCGGTCGGCGGCGCGCTGGACCGAGCGGGCGATGTCGGCGGTGGTGGCGCTCTGCCGGTCGGCGGACGCGGCGATGCGGTTCACGAGATCGCTGACCGACAGCACGGTGCGGCCGATGCCGCCGATGGCCTCCACCGCATCGCCGGTCACCGCCTGGATTTCCGCCACCTGCCGGGCGATGTCGTCGGTCGCCCTCGCGGTCTGGTTGGCGAGCGTCTTGACCTCTCCGGCGACGACGGCGAACCCCTTGCCGGCTTCGCCGGCCCGCGCCGCCTCGATGGTGGCGTTCAGCGCCAGCAGGTTGGTGGCGATGCGCAGATCGCCCATGAACAGGGTCGCGGTGCCGCCCACCAGCCGCTTGACCCGGTCCACCGGCTCGAACAGGTCGTTCAGGGCGCGGTCGCCGGCATAGAGCTTGCCGTCACGCACCTCGAACGTCTGCCCATACTGCTTCAGCACGTCCCAGGCGACGCGCATGTTGGTTTCCTGCCGCTCCATCGCCATCCGGTCGGCGTAGCCGGTCAGCAGACGCTCATTGACACCGAATGTGGAGAAGGCAAGCAATATAAACCCTCCGCCACAAAGCAGAACGGTCTTTCCCGCAAGGGACAAAGCTTTTATCATCGCACCCAACCCCAAATTTATTATCGACTCTGACACTCTATTCTTGATTTTGAGCGTCTGCCTTTTGAGTCGGCCATCTGCAAAAGAAAAAATGGGGAAGGCGTTAAAGAAAAATTATTGAAGAGTCCTGATTTTTCTTTGGGTATTTGAGTCAGTCATACGGATTGATTGAAGCATCACGTAGGCTTTGAAAGCTTCGTTCAATGGCCCGCGCCATATTTCGCCATCATTGCCGAAGAGGCGGGCAACAAGGTCGATTCCATCCTCCGGACCCTTTCCCCTGGAAATGGGGATGCTGCCATGCGAAAGGCTTTACGACGGCGCCCGGCCCATCGCCGTCAGCCCGTCGACCATGCGCACCAGTTCCACAACGGACCGGGCTTCCATCTTGCGCATGGCCTGACCGCGATGCAGCTTCACCGTCGCCTCGCTGAGGCCGAGATCGTCGGCGATCTGCTTGTTGCGCAGGCCGGACACCACCATCATCGTGATCTCGCGCTCGCGCGCGGTCAGCGTGTCGAAACGGGCGCGCTGGCTGGTCAGGCCGCGCTCCTGGCAGCGGCGCTCGCCATGGGCGGCGATCGCGGCATGGATGGCGTCCAGCAATTCCTGGTGATGCACCGGCTTGGTCAGGAATTCGAAGGCGCCGGCCTTCATGGCGCGGACCGACATCGGCACGTCGGCATGGCCGCTGATGAAGATCACCGGCAGGCTGTTGCCGGATCGGGCGAGTTCCGCCTGGAAATCGAGACCGCTGCGCCCCGGCAGCCGCACATCCAGCACCATGCAGCCGACCTCGATGGCCGGTCGCTGGTCGATGTAGTGCTGCACCGACCCGTAGCTCCTGACCTGGAGCCCGACGGACTCCAGCAATCCCTCCAGCGCTTCGCGGACGGCTTCGTCATCGTCGATGATCACGACGGTCTCGACCGCCGTCACGGCTTCGGGCTTCCTCCTCATCACTGTCCTCCGGGCGAAACAGGCAGAACGAATTCGAACACGCTGCCACCGGGCGTCCCTGGCGACGCGGTCAGCCGTCCGCCATGCAGCTCGACGATCGACCGGCTGATCGACAGCCCCATGCCCAGCCCATCGGGCTTGGTGGTGTACAGCGCGCGGAAGATGGCGTCGACATCGGCTTCGGCGATCCCCGGCCCGCTGTCCTCGACCCGCACGCGGATCCAGCCATCGGCGCCGCCGGTGACGATGCGCAGCCGCCGCTCGGCCGGCTCGGCCCCGACAGCGGCGGCGGTGGACGTGGCGGTTGAAGTGGCCGCCATCGCCTCGATGGCGTTCATCACCAGATTGAGGATGAGCTGCTGCAACTGCACCCGGTCGCCATGGACCCAGGGCGGACCGGCCTGAAGGTCGGTTTCCACACTTATGCGGGCGCGACGCAATTCGGCCCGCACCAGTTCCAGCGTGTCGGCGATCAGCGCGCTCATGTCGACCCAGCCGGGATCGACCGGAGTCCGCCGCGCCAACGCGCGGATGCTGCGGACGACGTCGCCGGCGCGCTGGGCGTCGCGCACGATCCGCTCCACCACCACGCGGGTCTTGTCGAGGTCGGGTCGCGGCAGCGACAGATGACGAAGGCAGGTGCCGGCGTTGGTGACGATCGCCATCAGCGGCTGGTTCACCTCGTGCGCCACCGCGGCGGCGAGTTCCCCCATCATGGTCAGCCGGCCGATATGGGCGAGATCGGCCTGGGCGGTCCGCAACGCCTCGGCGATCTGCCGGCGCTGGGTCAGGTCGCGAAACACCAGGATCGAGCCGACCAGCGCCCCGTCATCGTCGATGATGGCGGAGCAGCGTTCCTCCACCACCAGTCCCGCCACCAGTCCAGCCGGCCCGATACCGGCGGGAGGATGTCCGGCCCCGTCGCCACCGCGGGGCAGCAGCCGCGACTGGCGTTCCGGCGGGGCGAAATCGCCGCTGCGCAGGACGAGGGCGGAGAAATCCTCCAGCGGCTCATGGGTCTCCTCGTCCACCGCGACGAAGACGGCGGACAGCGGCTGGCCTGCGGCCTCCGGCGCGGTCCAGCCGGTCATCGTCTCCGCCGCCCGGTTCATGAAATCGACACGGCCGTCGCGGTCGCACAGGATGACGCCGTCGCGGATGCTGGCGAGCGTGGCGGCATAGCGCCGCTCGCTGAGGCGCAGCCGGGTGTCGCTGGCATGCTTGTACAAGGCCATCTGGATCACGGTGCGCATCTGCGGTTCCTCGAAGGGCTTCAGCAGATAGCCGAAGGGCTCCGTCAGGCTGGCGCGATGCACGACCTCGTCATTGGCGTAGGCGGTGAGGAAGATGATGGGAATGCGGTGGGCATCGCGGATCCGGCGCGCCGCCTCGATTCCGTCCATCTCCCCTTCCAGCCGGATGTCCATCAGCACGAGGTCGGGCTGCTGACTACAGGCGAGCCGGACGGCATCTTCGCCGCTGGCCGACATGCCGACGATCACATGCCCCATCCGGGAGAGCTGATGCTGAATATCACGCGCAACGATGCGGTCGTCCTCGACGATGAGAATGCGTGCCGCGATCATTGACTTCCCCGATTGCCCCCCTTCAAAGGAAAGGTGATGGCAAACTCCGAACCTTTATTGAAAGTATACTTCAAAGTTCCGTGCAGCTGACTGGTCAAATCAGAAACAAGCTGGAACCCGACGGTGTCCATCCTATCGGGATCATACCCGTCGGGCAAGCCCACGCCGTCATCCCGAACGGATAGGCGGCAGTCCTGCCCATCGGTGGTCAGCGCGACCCGCAGCACCCCGCCCCGCCCGTCCGGATAGGCATGCTTCAACGCGTTGGAGACCAGTTCATTGACGATCAGCCCGCAGGGCACCGCGCGGTCGAGGTCCAGCTTCAGGTCGTCCAGCCCGGCCTCCAGCCGCACCGACCCGGCATGGCGGGAATAGGCGCGCAGCAGATGGGCGCAGACCGATTCCAGATGCTCGCGCATCGGCACGCGGGCGAAATTGCCCAGGCGGTAGAGGCTTTCATGCACCAGCGCCATCGACCGCACGCGGTCGCGGCTGTCGGCGAACAGGGCGGCCACCGCCTCGTCCTTGATCCGGCGGGACTGGAGATTGAGCAGGCTGGTGACGAGTTGCAGGTTGTTCTTCACCCGGTGATGGATTTCCTTGAGCAGCGCGTCCTTCTCCTCCAGAGACGCCGTCTCCAGCGACGCCGCGGCCTGGGCGCCGAGCAGGGTCAGCACATTGACGCGCTGCGGGGTGAAGGCGTAGGTCGCCAGCGCGTTCTCCAGATGCAGCAGCCCGACGACACGGCGGCGGCGCACCAGCGGCAGGCAGAGGATGGCGCGGGCCTCCGTCTCATGGAGATAGGGATCGGCGGACAGTTGGCCGGCGGCGCGGGTGTCGTCGACGATCACCGCCTCCTGGTCGCGGATGGCGCCATGGATGAGGGCATGGGGCAGAGGGAAGCGGTCGGCCTCCTCCTGCACCAGCCGGACCGATACGCCGTAGAGCCCGGTGGTCGCCTCCGCCTCCACCCTCAGGCGCTCGCCACGGGCGAGGATCAGCAGGCCGCGGCTGGCGCCGGCATGTTCGAGCACCAGGGTCAGCAGGGTGGTGGTCAGCTGTTCGACGCCGGCCTGGTCGGAGACGGTGCGCAGCGTCTCCAGAAGCGAGGTCAGATCGACGCCGTCGAACCCTCTCGGCACCTCCGGCACCGCCGCCTCGCCCGCCTCCATCCCCAGGGAAGGGTAACGGCGGGTGAGCTGCCGGACCTTGGCCACCGCCCCCCAGGCGCCATAGCGGTCCGCCGCCTCGCGGATGCAGGCCAGCTCCAGCGTCGGGATGCCCATCCGGCGGTAATGGGCGGCGGCGCATTCCTGGGCCAACGCCTCCACATGCGGCAGGGCGGTACGCCGGGCCGCCAGAACCGCGCGGTCGTAACCGCGCATGGCGTCCTCGCTCCGCCCCTGCGTCCGCGCCGATTCCGCCTCGACCAGGGCGAAGCGCGCGTCGAAGCTGTCGGGGCTGTGGCCGACCCATTCCCGCAGCTGGCCGAGATGCCGCTCCAGTTCCGCGGCGTGGCGGGGCCGCTCCTCGGGACGGCAGCCGTCCATCGTTCCGGCCCGCGCCAGGGCGGCGTGGAAATGGAACTCCGCCATCTCCCAATGGCCGGAGGTCGTCCACAAAAGGCCCTCGGCCCGTTCGGCCGCTTCGACCGCCCCCGCCATCTCGCCGGCGATGCAGCGGAGCTGAAGCGTGCGGATCCAGTGCCAGCAGGTGGCGATGTCCAGGCTGGGGTTGGCCAGGAGCCGCGCCTCGAAGGCCGCGTTGTCGAAGCCCTGCCCGTCGAACGAGCCGAGCGCGCCGGTCCGCCCGCGCAAGGCGCGCACCAATTGCAGCTGGGTGGTGAGGATGTCGACGCACAGCCCGAACTTGACCTGCCGCACATGGGCGAGCCGCGCCTCCGCCGTCCGCTGCACCGTCGCCAGCGGGTCGCCCGCAGCCAGCATGCTGGTGATCAGCGTGACGCTGGTGAAGCCGCCATAGGTGACGTCCCCGACCTCCCGCGCCTCCTCGAAGGCGCGCAGAAGCAGGGGACGTTCGCTGCGGATATCGCGGGTCCAGGGCACGACATGATAGGCGAAGGTCATCAGCACCCGCGCCCGGTAGCGGCTCCGCCCCTGCCGCTCCGCCAGATCGTAACCGAGCCGGCCGAACGCGTAGCCGGCGGCGTAATCGCCGAAATAGGGGCCGGCCATCATGCCGAGATAGGCGAAGCCCAGCGCGGAGGCGTCGCTGCGCCCGTGCCGGAGCGTCAGGTTGGCCATCCGGCACAGGATCAGGCAGACGAGGTTGCGGTCGCTGAAGAAGGCCGGCGGCAGCGCCGCGGCCAGCACGTCCAGCGTCGCCCGGCTGTCGGGATCGCCGATGGACGACAGCGTCGCCAGCGAGGCGATCGGCCGGCCGCCGATGGCCGACCGCAACCGCGCATACTCCTCCCGCGCCAGGGCCGCCGGCGGATGGGCCGGCCAGTCGATGCCGACGCCGCGCAGATAGGCGAGACAGGCGTCGATGGCGCGGTCGCTGCGGTCGATGGCGGTGTAGACGGTGACGAGCAGGGCGGTGATGACGGCGCGGTCGACAGGACAGACGGCCCGCCCGGCCAGCCCGACCAGCCTCAGCTCGGCCCGCCGCAG
This sequence comes from Azospirillum sp. B510, assembly GCF_000010725.1. Taxonomy (NCBI): domain Bacteria; kingdom Pseudomonadati; phylum Pseudomonadota; class Alphaproteobacteria; order Rhodospirillales; family Azospirillaceae; genus Azospirillum; species Azospirillum sp. B510. The sequence goes on along the minus strand of NC_013856.1, from coordinate 328,403 downwards.
ATCGCCGCTGAGGAATTCGCATTCGGCCAGCAGATGCTCCAGCGCGAAGGCCAGCCGGTGACGCCGCTCCCATTGGCCGCCTTCCAGCAGGCGCAGGCCCGCCTGCGCATAGGCGAGTGCCGAGCCATGGGCGCTGGCGGTCTTGGCCTGATGACCGGCGGCGAGAAGGAGCGTCGCCACCTCCTCCCGCTCCCGCCCGTCCTGGATGAGGGACAGGCAGCCGTCATACTGGCCGACCAGCGCGAACAGCCGCTCGCCCGACAGGTCGGCGGCGAACCCCCGGTGCAGGGCGCGGGCGATGTCGAGATGGAGCATGCTCCGCCCCTCCGCCGGCACCAGGGCGTAGGCCCCCTCCTGCACCCGGTCATGCAGGAAGCGGTAGCCGTCGCCGGTGCGCAGCAGCAGCCCCTCGCCCAGCACCGGCTCAAGCTGCCGCCCGGTCTCCGCCTCCGTCAGGCCGGCGGCCAGCGCCAGGGTGGCGAGCGGAGCGCCGGCGCCCAATGCCGCGAGCCGGGCCAGCAGGTCGCGCGCCTGGGCCGGAAAACGGGCCAGCCGTTCGGTCATCAAGGTGGCGATGCTGGACCCCGACCGCGCCGTCTCCACCGCCGCCAGATCCCAGTCCCAGCGCTTCGCCCCGCGGTCGAACCACAGCCGGCCGGAGCGCTCCAGCGCGGTCAGAAGCTGCACCGCGAAGAAGGCGTTGCCACCGGTCCGCGCCTCCAGCAGCGCCGCCAGCGCCGCCACCTCGCCCGGCTCGCGGTCCAGGCTGTCGGCGACCATCCGGCGCAGATCACCGGACGGCAGCGGCCCCAGCGGAATCTCACGGCAATCAAGTCCCCGGCTGTCGGAGTCCCGGCCGTCGCCGTCCGCCCCGTCGGGGCCCGATGCCAAAGTCCTGATCCGGTCCAGCAAGGCCGTCAGCGGGTGATCCGTTCCCACCTCGTCGCTGCGGTAGGCGCCGATCAGCAGCAGATGGCTGGCGCCGCCATCGGTGATCAGCCGGTCCAGCAGGTCCAGCGTCGCCCGATCCAGCCATTGCAGATCGTCGAGGAACAGCGCCAGCGGGTGATCGGGACGGGCGAACAGCTGGAGCACCCGGCGGAACAGCAGGTCGAAGCGGTTCTGCGCCTCCTGCGGCGGCAGCGGCGGAACCGCCGGCTGTTCGCCGATCAGCAGGGCGAGGTTGGGGATCAGGGCGGTCATCAGCGCGCCGCCGTCACCCACCGCCTCCGCCAACCCGCGGCACCACTGGTCGCGATGGGGAACCGGCAGGGCCAGGATGCGGCTGGCCAGCCCGCGGAAGGCCTCGGCAAGGCTGGCATAAGGCAGGTCGCGCCGACCTTGGTCGAACTTGCCGGCGGCGAACAGACCGCGCGGCGGCACCAGCCGCGTCTCAAGCGCATGAACGACCGCCGATTTGCCGACGCCCGAGCGGCCGGAAATCAGGACGATGCCCATCCGGCCGCGGCTGGCGACCCGGTCGAAGGCGGCCTGGAGGGCGGCGACGGGCTCGTCCCGCCCAAAAAGCGACGGTGGCGGCTCCAGCCCCTCCGGCAGATCGCGCATCCCCGGCGCAAAGGAAGCGATGCGGCCCTGCCCGTCCCACAGTTGCAGGGCATGGGTCAGGTCGCGGACGAGGCCGTCGGCGGTCTGGTAGCGGTCCTCCGCCGTCTTGGCGAGAAGCCGCAGCAGAATGCCGGCGATGGCCGGCGGCAGATCGGGGCTGTGCTGGGTGGGCGGGACCGGGGCGCGGGCGAGATGACAGTGGACCCATTCGATGGGATCCTGGGCGAAGAAGGGCAACGCCCCGGTGAACAGTTCATAGAGCGTGACCCCCAGCGCATAGAGGTCGCTGCGGCGGTCGACCGGACGATTCATCCGTCCCGTCTGCTCCGGCGCCATGTAGGGCAGCAGTGCCGCCGGACGCTCCACCTCCCGTCGCCACGGGACCGACAGGTCGGCCGCCCGGCCGAAGCCGGTCAGGCGCACCGTTCCATCATCGCCGACCAGCAGGTTGAAGGGCCGCAGGTCGCCATGCAGAAGCCCGCGGCGATGCAGCCGCGCCACCGCGCCGACGATGCGGATCGCCAGGGCAAGCCGCTGGCGGAAGGTCCCCGCCGACAGGGAGGGAAATGAAAACGCCAAAGGCTGTCCGCCGGGATCGGCCAGGGTCAGCACCGGCACGCCGCAATGGCGCAGCAGGTCGAGCGGCTTGACCGCCCAGGCCGGGTCCAGGTGGCGCGACAGCTCATGTTCCCGACGCAGCCGTTCCTGCACCGTCTCGGTGGCCGCTTCCGGCTCCGCCATCCGCGCCAGGATGGGAAATGGCTGTCCCGGCCGCGTCACCCGCAGCAGGCGGGTTTCCCCATCGCCGCCCAGGACATGGATGCCTGATCCGGTTTCCGTCAGATGGTCCAGATAGCTTTCCATGAAACGGCCCTTCCCAAGCGCGGCGTCGACAGAGTAGCGGCATTCCGTCACGGATGGGGAGTTCGCCGCCAGGGATCGGCGGGCCGGTCAGGCGCAGGGCGACCCGACCAGGGAAGCGCCCAGGGATTTGCCAAGGGATCCGGCTGTTGGCCGGACGCCATTGGACAGCATGTCGCGCTGCCGCCAGCTGCGCGGCGACAGGCCGACCAGACGGCTGAAGGTCCGGGTGAAATGGCTCTGGTCGGCGAAGCCGCAGGCCAGCGCCACATCGGCCAGCGTCTGCGAGCCGTCCCGGATCAGCTCCTTGGCGTGGTCGATCCGGCGCTGCAACAGCCATTGATAGGGCGTGGTGTTGGCGGTGCGGCGGAAGGCGCGGACGAAATGCCCAACCGACAGCCGGCATTCGGCGGCGAGGTCGGCCAGCCGGATTTCGCCGTCGAGGTTGGCGGCGATCATCTCCTTCACCCGCCGCTCCTGCCAGGGCGCCAGCATCCCCCCGGTCCTGGCCGGGCTCACCCGGCCATAGGTCGTGACGATGTGGGTCGCCAGCGCCGAACAGACATGGTCGAGATAGAGCAGGCTGATCCGCTCGGGAAACTCCAGCGTCGGCAGGATGGCCGAAGCCAGCGCCCGGACCGTCGGATCGTCGAGCGGGCGGCTGGGGTCGATGGACAGATCCTCCAACCGCCCGCCGCGCTGATCGGGACAGGCGTTCTCCAGCACCGCACGGGGCAGATGGAAGGTCAGCGTGTCGAAAGCCGTGTGCATGTGGCAATCGATCCTGCGCCGATAATCATGGATGGAGGTGAGGCCGGCGATGTTGGCGGGTTTCTCCACCGGCTTGCCGTCGACGCGGATGTCGGACCTGAAGTTGGACAGATGATGGCTGACCAGGAACGCGTCTTCCGGTTCGGGACTGAAACGGCCGACCCCGCCGGTCGCGCAGCGGATCCGCGCGATGCCGACCATGCTTCCGCCCGATCCCAGGACCAGCACCTCCGGCTCCTCCGGCATCGGAACGTAGCGCAGTTGCAGATTGGTCCGGTGGGCCATGGCCATGGCTGTCTCCGTTGGCTGGCGGGTTGTACGGCTCGCCCGAGAGGGTAACCGCGACGCTATGCCGCAAGCCACTAGACGCAGATTAACCTTGGCAGTGTTTAGGTCGAGCCACCCTAGACTTTGGTTTAGGTTCTGATCGAACCTCGGGCGATTTTGTTCGATAATATCGTAAAATCAATGGCTTTTGGGGAACTCCCAGCCGCCTTTCAGCGCCGCAGATGTCCGCGGACGGCGTCGGCGGCCGACAGCACCGCCACCGCCGCCTTGTGGACATGGCGGGTCATGCTGGCGAAGGAATGGGGAAGCCCCTCATGCAGCACCAGCCGGTGCGGGATCCGCGCCTGTTCCAGCCGCCGGGCGAGGCGCAGGCTGTCGTCGCGCAGGCAATCCAGCCCGGCCGTCGCCAGATGCAGCGGTGGCAGCCCGCGCAGATCGGCCAGCAGGGGGGCCGCCGCCGGATCGCGGGTGATGCCGTCATGGCCGAGATATTGCCGCCAGTACCAGCGCATCCGCTCGGTGGTCAGGCCGAAGCGCCCGTCGCCGAACAGGCGGTGCGATTCGGTATCGAAGTCATGGGCGAACATGCCGTAGAGCAGCAGGGCGAAGGACAAGGGCGGCCCCGGTTCCTCCCGCGCGTCGAGCGCGAGGCCGAGCGCCAGATTGGCCCCCGCCGAATCGCCGCCGACAGCGATCCGCTCCGGGTCGAGCCCGTGGCCGGCGCCGTGGCGCACCACCCAGCGCAGGGCGGCCAGCGCCTCGCCGCGCTGATGCGGGAAGCGCCGTTCGGGCGCCAGGCTGTAAGCGACGGCGCAAACCACCGCACCGCTGCGCCGGGCCAGCAGGCGCAGCAGCCGGTCATGGGTGTCGATGGAATTCACCACGAAGCCGCCGCCGTGGAAATAGATCAGCACCGGCAGCGGATGGCCGGCGGTCTCCGCCACCGGCGGCCGGATCAGACGCAGGCGCAGCGGGCCGGCGGGGCCGTCCGTCACGATGTCGCGCACGTCGGCGGGCAGCTCGATGGCCAGCGCCGGGCCGTTGAGGAAGACATGGTAGCGCTCCGCCGCATCGCGGGCCTCGGCCAGCGGCAGGCGCAACGGGTCGGCGGGGACCAGACCGGCGCGGGCGGCCAGGGTTCCCAGTTCGACGACCTCCGGATCGAGCAGGTCACGCTGAAAGGGCAGGATGGTGTCCGGCATCGGGGCTCTCTCCGGAATCAGAGGATGTAGGACATGACGAGATACAGAACCGCCTCGCCATCGCCGGCATTGCGGTAGCGGTGGGGGGCGTCGGCCTCGAACAGGATCGAGTCGCCCTCTTCCAGCCGGTGCTCGCCGTCGGCGGTGGCGATCTCGACCCGGCCCCGGCCGACCAGGATGTTCTCCACCGTGCCGGGCGAATGGCCGTCGGAGGATTCGTCCGCACCCGGGCTCAACCGCAGCTCGTAGAATTCCACCTGCCGCTCCCCCCGCAGCGGAAACAGCGCGCGCGAGGTGAAGAGGCCGTCGCGGGAGGTCAGGCCGCGCTGTTCCGCCCGCCGGATCACCGTGGTGCCGGCCTCGCCACCGCTGCTGAGCAGGCTGGAAAAGGACAGATCCAGCGCCTTGGCGACGGTCCACAGCGTGCCGATGTCGGGACGGTGCCGCCCCTCCTCGATCGCCGCCAGGATGCGCGGATCGTTGCCGGACAGTTGGGCGAGCGCCTCCACCGACAGCCCCTGCCGGCGGCGGAAGCCGCGCAGATTGTCGCCGATCACCCCGGCCAGCTGGTCGATGGATGGCGGCTCGGGGGAATGGATGGAGGATTGAGCGGTGTCGATCGTCATGGCTCCACGCTCCTGCGGCAGGACGGACGGGGCGGCGCGGACCTCCCCGACAGGCATTGGCAGGATTGAACACCAATCAAACCTACTTAACAAGTAGGAATATGACGTCTATTTGTGTTGTTTATGGAGAATTCACAATGAAATAACAATTTTTCTTAGTTCTATTATGCGGGAACGCCAAGCCCGCCCGGGGGTGACCGGGCGGGCTTGGCGCTGGCTGGATCGCCGTGGAGCCGAGCGGCCGGGCCGCTCACGGCATGGCGGTATCGGGGGCGGCATCGGGGGCGGCATCGGGGACCGGCCCATGCTCCTTCACCTCGTGGCGATGGCGTTCGGCGAAGCGCTCCAGCGCCCGGCGGGCGGCGTCGAACGCGTCACGGATGGCCGCATCGGCGCTCTCATGACCATGGCCACCGGCCTTGCCGCTATGCACGACCAGCTCGTCCCCGGGAACGGTCAGGGAGACCTGGACCGTGAACTGCTTGCCCTGATGCTGGTGGCGGTGCGGCACCTCGAAGACGACGCGCTTGGCCATGATGCGCCCGAAGAAGCGGTCGAGCTTGTCGGCATGCTCGCGGATCAGATGGTCCAGGGCGGGAGAGGGGTCGATGTTGCGGAAGGCGATCTGCAACGGTTGACGCATGACCATACTCCTTGTCTTTCGCGCGGGATGCGGGGCCTGGACGGCCTTGCCTCCTGCGGGGTCCGCCCTTTGCACCGGTGAACCGCTCAGTGGACCAGCGAGGGAGACCTTGTGATCCCAGGATCGCACAACCGGCGAATCCCGCCTTAATCTGGGTCAATGCGCTCTCGGCCCGACGGATGTAGACTCCCGCGCGTTCCGGGCCAAGCCGGATTTCGGAAGGCCGGCGTCAGGCCAGCCCGATCAGCCGGATCAGGGTCAGGCTGATCGCCCCCAGCACCAGCAGGCAGAGGATGACCGCCGCGGTGACCCGCCCGCCGGCCCGCGCCACCGTCCGCACATCGACCCCCAGCCCCAGCGCCGCCATCGACACCACCGTCAGCAGGGTCGCCGCATGCTCCATCGCCGGCAATGCCGCCTGCGGAATGAGGTCGAGCGAGCGCAACGCGATCATCGCCAGAAAGCCCTGGATGAACCACGGCACCAGATGATGGAACGGCGGATGGGCCCGGCCCCTCCCCTCCCCGGCGTCGGCCATGCCGCCGGCCCCCTCGTCCCCGAGCCGGGGCGCCAGCAGCGACAGCAGCAGGCAGACCGGCCCCAGCATCAGCACCCGCACCAGCTTGACCAGCGTGCCGACCTGCACGGCGGTGGCGCCCAGGGGGGCGGCGGCGGCGATCACCTGCGGGACGGCATAGACGGTCAGCCCGGCCAGCGCGCCATATTGCACCCCGCTCAACCGCAGCCCCATGCCGACCAGCGGCAGGCCGAGCACGACGGCCACCCCCAGCACGGCGGTGAAGGCGATGGAGGCGGCGACATCGTCGCTGTGGGCATCGATCACCGGCGCCACCGCGGCGATGGCCGAATTGCCGCAGATCGCGTTGCCGCAGGCCACCAGCAGCGCCATCCGCACCGGCAGGCCGAGCAGCCGCCCGATCCCGAAGCCGGCCAGCAGGGCGAAGGCCACCACCCCGGCGATACCCAGCAGCAGAGCCGGGCCCGCTGAGAGAATGGTGGCGGCGCTGACCGACGCGCCGAGCAGGATGACCGCCACCTCCAGCAGGATCTTGGCGGAAAAGCCGATGCCGGGATGCCAGCGCGCCGACGGCTGCCAGGCGGTGCGCAGCGCGGTGCCGATCAGGATCGCCAGCACCAGCGCCTCGATCCACGCCTCGCCGAACAGCGCGATTTCGGCCGACGCGGCGGCGAAGGCGAGCGCGGTGACGGCGACGCACAGGGCGAGGCCAGGCAAAATCCGGCCGGCACGAGCAAGCAGGGGGCGTTCCGGCACCGCTTTCGCGGCTGCCGCGCTGTCTGGGCACATGGGATGGATCTCCGTGAACGGTCTGGAGCGGGAAATCACCGTTCCGATGCGTGAAATTATGGAGACCGCATCCGATCACATCCAACGCAAAAAAATGATGTGTTCGATAAATTCAGGTTATGGATTCAGGTGGGCAGGCAGTCCTCGAAGGCCGGCACCCGCCACGGCCCGCCGAGATCGGCATTGCGCAGCAGCAGCACAAGCTCCTCGCGCGAACGGGTGACGGCGGTATAGAGCCAGCGCCAGCGGTGCTCGCGGAAGGCCGCCGAATCATCCACCACGGTGACCGACGGGAACTCCGACCCCTGCGAGGCATGACAGGTGATCAGCCACGCCCAGTCGTAAAGCTGGATGTCCTTGCCGACCCGCGGCTGGACCATGCCGTCGGTGTAATGGGCCTGGAACATCCAGGGATGGACGATCAGCTTGCCGCGCGACCGCAACTCGTCCTCCATCTGGACGCCGAGCGACCACAGCCCGGCGTCGCGGCCCTGCGCCTCGGCGGCGGGACGGGTCAGCGCGCCGATCATGCCGTTGTAGAGCCCCTCGTCCTTCTGGTTGCGGCGGCAGATGACGCGCTCCCCCGCCTGCGGCATCACCGACTCGTGACCGAGCAGCGTCCGCATCCGCTTGGTGTAGGTGGTGCGGACACGGTGGGTGCCGCAGATCGCCTGAGACGACGGCCGCATGATCAGCGACTGGGTGGCGCGCTCCAGCGGCAGGACATGGACCTTGCCGACGGAGCCGAAGCGGCGCGGCATCTCCTGCCGGCGCAGCAGGTGGGCCAACCGGATGACCGGGCTTTCGCGGGCGGTGCGATGCGGCTCGGTCAGGCGGAAATCCGGCTCCCCGCTGGTGAACAGCCCCTGGCCGGATACCGGCGGCAGCTGGTAATCGTCGGCGATGACCAGGATCTTCTTGCCGGTCCGCATCAGGTCGCGGGCCAGATCGTCGCCGATCATCGACCCCTCGTCGCAGACGATCAGATCGGCGTCGGCGACCGGCCCGTCGCTGCGCCGGGCGAAGATCAGGTCGCCGGTATCGCCGTCCTTGCGCGGGGCATAGAGCAGCGAATGCAGCGTCGCCGCCCCCTCGATCCCCTTCTGCCGCAGCACCTGCGCCGCCTTGCCGGTGGGGGCGCCGACCACATAGTCGGTCAGCCGGCGTCGTTCCAGCAGATGCTCCAACGCGAAGGCGGTGGTCTTGGTCTTGCCGGTCCCGGCCTCCCCGGCCAGCCAGAAGACCTGCTGGGCCTGGTCGTCCTTGTACCAGGCATCGATCGCCTGGATGGCGCGATGCTGCTCGTCGGTCGGGCTGTCGGACTGCATTGGATCAAACCGGGATCAAATCATGAATCTGGAACGGACCATACCCCGAGCGCGGGACGCCGGTCCAGAGCGCATCACCCCCTGGCGGATCGCCGGAACGATCCCATCTCCTGCGGGCGGTGGAAGCGGCGCCGCCGCCGCCATCGCGCCATCACCGGTCACGACGAAGGCTCCCGCCCGCATGCGCAATCCCTATTGGCAAGGTCCCGTCTCGGCGAATTTCGACGGTCTGCGCTTCTTCAATCCCGGCGAGCCGGACACCGACCGCAGCCTGAGCCAACTGCTCCGCTGGCAATTCGGCCGGAAGGTGGCCCGATGGCCCCGCCAAGTGCCGGTCGTCCCGGTGATGCCGGCCCGCAGCGTCGCCGGCCTGCGGGTGACGGTGGTGGGGCATGTCACCACCCTGATCCAAAGCGCCGGACTGAACATCCTGACCGACCCGGTCTGGTCCGACCGCGCCAGCCCGGTTGGCTTCGCCGGGCCGAAGCGGGTGACGGCACCGGGCATCCGCTTCCATGATCTGCCGAGGATCGACGCGGTTCTGCTGTCGCACAATCATTACGACCATCTCGATATCGCGACTCTGAAGCGCCTGCACGACCGCGACGCGCCGCTGATCATCACCCCGCTCGGCAACGACACCATCCTGCGCGAACATATCGCGGGAGTGCGGACGGCGGCGGGCGACTGGTGGAGCCGCTTCGCGCTGGGACCGGACGCCGACGCCCACATCGTGCCGGCCAACCACTGGTCGGCGCGCACCGGGCGCGACCGCCGGATGGCCCTGTGGGGCGGCTTCGTCCTGCGCACCCCGGCCGGCTCGGTCTATTTCGCCGGTGACACCGGCTATGGCAGCGGTGCCGCCTTCCGCGCCATCGGCGAGCGGCTGGGGGCCTGCGACCTGGCGCTGATCCCCATCGGCGCCTACGCGCCGCGCTGGTTCATGGCGACCCAGCATTGCGACCCCGACGAGGCGGTGCGGATCATGACCGACATCGGGGCGAAAAAGGCGGTCGGCATCCATTGGGGTACCTTCGCCCTGACCGACGAGGCGCGGGACGAGCCGCCGCAGCGGCTGCGCGCCGCCCTGGCCGCCCACGGCATCGATCCCGCCCGCTTCGAAGCCGCCCATCCCGGAACGGTGGTGGAGGGCTGACGGAGGCCGCCCTACAGATCCACCTCCAGCGTCACCTTCACCGGGTCGAGCACGACCATGGTCTGGAAGGACTGCACCAGCTCGTTGTCGGCGAACAGGCGGCGCGACAGCAGCTCGTAGCTCGCCATGTCCGGGACCAGCAGGATCAGCACGAAGCTGGCCCTGCCGGTGACGAAATAGCATTGCTGCACCTCCGGCGCCTCGCGGAACTGGCGCTTGGCGGCGGCGATGACGGGGGAGCGGTCGTTGACGGTCTGCACCTCCACCACCAGCGTGACGCCCTGCCCGGCCGCCGCCGGATCGACCACCGCCACGTTGCGGCGGATGGTTCCGGCCGCCTCCATCCGGGCGATGCGGCGCTGCACCGCCGGGGCGGAGAGATGCACCGCCTCGCCGATCTCGCGCTGCGAGGTCCTGTTGTCCTGCTGGAGGATGCGCAGGATCGCGCGGTCCTGGTCGTCGAGCGGATCGGGCGGGCGAGCGATCGTTGAGCGCATGGCGGCTTTCACGAAGGAACGTTGCGTCGGATCGGCCAAACTTAAGCCCCCGGCAGCCCCGCGTCACAGTATCTTTGCGCCGTCCCCATCCACGGAAGGCCCGGCGCGTGGCGAACGCATCCATCAAGTTCATCTCTGCCAAGTTCACTTCAGCCGAAACCACCCCGTCCCCGCGGTCGGAGCCGGCGGCGCTGCCGCTGCTGATCCTGCTGGCGTCGCTGCTGTCGCAATATACCGGGGCGGCCTCGGCGAAATCGCTGTTCCCGCTGGTCGGGGCGGAGGGGGTGACGGCTCTGCGCGTCGGGCTGTCGGCGCTGATGCTGATGGCGATCCTGCGGCCCTGGCGCGGCCGGCCGGGACGCAAGCCGCCGGGACGGGCGGATCTGCGCAACCTGCTGGTCTATGGCGCCACGCTGGGGGCGATGAACCTGTCGATCTACCGGGCGATGGAGCTGATTCCGATCGGCATCGCCATCGCCATCGAGGTGACCGGGCCGCTGGCGGTGGCTCTGCTGGGATCGCGCCGGCTGAAGGATTTCCTGTGGATCGCCTGCGCCGCCGCCGGCCTCGCCCTGCTGCTGCCGCTGCGGGAGGCGTCCGGCGCCCTCGACCCGGCGGGCGTCGCCTATGCGGCGGCGGCCGCCTTCTGCTGGGCGCTCTACATCCTGTTCGGCAAGCGGGCGTCGTCCCTGCCGGGCGGGCAGGCGGTGGCCTGGGGCATGCTGGTCGCCGCCAGCTTCACCGTTCCGCTGGGGATCGCCCATGCCGGGGCGGGACTGCTGGCGCCGGCGGCGCTGGCCACCGGCCTCGCCGTCGCCGTGCTGTCCAGCATGGTGCCCTATCTGCTGGAGATGATGGCGCTCCGCCGCCTGCCCAGCCATGTCTTCGGCCTTGCCGTCAGCGCCTCCCCCGCGGTGGCGGCGCTGATCGGCTTCCTGATGCTGGGCGAGCAGCTGAGCGGTCTGCAATGGGCCGCCATCGCCTGCATCATGGGCGCCTCGGCCGGCGCCGCCCTGGGCCAGGGCGCGCGTCGGCGGGCGTGACGTCCCGTCGCGCTCAGACGGGGTGGGCGCGGTCCGGAATCTCCAGGTCGAGCAGCGCCGAAGCCAGGCATTTGCCATGGGCGTCGAGCGCCAGCGAGCGGGTGACGCCGCCGCCCAGCGCCTGCCGCATCACGAAGTTGAGGGCGCCGACGCTGGGGATGGTGTAGCGCACCACCTCGCCATGCACGACCTCGTGGAACAGCGCCTTGACCCGCTCGGCGGTGACCTGGGCCTCGATCAGCGGATAGTCCGCCTCGTCGAAGGCGATGACGGAGATGTTGGAGATGTCGCCCTTGTCGCCGGTGCGGGAATGGGCGATGTCGCGGAGTTTCATGTCAGGCCTCCCTGTATTCGATGGCGGGCGCCGCCAGTTCGCGCGGCAGCAGGGCGGACAGCATCGCCACCACGTCCTTGGCGGATTTGGTGGCGCCGCCGCCGCTGGCCGGGCCGTTGGTGTAGAGCGTTTCGACCTCGTTGCCGATGCGCTGCGCCTCCTTCAGGCTGGCGGTGCGCCCGACCACCCGCACCCGCACCTCGTAGGGCTCCCGGCCGCCGGCGGTGGACAGCGCGCCGCCATGGATGGAATCGACGCCGAGCAGGTCGAAACGCAGCTCGCTCGCGGCGACGCCGGTCAGCGCCAGCCGCTCGCGCACGATCTCCAGCGCCAGCCGGCCGCGGGCGAGCGCGCCGGGACCGGCATAGGAGATCTGCCCCTCGCCGATGAAGCTGTCGAGATAGCCGACCGAGACCTTCAGCGTCGCCGGCCGCGGCCGCCCGCTGGCGCCCGACACCCGGACCCGGTCCGGACCCTCCTGCACGAAGCGCACCCGCGAGAAGTCGGCGACCACGTCCGGCGTCAGATAGGCGGCGGGATCGTGGATTTCATAGAGCAGCTGTTCCTTGCAGGTGGCGGTCGTCACAGCCCCGCCCGACCCGGCGACCTTGGTGATGATGGCGGAGCCGTCCTCTCCCACCTCGGCGATGGGAAAGCCGAGCCGGGCGAGGCCGGCGACGTCCTTCACGCCGGGATCGGCGAAATAGCCGCCGGTGATCTGGCCGGCGCATTCCAGCAGATGGCCGACCACCGTTCCCTTGCCGAGGAGATCCCAATCCTCCATCGACCAGCCGAACTCGAAGATCTGCGGGGCGAGGAACAGGGCCGGATCGGCGACGCGGCCGGTGATGACGATGTCGGCTCCGGCCTTCAGCGCCTCGACGATGGGGGCGGCGCCGAGATAGGCGTTGGCGGAGACCAGCTTGCCGGCCATGGCCGACACCGGCTCCCCGGTCTCCTCGATGCGGTGGTCGCCGGACTTCAGCGTCTCCAGCACGTCGTCGCCGGACACCGCGGCGATCCTCAGCCCGCCGAGCCCGAGCGAGCGGGCGATCTCCCGCGTCCGGGCGGCGGCGGCGGCCGGGTTGGCCGCCCCCATGTTGGTGATGATGCGGATGCCCTTCTCCCGGCAGGGCCGCAGCACCGCCAGCATGCGCTCGGCCAGCAGCGGGTCGTAGCCCTGCGCCGGGTCCTTCAGCTTGGCCCCCTGGGCGATGGCGATCGTGCGCTCCGCCAGGCATTCGAAGACGAGATACTGGATGTCGCCCTTTTCGGCCAGTTCCACGGCCGGTTCGATGCGGTCGCCCGAATAGCCGGCGCCCGATCCGATACGGATGGTTTTCATGTTGTGCTCCTGTTCGCGGCCGTACCCATGGCCGCTTCGGAAGGGGGGCTGTCGGAAGGCCCCTCTCTCGGAATGGTGCCGTCGCAACGGCCCCGTCAGAACGGAATGACCCCGAGGATGGCCGCGGCGAAGGTCATGACCACCGAGGCGGCGAACAGATAGGGGATCGAGAATTTCTGATGCTCGCCCAGCCCGATGCCGCACAGGCCGACCACCAGGAAGGTGGCGGGGGTGAGCGGGCTGACCGGGAAGCCGACGGTCATCTGGCCCAGCACGGAGGCCTGGGCGATCTGGATCGGGTCGCCGCCCAGCGTCTTGTAGACCTCGGCCACCACCGGCATCATGCCGAAATAATAGGAGTCCGGGTCGAACAGCAGGCTCAGCGGCATCGACAGGATGCCCAGCGTGAAGGGAATGTGCTGCGCCATGTCCGGGGGCACGAAGGCGACGGCGGACTGCGCCATGGCGCTCAGCATCTTGGTGCCGCCCATGATGCCGGTGAAGACGCCGGCCGCCAGCAGGATGCTCGCCATCATCAGCGCCGCCTTGGCATGGGCGTCGACGCGGTCCTTCTGCATCTTGACGTCGGGATAGTTGATCATCAGCGCCAGCACGGTGCCGATCATGAACATCACCACCGGATCGACCGCCCCCTCGATCATCACGCCCATGATCACGGCGGTGAGGATCAGGTTGACCCAGAACAGCTTCGGCCGGCGGATCCGGATCTGCTCCGGCGTCAGGACGCGCGGCGCCGGCCCGACCGGAGCCTCGCCCGCCGCCAGTGCCGCGCCGCCAAGGCCGAGACGGCGCTCCTCGCGCTTGCCGAGCAGGAAGGCGACGGTGAAGATGAACAGCAGGCCGACGCCCTGCACCGCGATCAGCGGGTTGAAGATGTCGGTCACCGGCACCTTCAGCGCGGCGGCGGAGCGGATCATCGGGCCGGTCCAGGGCAGGAAATTGACGCCCGCCGCCATCGACACGCACAGCGCCAGGATGCGCTTGTCCATGCCCAGCCGCTCATAGAGCGGCAGCATCGCCGGAATGGTGATCAGGAAGCAGACGGCACCCGACCCGTCGAGATGGATCAGCAGGGCCAGCAGCGTGCTGCCGACGGTGATGCGCGCCGGCCGCGTGCCGACGACGCGCAGGATGCGGTCGATGATCGGATCCATCATGCCGGCGTCGGTGACGACGCCGAAGAAGATGATGGCGAAGACGAACATGCCGGCGGTCGGTGCGATCGACCGGATGCCGGCGATGATGAATTTGCTGGTTTCAAGACCGAAGCCGCCCGCCAGCGCCGCGATGATCGGCACGGCGATCAGCGCGACGAGCGGCGACATCCGGTTCGTCATGATGACCACCAGCAGAACGACGATGGTGGCCAAGCCGAGCAACGCAAGCATGGGACCTCCTCATTGTCCATTGTTCTTGTTGTTTTTCTTCTTTTGTGACAGGCACTCGCCCTGTTCCGAAGAAGCGTGGCGGCCGGATCCCGGCAGGCGGCATCAATGCCGCGAATGACATCGCGGATTTGACTTCGCAAAAAATTCGTCTTTATCCGGAACCGGCCGCGGCGGAACGCTCCCACCGCCCAGTTGTCTTACCGACCTGCTGCGGGGCGAGCATCCTTGATTGACAATGTACGAACCCACAATCAGATTAGAGAAATGAATTTGTTGTATCACGGTAATCCGATTTTTCTATAAGAGGCGCGCCATGCTCCAGGGAGTGAGACACATCAAGGCGTTCGTCGCCGTGGCGCGTCTCGGCAGCTTCACCAGGGCGGCGGCGGAGGTCAACGTGTCGCAGCCGGCCCTGACCGTACAGATCCGCCAGTTGGAGGAAAGCCTGGGCGTGCGGCTGTTCGACCGCAACAAGCGTCATGTCGTGCTGACCCAGGCCGGCCGCGATCTGCTGCCCGCCCTGCAACGGGTGCTGGTCGAACTGGATGCGGTGATGAGCGCCAGCCATGATCTGGCCGGGCTGAGACGGGGATCGGTGTCGGTCGCCACCCTGCCCTCGGTCGCCGCCGGGCTGCTGCCGATCGCCATCCGGCGCTTCGCCACCGACCATCCCAACATCGACGTACGGGTCAGCGATGTCGTCGCCGAGCGCATCATCCAGCTGGTCAAGGCGGAGGAGGTGGATTTCGGTATCGGCAGCCGGGTCGGCCCGGACCGCGATGTCGAGGTCGTCGATTTCCTGTGCGACCGGATGTGCGCCTTCTTCCCCGCCGACCATCCTTTGAACGGGCGGCGCCCGCTGCCGCTGCGGGATGTCGTCGCCTTCCCGCTGATCCTGACGGCGCGCGGCACCAGCGTACGGTCCCTGGTCGAACGGACGGTTGAGAAGGAAGGGCTTGAAATCAGCCTGTCCTGCGAGGCCAACTACATGTCGACGGCGGTCGGCATGGTGCGGGCCGGGCTCGGTGTTACGGTGCTGCCGGAATCGGCGGTCGCCGCCGCCTCCTGCGAGGGGATCGTGGTGGAGCCGATCCAAAGCGCCGGGCTGATGCGCCGGATCGGCTTCATCCGCAAGACCGGCCGCTCCCTGTCCCCGGCGGCGGAGCGCTTCACCGCCCTGTTGCGGGACATCGCAGGCCCGGCTCTGCCGCATTTCTCCAGCATGGACGGCGGCGGCGCGAAAGGGCGGCCGGATCGCAAGATCCCCCTTATTGGATAAGGTTTTTTAATTACTGTGATCCAGCAATTCAATTTCAGGCCGCCCGCCCTATAGTAGTATATTAGTTTTCCCTCTGATACGGTGCGACGCGAAGGCTCCGATGAAATTTCTGGAAAACCTGACGATCCGGGCCAAGCTGTTCGCATTGGTCGGATTGTCCATCCTGGCGCCTGCCGTCGTGATCGCGATCAGCAGCGGCTTCACCCACCGGCGCATGGTCGACGACCGCATCGACACCATCCGCTCCGCGGTGGAACTGGCGGTCGGCATGGCGAAGGGGTTGACTGTTCAAGTCGAGGCCAAGGCCATGCCCCGCGAGGAGGCGCTGGCCCGCTTCCGCGACGCGGTCCATGCCATGTCCTACCATGATGGCGCCGATTACCTGTTCGCCTACGACCTCGATGGCATCGCCGTCGCCAACCCGTCCAATCCCAAGGCGGTGGGCACCGACCGCACCGGGTTGCAGGACAAGGCCGGCAAATATTTCGTCCGCGAGATCGTCGACACGCTGCGCCGGCAGGACAGCGCCATCATCCATTATGTCTGGCCGAAGCTGGGATCCGAGGTTCCGCTGCTGAAGACCAACTATGTGCGGCGCTACCAGCCGCTTGGCCTGATCGTCGGATCCGGCGTCTACACCGACGATATCGACGCCGCCTATCGCGAGTTCCTCGGCAGGGTCCTCGCCACCACGGCGGCGCTGATCGGCGTGCTGGTGCTGATCGCCTTCCTGGTCAACCGCGACATCGTGCGCTCGCTGCACCGGCTGCGCGACAAGATGACCGCGCTGGCCGCCGGCGATCTCGGCGTGACCTTCCCGGAGGCGGCCCGCCGCAACGAGATCGGCGGCATGGCCCAGGCGCTGCGGGTGTTCAAGGAGAATGCCGAGGCCAAGGCCGCCCTGGAAGCCAGCCAGGCGGCGCAGGCCGAGCGGGCCGCGGCGGAAAAGCGCGAGGCGATGACGCGGCTCGCCAGCCATTTCGAGCAGACCGTCGGCAATCTGATCCATGATGTCGCCGGCGAGACGGACGCCATCGAACGGCGCGCCCAGGACATGACGCGCGCCGCCGACGAGACCGGCCGGCTGGCCGGCGCCGCCGCCACGGCGACGGAACAGACCTCCGCCAACGTCCAGACCGTCGCCGCCGCGACGGAGGAATTGACCAGCTCGATCGGCGAGATCAGCCGGCAGGTCGGCCAGTCGGCGCGGATCGCCCGCGAAGCGGTCGAGAACACCGAACGGGCCAACGGCAAGGTGCAGGGTTTGGCCGACGCGGTGGAACGGATCGGCGCGGTGGTCGGGCTGATCAACTCCATCGCCAGCCAGACCAATCTGCTGGCGCTCAACGCCACCATCGAAGCCGCCCGCGCCGGGGAGGCCGGCAAGGGCTTCACCGTCGTCGCCAGCGAGGTGAAGGCGCTCGCCAACCAGACCGCCAAGGCCACCGAGGAGATCGCAGCCCAGGTCGCCGCCATCCAGGGCGAGACCACCCAGGCCGTGCAGGAGATCAAGGGCGTGGCGCAGGTCATCGGCCGGGTCAACGACGTCGCCGCCTCGATCGCGTCGGCGGTCGAACAGCAGGGGGCGGCGACCCGCGAGATCAGCCGCAACATCCAGCAGGCCGCCCAGGGCAGCCACGAGGTCTCGTCCAGCATCGGCGGCGTCAATTCCGCCGCCGGCCGGAACGGCACGGTCGCCTACGAGGTGCTGGAGAATGTGCGGGAGCTGTCGATGCGGACCGACAGCCTGCGCGGCGAGGTGACCCGTTTCCTGACTCAGCTGCGGGCCGGCTGACCGGCCCTCCCCCGCTTCAGGTCACCGGGGCCGGGTTGAACAGGGTCAGCGCGTTGCGCAGGCCCCAATGGTCGGCCCAGGTCCGCTTGCGCCCGCTCGCCACCTCCAGCATCAGGTGGAACAGCTCCCACCCGACCTCCTCGATGCTGGCCTCGCCGGTGGCGATGCGGCCGGCGTCGACGTCGATCAGGTCATGCCAGCGCGAGGCCAGCTCCGTCCGCGTCGCCACCTTGATCACCGGCGCCATGGCGAGGCCATAGGGCGTGCCGCGCCCGGTGGTGAAGACTTCGATATTGCAGCCGGACGCCAGTTGCAACGTGCCGCAGATGAAGTCGCTGGCCGGCGTGGCGGCATAGAGCAGCCCCTTGCGCGTCGCCCGCTCGCCCGGCGCCAGCACGCCGGTGATGGCGCTTGTGCCCGACTTGGCGATGGAGCCCAGCGCCTTCTCCACCACATTGGCCAGCCCGCCCTTCTTGTTGCCGGGGGTGGGGTTGGCGCTGCGGTCGGCCGAGCCGGCCTGGAGATAATCGTCGTACCAGCGCATCTCGCGGATCAGCGCGCGGCCGGTCTCCTCGTCGACGGCGCGCGGGGTGAGCAGATGGATGGCGTCGCGCACCTCCGTCACCTCGGAGAACATCACGGTCGCCCCGGCGCGCACCAGCAGATCGGCGGCATAGCCGACCGCCGGGTTGGCGGTCACCCCGGAAAAGGCGTCGCTGCCGCCGCATTGCAGCCCGACGACGAGGTCCGACGCCGGGCAGGTCTCGCGCCGCCGCTGGTTCAGCTGGGCCAGCCGGCGGTCGGCCATATCCAGGATGGCGGCGACCATGTCGCCGAAGCCCTGGTGACGTTCGTCCTGCAAGGTGACGATGCTCGGCTCCACCCCGGCCGGCAGCAGCCGTTCCGGCTGGAGCTTCTCGCAGCCGAGCCCGACCACCATCACCGCCCCGCCCAGGTTGGGGTTGCGGGCGAGATTTTGCAGCGTGCGGATCGGCACCGCCGCCCCCGGCGCGTTGATCGCCACGCCGCAGCCATAGGTGTGGTTGAGGGCGACGACGTCGTCGACGTTGGGGTATTTCGGCAGCAGATCCTTCTTGATGCGCTCGATGGCGAAATCCATCACCCCGGCGACGCACTGCACGCTGATGCTGATGCCCAGCACATTCTTGGTGCCGACGGTCCCGTCGGGATTTCGGTAGCCCTCGAACGTGTAGCCCTCCAGCGCCGGAGCCTCGGGCGGCACGGCGGTTGCCAGCGGCAGCGTGTCCAGCTCCGGCGCTTCCGGCAGGCGGACCAGCGATTCCTCGATCCAGGCGCCGCGGCGGATCGGCCGGGCGGCGGCGCCGATCACCTGCCCGTAGCGGACGATCGGCGCCCCCTCCTCAAGGTCGGCCAGCGCCACCTTGTGGCCCTGCGGCACGAAATCGGTCAGGGCCAGCCCGCACTCGAATGTCGTTCCGGGCGGCAGGCCGCCGGAATTCACCACGATGGCGACGTTATCCTCGGGATGGACCAGGATGTAGAGAGGCTTCTGGGTCATGGCTTGCCCTGGGTGTGTCGAGTATCCCCCTCCCCCTGGGGAGAGGGTCGGGGTGAGGGGGATGCATCGCATGGATTGTTACTGCTTCAGTTCCATCCGCTTGATCTCGCCGACGATGACGAGATAGCTGACCGCCGCGATCAGGGCGTTGGCGCCGACGAACACCAGCGCCCCATTGAACGAGCCGGAGGTCTGGATGATGTAGCCGATGACGATCGGCGTCGAGATCGACGACAGATTGCCGCACATGTTGAACACGCCGCCGCTGAGCCCGGTGATCTCCTTGGGCGCGCAATCCGACATGACGGCCCAGCCGAGCGCGCCGATGCCCTTGCCGAAGAAGGCCAGCGCCATCAACGCCACGATGACCCATTGCAGATCGGTGTAGTTGCAGGCGATCATCGCCATCGACATCACCATGCCCAGCACGATCGGCGTCTTGCGCGCCGCGGTCAGCGAATAGCCCCGGCGCAGCATGACATCGGACATCACCCCGCCGAGGATGCCGCCGACGAAGCCGCAGATCGCCGGGATCGAGGCGATGAAGCCGGCATTCAGGATCGACATGCCGCGCGCCTGGACCAGATAGACCGGGAACCAGGTGATGAAGAAATAGGTGATGGCGTTGATGCAGAACTGGCCGATGAAGATGCCGACCATCATGCGGCTGGCGAAAAGCTGGCGGATGTAATCCCATTTCGCCCCGCTCCGGGCCCCGCCCTGGGCGGACGCCGCCTTCTTCCGGCCGTCATCCATGTTGACCAGGCCGCCGCCGGCCGCGATGTGGTCCAGCTCGGCCTGGTTGATGCGCGGGTGGTCCTTGGGGGGGTAGACCGTCTTCATCCACACGCCGGCCATGATGATGCCGAGCCCGCCCATGACGCCGAACACCCAATGCCAGCCGAAGGAATGAGTCAGCCAACCCATCAGCGGCGCGAAGATCACCGTCGCGAAATACTGGGCGGAATTGAAGATGGCCGACGCGGTCGCCCGCTCCTGTCCGGGGAACCACGCCGCGACGACGCGGCTGTTGCCGGGAAAGGACGGCGCCTCGGCGAAACCGACGGCGAAGCGCAGCGCGAACAGCAGCATGACCGCCGCCCCGCCGGTGACGAAGCCGATGGTGCCCTGCATCAGGGTGAAGAGCGACCAGATGAAGATGCTCAGCCCATAGACGATCTTCGACCCGAAGCGGTCGAGCAGCCAGCCGCCCGGCAGCTGCCCCAGCACATAGGCCCAGCCGAAGGCGGAGAAGATGAAGCCCATCTCCGCGGCGCTGATGCCGAGTTCCTTCGAGATCACCGGGCCGGTGATCGACAGCGTCGCCCGGTCGGCGTAATTGATGACCGTGACCAGGAACAGCATCGCCAGGATCAGGTAGCGGACCCTGGTGCGCGGGGCGGCGGTCTGGCTTGCCGCCGCCGCGGAATAGGCCGCCCGCCCGTTGTTGGCGGCGGTGCTCTCGGCGGCGCTCTCGATAGTCATGAAATTTCCTCCCTCACGTCATGAGGGCGGGCAGGCGCGTCAGTCCGTTCCCGGACCCGTCCGGCGGGTCCTGGCTTCTTGGCTGCGTCTTGTGTCCGGCGTCGGAAACAAAAAGGCCCGGCGCCTGCCCGTCCGGCGATGGTTCGTTGCTGGGGTTACTGCGGTCCCAAGGCCTCGATCAGAACGCGCAGCTCCTCGACCTCGGCCGGCGCGCAGTCGGTCAGCGGCGCCCGCACCGGTCCGGCGGAGCGGCCGACGATGGCGGCACCGGCCTTGACGATGCTGACGGCATAGCCGGCCTTGCGGTTGCGGATCGCCAGATAGGGCAGGAAGAACTGGTCGAGCAGCCGGTCGGTGGTCGCCGTGTCTCCGGCGGACACCGCGTGGTAGAACTCCATCGCCGTGCGTGGAATGAAGTTGAAGACGGCGGACGAATAGACCGGAACGCCGATGGCGCGATAGGCGGCGGCGTAGACCTCGGCGGTCGGCAGGCCACCCAGATAGCTGAAGCGGTCGCCCATCCTGCGGCGGATGGTCGTCATCAGCTCGATGTCGCCCAGCCCGTCCTTGAAGCCGATCAGGTTGGGGCAGCGCTCCGCCAGCGCCGCCAGACGGTCGGCGCTCAGCTTGCAGGTGGCGCGGTTGTAGATGATGACGCCGATGCCGACCGACTTGCAGATCGCCTCGACATGGGCGGCCACGCCCTCCTGGTCGGCTTCGGTCAGGTAATGCGGCAGCACCAGGATGCCGGCGGCGCCGGCCTTTTCGGCCGCCCGCGCCATCTCGACCGCGATGCGGGTGGAATAGCCGACGCCGGCGATGATCGGCACCTCCTTGCCGCAGACCTCGACGGCCAGCGAGACGATGCTCTTGTGCTCGTCCGGGGTCAGGGAGAACAGCTCGCCGGTGCCGCCGGCGGCGAACAGGGCCGACGCGCCATAGGGCTTCAGCCATTCCAGACGGCGGGCATAGCCGCCCGGCTCGAAGCCGCCGTCGGCGGTGAAATCGGTCAGCGGGAACGACAGCAGACCTTCGCTGACGACGGCCTTCAGGGCTTGCGGTTCCATCGGAGACATCCTTGGGAAAGCGGTGGAAACGGTCCGCAGAGGCGAAGCCGCGGACGAATGGCGGTTGAGACCGGCGGAACGGATCGGACTGTGACGATCCGTTCGACAGCGGCGGCGTCCGATGGCATGACGACTAGCATCATATCAGTCATCATACAAGTGATTTGATGCAGGTCATTGCAATCCGCTCCACCATCAATCCGTGGCTCATGACAGCGGGAGCGCACAGCAAAAGGGACGCGGCCGGCAACGCGGCGGCGTCCCTTTTGATCTCCGGAGGGGCGGCGGTGAAGCGGGCCGTCAGCCCGCCGCGGCTGTCATCTTGAAATCGCCGCCGGCGCGCAGCCGGTCGCGGCTGCCGTTCAGATGCAGGCGCAGCGCGGCACGGGCGCCCTCCGGGTCCTGGCGCTCGATGGCGGAATAGATGGTCTGGTGCTCATCATTGATCCGCCGCAGGTACTGGCGGCGCGACTCCTCCTCCAGATGCCCGTAGCGCACGCGGGCACGCGGAATCAGCAGCGATCCGAGATAAGAGAACAGGGCCAGGAAATGCTTGTTTCCGGTCGCCGCGGCGATGGCGCTGTGGAAGGCCAGATCGGCGTCGATGGCATCCTCCCCCGCCTCCACCGCCGTCGTCATCGTATCCAGCGCCTCGCGCATGCGGGCCAGCTGGGTATCGTCACGGCGGATGGCGGCGAGATAGGCGGCCTCCGATTCCAGGCTGATGCGGACTTCCAGCACGGAAATCGCCTCGTTCACCGCCTCCAGCGTCGATTCCTCGATGCGGAAGGGCAGAATGGCGGCGTCGCGCAGGACGAAGGCGCCCAGCCCCTGCCGGGTGGACACCATGCCGACCGCCTTCAGATTGGCGATCGCCTCACGCACCACGGTGCGGCTGACGCCGAACTCGTCGATCAGATCCTGTTCGCTCGGCAGCCGGTCGCCGCTCTTGTATTGACCGCTGGAAATCCGTTGGGCCAGGGCATCCACCAGTTGCTTCGCCAGCGGATCCCGGCGCCTGCGCGCTGTCATCACCATCCTCACCCAAACCAGGTTCCGGGACGGACCGCCCGTCACCACTCCATCAACCAGAGTTAACACCCGCGAAACCTATGCGACAATAGACAAGCGGGCGGGAAGGAACAGGCGCTGAAGGGCCGGTTTGCGGGCGACCACTTGTATGATAACTGATGGCGTGATAGATCGCCTTACAAACAAATGTCCGGCCGCGATTGTCGGCGCATGTCCCTCTCCCATGAAGGAGCCTCCGTCCATGACCATCACCGGCGAGATGCTGATCGGCGCTTCGGCGCATCGCGGCGGCCAGGGCGCGTTCCGCGCCGTCGACCCCTCCACCGGCGAAGCGCTGGAGCCTGCCTTCGGCGGCGGCGGCGTGGCCGAGGTGGAGCGCGCCTGCGCGCTGGCCTGGGCCGCCTTCGACGCCTTCCGCGAAACCGGGCTGGAGCGGCGCGCCGCCTTCCTGGAGACCATCGCCCAGGCCATCCTCGACATCGGCGACGAGCTGATCACCCGCGCCATGGCCGAGACCGGCCTGCCGCGCGCCCGGCTGGAGGGCGAGCGCGGCCGCACCGTCGGCCAGCTCCGCCTGTTCGCCCAGGTCGTGCGCGAGGGCGGCTGGATCGAGGCCCGCATCGACCCGGCGCAGCCGGCCCGCGCGCCGCTGCCGCGCGCCGACCTGCGCCAGCGCCACATCGCGCTGGGGCCGGTCGCGGTGTTCGGCGCGTCGAACTTCCCGCTCGCCTTTTCGGTGGCCGGCGGCGACACCGCGTCGGCGTTGGCCGCCGGCTGCCCGGTGGTGGTCAAGGGCCATGGCGCCCATCCCGGCACCTCCGAGCTGGTCGGCCGCGCCGTCCAGGCGGCGGTGGCGTCCTGCGGCCTGCCCGAAGGCGTCTTCTCGCTGCTGTTCGGCAATGGACGGGAGATCGGCACGGCGCTGGTCGCCGATCCGCGCATCAAGGCGGTCGGCTTCACCGGCTCGCGCGGCGGCGGGCTGGCGCTGATGGGGGTGGCGGCCAGGCGGCCCGAGCCGATCCCGGTCTATGCCGAGATGAGCAGCATCAACCCGGTCTTCCTGATGCCGGCGGCGCTGGCCTCGCGCGCCGAGGCGCTGGGCAAGGGCTTCGTCGCCTCGCTGACCATGGGAGCCGGACAGTTCTGCACCAACCCCGGCATCCTGCTGGGCGTGGAGGGGGCCGACCTCGACCGCTTCGTCGCGGCGGCGGTCGAGGCTCTCGGCGGCAGTGCCGCGTCGACCATGCTGACGCCGGGCATCCATGCCGCCTTCGACAGCGGCGTCGCCAGGCTGGCCGGCAGCGGCGCGGTGGCGACGCTGGCGCGCGGTCTGGCCTGCAACGGGCCGAACCAGGCGCGGGCGGCCTTCTTCACCACGACGGCGGAGGCCTTCCTGGCCGATACGGCGTTGCAGGAGGAGGTCTTCGGCGCCGCCTCGCTGCTGATCCGCTGCAAGGACGTGGCGGCGATGGTGGCGGTCGCCGAAAGGCTGGAAGGACAGCTGACGGCGACCTTGCAGATGGACGCGGCGGACAAGGCGGCGGTGGCCGGGCTGATCCCGACGCTGGAGCGCAAGGCCGGTCGGTTGCTGGCGAACGGCTGGCCGACCGGGGTCGAGGTCTGCCACGCCATGGTGCATGGCGGCCCGTTCCCGGCGACGTCGGACCCGCGCGGCACCTCGGTCGGCACGCTGGCGATCCGCCGGTTCCTGCGCCCGGTCTGCTACCAGGACATCCCCGCCGACCTGCTGCCGGAGGCCTTGCGCGACGGCAACCCGCTGGGCGTGTGGCGCCGCGTCGATGGGACGCTTGGAAAGGATTGATGCCGGCCGGGGCGGGGGCGCTTCAGCGTCTCCCGTCCCGCCGCCGCCTCTCCCTTTGCCCCTGCCGTTCCATCGCCGCCCGCAGCAGGGCGGCGAAACGGAACGGCGCGTGCAGGAACTTGCCGTAGGGCAGCGTCGCGAACCAGCCGAGGACAAGGCCGAGATGGAGCAGCAGCAGCGGCCCCATCGCGCCCGTCCCGCGCAACGCCAGCAGCCCCAGGCCGCTGGCCGCCACCAGGAAAAGCTGCGCCAGCAGGGCGCAGTCGGCACCGGTCAGGCCCGTCGCCACCGGCCCCGGATCGGCCCGCCGCTTCAGCAGCGCCAGCCCGGCGCTGCCGACCACCATCGCCACCCCGCCCAGACCGCCGAGCAGGACCGGCAGGCTCGACAACGGATAGGGCGCCTGCCAGCCCAGCCCGTGATCATAGAGGGTCGCCATGGCGGTCGCGGCGAAGCACAGAGCCACCCCATGGAACAGCGCGTGGTGGAAGCGCCGCCGCGCCCGGGAGAACCGCTCCTCCCGGTCGGCGCAGCCGATCCCGCCTCCGCCGAGATTGCGCAGGCTGACGGCGTCCGACAGGGCGGCGCGCAGGGCCGGCAGCAGCGCGGCGCCGCCCGGCATTGGTCCCATCCCGCGCCAGAAGGACGCGACGCTGAAGCCGATGGCCAGCAGCGACCACAGCATCACCGCCCCGGCCACCCCGGCGATGGCCCCCCAGGGCACCAGCCGGTAGAAGGCGCCCGGTCCCTCATGCCGCCCGACCAGCAGTTCCGGCGGCAACCACAGCAGCGCCGGAAGCGTCACCAACGCCACCGAAGCCAACGTAACGGCGGCGGCGAAGCCCCATCCCGCGGCGGGCAGCCGTCCCCGCAACGGCGGCGGCCAGACATGCTCGCGATAGGAGATCTGCCTGGCCAGGCTCAGGCTCTTCGGCAGATTGAGGGCGAAGTCATGCGGCGGGGCATATTGGCAGGCGTGATAGCAGGACCGGCAGCTGTGGCAGAGGTTGGACAGGAAGGCGAGGTCGGCCGCCGAGACCGACCGCCGCGCCTTCAGCGCCGGAAAGACTGCGCAATAGCCGTCGCAGAACTGGCAGGCGTTGCAGATGTCCAGCGCGCGGCGCGCCTCGTCGGCGATCCGCCCCGCGTCGTCAGTGCCGGGCATGGGCCGCCGCCTCCCGCCCGGCGATGCGTCCGAACACGGCACCCACCGCCATGGCGCTCCCCGCCAGATAGCCGTGGCCGAGGATGGTCGGCGCCATCACCACCCCGGCGGCATAGATTCCCGGAAAGGCGGTTCCGTCGCGCCGCAGCACCCGCGCCCGGTCATCGACCCGCAAGCCCAGGCAGGTGGCGGTGACGCCGGCCCGCAGCGGATAGGCGCCGAAGGGCGGCACCGTCAGCGGCGACGCCAGCCGCGTCTTCGGCGGATCGAGCCCCGCCGTCGCCTCCCCGCCACCGCCGCCACCGCCGATCGCGGCGTTGAAGGCGGCGACCGTGGCCTCCAGCGCCGCCGGATCGATGCCGAGCGCCCGCGCCAGCCCGCCGATGCTCTCCGCCCGGATCGCCGGAAAGATGGACGGGCGGAACCGCCGCTCGATCACCGCGTCGAAGACGGAGAAGGCGACGCCGCCCGGACAGCGCGCCACCCGCTCGCCCCAGGCGCTGTAGCGTCCCGATCCGACGCTGGCGCCCTCGTCGGCGAACCGGCGGCCGTCCCGATCCACCACGATGCCGTGGGCGATGCCGTCCAGCCGGGTGACGATGCCGCCGTCGAACCGTGGCGCCCGGCCATCCACCGCCACCATGTGGCAGCGGTCCGCCCGCCCCGCCGGCGCCGCCCCCTCGTCCAGCAACGCCTTCAGCGGCACACCGGTCGCATGGGGGGTGCCGCGGATCATGAACTGGTCGGCGACCTCGCCCCATTGCCGCCGCAGCCAGCCGGGATCGCCCTGGAAACCGCCGGAGGCGACGACCAGCGCCCGCCCCCGGATCGTCCGCGCCCCCCCACCCTCTCCCGCCACGGTGACGGCGGGCGCGCCATCCCCCGGATGCAGCGCGCCCACGGCGCTGTCATAGCGGATCCCGACGCCCAACCCGTCGGCGGTGGCGTAGAGCGCATTGACCAGCGCCTTGCCGCCGCCGAGGAAAAAGGCGGTCTTGCGCGAATAGGGCAGCAGCTCGTCGGCGCCGTCGTGGAACCGCACGCCATTGCCGGCCAGCCACGCGACGATCCCGGCGCTGTCCTCGATGAAGCGGCGCGTCACCACATCGTCGGCGGCGGCCGCCACGCGGCGCAGTTCCTCCCGATAGTCGGCGGCGGAGTAACGGTCCCGCACCCACGGGGTCGGCCCGTCATGCATGACGCGCATGTTGCGGGAATGGCGGGCGTTCCCGCCGCGCAACGTCCTGGGCGCGGCCTCCAGCAGCAGGACGGCGGCACCGGCCCGCCGTGCCGCGATGGCGGCGCAGAGCGCGGCATTCCCGCCCCCCACCACCAGAACGTCACAGTCGTACGGAGCACCGGTCATCGATCAGCCGCGGCGGAAAGCGGACCACAGCCCGTCTGCCGGACGAAGCCCAAGGAGCCCTGGCTTTAGCCCCGGAGGACAGGCGCTGGGAAGGGTCTCGGCCTGCGACAAAGCGCGGCGCCCCCGCGCGGGCGCGATCACCCGCCGGTCATCACCCGCCGATGTAATGCGGCATCAGCTTCGCCTGATCACCGATCCAGACGCGGCAGCGGCTGTCCTGGTCGCGGAAGAAATAGACCTTGCCGGACTGGCGGCGGTTCTGCGGATCGATCAGGTTGGCGCCGCCGGAAAAGGCGACGCCATAGCGGTAGTCCGGCGTCGCCGCCCAATAGAGACCGTCGATCTTCTGCAGGAAGGCGCCGCGCTGGCACAGATGCGACAGGGTCTGGTCCAGCGTGGCGAAACCGTCCAGCCCCTGCGGCAAGCGGTAGACCGCGCGGCTTTCGGTGCGGCGCAGGCGCGGCTCGTGGCCGGGCGGCGGCGGCTCGTAGGCGCGGAAGGGTGGACGGAGATGGCCGGGCCCGGTGCGGTCGGTCCGCAGCACCTCCTGCGCCCCGGCGGCGGCCGGAAGCAGCAGAATGGTCAGCAAGGTGGCGGGGCGGATCATCGCGGCGAAGACCATGGCCATGCCGGCATCCGTTCCACGATCAGGCGATCCGGGACCAGCCGGGACGGAAACGGGCGACGGCGGCCTGGAGTTCCTTGGGCTTGATCGGCTTGGGCAGGGTCGCTGTCTAACCATTCCGGCACATCCGGTCAAGCCGCCGGCCTCCTCTCCACGGGGTGATCGCATTCCACTCCCTCTCCCGCCCTGGGAGAGGGCGATCGTCGCCGAATGCCATCTCCCCGCTCCGCTCTTTATGGCTTCTTTATGCCGGACGCGGAAATCCGCATCGACCCTTTACGACGATCCGCGCAATTGAAGGGGCACGCGCAACAAGGGAGGACCCTCGCGTGCTCGATATCCTGTTTCTGGCGGTGGGGCTGGCGTTCTTCGCGCTGAGCGCCCTCGCCGTCCGCGCCTTCGACCGGCTGTGACCGGGAAAGGCGACCGACCATGACCGTCGATCTCATCCTGGGCGGGCTGGTGGCCGTGGGGCTGCTCGGCTACCTCGGCTATGCCCTCATCCGTCCCGAGCGGTTCTGAGGAGGAGTTCCCATGAACGCCGCGGACAGTCTCCAGATCATCGTCTTCTGTGTCCTGCTGGTCGCGCTCACGCCGCTGGCCGGGGGCTATATGGCCCGCGTCTTCACCGGCGAGCGCGTGCCGCTCGACCGCCTGCTCGGTCCCGTCGAGCGGGGCATCTACCGGCTGTGCGGCATCCGTGCCGACCAGGAACAGCATTGGACGGCCTACGCCCTGGCCATGCTGGCCTTCAACCTGCTGGGCTTCCTGCTGCTCTATGCGCTGCTGCGCGCGCAGTCCTGGCTGCCGCTGAACCCGGCCGGGATGGCGCCGGTGTCGCCGGATCTCGCCTTCAACACCGCCGTCAGCTTCATGAGCAACACCAACTGGCAGGCCTATGGCGGCGAGAGCACGCTGAGCTACCTGAGCCAGATGGCCGGGCTGACCGTCCAGAATTTCGTGTCGGCGGCCACCGGCATCGCCGTGCTGGTGGCGCTGATCCGCGGCTTCGTCCGGCGGTCGGCCCGCACCGTCGGCAACTTCTATGTCGATATGACGCGGGCGACGCTCTATGTGCTGCTGCCGCTCAGCATCGTCACCGCGCTGTTCCTGGTCAGCCAGGGCGTGCCGCAGAATCTCGACAGCTACGCCGTCGCCACCACGGTGGAGGGCGGCCAGCAGGTGATCGCCCAGGGTCCCGTCGCCTCGCAGGAGGCGATCAAGCAGCTGGGCTCCAACGGCGGCGGCTTCTTCTCCGTCAATTCCGCCCACCCGTATGAGAACCCGACGCCGCTGGCGAATTTCGTCGAGATGGTCTTCCTGCTGATGCTGGCCGCCGGACTGACCGATACCTTCGGCCGGATGGTCGGCGACCGGCGCCAGGGCTGGGCCATCTTCGCCGCCATGGGCATCCTGTTCCTCGCCGGGCTCGGCGTCGCCTGCTGGGCCGAATTGCAGGCCAACCCCGCCGCCATCGCCGCCGGGCTCGACCCCGCCGCCGGCAACATGGAGGGCAAGGAGGTCCGCTTCGGCATCATCAATTCGGCGCTGTGGGCGGTGGCGACCACCGCCGCCTCCAACGGGTCGGTCAACGCCATGCATGACAGCTTCATGCCGCTGGGCGGCATGATCCCGATGGTCAACATCATGCTGGGCGAGGTGGTGTTCGGCGGCGTCGGGGCCGGGCTCTACGGCATGCTGATCTTCGTCGTCCTCGCCGTCTTCATCGCCGGGCTGATGGTCGGCCGCACGCCGGAATATCTCGGCAAGAAGATCGAGGCGAAGGAGATCAAGCTGGCGATGATCGCCACCCTGACGCTGCCGCTGGGCGTTCTCGGCTTCTCGGCGCTGACGCTGGTGCTGCCCGCCGGGCTGGCCGGCATCCAGGATCCCGGCCCGCATGGGCTGAGCGAGGTGCTCTACGCCTACAGCTCCGCCACCGGCAACAACGGCTCCGCCTTCGCCGGCTTCGCCGCCAACAGCCTGTACCACAACACCACCATCGCGCTCGCCATGCTGCTCGGCCGCTTCCTGGTGATCCTGCCGGTGCTGGCGATCGCCGGCGGCCTGGCCGCCAAGCGGGCGGTTCCCGCCTCCGCCGGGACCTTCCCGACGCATGGCGGCCTGTTCATCGGCCTGCTGGTCGGCATCGTGCTGATCGTCGGCGGGCTGACCTTCTTCCCGGCGCTCGCGCTGGGACCGATCGTCGAGCATCTGATGCTCGGCACCGGGACCTTCTTCTGAGGATGCCACCGATGATGCACCGCACTTCGGAGATTTCCCTGTTCGACGCCAGGATCGCCGCCCAGGCGGCCGGCGACGCCATCCGCAAGCTCGACCCGCGCGAGCTGGTCAAGAACCCGGTCATCTTCGTGACCGCCGTGGTCGCCGCCCTGTCCACCGTGCTGGTCCTGCGCGACCTCGCCGGGTTCGGGCATGGCGGTGCCAGCGTCGGCGTCGCCGGCCAGATCGCCGCCTGGCTGTGGTTCACCGTGCTGTTCGCCAACTTCGCCGAGGCCGTCGCCGAAGGGCGCGGCAAGGCGCAGGCGGCCAGCCTGCGCAAGACCAAGACGGAAACCGCCGCCAAGAAGCTGGCGAGCCTCGACGCCGCCACCCACCAGGCGGTGCCGGCGGCCAGCCTGCGCACCGGCGACCTCGTGCTGGTCGAGGCCGGCGACGTCATCCCCGGCGACGGCGACGTCGTCGCCGGCATCGCCACGGTGGACGAAAGCGCCATCACCGGCGAATCCGCCCCGGTGATCCGCGAATCCGGCGGCGACCGCTCGGCCGTCACCGGCGGCACCCGGGTGGTGTCGGACCGCATCGTCCTGCGCATCACCGCCAATCCGGGCGAAAGCTTCCTCGACCGCATGATCGCCCTGGTCGAGGGCGCCAAGCGCCAGAAGACGCCGAACGAGATCGCGCTGAACATCCTGCTGGCGGGCCTGTCGATCATCTTCCTCCTGGTGGTGATGACCCTGCCGGCCTTCGCCGACTATTCCGGCGCCGCCATCCCGATGGCCTTCCTGATCGCCCTGCTGGTGACGCTGATCCCGACGACCATCGGCGGCCTGCTGTCGGCCATCGGCATCGCCGGCATGGACCGCCTCGTCCGCTTCAGCGTCATCGCCAAGTCGGGCCGCGCGGTGGAGGCGGCGGGCGACGTCGACGTCCTGCTGCTCGACAAGACCGGCACCATCACGCTGGGCAACCGCCAGGCGGCCGAGTTCCTCCCGGTCGGCGGCATCGCCGAGCGCGATCTGGCCGAAGCCGCCTTTCTCTCCTCGCTGGCCGACGACACGCCGGAGGGCAAGTCCATCGTGGCGCTGGCCCAGCAGCGTTTCGGCTTCGATCCGGCCGCGCTCGACCGCGCCGGCCTGAGCTTCATCGCCTTCACCGCCCAGACGCGGATGAGCGGGGTGGACGTCGCCGCGACCGGAACGCGGATCCGCAAGGGGGCGCCGGACACCATCATGGCGATGATCGGCGCCATGGCGGGCGCCACGGTCGGCGCCCCGGCCGGCGCCCCCGCCGGTGGGGCATCCGCCGGCCAGCGCGGGGGCGCGGGCGGAAGCGGCCGCGACCTGACGCTGGCGGTGGAACGGGTCGCCAAGGCCGGCGGCACGCCGCTGGTGGTCGCCCGCGACGGCCGGGCGCTGGGCGTCGTCTATCTCAAGGACATCGTCAAGCCCGACATCCGCGAGCGCTTCCTGACCCTGCGCAGCATGGGCATCAAGACGGTGATGGTCACCGGCGACAACCCGCTGACCGCCGCCGCCATCGCCGCCGAGGCCGGAGTGGACGATTTCCTGGCCGAGGCGACACCGGAGCGCAAGCTCGAGCTGATCCGCTCCTATCAGGCGGAGGGGCGGCTGGTCGCCATGTGCGGCGACGGGTCGAACGACGCCCCGGCGCTGGCCCAGGCGGATGTCGGCGTCGCCATGAACACCGGCACCCAGGCGGCGCGCGAGGCCGGCAACATGGTCGATCTGGAAAGCGATCCGACCAAGCTGATCGAGATCGTCATGATCGGCAAGCAGCTGCTGATGAGCCGCGGCGCGCTGACCACCTTCTCCATCGCCAACGACGTGGCGAAGTACTTCGCCATCATCCCGGCGCTGTTCATCGCCGCCTATCCCCAGTTGCAGGCGCTGAACGTCATGGGGCTGGCCAGCCCGCAGAGCGCCATCCTGTCGGCCATCATCTTCAACGCGCTGATCATCGTCGCCCTGATCCCGCTGGCGCTGAAGGGCGTCGCCTACCGCCCGGCCGACGCCGCCAGCCTGCTGCGGCGCAACCTGCTGATCTACGGCCTCGGCGGTCTGGTGGTGCCCTTCATCGGCATCAAGCTGATCGACGTCGCCATCACCACGCTCGGCCTTGTCTGAGGAGCCTCATCGCATGATCCGGGAACTTCGCCCCGCCCTCGTCCTCATCATCGTCATGACGGTGCTGACGGGCCTTCTCTACCCGCTGGCGGTCACCGGGGCCGCCAAGGCGCTGTTTCCGTCCCAGGCCGCCGGCAGCCTGATCGAGCGCAACGGCACGGTGGTCGGCTCGGCGCTGATCGGCCAGCCCTTCAGCGGGGCGGCCTATTTCCACCCGCGCCCCTCCGCCGCCGGCAAGGGCTATGACGCCACCAACAGCGGCGCCACCAATCTCGGCGCGATCAACAAGCCACTGGTCGAGGCGCTCGGCAAGACCGCGGCGGAGCTGCGGGCGGAGAACCCCGACGCGCAGGGCCCGATCCCGGCCGATCTCGCCACCGCGTCGGGCAGCGGCCTCGACCCGCACATCTCGCCCGACGGCGCCGCCTTCCAGGTGGAGCGCGTCGCCAAGGCCCGCAACGTTCCGGCCGACCGGGTCCGCGCCCTGGTGGCGCAATTCACCGAGGGCCGGCAGCTCGGCCTGTTCGGCGATCCGCGGGTGAATGTGCTGCTGCTGAATCTGGCCCTGGACGAGAAGCTGCCGGTCGCCCGTTGACGCCCACCGCCGACGACGCCTGTTGACGACGCCTGTTGACGCCAGGGGGCGGCGCGGTCACGCTGCGCCGCTCCGGGGGAGAGGAAGGATGACGATGTCCAGCACTGCCGGGATCATGGACTGATGGCCGAACCGGACAGCGACGAGCGCCCCTCGCCCGACGCCCTGCTGGAGGAGGCGAACCGCGAGCGGCGCGGGCGGCTGAAGATCTTCCTGGGGGCGGCCCCCGGCGTCGGCAAGACCTACGCGATGCTGGAGGACGCCCACGCCCGGCGGCGCGACGGCACCGATCTGGTGGTCGGCGTGGTCGAGACCCACGGGCGCCACGACACCGAAGCCCTGCTGGACGGGCTGGACATCCTGCCGCGGCGGCGGATCGACTATCGCGGGCGGCCCTTCCAGGAGATGGACCTGGACGCCATCCTGGCCCGCCGGCCGAGGCTGGTGCTGGTGGACGAGCTGGCCCACACCAACATTCCCGGCAGCCGCCACCTCAAGCGCTGGCAGGATGTCGAGGAGATCCTCGACGCCGGCATCGACGTCTGCTCGACGCTCAACGTCCAGCATCTGGAAAGCCTGAACGACGTCGTCGAGCGGATCGCCGGGATCAAGGTGCGCGAGACGCTGCCCGACAGCGTCCTGCACCGGGCCGACGAGATCGCGCTGATCGACCTGCCGCCGCAGGAGCTGATCCGGCGCCTGCAGGAGGGCAAGGTCTATGTGCCCGAGCAGGCCAAGCGGGCGGCCGACCATTTCTTCTCCGCCGGCACGCTGACCGCGCTGCGCGAGATGGCGCTGCGGCAGGCGGCGGAGCGGGTGGACGCGCAGATGCTGCGCTACATGCGCGCCCACGCCATCGCCGGCCCCTGGCCGACGCGCGAACGCATCCTGGTCTGCATCGGCGACGGGCCGCAGGCCCTGCGGCTGGTGCGCACCGCCAAGCGGGCGGCGGAACGGCGCGACGCGCCCTGGGTGGTGCTGTATGTCGACACCCACCGCAACCATGCGCTGTCGGAGGAGGATAAGGACGGCATCGCCCAGGCGCTGCGGCTGGCCGCGCAGCTTGGCGGCGAGACCGCGGTGGTGCCGGGCGAGCGGGCGGCGGCGGAGATCCTGGCCTTCGCCCGCGCCCGCAACGTCAGCCAGATCATCGTCGGCCGCGCCCATCCCCGGCGCCGGCTGCGGGCGCTGCACCAGTCGGTGACCACCGACCTGCTGGCCCGCAACGAGGATTTCGATGTTCTGGTCGTGGCGGGCGAGGACGAGCGGCCGGCGCGCAGCCTGGAGACCCGGGCGCCGTCGGTCGTCTTCGACTGGCTGGCCTATGTGGTGGCGACGCTGACCGTCGCGTCGGCGACGGCGATCGGGCTGGCGATCGACGTCTGGCTGCCGCTGCCCAACATCTCGGTCGCCTATCTGGTCGGCGTGCTGCTGGTGGCGATCCGCCACGGGCTGGCGCCGTCGATCTACGCCTCGGTGCTGAGCTTCCTGACCTTCAACTTCCTGTTCACCGAGCCGAAATACACCTTCGCCATCACCGACGCGCAGAACATCATGACGGTGTTCTTCTTCCTGGTGGCGGCGGTCATCACCTCCAACCTGGCCGCCCGCGTCCGCGCCCAGGTGGAGACGACCCGGCTCAGCGCCCGCCGCACCGCCAACCTCTACGACTTCAACCGCCGCATCTCGGCGGCGGTCGGGCTGGATGACGTGCTGTGGGCGGTGGTCCATCACGTCGCCTCCACCATGAACGGCCATTCGCTGGTGCTGCTGCCGCGCGAGGGCCGGCTGGAGGTCGCCGCCGGCTACCCGCCGGAGGACACGCTGGACGAGAAGTCGATGGCGGCGGCGCGCTGGTCCTGGGAAAACGGCAAGACCGCCGGCCGCGGCTCCACCACCCTGCCCGCCGCCGACTGGCTGTTCCTGCCGCTGCGGACCGGACGCGGGCCGATGGGCGTGCTGGGCGTCCAGATGACGGGGGAGCAGCAGCTGCTGTCGCCGGAGCAGGGCCGGCTGCTCGACACGCTGGCCGATCAGGCGGCGGTCGCCATCGAACGCACGGCGCTGGTCGCCGACATCGAGACGGCGCGCGTCGCCGCCGAGACCGAGCGGCTGCGCTCGGCCCTGCTGTCCTCGCTGTCGCATGACCTGCGAACGCCGCTGGTCTCCATCCTGGGGGCCTCGTCCAGCCTCACCAGCTATGGCGAGACGCTGGCGCCGCCGGAACGGATGGAGCTGGTCCAGACCATCCAGGAGGAGGCGGAACGGCTGAACCGCTTCGTGCAGAACCTGCTGGACATGACGCGGATCGGCTCGGGCGCGCTGAAGCCGCGCACCGACTGGGTCGATCTGGCCGACGTGATCGGGGCGGCGCTGGAGCGGGCGAAGCGGATGCTGGGGGACCGCCCGGTGCGGCTGGAGCTTGAGCCGGGCCTGCCGCTGCTGCGGCTCGACCCGGTGCTGACCGGACAGGTGTTCTTCAACCTGATCGACAATGCCTGCAAATACTCGCCCGACGGCAGCCCCATCCTCCTCCAGGCCAGCCGCGCCGGCGGCGAGGTGCTGATCGAGCTGTGCGACCAGGGGGCGGGCATCCCCGAGGCCGACCGCGAACGGATCTTCGACATGTTCTACCGGGTGGAGGCCGGCGACGCCCAGACGGCGGGAACCGGGCTTGGCCTCGCCATCTGCCGTGGTATCGTGGAGGCGCACGGCGGCACCATCCGGGCTTTGCCCGGTCGCCACGGCGTCGGCACCTGCATCGCCATCCTGCTGCCGGTGCCGGCCGGGCCGGAGATCGCCGACATCGAGGGAGACAGCGCGCGTGGCGAGGATTCAGGTACCCCGGATTCTGGTCGTTGACGACGAACCGCAGATCCGCAAGTTCCTGCGCATCAGCCTGTCGGCCAACGGCTACGAGGTGGTGGAGGCGGAGAACGGGCGCGACGGGATCGGGGCCTGCGCGGAGCGGCGGCCGGATCTGGTGATCCTCGACCTCGGCCTGCCCGATCTCGACGGGCAGGAGGTGATCAGCGCGATCCACCGGACCGCGCCGGTGCCGATCATCGTGCTGTCGGTGCGCGCCCAGGAGTATGACAAGGTGGAGGCGCTGGACCGCGGCGCCGTCGATTACGTGGTCAAGCCCTTCGGCGTCGGCGAGCTGATGGCCCGCGTGCGCGCCGTGCTGCGCCAGCGCCCGGCCGATGCCGAACCGCCGACCAGCGTCACCGCCGGCACGCTGGTCATCGACCTCGCCCGCCGCATCGTCGAACGCGGCGGGGCGGAGGTCCATCTGTCGCGCAAGGAGTATGAGCTGCTGGCGATGCTGGCGCGCCATGCCGACCATGTCCTGACCCACGCCGACCTGCTGCGCGAGGTCTGGGGGCCGGCGCATGTGCACGACACCGCCTATCTGCGGGTCTATGTGAAGCAGCTCCGCCAGAAGCTGGAGGACGACCCCAATTTGCCGGTCCTGATCGTCACCGAGCCGGGGGTGGGATACCGGTTCAGGACCGGGACGGAGTGACCCCGCCCCGGAAAAGGGAATGAAACGCGATAACCCGCTCTCCCTCAATAGGGCCGGTCGCCCAGAACGGTGGCGCGGTGCATGATCCGGCGGTGCGGCGCATAGTCGTTCACCGCGTAATGCTGGGTCGAGCGGTTGTCCCACAGCACCAGATCGTCGGTCTTCCAGCGCCAGCGCACGGTGAATTCCGGGCGGCTGACATGGTCATAAAGGAAGTCCAGGATCGCCGCACTTTCACGGTCGCTCAGCCCGACGATGCGCGAGGTGAAATTCTCGTTCACGAACAGGGCCTTGGCCCCGCTGACCGGATGGGTGCGGATGACCGGATGGACCACCGGCGGGTGTTTCTCCCGCGCCGCCTTCCAGCGG
Organism: Azospirillum sp. B510; assembly: GCF_000010725.1. NCBI lineage: Bacteria > Pseudomonadati > Pseudomonadota > Alphaproteobacteria > Rhodospirillales > Azospirillaceae > Azospirillum > Azospirillum sp. B510. Next base: position 291,953 of record NC_013856.1, on the reverse strand, counting down.
GCATGGGTCTCCGGATCGCCGTTGTGGCGCCATTCCGGAAAGGACCGGGTGAAGTCGTGCAGGGCCTTCAGCGGCTCCAGCAGGCGGCGGATCGGCTCGGACAGGCCGTTGTAGGCGGCGATGTTGCTGGCCCACACCGTGTCGCCGCCGACCGGCGGGATCAGCTTGCCGGAGAGCGCGACGATGGCCGGCGGGTTTTCGATGCAGGTGACGTCGGTGTGCCAGACATCATTGTCGCTCGGATTGTGCGGCCCGGTGTCCAGCACCATGATCTCCGGCTGTTCCGGCACCTTCGGATAGATCGGGTGGACATGCAGCTGGCCGAAGCGGGCGGCGAAGGCGCGCTGCGCCTGCGGGGTCAGCGGCTGGTTCTCGAAGAACAGCACCTGATGGGCGACCAGCGCCCGCTCCAGCGCCGCCGCCTCGCTGTCGGACAGCGGACGGGTGAGGTCGAGCCCCTCGACCCGCGCGCCGATGGCCGGGCTGACGGGGGTGAGGACGAGGGTGGGCAGGGCGATGTCGGGCATGGCGGTTCCCCAATTCCTGTCGTTCGGAAAGGCGCGTTTCTTTGGATGGCGGGCCTCAGCTCTTGCCCTTCCACGGCACCAGCCAGGCTTCGAGCAGGCGCATCCCGTAGGAAAAGGCGAAGGCGAAGGCGGCGATGATGCCGATGCCGACGAAGACCACGTCGGTGGCGAGGAAGTGCGAGGCGGACATGATCATGAAGCCGATGCCGCGGGTGGCGGCGATCAGTTCCGCCGCGACCAGCGTGCTCCAGCCGACGCCGATGCCGATGCGCAGGCCGGTCAGGATCTCCGGCAGGGCGCTGGGCAGCACGATGGCGCGGAACAGCTGCCAGCGGCTGGCGCCCAGCGACAGCGCGGCGTTCACCCGCTCGATCGGCAGCGACCGCACCCCGGCCTGGGCCGACAGGCACACCGGCGCGAAGATCGCCAGCGTCAGCAGGGCGATCTTCGACACCTCGCCGATGCCGAGCCAGATGATCATCAGCGGCAGATAGGCCAGCGGCGGCAAGGGCCAGTAGAACTCGATGGGCGTGTCGAGCACGCCCTTGGCCCAGCGGTTCAGCCCCATCGCCAACCCGAGCGGGATGCCGAGCGAGGCGGCGATGAGCGCGGCGGACAGGATGCGGAACAGGCTGGCCGACACATGCTCCCACAGGGTGGCGCCGGCATAGCCGTCCTCGACCACCGCCAGGAACTGGATGGCGACCTCCTGCGGGGTGGGCAGGAACAGCGGCGTCACCAGCCGGAAATGCGACACCAGGAACCAGCCGCCCAGCAACAGGACGGCGGTGGCGAGGCTGATCAGGCCGGTGCGGGCGCCGTCGAGGCCGAAGGGGTGGAGCCGGACGATCCTCGGCCGCTCCGCCGGGCCGTCGGCAAGGCGATCACCGGCGATGCGGTCGCCGGGACGGGCGAGATCGGTCATTGCAGCACCCTCCGGCGGGGTTCCGCCTCGTGATGAAGCCGGGCCTCCACCTCATGGTGCGGGCGGTGCACCAGGGAGCGGATCTCGTCGTAAAGCTCGGCGAATTCCGGCGCCGACAGGATGGCGCGCACGTCGCGTTCGGCGGCGAAGCGGCGGACGAAATCCAGCTCGAACCGGGCGACGATGCGGCCGGGGCGCGGCGACATCACCACCAGCGTGGTGCCGAGGAACAGCGCCTCCTCGATCGAATGGGTGATGAAGAAGATGCGTTTGCCGGTGCGCGCCCAGACATCGATCAGCAGTTCCTGCATCTGTTCGCGCGTCAGGCTGTCGAGCGCGCCGAACGGCTCGTCCATCAGCAGGATCTTCGGATCGGTCGCCAGCGCGCGGGCGATGCCGACGCGCTGGCGCATGCCGCCCGACAGCTCGTGCGGGGCGGCGTCGGCGAAGCCTTCCAGCCCGACCAGCCCGAGCAGCTCCTCCGCCCGCTCGCGCCGCCGCCGGGCGGGAACGCCGGCGAAGCGCAGGCCCAGCGCCACATTGTCGGCGACGCTGCTCCAGGGCAGCAGCGTGTCCTTCTGGAAGACGACGCCACGGTCGGCGCCGGGGCCGCCGACCGGCTGGCCGTCCAGGGTGATCGATCCCTCCGACAGCGGCAGGAAGCCGGCGATGGCGTTCAGCAGCGTCGATTTCCCGCAGCCCGACGCCCCCAGCGCCACGACGATGCTGTTGGCGTCGATGTCGAGCGACGCGCGGTCCAGCGCATGGACCACCCGCCCGTCGCGGGCGGAGAAGAAGACGCTGGCGTTGCGGACCTGGAGCATGGACGGCCTCCCGTTCGCCGGTGGATCAGCGGACGTCCTTGACGTAATCCGCGGTGACGAAACCGCCGTAGCTGGGCAGCACGGTGGTGATCTTCTTCTGCTCCTTCAGGAACTCGGCGGTCTCCTTCAGGATCTTCGCGGCGCCGCCGCCCTCGCCACCGGCAAGCCAGGCGGTGGAGGCCTGCACCTCGGCCGGGACCAGCGACAGGTTGGTCAGCGCCGACGCCTGATCGGACGGCGTGCCGCCCAGCAGCTTGGCCAGCGTCTTCGCATTCTCCGAGTCCGGTCCCCAGGCCGCCTTGTCGGTGCGGAAGGAGGTGCTGTAGCGCTCGATGGTGCCGGCGAAGCTGGTCAGGAAGGCCGGATTCTCCTTGGCGAAGGCGGCGGTCGCCACCCAGGCGGTGAAGGTCGGAGCGCCGCGGTCCGCCACCTCGCGCGAGGTCAGCAGCACCTTGCCGGTCTTCTTCAACTCGGTCAGCGCGGGATCCCAGACGAAGGCGCCGTCCAGATCGCCACGGTTCCAGGCGGCGACGATGTCGGGCTGCGGAATGGCGAAGATCTGGGCGTCGCGCTCCGTCAGCTTCTCCTGCTTCAGCACGGCGAGCAGCTGGTAATGGTCGGTGGAGACCGGGGCGGCGGCAAGCTTCTTGCCCTTCAGGTCGGCCGGCTTCTCGATGCCGGAGCCGTTGCGCACCACCAGCGCCTCGTCGGTGCCGGAAATGGTGGCGAGATGGAAGGCCTTCACGTCGAGCCCGCGGCTGACGGCGGCGGCGAAGGGGCTGGAGCCGACATAGCCGACCTGGACGTCGCCGGACGCGATGGCGGCGAAGACCTCGGCGCCGGAATTGAACTTGCGGAAATCGATCTCGACGCCGGTCGCCTTGGCGAAATCGCCATTGGCGATGGCGACCGAGGAGGGCAGCGCGTCGGTCTGATAGCCGACGACGACCTTGCCGGACCCGGCCTCGGCGACGAAGGGGGCGAGGGTCGCCAGGGCGGCGGCCAGGAAGGAAGGCAGTGCGGACTTCATCGTCTTTTCCCCCGTCACGGTTCGTATGCCGGCTTTGCGGGCGCCGGCGCCCCGAATGTCCAGGGACACTAGAGCGGCGCACGCGCGCTTGTCACCATAAAATCTACCTTTCTACAGGGAAATATATTTATACAACATATTTTCATTGCTTAATATGCCGCGGAGTCGGTGGCGGCGCGCGGCGGACAGCCTGACCGGGGTGCCCTGCACCGGCCGGAAAACCGGCCGCACTCCGAAAAAACATGGGCCGGACTCAAGCCGGCGCTTGACCCCGCCTCATTTTCCTATTTTCCTATAGGTAATTTAGATGTTTAACCGTAAAAATATGTTGAATTATGCGGAGCCGTTGGAAGAACCGTTGGCCGGCCGTGTCGTGACGATCAGACGATGCGCGATCAGCCTGCCCCCACCCACCTGACCAGGAGACGTGCCATGAAGGGTTTGGATGATTTCGAGCGGATGGTGATGGCGTCGCTCAGCCCGTCGGGCGCGTTGATCCTGCCGGTGCCGCCCGCATCCGACAGCTTCGCGGAACCGCCGATCGATGCCGGAGAGGCCGGCGGCCCGCTGCCGCTCTGCCTCGGCGTTCTTTCGGTGATCCTCCTGGCGACGCTGGCGGCTCTGGCCTGAGCCGGCCCCCTGCCGCGCCCCCTGCCGCGCGCCGTCCACAAGGCCAAGCGGATCGACGACCGCCACCAGCATGTCTTGTCCTGCCCCCCTATCCCCGAAGGAGCCCGCTTCGATGCCCGACACCCCGCTTCCCGTCACCGGGCAACCGCCCCAGGAGCTCGCCCTCGCCGCCGACCGCCTGTTCCTCGGCGCCCGCACGCCGCATTCCTGGTCGGACCGGCCGGTGCCGGCGGAGACGCTGGCCCGGCTCTATGAGCTGGTCCGGCTGGCCCCCACCGCCTTCAACGGCAGCCCGGCGCGTTTCGTCTTCCTGACCACGGCGGAGGCCAAGGAACGGCTGCGGCCGGCGCTGAGCCGCGGCAACCTGTCCAAGCTGACCGCCGGCGTCATCGCCATCGTCGCCCACGACAACCGCTTCTTCGAGCATCTGCCGCTGCTGAGCCCGCATTACGATCCGTCGCAACTGTTCATCGACGACCCGGCGCTGGCGGAGACGACGGCCTTCCGCAACGGCTCGCTGCAAGCCGGCTACCTGATCCTGGCCGCCCGGCTGCTCGGGCTCGACGCCGGGCCGATGTCCGGATTCGACGCCGCGGCGGTGGATGCGGAGTTCTTCGCCGGCACCACCGTGCGCTCCAACATCCTGGTGGCGCTGGGCCATGCCGACGGCCCGCCGTCACGTCCGCGCGCGCCACGGCTCGACGCCGCGCAAGCGGTGACCATCCTTTGATCCGAACGCCGTAACGGCCGCCCAGGCCGAACCGGAGAGCCATCATGAGCGTGAACGACACGGCCGCCGCCCTGCCGACGGCCAGCGGCGGAGCCTTGCCCATTGGAACGCCCCTGCTTCGCGGCCTGCCCCTGCGCTTTTCCGCCGCCGCCCTGCCGTGGTTCCTGGCCGCCGGGGTGACCGCCCTGTGGCCCGACGCCGCCGATGCGCAGGAATGGGAACGGACGGGCGCGTTCGCCAGCCTGCTGGTGGTGGCCGCCGGACTGCTGGCGCTGGCGGCGCCGCTGACCGCGCTGTTCCGTCCCGCCCCGCGCGGCCGGCTGGCCCCCGTGATCGCCGGGCTGTCGGCGTCGGTGCCTTGGCTGATCGCCCTGGCGCTGGGGCTGACCGGCTGGGAGATCCTGACCGCCAAGCTCAACCTGTTGCCGCGCCCCTTCTTCGTGCCGCCGCAGGCGTTGCTGGAGGTCTATCTCGACGATTGGCCGCGGCTGCTCGACTGTTTCGCCGCCTCGCTCCGGCTGCTGGTCACCGGCTATGCCGTCGGGTCGATCCTGGGGGTGGTGACGGGGGTCGCCATCGGCTGGTCGCGCGCGGTCGGCTATTGGGTCCATCCGGTTTTGCGGCTGATCGGCCCGCTGCCGGCCACCGCCTGGCTGCCCATCGCCTTCTTCGCCTTCCCCACCAGCTGGAGCGCCAGCGTCTTCCTGATCGCGCTGGCCAGCGGCGTGCCGGTGACCATTCTCACCTGGTCGGGCGTGGCCGGCGTCAACAGCGCCTATTACGACATCGCCCGCACGCTGGGCGCCTCGAACCGCTTCCTGGTGCTGAAGGTCGCCGTCCCGGCGGCGATGCCGCATGTCTTCGTCGGGCTGTTCATGGGGCTGGGCGCCGCCTTCGCCGTCCTGGTGGTGGCGGAGATGCTGGGGGTGAAGTCGGGCGTCGGCTGGTATCTGCAATGGGCCCAGGGCTGGGCCGCCTACGGCAACATGTACGCCGCGTTGCTGGTGATGGCGCTGCTCTGCTCCGGTCTGGTGACGCTGCTGTTCCGCGTCCGCGACCGCCTGCTCGCCTGGCAGAAGGGAATGCTGAAATGGTAGCGCTGGAGAACACCGAAACCGCGAACACCGTGGCCGGAATGAGCATCGAGGTGCAGGCGGTCAGCCACGCCTTCGAACTGCATGGCGCCCCGCTGCCGGTGCTGGACGGGGTGGATCTGCGGGTGGAGCCGGGCGAACTGGTCGCCCTGCTGGGGCCGAGCGGCTGCGGCAAATCCACCCTGCTGCGCCTCGTCGCCGGGCTGGAACCGCCCGGCCAGGGCCGCATCCTCGCCGACGGCCGCCCGATCGCCGGCCCCGACCCGTCGCGCGTCGTCGTCTTCCAGGATCCGACGCTCTATCCCTGGCGCACCGTGCGCGACAATGTCGCGCTGGGGCTGGAGGCGCGCGGCCTGCTGCGCGCTCAGGGCCACCGGGTGGAGGAGGCGCTGGCCCTGGTCGGGCTGACCGGCTTCGAGAAGGCCTATCCGCACCAGCTTTCGGGCGGCATGGCCCAGCGCGCCGCCCTGGCCCGCGCCCTGGTCAACGACCCGCGCCTGCTGGTGCTGGACGAACCCCTGGGCAAGCTCGACAGCCTGACCCGGCTGGCGATGCAGAGCGAACTGGTCGAGCTGTGGCGCCGGGCCGGCTTCACCGGCCTGCTGGTGACCCATGACATCGAGGAGGCGCTGTTCATGGCGACCCGCGTGATCGTGTTCAGCGGCCGCCCCGCCCGCATCAAGGCCGACCTGCCGATCGACCGCCCCTATCCCCGCCACCGCGGCGACCCGGTCCTGACCGACCTGCGCCACCGCATTCTCGAACTTCTCGGCCTTGCCGAGACCTGGTGAGGCCCCGCGACCATGCCCGACAACACCATCCCCAGCCCCAACCTGCCGCGCCTGCGCGTCTTCATCGCCGATTTCACCCGTCTGGTAGAGCGGCATGGCGACGACGAGGCCACCATCCTCGACGCCGGCGGCAAGCTGCTGGCCGGGCTGATCGCCAGCGACGACTGGCTGCCCGACGCCTATGCCCAGCCCGATCCGGTTCATTACCGGCAGTATCTTTTGCATTGCGACCCCTATGAGCGCTTCTCCGTCGTCAGCTTCGTCTGGGGTCCGGGACAGCGGACGCCGATCCACGACCACACCGTCTGGGGCCTCGTCGGCATCCTGCGCGGGTCGGAGCGCTCGCAACGCTACGACCTGCACCCAGAAGGCGGCACGCCCATCGCCTACCCGTCCGAGATCCTGACGGCGGGGGCGGTCGAGGCGGTGTCGCCCCGCATCGGCGATGTCCATGCGATTTCCAACGCGCTGCCCGACCGGCCGTCGATCAGCATCCATGTCTATGGCGGCAATATCGGCGCCGTCCGCCGCTCGGTCTTCGACCCGCTGACCGGCCAGCGCAAGCTGTTCATCTCCGGCTACGCCAACACCGCCCTGCCCAACCTGTGGGACCGTTCGCAGCCCGTCCCCCACGCCGCCTGAGGATCACCAGCCATCATGACCAAAGCCGGACCGCTCGCCACCCGCCGCCCCGCCGACATCCGCCGCGCCTGGATCGAGCGCGACGAGGTCGCGCTGCTCGACGCGCGGGAGGAAGGCCCCTATTCGCTGGCCCACCCGCTGTTCGCCGTCTCCGTCCCGCTGAGCCGGGTGGAATTGCTGGCCTATGACCTGCTGCCGCGCCGCGACGTGCCGATCACCGTCTATGACGATGGGGAAGGCTACGCCGAGCCGGCCGCCCGCCGGCTCCAGGCGCTGGGCTTCAGCGACGTGACCTTGCTGGAGGGCGGGCTGGCCGGCTGGATCGCCGCCGGCTTCGAGGTTTACCGGGACGTCAATGTGCCGAGCAAGGCCTTCGGCGAATGGGTCGAGCATCACCGCCACACCCCGTCGCTGCCGGCGGCGGAGGTCAAGGCGCTGGTCGACGCCAAGGCCGATCTGGTCATCCTCGACGCCCGCCGCTTCGAGGAATACCGCACCATGTCGATCCCCGGCGGCATCAGCGTGCCGGGGGCCGAACTGGTCAAGCGGGTCCACGACATCGCCCCCAATCCCGAAACGCTCGTGGTGGTGAACTGCGCCGGCCGCACGCGCTCGATCATCGGCACCCAGTCGCTGGTCAATGCCGGCATTCCCAACCGGGTCGCCGCCCTGCGCAACGGCACCATCGGCTGGACCCTGGCCGGATTGTCCGTCGACAGCGGGCGCGAGGGGCGTTTCCCCGCCGACCTGTCGGCCGAAGGCGACGCCGCCGGCCGCCGCCGCGCCCGCGCGGTCGCCGATCGCGCCGGGGTCGGCCGCATCGACGCGGCGACGCTCGACCGTTTCCGTGGCGACGAGCGGCGCACGCTGCACCTGTTCGACGTCCGCACGCCCGAGGAATACGAGGCCGGTCATCTGCCCGGCTTCCGCCATGCCGCCGGCGGCCAGCTGGTCCAGGCGACCGACGACTATGTCGCGGCGCGCGGCGCCCGCATCGTGCTGGCCGACGATCCGGCCGGCGGCGGCGGCCCGCGCGCCGACATGACCGCCTCCTGGCTCGCCCAGCTCGGCTGGGAGGTGCATGTACTGGAAGGCGACGTCTCGGCGCTTGGCGGTGAGAGCGGCCCCGACCGCCGCATCCTGCCGCCGGTGCCGGAGGTGGGGGCGGAGACCATCGCGCCGCGCGACCTGCTGGCCCTGCTGGAGAATGGCGAGGCGGCGGTGATCGACATCACCCGCAGCCCGCGCTACCGCGCCGGCCATGTTCCGGGGGCGTATTTCTCCACCCGCGCCCGGCTGGCCGGACTCATCGCCACCCTGCCCAAGGGGGTTCGCCCGGTGCTGACCTGCGGCGACGGCACGCTGACCCGCTACGCCATCGCGGATTTCCCCCCCGGTGATTCTGGTGGCCAGCGCCCGCTGCTGCTGGAGGGCGGCACCCAGGGCTGGGTCGCCGCCGGTCTGCCGCTCAGCGCCGCCCTCGACCGGCTGGGGGGCGAGCCCGACGACGTTTACAAGCGCCCCTACGAGGGCACCGACAACAGCGCCGCCGCCATGCAGGGCTACATCGACTGGGAACTGGAACTGGTCGACCAGCTGAAGCGCGACGGCGCCCACAATTTCTTCGTCATCTGAGGGAGCCCTCCATGCCACCGTTTTCCTCTTCGCTCCCGCCCCTGACGCGCCGCCACGCCCTCGGTCTCGGCCTTGGTTTCGGTCTCGGCGCCGCCGGCCTGCTGCCCCTGCGGCAGGCGCGGGCGGCGATTCCCGCCGGCACCGTGCTGAAGGTCGGCGACCAGAAGGGCGGCGTGCAGTCGGTGATCGAGGCCGCCGGGCTTCTGTCCGACCTGCCCTACCGCATCGAATGGAGCCAGTTCCCCGCCGCCGCCCCGCTGCTGGAGGCGCTGAACGCCGGCGCCATCGAGGTCGGCTATGCCGGCGACGCGCCGACCACCTTCGCGCTGGCCGCCGGCGCCTCGGCCAAGATCATCGGCGCCGTGCGCTCCAACCCGCGGAGCACCACCATCCTGGTGCCGGGGGCCTCGCCGATCCGCAACGTCGCCGACCTGAAGGGCAAGACCATCGGCACCGGGCGCGGCTCCATCGGCCATTACCTCGTGCTGGCGGCGCTGAAGGCCAACGGCCTGAAGCCGGACGACGTGAAGATCGCCTTCCTGCTGCCGTCGGACGCCAAGTCGGCGCTGGCCGCCGGCTCGATCGACGCCTGGTCGAGCTGGGGCATCTATGTCTCGCAGGCGCTGCTGGTCGATGGCGCCCGCGCCGTCGTCACCGGCACCGGGCTGATGAGCGGCCTGTCCTACCAGTCCGCCACGCTGGAGGCGATCGCCACCAAGCGCGAGGCGTTGACCGACCTGCTCCGCCGCTTCGCCGCCGCCCGGCTGTGGGCACTGGAGAACAGCGACGCCTATGCCGGCATCTGGGCCAGGACGGTCGGCATCGATCCCGCCATCGCCCGCCACACCTTCGGCGTCGAACGGGCGCGGCCGGTCCCCCTCGACGCCACGGTCATCGCCGACCAGCAGGCGACCTCCGACGTCTGGCGCGAGTTCGGCATCATTCCGAAACGGCTGGACGCGGCGGCGATCTTCGATCCCGGCTTCAACAGCGCCCTGCCGTCCTGACGGCTGGGAGTGGGGACGATCAGGTGGCACTGCTTCCGACCAACCTCGACATGGACGTGCTGCGGGCGCTGGTGATCGCCATGGAGCATGGCGGCTTCGCCCGCGCCGCTGAACGGCTCGGCCGGACCCAGTCGGCGATCAGCCTCCAGATGAAGAAGCTGGAGGAGCAGGTCGGCCAGCCGCTGTTCCGCAAGGCGGGCCGCACGGTGGCGCTGACCGATGCCGGCGACCTTCTGCTGGGCTATGCCCGCCGCATCGTCACCCTGAACGACGAGGCGCTGTCGGCCGCGCGCGGCCGGGCGATGGACGGCACGGTGCGGGTCGGCTTTCCACAGGATCTGGCGGAACGCTGGCTGCCATCCGTGCTCGGCTCCTTCCACCGCGCCCATCCGCGCATCCATGTCGAGGCCCAGGTCGGCCGGGGGCGGGAGCTGCGCGATCGGGTGGCGCAGGGCGCGCTCGACCTCGCTTTGGCCTTCGGCGAGATCGGCGGCAGCGGCCCCGCCGCGACGACATCGGGCAGCGCCGCCGCGACGCTTGCCCATCTGCCGGTGGCCTGGGTGGCGGCGGACGGCTTCCGCGCCGACCCGGACGGCCCCTTGCCGCTCGCCCTGCTCGACGCGCCCTGCATGTTCCGCCAGCATGGCGTCGAGCGGCTGGACGGCGGCGGGCATCCCTGGCGCATCACCTTCACCAGCCCGAGCCTGTCCGGTCTGTGGGCGGCGGTGGAGGCGGGCCTGGGCGTGACCGTCCGCACCCCGCTGGGACTGCCCGAGACACTGGCGATCCTCGCCCGCGATCAGGGCCTGCCGGAACTGGGATCCGTTCCCCTTGAACTGCACCGCGCCCAGTCCGCGGCCAATCCGGCGGCCAATCCGGCAGTCGACCGACTGCACGGGATCCTGGCCGATTCCCTGGTGCCCCTCCTGACCGAAGCCGTGGCGGATAAACAACATTGATTTCTGGTTACTTAAGTTTTTCTCAACAGTGTAGTTTGTGTTTTTTGTTTTTCCTATTTCCGCAATAGGGATAGGCTTTCTCCCGTAGCCACCGCAATCGACCGGCCTCGGGAGGATCCATGACGGCAATCACCGCGACCAAAGGCACGGGACACCGCTCCCGCGCCGTGACGCTTCCGGCGGGCCTGCGCCGCTGCGCGGTGCCGCTGGCGCTGCTGGCGCTGTGGCAGGCCAGTGTGGGGTTCGGCTGGATCTCGACCCGATCCATCCCCTCGCCCAGCCAGATTCTGACCGCCTTCTGGGACCTGACGGTCAGCGGCGAGCTGGCGGTCCATCTGCTGGTCTCGCTCGGCCGGGTCAGCGCCGGGCTCGCCATCGGCGTGTCGGCCGGCACCGTCTGCGCCCTGATCGCCGGCCTGTCGCGCCGGGGCGAGGATGCGCTCGACGCCCTGTTGCAGATGCTGCGCACCCTGCCCCATCTGGCGCTGGTGCCGCTGTTCATCCTGTGGTTCGGCATCGGCGAGACGCCGAAGATCGCCCTGGTGGCGCTCGGCACCGCCTTCCCGATCTACCTCAACCTGTTCGCCGGCATCCGCACCGTGGATGCCAAGGTGGTCGAGGCGGTGTCCACCCTGGGCCTGACCCGGTGGGAGCTGATCGCCCAGGTCATCCTGCCCGGCGCCCTGCCCGCCTTCCTGACCGGGCTGCGCTACGCGCTCGGCGTCGCCTGGCTCAGCCTGGTGGTGGGCGAGCAGATCAACGCCTCCAGCGGCATCGGCTATCTGGCGATGACGGCGCGGGAATTCCTGCGCACCGACGTGATCATCGTCGCCCTGATCGTCTACGCCATCCTCGGCCTGCTCGCCGACCTGATCGTCCGCCTCATCGAACGCTCGGCGCTGGTCTGGCGCCCGGCCTTCATCAAGGAGTGATGCTCCATGAGCCACGCCCCGTCGCGGATTTCCGCCGCCGCCCAATCCTCCGGCCAGCCCGCCACCAGGCCTGTCGTCAGCGTCCGCGGCCTCGTCCGCAATTTCGGCAACGGCAATGTGCTGGACGGCCTGTCGCTCGATCTCCAGCCCGGCTCCTTCACCGCCCTGCTCGGCCGTTCCGGCTGCGGCAAGTCGACGCTGCTGCGCACGCTGGCGCGGCTGGACCCGGCGCCGGAGGGCAGCGTGGAGCTGCCGGACCAGCGCGCGGTGGTGTTCCAGGAGCCGCGGCTGGTGCCCTGGATGCGGGTTCTGCGCAACGTCACGCTCGGCCTGCGCCATCCCGACGCCGAGGAACGCGGCCTCGCCGCCCTCGCGGAGGTCGGACTGTCCCACCGCGCCCGCGCCTGGCCGCTGACCCTGTCGGGCGGCGAGGCGCAGCGGGCGGCCCTGGCCCGCGCCCTGGTCCGTGAACCGCGCCTGCTGCTGCTCGACGAACCCTTCGCGGCGCTGGACGCGCTGACCCGGCTGCGCATGCAGGGGCTGGTCGAGACGCTGTGGCGGGCCCATGCCCCCGCCGTCCTGCTGGTCACCCATGATGTCGACGAGGCGCTGCTGCTGGCCGACCGCGCCTTGGTGATGGCGGATGGCCGGATCGCCGCCGACATCCCGATCCCGCTCGCCCGCCCGCGCCGTCATGGCGACCCCGGCTTCATCGCGCTGCGTTCCCGCCTGCTGGCCGAGTTGGGCGTCGATGAGGAGCATCTGGCGGCACGGGACCCACAGGTCGCCGAAAGCAGGGCGGAAACGGGTGCCGCCGCCGCCGCGCATCCGGGCGGCTTCGGCCTGCCCGCCGGCGCCGCCGCCGCGCCCAGCCTTTGACCTTCACCGCCGACGGACACCGCCCGCCATGACGATAGACCTCCTCCGCCGTCCCCCCGCCCCCATCGGCCGCCGCGGCCTGCTGCGCGGCGCGGCCGGCGCCTGCGGCGCCTTGGCACTGGGTGGCGCCTGCGGCGCCCAGGCGGCCTCGGGGCCGACGTCCGAAACCCTTCTGCGCATCGCCGACTACAAGGCGCTCGACGGGCTGTCGCTGGAGGCGTCCGGCAACGCCCGGTCCGGCTACCGCTCGCAGTTCGCCGAATTCGCCTCGGGCAATTTGATCGTCGAGGCGATCAACGCCGGATCGATCGATATCGGCTCCAGCAGCGAGATCCCGCCGGCCTTCGGCATCGCCGCCGGCGCCCGCCTGTCCATCGTCGCCATCGTCAAGGACGATGTGAACTGGCAGGTGGTGCTGGTGCCGCCGGACAGCGCGATCCGCTCGGTCGCCGACCTGAAGGGCAAACGCGTCGGCTATGTCCGCGCCACCACGACGCAATATTACCTCGCCCGGATGCTCGGCGAAGCCGGCCTGCGCTTCACCGACATCCAGCCGATCAGCCTGACCCCGTCGGAGGGACAGGCCGCCTTCGAGCAGGGCGCGCTCGATGCCTGGGCGATCTACGGCTATTCGGTGCCCTTCGCCATCAAGAAGGGCGCCCGGGTGCTGATCACCTCCAACGGCTACCTGTCGGGCAATTACCTCTATCTCGCTTCGCCCGACGCCCTGGCCGATCCCGGCAAGTCGGCCGCCATCGGCGATTATTTCCTGCGGCTGCGCCTCGCCTTCTCCTGGCGCGCCGCCAATCTGGAGCGCTGGGCCCAGGTCCATTCCGCCGCCATCGGCGTGCCGCTCGAAACCGACCTGGAGATTTTGCGCAAGAATTCGCGCCAGCGCGATCTGGCGCCGATCACCGACGCCGACGTCGCATCGGCCCAGAATGTCGCCGACACCTTCCACCAGTTGGGCGTGCTGCCGAAACGGATCGACATCGCCCCGGCCTTCGACCGCCGCTTCACCGACATCCTGTCGCGTCCGCTCAGCTGACGGACAGGCCACGAAAAACCCTTTCCCGCTTCCTCCTTTCCCGCTCCCTCGCCACGCACAAAAAGGGGACCACCGCCATGACCGCCTCTCACGCCACATCGCCCCATCCGCTCCGTTTCGTCGGCTTCGTCGGCAACCACAACGCCTCGGAGATCATCCCGCGCCAGGGTCCGGTGGTGGACCGCGACTATATCGAGACGACGGCCAAGGCGCATGAGCTGGGCGGCTTCGATTCGGTGCTCCAGGCCTTCCATGCCGACGCGCCCGACAGCCTTCAGGTCAGCCAGCACATCACCGGCGTCACCGACCGGCTGGGCGTGCTGATCGCCCATCGCCCCGGCTTCCAGGCCCCGACCATCCTGGCCCGCCAGTTCGCCACGCTCGACCAGTTGAGCCGCGGCCGCGTCGCCATCAACGTCATCACCGGGGCCGAGCGCGGCGAGTTGGCCCGCGACGGCAATGTCGTGGAGGACAAGGACGACCGCTACGCCCGCACTTCCGAATTCCTCGACATCGTCCGCGCCGAATGGACCAGCGACGCCCCCTTCGACTACGAGGGCAAATATTATCGTGTCGAGAAAGCCTTCTCCCATGTGAAGCCCTACAACCCGTCGGGCATCCCGGTGTGGATCGCCGGCGCGTCGGCCGCCGCCGTCGAGGTGGCCGGACGTCATGCCGACACCTACGCGGTGTGGGGCGAGACCCACGATCAGGTGCGCGAGCTGCTGGCCCGCGTGCGCGCCGCCGTCGCCAAGGCGGGCCGGCCGCAGCCGGCCTTCAGCCTGTCGCTGCGCCCGATCCTGGCCGACACCGAGGAGGCCGCCTGGGCCAAGGCCGACGCCATTTACGAGAAGGCCAAGGCGCTGCTCGACAAGACCGGCTTCCGCCGCGGCGAGCAGCCCAACAACGAAGGCGCCCGCCGCCTGCTGGCCATCGCCGAGAAGGGACATCGCCACGACAAGCGCCTGTGGACCGCCATCGCCGGCCTGACCGGGGCGAAGGGCAACTCCACCTCGCTGGTCGGCACCCCGGATCAGGTGGCCGACGCCCTGCTCGACTATTATGACCTCGGCGTCACCACCTTCCTGATCCGCGGCTTCGACCCGCTGCCCGACGCCATCGCCTATGGCCGGGAGCTGCTGCCCCGCGTCCGCCAGCTGGTGGCCGAGCGCCAGCGCGCCCAGGCCGTCGCGGCGGAGTGAGCGCGACGTGGCGATCCGTTCCCCGGTGATCCTCAACCAGCTCGGTCCGGTGGTGGGGGGGCGCATCGCCGCCCACCCCAGCCGACCCACCGTGCTGGAGCATGAGGCGGGCCGCGCCCCTTGGGATTTGCCGGCCGGGGTCGAGGTGCTGCTGACCCGCCCACTGATCGGGTGGGATGCCGCGCCCGCCGCCCCGCCGCCCGGCTGGGGCGAGACCCTGCGCTGGATCCAGGCGGGCTCGACCGGGATGGACGTCTATCCGTCCTGGCTGCTGGGGGGACGGCGGATCGTCACCTGCGCCCGTGGCGTCTCGGCGGTCGCCATCGCAGATTACGTGCTGACCGCCATTCTCGCCTTCGAGAAGCGCTGGGACGCCATCCGCCTGCGCGGGCCGCAGGACTGGCGGCGCGAGACGCTGGGCAGCCTGTCCGGCAAGCGGCTGGGGCTGGCCGGCTTCGGCGCCATCGGCCGGGCGGTCGCCGAGCGAGCGCTCGCTTTCAATCTGGCGGTCGGGGCGGTGCGCCGATCCGGCTGGGCGGAGCCGGTGCCGGGCGTCGAGCCGTTCGACCGGCTGGAGGATCTGGCCGCCGCCAGCGACCATCTCGTCCTGGCCCTGCCGCTGACCGCCACGACCCGTGGATTGGTGGGCGCCGATCTGCTGGCGCGGGCCAGGCCGGGGCTGCATCTGGTCAATGTCGCGCGCGGCGCCTTGGTCGATCAGGAAGCTCTGCTCGCCGCCATCGACGGCGGGCGGATCGCCGGGGCCACGCTCGACGTCACCGATCCCGAACCGCTGCCGGCAGGCCATCCCTTCTACAGCCACCCCGCCATCCGGCTGACACCGCATGTCTCCTGGTCCGACCCGGCGTTCGACCGCCGGCTGGCCGACCGCATCCTCGCCAATCTCGACGCCTATGCGCGCGGCGAACCGCTGCGCGACGTGGTGGACGCCGACACCGGCTATTGACCCCTGTCCCGACGGAGCCCCTCGCGATGACCCACATCCAACCGAGACCGCGCAAATTCTGGCCGCCGGTCGATCCGGTCAGCTACACCAGCGCCGAGGAGGAACGGCGGCACCGCAAGCAGCGGCTGGCCGCCACCTTCCGGCTGTTCGGTCGCTACGGCTTCGACCAGGGCCTGGCCGGCCATGTCACCGCGCGGGATCCGGAACATCCCGACCGCTTCTGGATCAACCCGCTGGGCCAGCATTTCCGCACCATCCGGGTGTCGGACCTGCATCTGGTCGATGGCGACGGCAACATCCTGCATGGCGACCGCGCCATCAACCAGGCCGGCTTCACCATCCATTCGGCCATCCACCGGGCGCGGCCCGACGTGGTCGCCGCCGCCCACACCCATTCGACCTATGGCAAGGCGTGGTCGGCGCTCGGCCTGCCATTGGCCCCGCTGAGCCAGGATGCCGCCGCCTTCTACGAGGATCAGGTGATCTTCGACCCCTATTCCGGCGTCGTCCTGACCGAGGGCGAGGGCAAGCGGCTGGTGGACTCACTTGGGGACAAGAAGCTGGCGATCCTGAAGAATCACGGGCTGCTGACCGTCGGCCCGAGCGTCGAGGCGGCGGCCTGGTGGTTCATCAGCGCCGACAACGCCGCCCACACCCAATTGCTGGCCGAGGCCGCCGGACGGCCCCTGCCCATCGACCATGAGACGGCGCTGCTGACCCGCTCGCAGGTCGGCACCCACCAGGGCGGCGCCTACAATTTCCACCCGCTGTGGGAATGGATCGTCGCGGCCGAGCCCGACCTGCTCGACTGATCCCGTCCCTCCCCCTCCCTCGCGAAGGCCTCCGACCGATGACCGCAAAGCCGGCCCTTTCCCTCTCCCGCCGCGGCCTGATCGCCGCCGGAGCCGTCACCCTCGCCGCCCCCTTCGTCCTGCGCCGCCGGGCGGTGGCGGCGGAGCCGCTGCGCCTGTCCTGGAATGCCGGCGCGGTCTGCTTCTCCGCCGTGCCGCTGGCCTTCCAGCGCGACCTGTTCAAGAAGCATGGGCTGGAGGTCGAGCTGGTCAATTTCACCGGCTCCACCGACCAGCTGCTGGAGGCGATCGCCACCGGCAAGGCCGATGCCGGCGTCGGCATGGCGCTGCGCTGGCTGAAGCCGCTGGAACAGGGGTTCGACGTGAAGATCTCCGCCGGGCTGCATGGCGGCTGCATGCGGCTGTTCGGGGCGAAGGCGGCCGGGGTGAAGACCGTGCTGGACCTGCCGGGCAAGGTGATCGGCGTCAGCGACATGGCCAGCCCATCGAAGAATTTCTTCTCGGTCGTGCTGACCAAATTCGGGCTCGACCCCAACAAGGATGTCGAATGGCGCCAGTTCCCCGCCGATCTGCTGGGGCTGGCGGTGGAGAAGGGGGAAATCCACGCCATCGCCGACGGCGACCCGCTGGTGTGGAGCCAGACCAAGAATCCGCAGATGGTGGAGATTACCAACAATGTCTGCGGCGAGTTCGCGACCCGCACCTGCTGCCTCGTCGGCGTGCGCGGCAGCTTGCTGCGCGACAACCGTCCCGCAGCGGCGGCGCTGACCACCGCGCTGATCGAGGCGCAGCACGCGGCCTATGCCGACCTGCGCGCGGCGGCGGCGGCCTATGCCCCCTTCGCCCCGAAATTCCCGGTGGAGGAGCTGGAGGCGATGCTGCGCAGCCACGCCCACAACGTCACCCCCATCGGCGACGAGCTGCGCCAGCAGCTGGCGCTCTACACCGACGAGCTGAAGAGCGTGTCGGTCATCAAGCGCTCCACCGACAGCCAGCGCTTCGCCGGGCGCATCACGGTCGATCTCGCCTGATCCCCTCCTCCAACCGCGGAGCCGCCCGTCATGCCCTTCGACAATCCCTCCCTTCCCGCCGCCCCCTTCGGCGAGGCCGGCACCACCCCGCTGGCCGATCCGTCGCTGATCGCCGCCCTGTCCGCGGAGTTCGCGCTGCGCGCCGCCGAGCATGACGCCGCCGCCAGCTTCCCCTTCGAGAATATCGACCGGCTGCGGGAAGCCGGGCTGCTGGCGCTGGTCGCCCCGGCGGCGGCGGGCGGCCAGGGCGGCGGGCTGCGCGACGCGCTGGCGGTGGTGAACGGAATCGCGCGCGGCGAGCCGTCCACCGCGCTGGTCCTGGTGCTGCATTACGTCATCCACAGCCAGCTCCAGCGCGGGCCGGCATGGCCGGAGGCGTTGCGTGAGCCCATCGCCCGCTCCGCCTCGACCGATGGCGGCCTCATCAACATCCTGCGGGTGGAGCCGGAACTGGGCACCCCCCACCGCGGCGGCCTGCCGGCCACGGTGGCGCGCAAGGTGCCGGGCGGCTGGCGCATCTCAGGCGCCAAGATCTACTCCACCGGCATTCCGGCGCTGTCCTGGCTCGGCGTCTGGGCCCGCACCGACGAAGCCGAACCGCGGATCGGCACCTGGGTGGTGCCGCGCGGAACCGGGCTGGCGGAGCAGGGCATCGAGGTGAGGGAGACCTGGAACCACATCGGCATGCGCGCCAGCGGCAGCCACGAGGTGGTGTTCAACGACGTCTTCGTCCCGGACGATCATGTCGGCGAGCTGCGTCCGCCCGCCGGATGGGCGGTGCCCGACGCGGCGGCCACCGCCTGGATGGCCACCCTGTTCAGCGGCGTCTATGACGGCGTCGCCCGCGCGGCCCGTGACTGGCTGGTCGGCTTCCTGCACGCCCGCAAGCCGACCGGGCTGAATGGCGCGTCGCTCGCCACCGTGCCGCGCCTGCAAGAGGCGCTCGGCGGCATCGAGGCGCTGCTGCTGACCAACCGGCTGCTGCTGCGCTCACTGTCGGCGGCGGTGGACGGTGGCGCCCCGCCGTCGTCGAGCGACAGCCTGCTGGTGAAATACACGGTGACCAACAACGCCATCGACGCGGTGGCGCGGGCTCTGGAGATCACCGGCAATCCCGGCCTGTCGCGCGACAACCCGCTGGAACGCCATCACCGCGACGTGCTGTGCGCCCGCGTCCATGCGCCGCAGAACGACATGATCCTGACCGGCGCCGGCCGCGCCGCCCTTGCCGGATGAGGCTCCACCAGAAAATATCATAGTGTTATGTAAAATTTATTCAGGCTCCGCCGTCATTCCACACTATTGACGGACACCATGAATCATGTTCCCCTAAATTCTAGTAGATTTATGGAGTTGAGGGGAGCACCAGCATGCGACAGCCACGACACCCCAGCCGCCGCGCCTTCGCGGCCATCGCCGCGTCGGTGATCGGGGTGCTGATGACCTCCGCTATCGCGGCGCCGGCGGCTGCCGAAGGGCGCATCCGCATCGCGGAGGGATATGGCTTGAGCTTTCTCCCGCTGCATGTGCTGCGCCAGGACAAGCTGATCGAGAAGCATGGCAAGGCGCTGGGCCTCGACATCACGGTCGATTGGGTGCAGCTGTCGGGCGGGGCGGCGATGAACGACGCGCTGCTGTCCGGCGGCATCGACGTGGGATCGTCCGGCGTCGCCCCGCTGCTGACCATCTGGGACCGCACCAGGGGCAGCGCGAACGTCAAGGCGATCGCCTCGCTGAACGACATGCCGCTGTTCCTGACCACCAGCAATCCCAAGGTCAAGACGCTGAGGGACTTCACCGACGCCGACAAGATCGCCCTGCCGGCGGCGAAGGTCGGGGTCCAGGCCCGCGTGCTGCAAATGGCCGCGGAAAAGGAATTCGGGCCCGGCAAATACGACGCCATCGACAAGCTGACGGTGTCGATGCCGCATCCCGACGCCACGGCGGCCCTGCTGTCGGGCGGCGGCGGCATCACCGGCCACATCTCCAGCGCGCCCTTCCAATACCAGCAGCTGGACGACCCGAAGATCCACAAGGTGATCAGCTCCTACGACGTGCTGGGCGGGCCGCACAGCTTCAACCTGATCTGGAGCAAGCAGTCCTTCCGCGACGACAATCCGAAGACCTACCGCGCCTTCCTCGACGCGCTGAAGGAGGCGATGGACCTGATCAACCGCGATCACGAGGCGGCGGCGGACATCTATCTGGCGCAGAACAAGGGCAGCCTGGACAAGGCCTATGTCCTGCGCCTGCTGAACGACCCCGACATCCGCTTCACCGTCACGCCCAACCGGACGGAGGCCTTCGCCGACTTCATGCACAAGGTCGGCGCGATCAAGAACAAGCCGGCCTCCTGGAGGGATTACTTCTTCGAGGATCTGCATGCCGGCGCCGGGAGCTGAGGCGATGAACGCGCTGACCTACCCGCGGAGCGTCGACGGCGACGGGCTGTCGGAACGGCCGCTGCTCGACGTGTCCGGCGTCACCCTGCAATACAAGACGCGCCGGCATCTCGTCACCGCCACCTACCGCGTCGATTTCCAGGTGTTCCAGTCCGAACGCTATGTCCTGCTCGGACCGTCGGGCTGCGGCAAATCCTCGCTGCTGAAGGCGGTCGGCGGCTTCCTGTCGCCGGTCGAGGGCGCCATCCGCCTGAACGGGCGGACGGTAACCAAGCCCGGCCCCGACCGCATGATGGTGTTCCAGGAGTTCGACCAGTTGCCGCCCTGGAAGACGGTCAAGGAGAACGTCATGTTCCCCCTGCTCGCCAGCGGCAAGGCCAGGCGGCGCGAGGCGGAGGAGAAGGCGCTCGACTGCATCGCGCGGGTGAACCTGACGAAATTCGCCGACGTCCACCCGCACATGCTGTCGGGCGGCATGAAGCAGCGCGTCGCCATCGCCCGCGCCATGGCTATGGAGCCCGACATCCTGCTGATGGACGAGCCCTTCGCGGCACTCGACGCGCTGACCCGGCGCAAGATGCAGGAGGAGCTGTTGCAACTCTGGGACGACCTGCGCTTCACCATGCTGTTCGTCACCCATTCGATCGAGGAGGCGCTGGTCGTCGGCTCGCGCATCCTGGTGCTGTCGCCCCATCCCGGACAGGTGAAGGCGGAGGTCAATTGCGACGGCTACGACCATGGCGCCGTCGGCGGGGCGGAATTCCAGGATCTTGCCAACCGCATCCACCACATGCTGTTCGCCGAGGATGTCGAAGGAAGCGGGACGGGAGCCCGCGCATGACCGACCTTTCCTTCTCTCCCCGCCCCGTGCGCCCCGGCGGCCGACGCGAGCCGCCGCTCCGTCCCGAATATGAGCGCGCCGTCACCGCCACCGGCCCGATCGGCGATGTCGCCCGTCCGCTGTCCCCGTGGGAGCGGCTTGGCAACGTGACGGCCCTGCGCCGGCTGCTGGTGCTGGCGGCGGTGGCGGCGCTGTGGCAGGCGGCGGCGGTCTGGCAGAACAACCCGCTGATGTTCCCGACCTTCACCGACACGGTGGCGGCGCTGTGGGACGGCATCCGCCGCGATGATCTGCTGTCGATGGCCTGGACCTCGCTGTCGGTGCTGCTGAAGGGCTACGCGGTGGCGCTGGTCCTGGCCGTGCTGCTGACCACCGTCGCCGTCTCCACCCGCATCGGCAATGATCTGCTGTCCACCCTGACCTCGATGTTCAACCCGCTGCCGGCCATAGCATTGTTGCCGATCGCCATGCTGTGGTTCGGGCTGGGCGAGGTCAGCCTCGTCTTCGTGCTGGTCCATGCCGTGCTGTGGCCGCTGGCGCTGAACACCCATGCCGGCTTCACCTCGGTGTCGGAGACGCTGCGGATGGCCGGGCGCAATTACGGGCTGGGCGGCCTGCGCTATGTCGTCACCCTGCTGATCCCCGCCGCCTTCCCGGCGATCCTGACCGGGCTGAAGGTTGGCTGGGCCTTCGCCTGGCGCACGCTGATCGCGGCGGAGCTGGTGTTCGGCGTGTCGTCCGGCAAGGGCGGCCTCGGCTGGTTCATCTTCCAGAACCGCAACGAACTGTACATCGACAAGGTCTTCGCCGGCCTCGTCACCGTCATCCTGATCGGCCTGCTGGTCGAAAACGTCGTCTTCCGCTGGATCGAAATCCACACGGTCCGCAAATGGGGCATGGTCCGCTAAATGGCTTTCCAAGACATCAATCCCGTGCGCTTCGATTCCAACCTGACGGTCGAGCGCCCGACCTTCGTCACCCATCTGGAATGCGCCTACACCGGCGAACGCTACGAGGCCGACACGATCCACAACCTGTCGCGCGCCGGCAAGCCGCTGCTGGTCCGCTATGACCTGAACGGCGTCAAGCAGGCGCTGAGCAAGAGCGCCCTTTCCGAACGCCCGCAGGATCTGTGGCGCTACCGCGAGCTTCTGCCCGTCCGCCGGGTCGAGAACATCGTCAGCCTGGGCGAGGCGGTCACCCCGCTGGTCCCGCTTCCCCGCATCGCCCAGCGGCTGGGTGCCGCCGAACTGCTGGTGAAGGACGAGGGGCGGCTGCCCACCGGCTCCTTCAAGGCGCGCGGGCTGGTGATGGCGGTGTCGATGGCGAAGTCCTTCGGCATCACCCACATGGCGATGCCGACCAACGGCAATGCCGGGGCGGCGCTGGCCGCCTACGCCACCCGCGCCGGCATCCGCACCACCATCTTCTGTCCGGCCGACACGCCCGAGGTGAATGTGTCGGAGATCGAGTTGCAGGGCGCCACCGTCTATCGGGTCAACGGGCTGATCGACGATTGCGGCAGGATCGTCGGCGAGGGCAAGGGCAAGGTCGGCTGGTTCGACGTCTCCACCCTGAAGGAGCCGTACCGGATCGAGGGCAAGAAGACGATGGGGCTGGAGCTGGCCGAACAGCTGGGCTGGGAGGTGCCGGACGTCATCTTCTATCCGACCGGCGGCGGCACCGGCCTGATCGGCATGTGGAAGGCCTTCGCCGAGCTGGAGGCGATCGGCTTCATCGGCTCGAAGCGCCCGCGCATGGTGGCGGTCCAGGCCGCCGGCTGCGCCCCGATGGTCCGCGCCTGGGAGCGGGGGGAGGAGCATGCCCCGCGCTGGGAGGATGCCCACACCGTCGCGTCCGGCATCCGCGTGCCCCAGGCGGTCGGCGATTTCCTGATCCTGCGCGCCGTGCGCGAAAGCGGCGGCTTCGCCATCGCCGTGCCCGACGATTCCATCCAGGCCGCGCTGGACGAGGTGGCGCGCGAGGAGGGCTTCCTGCTCTGCCCCGAGGGTGCCGCGACCTATGCCGCCTACAAACAGGCGCTCGCCGACGGCCGGGTCGGCAAGGACGAGCGGGCGGTGCTGTTCAACTGCGCCACCGGCCTGAAATATCCGCTGCCCCCGGTCCATCGGACCCTCGACCGCACCAAGCCCATCGACTATTCGCTTTTTCAGGAAAACGGCCGATGACCAGGCTCCGCTATGGCGTCGTGCGTTAATTATGAAACGCACGACGCCATAGCTTTATGTCTGACGATCGGATTCACGCTTCAAATCGAGTCCGATTTTACGCGATCCGATCGCACGAAAAATCAAAAGGCTAGAGTCTCCACATTTGACCGGGGAGGGATCCGGCGAAGTTGCCGAGCTCCGCCACCTCCCTCTTACGGACCCGGCCTGACGGCGATGAACAAGGCCAGCGCAACGATCGCCAATCCGCAGATCCGGTTGATCCGGGCGATGGTTCGCGCCGTGACGTGGGCGCGCGCCAGCCCGACCGCTCCGCTCAGCGTCAGCCACCAGAGCGACGACCCCAAAAACACCCCCAACGGCAGGGAGGCATCCACCCAGCCGGCTTGCGGCGGAGCCTCCCCAGGCATGGTCGGAACCAACATCATGAAAAAGGACAGGGTCACCGGATTGGTGAAGGTCAAGGCGATGGCGGTGGCGTAGCTGCCGGCGATCCTCTCGGCCGTCATCTTCGGGCCGGCCAGCCCTTCGGCCAGCGGTACAAGCGGGCCGACGTCGGAAACAGCCGGCCACTCCAGACCGCGCCACAGCACGCGCCAGCCGATCCACAGCAGGAAGGCGGCCGCGGCGAACCGCCCGCAATAGCTCCAGACGACGGTCAGGGGCGCCAAATGGACCAGCTTGTTGGCCGCCAGCGCCGCATAGGTCGCATGCACGGTCGCAGCCCCCAGCCCGGCGGCGAAGCCCCCGCGAAATCCCGCCGCCAGTGTCCGCTCGATGCACAACATGCCCATCGGGCCGACCGGCGCCGCAACCGATAGACCCAGAACCACCCCCGCGATCATTCCATCCATGGTTCGCGTCCGCGCCCGATCCCATCCGCCGTCGCGCTATTGACGGATCAGCCAAGGACGCGACACCTCGCTCGGCATCACCTCCGTTCCATCGGGGCGCAGTCCCTGCCCCACCCGCACCGCACCCTCCGACGAACCGTCATGGGAAGGGAGGTCCGGCAGTCCCACCGACGGCGCGGCGGCCCGGCTCGACTGGAGCGTGACGGTGTCCTTTTCCGGGTCGGGGGCGAGACCGCGCCCCGCCGGGACCGTGGCCGCCATCCGCGGCGCTACCGCGTCTTCGGCAAGGGCGCCTCCCGCGGCGAGGCCAAGGAGCGCCGACAACAGCGTGCCTGACGCCAATCGCGCAAACCGTTCCTGGATCGCATCCATATCCGCCTTCCTCGCGTCTGGTTACCCCTTCAGGATCGCCATGGGTAAGCCCTGCAAGGCGGGGGCGAAGCCGCATCGTTCGCATGCAGGAAGCATGGCTTTCCGGGTGGGACGGCATCCAATCGGCCAGGAAGCCGGCAAGCCGGATGTCGGGTGGACGACGGGACCGATCATGGCGGACCTCCCTCCGCAAGGTGGACGACCAAGCGGGCGGCTCGTTTGGATCAGTTATGGTAGGTCCAAAAAAGGTCCAAAAAAAGCGGGCGTAGGAGGTAGCGGACGAAACGATTTCGTGGAAACGGCCAGCCCGACGGGGTAGCCCTTACGCGCCAGCCAGCAAGCGCTCCAGCTCATCAGCGCTCGGCAGGGCGTCGAACACACCGATCCGCCCGGCGACGATCGCGCCACAGGCGGCGGCACGCCTCAGACACTCCTCCAGGGGGCGGCCTTCGGCCAGTCCGGCCGCAAGCCCGGCGGTGAAGGCGTCACCCGCGCCCAGCGTGTCGACCGTCGTGACCGGGAAGGCCGGCTGGTGGATGGGCGAGCCCCCGCGCCGACAGGCCACGGCACCATGTGCGCCCAAAGTGACGACCACGAGGTCGGGGCCAAAGGCAAGGAAGGAGACCGCCAGTGCCGCGGCGGTCGCCAGCGGATCGGAGCGCATGCCGGCATCGAGCCCCGCATCGAGCCCCGGTGCTAGGTCCCGCGCCAACTGCGCGGCTTCCACGGCATTGGCGACCAGGATGTCGGTCCGCGCCAGAAGGCCGGCGGGCAGGCGACGGAACGGCGATGGGTTCAGCAGGGTCCGGACCCCGGCCCTACGGGCAAGGGCGAAGGCCTCGACGATCGGCGCGTCGTCGATCTCGAACTGGGCCAGCACGAGGGCGGCCCGGCGCAATCCGGCGGCGGCACGGACATGATCGGCCGACAGCAGGCGGTTCGCGCCGGAATGGACAGCCAGACAGTTCTCGCCATCGTGATTGGTGAAACCGATGCCGGCGCCGGTCGCGCCCGGACAGCGGCGGATCATCGTCGAGGACAGTCCCGCGCCGGTCAGCGCCTGCTCCGCCAGCGGGCCGAACAGATCGTCGCCGACCGCGAACAGGCCGTCCACCGCCAGCCCCAGCCGGTGCGCGCCAACGGCGAGATTCAACCCCTTGCCGCCGGTCTCCACCGTGAGGGTCCGGGCGCGCAGCGACTCGCCGGGTTGCGGGAAACTGTCGACTTTTGCCGAGCAGGCGATCACGACGCTCCCCAAGACAAAGAGAAAGATGTTTTCATCCGTCCAGGTCGCCGTCATGTTGACCTCCATCAGTCAGGATTGCGCGCTTGTCGAACCGGGCCATTTCTCCGCAGGAGGCTGTCGACCACACCGTGGAACAGGTCAACGAAAAACCGGCCGCGGAAGCAAGACCGTCCTTGCCCTCGCTGCTCCGCCTGCGCGACGACACCGCGCGGCCGCTCTATCAACAGCTTGAGGAACAACTGCTCGAGTTGATCGGGAATGGCAGCGTGCCAGCAGGTACGACCCTGCCGGCGGAGCGTCAATTGGCCGAAAGTCTCGGCGTCAGCCGGACGACGGTACAGCGCGCGTACCAGATGCTGCGCCACCGCGAATTGATCAGCGCCCATGGCAGGCTGGGCTTCATCGTGCGGGGTGACGGGCCGCGGCTCCATCCCGGCATGGACCGCCTGAAGGGATTCACCGAGGAAATGCGCGAACTGGGACGTGTTCCATCGGCGGACATCCTGGAGCAGCGCGTGGTCAGCGACCGCTCCATCGCATCGATCTTCGGACTGCCATCGACCGCGCAGTTCCTGAAGCTGGTGCGGGTGCGGCGGGGCGACGGTATTCCGATGTCGCGTGAAACGGCCTGGTACGATCTGGCCGCCGCCCCCGCCCTGCCGGAATGCGACCTGTCCCGTTCGGTCTATGCCTGCCTCGGCGAGCGGTGCGGGGTTCCCCTGACCCACTGCGACCAGACCATCGAGGCGACGCTGCCACTACCACAGGAATGCACGGTGTTCGGGTTTTCCGAGCCGGTCGCCTGTTTGCTCATCAAGCGGCGCAGCTATACCGCCACCGACCGCATGATCGAATATGTGGAGGGGCTGTTTCGCGGCGACGTCTACACCTACCGGCTGAAGCTGAAGGTCTGAGCGCCGACCAGCCCGGCACCGGTGCGGGAAAGGAGCCTGGCTCGGGGAAGGCCGGATGGCCGAGTTTTCGCGAAACAGCGTCCCGCCGTGATCACGATCGGCGCCGGGCTGACAGCGCCACGGCAACCGCGCCATAGAGTGCCGCCAAAGCCCACAAGGTCAGGAACGGTTCGGCAACCTCGGAGAGGGGCGCCCCGAGCTGGGCCACCCGAACAAGCCCGTCGATCGCGGACGTGCTTGGCAGCAACCGAGCGATCAGACGAACCGCCTCCGGCATCGCTTCGGGCGGCCAGGAGAAACCCGCCAGGAAGAAGAAGGGCAGCCCCACCGCCGCGGTGGCGAGTTGCACCGCCAGGGGGGTGCGGAAAACCGCCGAGGCGATGAGGCCAAGGCCGCTCACCGCCAGCACGAAGGGCAATGCGAACAAAAGGATCGTCACGGCCGAACCCAGGCGCGGCACGTCATAAAGGTAAGGCAGGGCGATCAGGTAGAAGGGCAGGATCAAGCTTTCCGGCACCAGGTAGGCCATGTATTTGCCGGCCACGGTCGCCAGCGGCCCCGCCCTGGGCCGGTCGGGGTCGGGGGTGGTGCCGAGCAGGCTGGTTCCGATCAGCAGAAGCTGTTGCAGGATCAGGACGAAGGCCGCCGGCAGCAGATAGGTGGCATAGCCTCCCTGCGGATTGAACAGCGGCACCGCCGTCAGCGGCATCGGGTCGACGACGGCGCCGGCAATCGCCGGATCGACACCGGCACCGACCAGCCGCGCGCCTTCGACCTCCGCCCCGAGCGTTCTCGCCACGGCGGAAACGGCACCGGTGATCCGTTGATAGATCAGGAAATAGCTGGCGTCCGCATAGAGAGCGACCGGGGACGGCCGCCCATGCAGCAGGTCGCGTTCGAAATCCCGGGGGATCAGCAGGATGCCCGACACGGCGCGTTCATAGACGGCGCGCTGGGCACTCGGAAGGTCGGGCAGGACCAGGGCGACACCGACGTCGGACGTCGCGTCCAGCCGCCGGACCATCTCCCGGCTGCTGCTGGTCCCGTCGCGGTCCACCACCACGATCGGAACGTTGCGAAGCGCCTCGTTGACATAGGGCTGCGGATAGAACACGGCATAAATCACCGCCCCGAGGATGAACACGGCAAAGGCCGGGCGCACGGTGAAAATGCGGTGGAGTTCGTGACGGAACACGGCGAAGACCGCTCTCATGGCGCCGACCCGCCGTGAAACGCCGCGGTGCGCCGGATGGCCGCCCGTGCGCGGCGGGCACGCAGCCCCTCCAACCGCCACGCGGCCAGCCCGGCCAGCCCGATCACGAAGCCTGCGAGGATCAGCACCGGCGGCCAGGACAGGTCGGATGGCGTGCCGCGGACGGTCTGGTCGATCCGTGCCGTCAGGTACCAGGTTCCCGGCAGCAGCGCCCCATAGCCCTGGGCGAAGGGGTCCATGCCCAGGCGTGGGAACCCGATGCCCATGAAGCCGAAGGCGGGCGCGGTCAGCAGCGTCCCGATGCTGACCGCGCCCGCCGTGGATCGCAGGAACAGCGCCAACAGGACACCAAGCAACTGGCAGGCCAGCAAGAACAGGACGCCGGCGAGGAGCAGAATGCCCCGCTGCCCACGCAACGGCAGTTCCAGCACGCCGAACAGAACGGAGTCGGCGATGCCGAGGACCATCAGGGACAGGATCGTGTAGGGAAGAATCTTACCGATCATGGCCGGCCACAGGCCGCCACCGAGCCTTCGGAGAATCGCCAACCGGTGCCGCGTCTCGACATCCAGGCCGACCGAGTATGCGGACGCCACCACGACCACGATCTGAAGCAGGCTGGGCAGGAGGGCCGCCAGCAGGAAATGGGCGTAGTTCAGGGTCGGGTTGAACAGGCCGTGGACCTGCACCGGGATCGGGGCCAGAGAGGCCTGGGCGGCCTCCATCGGCTCGCCTTGAGCCGTGCGCAGCGACAAACGGATACCAGCCGCCACCATCGGGACGGCATTGCTGACCCCGCGCAGGACGAGGTTGCCGGCGGTCAGGGTCTGGGTGTTGTAGAAGAATACCACCTCCGGCCGCCGGGCGGCTTTCACATCCCGTTCCAGATCACGCGGAATCATCAACAATCCGTGGACGGTGCCGGACAGGATCAGCCGGCGCCCTTCGGCGAGATCGGCGACGCGATGCGCCACCGCCACATCCGGCGTGGCGTCCACGGTGCGGACGATGGCGCGCGACAGGTCGGACCCGTCGAGGTCGAGCACGGCGACCGGCAGGCGGGTGGCGAGACCGGCGCTGAAGATCGCCATCAGCAGCCCCATCAGGCCAAGCGGCAGAAGGGTCATCAGCACCAGCAGGCCGGGGCGCCGCCGGCGCAGCCAGATCAGTTCACGCTGGAAGACCAGCAGGAAGCCGGGACGCAACCCGTCGCGGGGCCGCATTTCAACGCCCCTGCCGGACCCAGATGGCGCTCATTCCCGGCCGCAGGCCCTCCACCGGCTCGGCCGGCACGGCTCTGACCTCGAAGGTCCGCAGATCGAAATCGCCGGTGGCGCGGGTCGCGCGCCACGTGGCGTATTGTCCCTGGACATTGATCATCGTCACCCGCACCGGAATCTCCTTCGACCCGAGGGCGGGAACGGTGATCCGGAAGCCGTCGCCGACGGCCAGGCCGCTCAGCAGATCCTCGCGCAAATTGAAGGTGAACCACGGGTGCGCGATGTCCACCATGGAGAAGAGCGGCGCGCCGGCGCTGAAATTCTCGCCCAGCTCGGACACCTTGGTGGTGATCTGACCATCCATGGGCGCACGGACGACCAGCTCCTCCACATCGACGGAGCGCTGGCGCAGCGCGGCTTCCGCCTGCTTGACCTGGGCGGCGGCCAGGGCCCGCTCCTCCGGGCTGGCGCCGGTGACGGCGAGATGCAATGCGGCCTCCGCCGACTCGCGCTTGCGGACGGCGGCCTCCAGATTGCGCGCCGCCTCGTCCAACCGGGCCTGCGGGGTGTTGCCGGAACGGATGAGCTGGGCCTGCCGGCCGTAATTGTCCTGATAGAGGGTGACGTCGGCATTCGCCGAGGCCAGATCGGCCCGTCTCGCGGTGATGGTCTCGGCCCGCGTGCTGTTGACCCGGTCGAGGTCGGCCCTGGCCACGCCGAGTGCCGCCTGGGCGGCGGACAAGGCCGCCACCAGCTGCGGGCTTTCCAGTTCGACCAGCACGGTTCCGCGCGCCACCCGGTCGCCGGTGTCGGCGCCCAGCCTGGCGACCCGGCCGGCGACGCGGGGGCTGATGTCGACGCGGTCGGCCGACACCTCCCCCTGGACGGTCAGCGGGGGCAGTCGCGTCGCGAACCACAAGGTCGTGCCGAGCGCCGCGATGGCGGCGCCCCCGATCACCCAGCGAAAAGCCCTCATGCCGGTCATCCCAAAGCTTGTCCCGGTCGTGGCGTCGTCCCCGCTTCAATCACACTCCACTCCCTTCCTGCCATGAAAGGGTTGCACCGACATCGCCCGGCATGCCACCGGGAAAATCGATGATGGCAACCTCCATCTGAAATCCGCGCGGCTTCAGCTCCCGCTCCCAGAAATCGTAGAAGTCCCGCGCGAAGCCCTGGAGCGTCGCCGGCCAGTCCGTCTCCCGCGCATTGATCGCCCGTCCGCCGTCGGTGCACCAGGCGCTTGGAAAACGGCCGAGAAGAAGCTGCATCTCGCCGTTCGCCGCGGCGTTGCCGATGCGCGAGGTGAGATGGGCAATGAAGTCGGGTGTGACGGTGCCATGAAGGAACATCTCCTTCTGATGCTTCAGCTCCTCCTCCGCAACCTTGCGCTTGCGCGCGTCCTCGGCGAGCAGAGCCGATTTCTGCCGGGCGACAAGGCTGCGGACGTCGGCGGCCGACAGCAGGCCGGTTTGAATGTCAGTCATGGTGTGTTCCCGTTCATTCTGTCCAACGGCGTCACGACCCGGCGATTCCCACCATCCCACGGGCCGCCGGCATGGTCTTGCCGCTCACCGATGCGAACAGCGACTCCACACGGTCCAGGCGCCGTCCAGCATCCTGCGACAGTTCCCCGGAGGCCGCAACCACAAGACGAATGGCATCGAGCATTCCGGCCCGGCCGGAGGGATCATCCTCCAGCAGCGTCGCGATCGCCGCCACCGCACGCTCTTCGTCGATCAGCAGCAGAAGATACTGCTCGCGCACCATCGCCTTGAAATAGGCGAGGCTGAAGGGCCGGTCGGCGAACAATCGGCGTCGGATGTGCCGGAGCATCGCGAAGCCACGCTCGTCGGCACCGACCTGTGTCCGGCCGAGATCGATGTAGAGCAGGGCGCGCAGCCCCGCCTCGGCAAGGCCGCCCTGGTCCATCCGCGCGGAGAGGTCGGCGACGGCCCGCAGGATGGCAGCCTCGCGGGTAAGGTCACGCCCCGGCCGCCCATGTCCCGGCACCGGCCGGTTCGGGTCGATGCCCAGCAGGGTTTGAAGTTGCGGGGAGCCGTAGACCGTCAGGAAGAAGCCCTCGGTCGCCCGGTCCCGGACGTCCCGCGCCATATCGAGAGCCAGCACGATCTGCTCGGAGATCGCCTTCTGAAGGCCGAGCAGCGGATTGTCCACCGGCACCGGCCGGCGATGGGCGCGCACCGCCTCGGCCAGCGGTGGGACCAAGGCCATCAGCGGGTTGCGGTCGGAGAAGGCGGCGAACCGCAGCCTGTACGGGTCCATGGCGCGCAGCGCCCCGGCGCTCTGCGGCGTCGCCAGGGCGTTCACCACAGGCCCGAGGGTGGCGCGGTAGAGTCCCTTGTTGAGGGCCGACAGACGGGCCAGCGTGGCGAAGCGCCGGTCGTCGGCCGCGTCGTTGCCGCCCAGCGCCCGGATGTCGTCGAGCCGGCGCCGTTCGAAACGGACGAGATGGTCCCCCGACACCAGCTCCGGATGGGGCATGTCCGTGGTCTTTTCGGTGAAGACGGCTTCATAGAGGCCCGGCGGCAGGACGTCGATCAGGTCCATGGTCCGCGCGAATTCATCATGTTCCTTGTTCGCCACCTTGGCCGAGACGAAGATTCCGAGATGGCCGATGCTCTGGTGCAGCGCATAGACGATGGTCTGGCCGCCGGCGATCAACTCGCGGTCGGTGTCGTAGAGATCGAGGATCCAGCCCAGCGCCTGCTGCGGCGGCGTGATGTCGTCGCCCCAGGAGCAGAAGACGACGATCGGCGTGCGAATGTTGCGCAGATCGACCCGCATGCCGTCGGAAAAGACGATCTCGCCGCTCGACAGCTTGTTGCGCAGGAACAGCTCGTCGGCGATGAACTGCATCTCCACGGCGTTGAGCAGGACCGGGCTGCCCCACCAGGTCTCGAAATCGAGGAAGCGCTCCTCCTCGGTGTCGATC
Source organism: Azospirillum sp. B510 (assembly GCF_000010725.1). Taxonomy (NCBI): domain Bacteria; kingdom Pseudomonadati; phylum Pseudomonadota; class Alphaproteobacteria; order Rhodospirillales; family Azospirillaceae; genus Azospirillum; species Azospirillum sp. B510. Next base: position 260,084 of record NC_013856.1, on the reverse strand, counting down.
TTCGAATAGACATTGTAACCCTTCTTCCACAGGGTGTTGGCGGGGTTCATCCGTTCGAAGTTCGCGACCAGGGCGGCGCCATCGAAGATCCCGGCCCCGAGATCCCCGGCCAAGGCCGTCTGCCAGGTGCCGCCGAGAAGGCCGCCGAGATAACGCAGCGGATTCTTGCCATGGACCCCGGCCCAGTAGTTGAGCGGTGCGCCCGCCAGCAGGAGCGGCCCGACCCTGTCCGGGTGGGTCGCCGCCATCATGGCGATCTGCCAGCCGGCCTGGCAGTTGCCGATGAGGCAAGGCTTTCCGTCGGCATCGGGGTGCAGGCGGGCCACCACCTCCACGAAGACGGCCTCGGCGCGACAGACATCCTCCACCGTCTGGCCGGGAAGTGGATCGGGGAGAAAGCCGACGAAATAGCAGGGGTGGCCCGCCTTCAGCGCGACGCCGATCTCGCTGTCCTGCTTCATGCCGCCGATGCCCGGCCCATGGCCGGCACGCGGATCGAACACGATGAAGGGACGCTTGCGGTCATCGACGGCGACGCCGGCGGGCGGGACGATCCGGACCAGTCCATAATTGACCGGACGCTCCAGCAGCCGCCCATCGGCCACGAACTCGAAGGAGAAGCCGAGGACATTCGGGGCGGTGCGGGCGCCATGCTCGAAATGGGTGTTGCCACGGCGCCGCAACACGTCGAGGAACAGGATCGAGCGTTGGCTCGCATCGATCCAATAATCCTGGGCTTGCCGGGCAAGGTCCATCATCGGCCACATCATGGAATCTCCATATATTCAGAGGATCTGCGGCGTGGCCTCATGGCGGTTCGCGCCGGCATCCAATGAGAGTCGACAAATTCTTCCGGAACCTACGGCAAGAATCCCTAATTGCGGTTGCACGATTATTGCGAATTGTGAGTGCGTGGCAAATGAATATTATTCATTGCCATGATGAAGAACATTCATCATGCGTGACGGGCAGTTCTTTCGGGAAAGCGGGTCGCTTTCACCGGATTACTTTCACCGGACCACTTTCACCGGACTATGACGCCGGGTCGGCCATCGCGGCGGTGATCTGCTGGATCATCCAGCTGGCGCCGGCGTCCCGCTCGGCGCGCCGATGCCAGATCATGTCCACATTCGCCCGCTGCGGTTGATAGGGAAGGTCGAGCGTCACCAGGCCGGACTGTTCCACCGCACGGGCCGCCAGGCGGCCCGGCAAGGTCGCCACCATGTCGCTGACCTGCAACAGCGGAGGAACGGCGGCATAGTGCGGGACCGATATGGCCACCCGCCCCGTCAATCCCGTGTCACCGTCGGCCGCTTCGAGAATCAGCCGTTCGATCCAGACCCGGCGGGATACCCCGCGGTCGTCGATGAATCCGTCGGTCGCGACGTCTTCACTGCCGGTCAACTCCACGACGACATGCGGAAAGTCGAACAGGCGTTCCCGCGTTACCGGCCCGGTGGTCAATGGATGGCCCCGGCGAACGACCATGGCTTCCGATTCCTGGAGAAGCGTGGCGTGGCACATGCGGTCCGGCAGATCGGCGAACCAACCGATCACGAAATCAACCCGGCCGTCATCGAGCTGCCGAACGACATCCATGCGGTTGAGGGGAAACACCCGCAGATCGATTTGCGGCGCGAGAGGGCTGATGCGCGCCACAATGCGCGGCAGGACGACCACCGCCGCATAGTCGGTCGCGGCGATGCGGAAGGTCCGCACCGCCTCCGACGGGATGAACGCCTTCCTGCTCATCGCGTCGGCGATCCGTCCCAGGCCATCGGCGATGCCGGGGGACAATTGAAGGGCGCGGGCGGTCGGCTCCATCCCGGAGTCGCCGGGGATGAACAGGTCGTCGTCCAACGCCTGACGCAGCCGGGCAAGCGCGTGGCTGACCGCCGAAGGGGTCACCCGCAGCTCCCTGCTCGCCCCGGTCACGCTGCGATGCAGCATGACGGCTTCGAACACCCGGAGCAGATTCAAGTCCAGTCTGCGGATCGGCACGACTTCATCCCCCATCGATCACCGGTGAGAAAAGCCACAGCAATTCCGGTCGTGCAACGATCCTGCACCAGCGCTTATCGCCTGTGCCAGCGGTCATTGATGGTGACCGCTGGTGCGGGCGATGACTGGCGTGAGCTTCCCCTGAAGCGGTGGACACCGGGTTATGCGGGCTGTCGCTCGGCCTGCCCAGGGGTGATGTAGCCGATCGCCGAGTGCAGGCGTTGGCGATAGTAGTAGCCTTCGATGTAGGCGAACAGGTCCCGCTTGGCGTCCTCACGGGTCGCGTACCGCTGATGGTGGACGAGTTCCGATTTCAGGCTTCCGAAGAAGCTTTCCATCGGCGCGTTATCCCAGCAGTTCCGCTTGCGGCTGATCGACGGGGTGATGCCGTGGCTTTTCAAGGCCTTGCGGTAGTCCGCCGCAACGGGTCATGTGCGCGTGCCGGACCGGATCGAGCAGCGTCACACGAACGCCGCGATATCGATAGGCGGTGCCGCCGCTGCCGGTGTCAAACACGGCTCCCCATATCCGGCGCTGGCCTGAGACCGGAAAATTCCTCCAGGAATGGGTGGTGTCCGTCATTGAGGGGAGACGGACGCATGAGACGCAGCCGGTTCAGCGAGGAGCAGACCATAGGCATCCCGAGGGGGCAAGCGGCCCGGTCCGACGACGGAGGAACAGGAGCGGTTCAAGGGCGGAATGGCGGGTTGGGTTGAGCCGCGGGTGAAGCCCGACATCCTTGGCATCGCGGCCATGTCGGGCTTTGCCGATGCTCACCCCAACCTACATGCGTTGAGACGCGGATCCCGTCACTTCGGCGGGATGCCGCCCCAGGTCCCCGGGGCCGGGGTGGAGGCGGCCGGGGCGCCGAGCGTGGCGGGGGCCGCGGTGGCGGTCGCCGTGCCGGGGCGGTCGAACAGCTGGCATTCAGGGATCACCCCGGTGCACATCCTCCCCACCAGATCCCAGGTCTTCGCCGGGTCCGGGCGGACCTGGGCGAAGTTGTTGAAGATCTGCGTGACGATGGGCGCGTCCGGCAGCGGCGCCTGCGCCGACTTCGGAACGCCCGAGAAGTAGAAGGACTGCGGCTTGCGGTAGGGCGCCGGGTCGGCCCCCGGCGACGGCACCGGCACCGCCTTCGGCCCCGGCGGGACGTTGGGCGGGTAGCGGTAGGCCTCGTCGGTCAGGCCTTCGGCGTCCGGCGTGGCCTTGGCGTTGAAGGCGTAGCCGAACAGGATGCCGCCGTTGGCGGTCTGGTCCGGGCTGACGCCGGTCTGCGCCGGGCCGCCGGCGGTGCCGACCCAGATCGAATAGCCCTGGATCCTATAGCCGAGTTGCGCGCTGTCGCCCTTGCTGTAGGGCAGGTGCTTGATGAAGTCGCGGCGCGGCGGATGGTTGATCGGCGAGAACAGGCAGCATGGCGGCATGCCGGCCGGTCGGTCCTCCTCGTAGGTCAGGAAGAAGGCGCGGTCGCCGATCGACACGAACGAGCAGGTGTAGTGGTTGGAGCCCGGGAAGATCGGCAGGCAGCGCTTCTCGTAATGCTCCATCATGGCGCCCTCGCCCATCGGGCCGGCGACGGTGCTGTCGTAGTAGGTGGAGCCGACCGACGCCTCGTAATCCTCCCCCTCCTTCAAGGGAGCCGGCGGCTTGCCCTCGTAGGGGGGCGGCGTCTCGGGATACCCCTTGTGGACGCGGTACATGGTCCAGTTGGTCGACCAGAAGGCCGGGAAGGCCGGATCCGTCGGCTCGCCGGCCGTGCGCGGCACGACGCAGTCGTTCCACGGACAGTTGCTGAAGCCCGGCGGGTTGTGGACGCCGAAGGTCGGGTAGATGTTGCTTTGCGCCCAGGCCGCGTTGAAGGGGACCGCGCCGGCAAGCGCGGCCAACCCGGCGGCCAGGGCGAAAGTGCGGGGGAAGCCGGTCATGCCACATACTCCCAGGTCGGGGCCGCGTGCTTGCCGTTGTCGAGTGTCATCGCCATCAACTGCTTGGCCTGGATCTTGATGTCGAACATCAGGCCGATGGCGTGGTTGATTTTGCCGGGGTTGCCGTTGAAGGCGGCGTGCAGGGCCTTCAGCATGTCGGAATAGTAGGTGTTGAACGCCCGCGACTGGATCGCGACGTTGGAGCCGGGCGGGTAGTCGGCCTGCTTCGGGTCGTCGATGAGATCCTGCACGCCCGTCGGGTCGAAGGGCACCAGCGCGTCGGTGAAGACCCATTCGCCGGCCGCGTTCTTACCGATCTTCCGGCCCTTCCAGATCTCGTAGAAGCTGTAGTAATGCGCGGTGGTCGCTCCAACCTCGCCCTCCATGGGGGACGTCGGCGTGCCTTCGCCCTCGCGGACGATGCGTTCGATGGCCTGCAACGCGTCCTCAAGCCCGAGGATGGGCTTGGTGCCGAACATGCCGTACACCTGCCAGTCCCTGGAATGCGAGAACACCCCGTCGCCCAGGGCCTTAAGCGCCGCCGCGATGGCGTCGTAGAACTCGCCGATGGTGCGGTAGTTCTCGGCGATGTCGGAGGGGGCGGCGCGCAGGGCCGATTCCTTGATGTCGAGGGGGTCGGCCGGCTCCTCGATCACCATGAAGCAGTTTTCCACCTGATCCAGGGAGAAACCGCGCAGGTGCACGATGAAGGGCGGCTGGCCGGGCTGGCTGCCGATGCCCTTGGGCAGGCCGCCGGGGTAGGTCGGTACGAAGGCCGGGTTGTCGATGGCCGGCTTGCCGCCGATGGCCACCAGGATGTTGGCGGCCTGGCAGAAATGCTCCATCTCCTGCATCACCACGCCGGTGATCATGCTGACGATTTCGGCGTTCTTCGTCTCGTCCAGCGAGTAGGCGGCCTGCAGGTAGACGGGCAGCGTGGCGTGCTCCAGCTCGATGGCCTGCTGGAGCGCGGCGCGCACGTCCTCCACCGTCGTCAGCGGCGTCCTGCGGACATAGAGGATGGGGCCGCTCTTCGGCAGGTCGGCGGCCTTGGCGCCAACGGCGGGAACGGTGCGGGGCGTCGTCATCGGGCGGTCCTCACTTTTTCAGGTGGTTGGACGGATGCGGGCGGCGCACCGGGCCGGCGGCGGCCGGGAACCCCTCGGCGCTGGGCCGTGCCGCCGCGTCCGGCTGGGCGGGCGGCGTCGCCGGCGCGGGCACGCCGCGCACCGGGTTCTGGCACCACTTCAGCACCGCCGCCCTTTTGTTCGGCGACAGGTCGCGCACCACCGGCATGTAGTTCGGATCTTCCTCCGGCACCGACATGGTGTAATACAGCACACCAAGGTGCTTCATCACGCTGTCGTATTCACCCATGTCCAGCACCGGCAACATAACCGGGTAGAGATTGGCGTACTGGGTAAGGATCGGCTTGATGTCCCGCTCCCAGGTCGGCGCCTCGGGGATCTGGTAGCCGCTCCACACCAGGACGCTGATGAAGTCCCACGGGTTGTAGTAGCTGGCCCAGCTGGCGTCGGCGAAGGCCGGGCGCACGCCATAGACCTGGCCGTCGATATCGTCCGCCTTGCGCGGCTCGCCCGGATCGGTGGCACGCAGCGCCAGTGTCGCCATGCCGTTGGCGTCGGTGGTGACGGTGTCCGGGAAGTGCAGCGCCCGCGTCGGCGCGCCGACCGGCGGGGTGTCGCCGGCACCGGTCTGCAGGCCGCTGGGATCGAAGGCCAGCGCGATGTCGGCGTTCGCCAGCGGCTTGCCGAACCGCGTCGCCCACAGCGTCACCGGCGTGGCAGCCTCGGGAGCGAGGCGGAAGACGAACTGGTCGGCGCGCACCACCCGACCGTCCGGCGATTCCTGCGCCACCAGGGTCTGCCGGGCCGGATCGTAGACCGCGAGCGGCTTGTCCGCGACGGCGGCGATCTGCGCGTCATCAAGCGGCAGGGCGAGGATGCCGGCGGTGCTCTCGTACCAAGCGTCGTCGGGCTTGATGTCGCCGAGCGCGCGGAACGTCTCGGGCGTGTCGACATAGCCGATCTGGAAGGGGGTCCCGACCAACCTCCCGCGCCACGTTGCATAGGGAAGGGAGTTGCCGAGGTCGACGACCAGCGCCTTGTTCGGCTCGTCCACCAGCGCGCTGGCGTAGTAGAACGGCGTCGGCGCGTTCGGGTTGGCCGCCACCGGCTGGAGCCGGCGGGCGAGCGGAGCGTGGCGCGGCTCGGCCTTGCTGGCCACCCCGATGCTGCCGGTGATCAGGCCTGTGGTGAAGCCCGGGGGGTTGGGCAGGTGACGCACGCCGTCGCCGAACACGCCGTAGCCGGCGTTGTAGCCGTAGACGTTGAACTTGATCGACAGCAGCCCGTCCTGTGCCGCATCCCTCAGATGCATCAGGAACGGCGAGTCGAAGACGTGGTCCCAACCGACGTCGGTCAACACCGACTGCCAGCACGCGGCCATCAGGCTGGGCGGGTGCAGCGGATATTCCAGCGAGGGATCCTGCGCCCAACTCCGGGCCCACAGGTCGGTGAAGGAGGCGACGGCGAAATTGCTGCGCAGCTTGCTGGCGCCGTCCTTGCCAAGCAGACGCACCTGCAGGCCCCAGATGGCCGAGACCATCTGCTGCTCGCTGTCGAGGTCGACCATCTTCGCCGGCGGCTGGTCGTCGGTGTCGGTCACCACCATGCCCAGCACCGGATCGTCCGTCACCGTGGTGCCATTGGCCCGCACCGCGCCGGTCACCGTGCAGTCGACCAGACGCCACACAGCCGTGCCGTACGGGTTCCAGTAGCCGATGTCCCAGTTGTCGTAATCTGCCTTGGTGTAGCGTTCACGCTCGAAATTGGCCGGAAAATTGTTGACCGTCGAAACGTCGGCGATGAACTTCCCCGCGAAGCTCAACCGCGGACCCGTCAAATACGACATGCGTATCTCCCTTGGCGGTTCATTAACCGTGAAAACATTTTAAAACCCAGCGTACGGAGACCTGGCGATCGCAAAAAATACGTAAACCTACGAAAAACAAATAATACAAATGCATGGAATGCACAAACTAACTGTATTCATGCAATCGTATTCATCTGATTTTCTTGATAAATCGGTATCAGAGCAACTCTATCTTGAACAGCCTATTGCGATATTTCGATTTCATTCGTACGATTTTGTCGCATCTGGATTCATTTTCGGTGCGAAACTTGAAGATCAACGGCCCTGACGTTGAAGCGGAAGCGTTCCGTGCGGTCCCCCCCGCGCTGGGCCGCAGCCATTCCGAAGGGCCGGCGACGCACTCGGATTCCGCCAGCGAACTCCGCCCGCACATCCAGCGCCAGCGCCTCACCGTCGCCTTCGAGTATGCGGTGGCCTTCAGGACATCGCGGTGAACGCCATGGACCCGGCGCCGGTGACCGCCGAAGCGGCCGCCGACCTGACCATCGAAAGACTGCTCCCATGAAGAAAACTCGTCCTGCCCCTGCTGCGTCGGCGGCGGAAGAAGTCGCCGTGCTGACCACCGATCCCTGATGTTTCCCCTCGGGCGGCGGAACACCGTTGCCGACGATGCCTTCCCACGATATAAAACGAGCGCTCGTTTTTTCTTCGGAGCCATTCACGCAACGGCTTTCCCCGGGGAGGGGGAACGGATGACCATCAACCTGGATCTGACCGGCCGCACGGCGCTGGTGACCGGTGCGTCGAGCGGATTGGGCCGGCATTTCGCCGGGGTCCTGGCACGGGCCGGCGCCCGCGTCGCCCTGGCCGCCCGCCGCATCGACGCGCTGGAGGACACCCGCGCCGCCATCGAGGCCGCCGGTGGCAACGCCATCGCCGTCGCGATGGACGTCACCGACCCCGACTCCGTCACCCGGGCGGTGGAGGAGGCGGCCGACGCGCTGGGCCGCATCGACATCCTGGTCAACAATGCCGGCGTCACCGCCACCCTCCCCTTCCTCGACATGGGCGAGGAGGCGTGGGACCGGGTCCTCGACACCAACCTGACCGGCTGCGCCCGCGTCGCCCGCGCGGTCGGCCGGCGGATGCGCGACGAGGGCAAAGGCGGCGCCATCGTCAACATCGCCTCCATCCTCGGCATCCGCGTCGCCGGGCAGGTCGCCTCCTATGTCGCCTCGAAGGGCGGGCTGGTGCATCTGACCAAGGCGATGGCGCTGGAACTGGCCCGCCACGGCATCCGCGTCAACGCGCTGTGCCCCGGCTATCTGGAGACCGAGCTGAACCAGGAGTTCTTCGCGTCGGAGGCCGGCAAGGCGCTGATCAGGCGCATCCCGCAGCGCCGGCTCGGCCGGCTGGACGAGCTGGACGCGCCGCTTCTGCTGCTGGCGTCGGATGCCGGCTCCTACATGACCGGATCGGTGATCGCCGTCGATGGCGGCCACCTTGTCTCCTCGCTGTGACCGCAAGGACCACGCGCCATGGACTTCACGCTGCCGCCCGACCTGGAAGACTACCGCCGCCGCGTCCGCGCCTTCGTCGAGACCGAGATCCTGCCGGTCGAGGCCGATCCCGCCAATTGGGACGAGCATGAGAACATCGCCGAGGCGCCGCTGGAAGTCCTGCGCGCCAAGGTGAAGGCGGCCGGGCTGTGGGCGCTGGGCCTGCCGAAGGAACGCGACGGCCAGGGCCTGCCGATGGTCGGGCTCGCCGCCTGCTACGAGGAGATGAACCGTTCGATCTTCGGGCCGGTCTGCTTCAACGCCGCCGCCCCCGACGACGGCAACATGCGCGTGCTGAACGCGGTGGGGACGGAGGCGCAGAAGGAACGCTGGCTCCAGCCGATCATCGACGGCAAGGTGCGCTGCGCCTTCGCCATGACCGAACCGCATCCCGGCGGCGGCTCCGACCCCTCGATGATGAAGACCAGGGCGGAGCGCAAGGGCGACCGCTGGGTGATCTCCGGGCGCAAATGGTTCATCACCGGGGCGGGAGCGGCACAGCATTTCATCCTGATGGCCCGCACCTCGGACGATCCGCGCAAGGGGCTGACCGCCTTCCTGTTCGACCGGGACCAGCCGGGCTGGCGCATCGAGCGCCGCATCCCGATCATGGGGCCGGAGGAGCATGGCGGCCATTGCGAACTGATCTTCGACGGGCTGGAGATCACCGACGACAATGTGCTGATGGCGGTCGGCGACGGGCTGAAGGTGACGCAGATCCGGCTGGGTCCGGCCCGGTTGACCCATTGCATGCGCTGGACCGGCTTGGCCAAGCGCAGCCTGGAGATCGCGGGAGCCTACGTGAAGGAGCGCGAGAGCTTCGGCTCCACCCTGGCCGAGCATGAGGGCGTGCAGTGGCTGCTGGGCGAGGCGGCGATGCAGATCGAGATCGGCCGGCTGCTGACCATGAAGGCCGCGCATGCGCTGGACAGCGGCAGCTTCGCCCGCAAGGAGGTGTCGATGGCCAAGGTCCAGGTCGCCGACACCCTGTTCAAGGCGGTCGATACCGCGATCCAGCTCTGCGGCGCGCGCGGCTATTCCAAGGACACGGTGCTGGAATGGATCTACCGCTATGCCCGGCAGGCCAAGCTGGTCGACGGCGCGTCGGAGGTCCACAAGATGGTGCTGAGCCGCAGCTACCTGTCCGAAGGCGACGGTTTCTGGAGCTGGGCGTGAACGGCGGCTTTCTCGACGCCGGACGCAAGGCCGCCCTGGAGGGATGGCTGGCGGCGCGGGCCGGGGCGCGCGGCATCTCCGTGACCGACGAGGGCCGGCTGAGCGGCGGGGCGATCTCCCTCAACCTCGCGGTGACCTTGGAGATCGACGGCGGGCCGCTCGCCGGCCGTCACGCTTGCGTGCTGCGCACCGGCTCGGCCTCCGGCGTGTCGGCCAGCCTGGGCAAGGCGGAGGAAGCCGCGGTTCTCAAATGCGCCTTCGCCGCCGGCGCGGCGGTGCCGGAACCACTGTTCGTCGGCAGCGATCCGGCCCTGCTCGGCAGTCCCTTCTACCTTATGCGCCGGGCGCGCGGCGACGCCGCCGGACACCGGCTGGTCAAGAGCACCGAACCGCAGCGAGCACTGGCGCGCGAGCTGGGCCGCCAGCTCGGCCTCATCCACCGGGTGCGGCCCGGCGCGCCGGGGCTGGAATTCCTTCCCCTGCCCGCCCCCAGCGCCGCGCTGCAATGCGCCGCCGATTACCGGAGCTGGATGGGCCGCTTCGCCGAATCCGATCCGGTGCTGGCCCATGGCCTGCGCTGGCTGACCGTGAACGCGCCGGAGACGGCGGAGCTGGTGCTGTGCCACCGCGATTACCGCACCGGCAACTACATGGTCGAGAATGGCGCGCTGACCGCCATCATCGATTGGGAGTTCGCCGGCTGGTCCGACCCGATGGAGGATCTCGGCTGGTTCTGCGCCGCCAGCTGGCGCTTCGGCCGCCAGGACCGTGAGGCCGGCGGGCTGGCCGACCGCGCCGATCTCTATGCCGGCTATGAGGAGACCGCCGGGCGCCGGGTGGACCTGCGCGCCGTCGCCTATTGGGAGACGGCGGCCTATCTGCGCTGGGCCGGCATCGCCCTGCAACAGGGGATGCGGCACAGCTCCGGGACCGAACCGTCGCTGGAACTGGCGCTGACCGGGCGAATGCTGCCGGAAATCGAGATGGACTTGCTGCGGCATCTGGAGGCGATCGCCGACGACTGGAACGCCGGCCGACCGCAGGGAGGAGCGACGCCATGATCAACGACGACCCCGATGCCCGCAGCCTCATCGCCATCGCGCTGGACAGCTTCCGCGAGACGATCCTGCCACTGGTTCCAGCCGAGCGGCGCTTCACCGCCCTGATGATCGCCAACGCCCTGGCGACGGCGGAACGCGAGCTGGCGGCGGGGACCACGGCCGAGCCGGCGCTGGCCGCCGCCATCGGCGGGCTGCTCGGCGAGACGGGCGAGCTGCCGGTGCTGGCGCGGCACCTGTGCGCCGCCATCGTCGACGGGCGCTTCGACGCCGCCGGGCCACAGGCGGCGCTGCGCCGCGTGCTGTTCGATCTGACGGCCGCGCGGCTCGCGGTGTCCAACCCCAAGGCGCTGGCGGCGCGGCGATGACCCCGGCGCCGCTCTTCACGCCGCTGGCGGGAACCACGAGCCGCCGCCGCCTCTATCTGCTGCGTCATGGCCATGTCGCCTATTACGATGCCGACGGCCGGCCGCTGAATCCGAAGCTGGCCGCCTTGACCGAACGCGGCCGGGCGGAGGCGCGGGCGGCGGGCGCCCTGCTGGCCACAGTGCCGCTCGACCGGGTGCTCTGTTCCGGCCTGCCGCACACCTGCATATTTCGGCGGAAAGCACCCAGCGGGAACGGCGGAAAGCGCCCGGGCAGAACGGTGAAAGCGCCCAGCCGTTTCGGTGAATTCGCCCACCCGTAGGAGTGGTGGTATCGGGGTCCGAACCAGCCTTTGGCATCCCCATGATCTTTCCACGGCACAGGCCAAGGAGGATCGGGATGCCCCGAGCGAGGTCGGACATGCGGCGGATCAGAGAAGTCCTTCGTCTGCGGGATGAGTTTGGCGCCAGCCAACGGCAGATTGCCGATGCCTGCCGGCTGCCGCGCAGCACCGTGCGCGATTACCTGGAGCGGCTACGGGCCTCCGGGCTGCAGTACGCGGATGTGCTGGGCTGGACGGACGTCGAGCTGGAGGAGCGGCTGTTCCCGCCTCCGGTCACGTCGGCGCGCCCGGTGCCCGACTGGCGGCACATCAGCCGGGAACTCGGCCGCCGTGGCGTAACGCTGCGGCTGCTGTGGGAGGAATACCTGGAGGTCCATCCCGGCGGCTATCGCTACACCCAATTCGTCCAGCATTTCCGGGCATGGCAGGGTGCTCATGCCGAGCCGCGTCTGCGCCGGGAACATCGGCCGGGGGCGGCGATCGAGGTTGATTACGCTGGGATGACGCTGACCGTCGGGCTCGGCGCTGAGGCGCGGCAGGCCCAGGTGTTTGTCGCCTGCCTGCCGTATTCGGGCTACGTCTATGCCGAGGCGACCTGGACCCAGCAGGCGGAGGAGTGGCTGGCCTCCCACGCCCGGCTGTTCGAACATCTGGGCGGCGTGCCGGGCAAGCTGGTGCCGGATAACCTCAAGGTCGGCGTCAGCCACGCCTCCTTCTACGATCCGGCGATCAACCCGGCTTATCACGATCTCGCCCGGCACTACCGCACCGCCGTCCTGCCGGCCCGGGTGCGGCGCCCGCGCGACAAGCCCAGCGCCGAGAACGGCGTGCAGCAGGTCGAGCGGCGGGTGCTGGCCCCGCTGCGCGATACGCCCTTCGCCACGCTGGACGCCGCCAACGCGGCCTTGCGCGACAAGCTGGCCACCCTCAATGCCGCTCCCTTGAGCCGCCGGCCGCAGGACACGCGCGCCGGCCTGTTCGCCGCCGAGGAGCAGCCGACCCTGCGCCCCTTGCCGCCGGACCGCTTCGTGCCGGGCACCTGGGCGCGCCACAAGGTCCCGCCCGACTATCATCTCGCTCTCGACGGCGGCGTCTACTCGGTGCCCCACACGCTGATCGGCAAGACGGTCGACGTGCACAGCACCGCCGGCGTGATCAGCGTCTTCCTGCGCGGCAAGCGGATGGCCTGCCATGTCCGCCGGCAGGACGGCGCCACCGTGACGCTGGACGCCCATCGCCCCGCCAACCACCGGGCCGTCGCCCGCTTCACCCCCGATGCCATCCAGACCGAACTGGCCGCCATCGGCCCGGCCGCCGCGCTGCTGTTCGAACGCATCCTGGCCGGCGCCGATCACCCCGAACAGGCGGTGCGGGCCGGGATCGGCCTGATCCGCTTGGCGGCCACCCACGGCACCAGCCGGCTGGAGCAAGCCTGCCAGGCGGCGCTGGAGGCCAACGTCGGATCCTACCGCTACGTCCAGCGCTGGTTGACCGCTCCCCCGGCCACAACGGCGGACGCGGCCGGTGCCGGCGAGCACACCAATCTGCGCGGCCCTTCCTACTATCACTGACGGAGATACGATGATGAAGCACGTCAACCACGAGCGGCTGCGCCAGTTGCGGCTGTACGGCATGGCCAAGGGGTTGGAGGCGCTGGAACGCCTGCCCGATCGCGGCCAACTGGCCTTCGACGAGCAGTTGGGCACGCTGATCGAGCGGGAAGCGGCAGAGCGCGCCAACACCGCACTCGCCAGCCGACTGAAACGTGCCCGGCTGCGCCAGACGGCCTGCCTGGAGGACCTCGACCTGCGCACCCCGCGTGGGCTCGATCGCGGTGTTGTGCGCGAGCTGGCCACCGGGCGCTGGGTGAAGGAGAACCGGCCGGTTCTGATCACCGGCCCGACCGGGATCGGCAAGACCTGGCTGGCCTGTGCACTCGGCAACCAGGCGGCGCGGGAAGGCCACAGCGTACTCTACACCCGGCTGACCCGCCTGCTGGACGATCTGGCCACCGCCCGCCTGGACGGTTCGCTCGCCCGGCTGCTGCGACGGATCGCCCGGCTCGACCTGCTGATCCTGGATGACTGGGCGATGACCGAGCTGACCGCGCCTCAGCGCCTGGACCTGATGGAGGTGATCGATGACCGCCACGACCGGGCCGCAACCATGCTGGCCACCCAAGTTCCCGTGGCCAACTGGCATCGGCTCATCGGCGATGCCACCTACGCCGACGCCATCCTCGACCGCCTCGTGCATCGGGCCTACCGCATCGACCTGCATGGCGACTCCATGCGCCGCACCAAGGCCGATGCCGCCAGCGAAACCCCCGACACCTAAGGCCGGTGCTTGGCAACCAAACCCACAACCTTCATAACGTAAATCCAGGGTTCGGCCCCGGCTCCCACCAGCTTGCAATTCGGGTGGGCGCTTTCGCCGAAACGGTGGGCGCTTTCAACCGAAACGCCTGGGCGAATTCGCCGAAATACGCACACACCCGCCAGACCGCCGACCTGCTGGCCGAGGGCCGCGGCCTGACGGTGGAGGAGGAACCGGCCTTCCTGGAGATCCGCGCCGGCCGCCTCGCCGGGATCGCCAAGGACAAGCGCGAGGCCGCCTATGTCTACGGCTTCGAGGATGCCGCCCTGGATGGCGCCCGTTTCGCCGGCGGCGACAGCTTCGCCGAAGTCTATGAGCGGGCGGTGTCCGGGCTCGGCCGTCTGCTGCGCGAACCGGACTGGACGCATCTGGCGCTGGTCGCCCATGACGGGGTCAACAGGATGCTGCTGTCCTGGGCCTGCGGCGCCGGACTGAACGGGTTGCGCGGCTTCGAACAGGATTACGGCTGCGTCAACATTCTGGACATCGACGTCGCCGACGGCCTGATCCGGCGCCGGCTGATCCGCGCCACCAACCTGACCCCCGGCAACCCGGCCAAGATCGGTCTGCACCAGACCAGCCTGGAGGTTGCCTTCGGACCGCTGCTGGCGCTGGAATAAGATCTGTCCGTTGCGGGGTGAACGTGAACGGTTCTACCTGCTCGCGGTGCGATCTCGGCACCAGCCATCCCCATGAGCCGGTCCGGCTCTTCGCGCATGCGGGGGCGGCTTGCTAACGCCCGGTGGGCACCCCTGCCAGGCCTTCCCCAAGCCAAGGCGCGACCTTCACCGTTTGAACATACTATCGATGCCCGTTGGCGTCTGATGAACAACCACCGATGCCGTAACAACCCATTTGTCAGCCGATGCCATCTCCGGCATCTGGTCGGCCAGCCTAGTCGTATACAAAGCCGTCGCAAGCAGAGCGATCGCAAGAATACATGAACACACAAGCGGAAAAGGGGCTTGATGGATGCGGCGCCCCGTAGCGGCAGGCCGCTGGCCATACACGTTCTTGATGGCAATGATCTGCATACCGAGGCCTCCTCCGAGAACAGGATAGCGCACATCGTTCATGAAAATTGATTGTATTGCCAGCAAACATAGATGGCAAGCGGATATTCGTATAACGGAACAATCTTCGTATTTATGGATTTCTGGTGCCGGATCGATGGTCCACAGGCTCCGGCAAGGGTAACGTCCATGGGCGTGGTGGAAGAGCGCCCGATCCTCCGCCTCGCAGGCGGTGTGTTTGGCGGCAGGAGGTGGTCATCGCACATCTTCGGTAAGGTCAAGTTGCGATACGCGACCAGGACCAAGGACACGACGATGACCGACGACAGAATGGCACTGATCGAGCAAATCCATAAGAGCGCAGACGGCGACTTCCTGCGCTCGGTCGCCGAGCACACGTTGCACCGGCTGATAGACTTCGAGGTCGAGGCGCTGATCGGCGCTGATCGCCATGAACGCACCGACACGCGCACCACCTACCGCAACGGCTCGCGGCCGCGCCAGCTCGACACCCGGCTCCGTCTGTGGCCGCAGGCGGGCATCGAACCTTCCGCCGGCAGCGTCGGCGATTCCTATGACAACGCCTTGGCCGGAACCGTCAACGGTCTCTATGAGGCCGAGCTCATCCACAGACGCGGGCCTTGGAAATCCTTCGAGGCCGTCGAATACGCTACCCTCGAATGGGTTGATTGGTTCAACAACAGGCGCCTGCTCGAACCCATCGGAAATATTCTGCCAGCAGAGGCCGAGCGACGTTATCATGCCGACCGGGAGGCAATGCCCATAGCGGCATGACTCACGAACAATGACCTTCCGACAACCCCCGAGCGGTTCAGGTCAAACTCGGAGGCCGTTTCTCCAAGAAGGCTGCGATAGCTTCCCCATGGTCGGCACTCTGCCGGGCCAAGGGGCCGAGGTCCAATTCCAGACGTGTGGCCCGATCAAAGGAGCGCGTACCGTTGAACAAAGCTGCCTTGGCCAGAGCCACCCCGACGGGCGGCAACGCGCCATAGCGATAGGCCGCAGTCAGCGCCAACGCAAGCGCCTCACCAGATGGCGCGACTTCGGTGGCGATGCCTATCCTTCTCCCCTCCTCCCCTCCGATGACCATCCCCGACAGCATCGCTTGACGCGCACGCGCCATCCCCACCCGCTGCGACAGGCTCCAGAGCAGGCCAAGATCCGGCAGCATTCCGGCTTGGATCGCATCGGACCGGAACGTCGCATCGGTGGCCGCGACGACCCAATCGCATAGCGCCACCAAGGACAGGCCGACCCCGACCACCCGTCCTTCGACAGCCGCGACGATCGGTTTCGATGCCCGCGACAGTGCGCGGAAAAGGTCTGTAGCCAGACGCCCCCTGTTGCGGGCATCGATCAGATCCGATGGTCCGCGTTCGCCACAATCGCCGCCCGGACAGAAGTCGGCGCCACGCCCGACCAGGATCACCGCCCGGCATGCCTGGTCGACGTCCAGCACCCCGATCATGGCCAGCAAGGCCTCCGCTGTGAGTCGGCCAAACAGGGCACGGCCGTCATCTCCGTAGTCGAACTCAATAATCGCAACCGCACCCTCACGCCGCAGCGATAGCTGTCCGAACATCGCTCAGGACCTCTCCTTGGCCGATACAGGAGCCAGACAATGCAGAGCGGCGCGGTGATCGATCTCCACACGCATCGCCTCGTCCGGCGAATCACCAGCTTCGCCCAGCGCATTCTTGAGACAGGCGACAGCCGCCGCCGGCAAAGCCGCAAAGGCGTGAGCGACTTTAAGCGCCTCGGAAACGGCAGCGCCCGGAGGGACCGCTAGGTCGGCCAGCCCCAACTCCTGCGCGGCCATTCCATCGATTTCGGAGGCGAACAGCATCAGTTCCCTGGCCTTGGCGAAACCAACCCGGCGTGGGAGAGTCCACAGGATGCCAGTATCAGGCAACAGCCCGACCTTGAGGAAGGCTGCACAAAATCGGCCGTCGGTGGCCGC
The DNA here is from genome assembly GCF_000010725.1 of Azospirillum sp. B510. Taxonomy (NCBI): domain Bacteria; kingdom Pseudomonadati; phylum Pseudomonadota; class Alphaproteobacteria; order Rhodospirillales; family Azospirillaceae; genus Azospirillum; species Azospirillum sp. B510. Next base: position 243,388 of record NC_013856.1, on the reverse strand, counting down.
CACCACATGGTCACATGCACAGACCAGAGACAGCCCAGCCCCGAATGCCACACCCTCGACGGCGGCCACAATCGGCTTCGGTCCGCAAACCATGGTTCTCACCAGATCACGCGGAACTTCAAACACCTGCCGCGCCAAAATGACCGGCCGCTCCTTCATTTCGGACAGATCTCCACCGGCACAAAAGGACCCTGCGGCTCCAGTCAGCACAATGGCCCGGCATTCTGGATCATTGTGCATCAGGTGATCGAAGCGATCCAGCAGAGCCCGCCGCATCGCGGATGAAAAGGCATTCCTCCGTTCAGGATAAGTCATGGTTAGCACGCACACCGCACCGTCACGGCGCAGCGGCACGAGATCATCAATGGAAACGTCGATACGGTCGGCCACGGCAGTACCCCTCACCGCCCAGTGAATGCGGGCTTGCGCTTCTCGAGAAATGCCTTAACGGCCTCCAGATGGTCGGAGGACGCCCGCAGAACCGGCTGTAGATTGATTTCGGTCTCGAAGGTCTGCTCCAGGGTGTCGCATCCACCGGCAAGAGCTGCCTTCAACAGGGCGACGGCGGCCGGCGGAAACCGAGCGAGCGCCTGCGCCACCTCGACAGCCGCCGCCTTGGCCGCACCCGGCGCCACCATTTTGCCGACCAGCCCCAACTCGAACGCGCACCGTGCGTCGATCTGGCCCGCTTGCAGGAGCAACTCGCGGGCTCGCCCCGCTCCGACTTTCTGCGCAAGCGACCACAGGATCCCGGTATCCGGAACAACCGCCACCTTGACGAAGGCAGTGCTGAAGCGCGCGTCTTCCGCGGCGACGACAAAGTCGGTGGCAGAAGCCAGTGCCAGACCCGCCCCGGCCGCATGACCCTCGACCGCAGCGACGACCGGACGAGGCCCGCTGACCAGCACACGGACGATGTCCCCCAGCAGTGACATCCGATGGCGGATCTCCAGCGCACTGCGCGGCTCCATCTCCGACAGGTCGCCGCCGGCGCAGAAATGCCCCCCGCTCCCGGTCAGAACGATGGCCCGACAGCACTCCTGCGGATCGCCGAGAGCCCGTAGCCGTACCAGCAGCGTTTCCCGCATCGCCTGGCTGAGAGCGTTCCGCCGTTCCGGATGGTCGAGCGTCAGAACCGCCACGGCCCCCTGACGCTCCAGCCTGACGATGTCCTGCTGCATGTTCACGGTCTACTTCGTTTCAGTGACGGGCGGCAATTCGCCGACCAGCCAACGGTCGGCCGATCTTGTCCATGGGGACTCCGCTCCGATGGCTTCCGGCAGGGACACGGTGACCGCCACACTGGTGCACAGCGTCTCACCAACACGCGCTTCGACAGTCACGTCGATCCAAACGCAGCCGGTCCGGTCCTTGTCAACTTTAGTCACCGTTCCGCATAGCACCATCAGATCTCCGGGACAAATCGAGATCTTCATCCGGTAAGCCATGCGCGCCAACCGCGCGATGGGACCGGCCCAGTCCGTGATGTAACGGCTGATCCAACCGCCCTGGGTGGGAGCATTGAGGAAGATATCCCGCGTGCCGATCCGCTTGGCCCATGCGAAGTCATGGTGCTGCGGTTGCCAGTCGCGCGATGCGGATGCCCCAAGCACAATGGTGGTTGCCGTCACCGGAATACGCAAGTCCGGCAATCGGTCACCCACCTTCACCCGATCCGCAGTCAGGGAGTGGTAGCTTGTTGCCATGATCATCACATCCTGTTGTAGGAAAAGAAGCGATAGCGCTCGATGCTTACCAACTGCTTGCGCTGGTTCGAATACCGCACCTCGACGGTCCAGGACCGCCCAGTGCCAAGGCGGTTGGTGCGCTCTTCGCCGATACTGAGAATACGCGCATTCACCGTCAACCGGTCGCCAAGCCGCAGCGGTTCGTAGAACTCGCTCTCGATGCCTGCGGCGATCCCCTCCTTCAGGCCCGTGAACTCCTTGAGGGCGAAATGCACCTCCAGGGGCAGACGAAGAGGCGCCCGGGTTTCCGGCGCCTCCACGCCATGCACGTCCCATATTTCGGCCGGATGTTTCGGCGACCAGCGGTAACTCGTGGTGAATGCCAGCGCCATCGGCGGCGGGGCGACGATGCCACCGGCGATTTCCGAGGCCACCGCATCGTGCCAATATATCGGATTTGCGTCTCGAACCGCCTCGAGCCAGTGGTCGATTGCGCCGCGCTCCACCACCAAATCCGAATCGGCTTCTATGGAAAAGCCCTCCCAACCCTCAATAGTCTTGGGATACTCGATAGGATGCGTTGTCATAGCCGCCATCGCTCAGATAGGATTCAAATAGGGTGAAGCCGGCCGACAGCGATGCTCCGTAGATTGCCGTTTGCATCCGCATGATCAGCGCGGATAACAGGTTTGGCACAGGCACGCATGCCTGACAGGAGTGATCGAAGCTCGCCATATGGCATGGATGTTCCCGTTCCGCGAGCCGGACAGCGCCCCAGCTTGGTTTCAAGGCTTGGTGTTCACCTGCGAGAGCATGCCTTCGGGTCCGGCATCGTGCGGAACGATATGCGTGCCGTAGCGGATGCCAAGTGGTCGTTGCGTTGGCTGGTATGCGTGACAAACTGCTGCGACCTCCACATCGGCAGCTGTCAAGGAACCATCGTATACGATGGTTCGTCCACCCGAGACGAAGACGGCACGGCGCAGGACGAACGCCCTCTCGGCTTCCCTCAGTTCCATGGACTCGCTCCATTCGCGAAAGCCGCGGTCGGTCGAGTGGCCGGCATAGGGGGCAGGACCAACGATATCGCTGGCACCGGTCAGTTCCCACGTCATCACGGGCGCCTCGTCCTGGCGCAGAACCGCGCGTCGCCGATATTCGTCGGGCGCCCCCACCTTCTCCACCGTCGCATGGTACCGCCGATGCTCGCGCCCATCCAAGGCATGCGCGAGCGCTAGCCCGGCGAGATCGAACAAGTGCGTGCACTGAAGGCGCATCTCAATCAGACGCCCGACATCCGAAGGTCTCGCGACGAGCGGCTGGCCGATAAGGGCTCGCAGGGGCTCCACCGCCGACCGACAACTCGTCCACGGAGTGCGCAGCGACACCGATCGCACATCTCTGACCATTGTGCCGTCATGCACCACGGTCAGGCCGAAATGATGGAAATCATCCTCCAGCCATATGACAACCGTCTCGGAATCCCAACTCCGCATATCGATGAGGCGCCGGAAGCACCCTTGAAAGGGAACTGTTTTCAAAACCACGCGGAACCCTTTCCTTCAATTGCGCAGAGGTTTTCCAGTCTTCAGCATGTGTTCGATCCGGCTTTTGGTCGTCGCTGTTTGGGCCAGTTCCATCACCCCGTCGAGTTCGAGAGCATAGATCGTGTCTTCCGACACCGGGCGCGTCGCATCGGCGCCACCACCTGTCAACACCCGCGACAATACGGTACGGACAGCGACGTCCGCATCGCTGATGCGGCCGGCTTGGCGTTCGCCATGGATACCGTTCATCAGTGACGCCAACCCGGTCAGACCGGGCGACATGATTTCGGCCGGGCCTGGCGGCGAATAGCCGCGTGCCAGCCGGACGGCCTCATCGCGGGCGCGGTGCAGTAGATGGGCGCGGTTCATGACGATAAGATCGCTCGCACGCAGGATGCCATCCGCATGGGCATCGAGTGCCGACGACGACAGCTTGGCCGCCGCGACCCCGTCGAACACCCGAACCGGGCAGGCGACAGGTCCTTTCACTCCATCGTCGGACATGGCGCGCAGCAGCCTTTGAGCACAGCCGCCCCAGGCAGGTATCAACCCGACATTCACCTCGGGTAGGCCAGCCGTCAGTTCGGCATGGGCGACGATTCTATCGCAATGCAGCAGAAGTTCACAGCCCCCACCAAGCGCCAGCCCGAACGCAGCGCCGACCACCGGAAAAGGAGCATGCCGGAGTGCTTGAAAGCTGCGTTGGCCACGCGCGACGAAAGAGCGAAGCCCCGCAAAATCTCCCCGCTCGATACGCTCCAGCAGAACCGCGAGGCTGGCTCCGGCCGAAAACGCACGCTGATCGTCGTTCCCGATCACAAGCCCCAGGAAACCGGCCGGCACCGCCTCCAAAGTCTCTTCTATCAGGTCGAAAACCCCATCATCAACGATATTCAGCTTGGTTGTCAGCTCAAGGCAGGCGACGCCATCGCCAATGTCCCACAAGGCCCCCGATTCGTTACGCCGCACCGGCGCCCCGTTGTCCTTGACGTCGGACAGCGCCAACGTACCCGCCCTCCGCCGCTTCGGCGCCCGCGACCCGTCGCTGCGCGTCACCGTCCGCCCACCGTCAGCGTAGAATCCATCGGCGGCGGCGGCCAGCTCGAGCAGGCGCGGAACCGCCTCGCCCTCGGCCTGCATCCGATCCGCCAGCCAGCGCGTGCCAACCGCATCGGCCAGCGCAAACGGCCCCCGGCGCCAGCCATAGCCCAGTTCGAGCGCCGTATCGATCGCGGTCACGTCATCGGCAATCTCGGGTGCGACAGCGCTGGCATAGCCCACGATGCGCTTGAGCACCGTCCAAGCATAGCGTCCGCAAGGATCGTCATCGGCGCACAGACGCCTTAGATCGTTGCCTGCGGCGGTTAGAGCGGCCGGCGGCTCGGATTGTTCAGGTCGGTATGTCAACGAGGCGAAATCCACCACCTCCCGCCTCTTTCGGTCCTCGGGGGACTGCCGATAGAAACCTCCCTTGCTCTTCTTGCCAAAACGGCCTTCTGCGATCATCGACCGGAACGTCGCGTCGGCGGTGATGGCGTAGCGTTGCAGACCATCGTTCTCGGGCAGCGTGTCGATCAGGCTTCCCCAGACCAGCGGCACCAGGTCGATGCCGACCAGATCGAAGAGGCCGAAGATGCCGGTCCGCGGCACTCCGAAGGGTGCACCGGCGACGGCGTCGGCGTCCTCGGCGCTCAGGCCATGAGCCATCGCCTCCATGGCGGCCATCGCCATCCAGTAGCAGCCCATCCGGTTGGCGATAAAGCCTGGGGTGTCACGACAGACGATAACGCTCTTCCCAAGCAATGCCTCCCCCGCCCGCACCACCGCAGCGTCTTCGGCGACGCCGACGACCTCCAGCAGTCGCATGTGTCGCGGCGGGTTGAAGAAATGCGTGATGGCAAAATCCTTGACGAACGCCTCCGGCATCCCTGCGCACAGCCGGGCGCGCGACAGGGTCGAGGTGTTGGAGGAAACGATCGCTCCCGCCTTGCGAACGGCCTCGATCCGGGTGAACAGGGACTGCTTGATGGCAGGATCCTCGATGATGGCCTCAACGATCCAGTCGGCATCCGCCAGCAACGCAAGATCATCGTCGATGTGTCCGGGGGTGACCAGAGCGGCGGCGGAGGGATGCATGAAGCCACCTGCCTTCATTTGGCGATCGATCGCCTGCCGGGTAAGAAACCGCCGGTCTGCCACCCCGTCCTGCGCCATATCGAGCAGCGCCACCGGAACACCGGCATTGGCGAACTGAGCGGCAATGCCGGAGCCCATGGTTCCAGCCCCAATCACGGCCGCCTTGCGGATCATCGCCATCACGCAGCCTCCACGACCATGGCGACGCCCATGCCGCCGCCAATGCACTGTGTTGCCAGTCCATAACGGCCGCCGGTGCGTTTCAGGATCAAGGATGCCTTTCCGAGCAGACGGGCGCCGGTCGCCCCCAAGGGATGCCCCAAAGCGATCGCGCCACCATCGATGTTGAGCTTCTCCTCGGGGATCTCCAACTCGCGCCGGCAAGCCTCGGCCTGCGAGGCGAATGCCTCGTTCATCTCCACCACGTCCACATCATGCATGCCGATGCCCGCACGCTTGAGAGCCTTCCGGCTCGACTCCACCGGCCCCATGCCCATGATGCCCGGCGCACAACCCGAAACGGCAAAAGAAGCGATCCGGGCGAGCGGTGTCAGATTATGGGTCTTCAGGAACTCGGCCGACGCAATCAGCAGCGCCGTCGCACCGTCGGTCATTGGGCTCGACGTGCCGGCCGTGACGGTCCCGCCTTCCAGAAAGCAAGGCTTCAAGGAGGCGAGCTTCTCCAGCGAGGTTTCCCGCACGCAGCCGTCCGTATCGACGGGTTGCCCCCCGACCTCAATCGGCGCGATCTCCGCCGCAAGACGGCCGTCGCGTTGGGCCGCCACCGCTTTCAACTGGCTGCTCAAGCCGAAACGGTCCTGCTGCTCCCGGGAAATTCCGTAAAGCCGCGACACGCGCTCGGCGGTCAGGCCGACATTGCAGAAATCAGCCACCTGATCCATAGTCCAGGACGGATGCGGGGACAGGTTGAATCCCATCATCGGCACACGCGACATGCATTCCGTACCGCCGGCGATGAAGGCGTCGCCCGCGTTCATCGCCAGCATGCCCGCGGCCATCTGCACCGCCTGGATGGCCGATCCGCACCAGCGGTTGACCGTAGCCCCACTGACCGCCTCGGGCAACCCGGCCATCAACCCGACGACGCGGCCCAGATTGATGCCCTGCTCTCCTTCGGGGAAGGCGCATCCCCAAATCACATCTTCTATCGCGTCACCTGGCACGCCGGTGCGGGAGAGCAACGTCCGAACAACATGCGCGCCGAGGTCGTCGGGCCGGACGCCGGCCAGGGCACCCTTGCGCGCGAAGGTAAATGGAGAGCGCACATAGGCGGCGATATAGGCGTCACGAGTCATCATCGGGCTCCTTGGTCGGCGAGACGAGAATCAGCGGAAGAAGGAGGCTGCCGCGGCAAGTTGCGTGCGGCATTCGCCGACCATGCGCTCGAGCAGCTCTTCGCAGGATGGGATATCGTCGATCAGCCCGACGACCTGGCCGCCCCAGATGAGCCCGTCATTCACGTCGCCGGTCTCCAGCGCCTTGCGACCACGCGCGCCGGCGACAAGGTGATGGATCTCCTCGAAACGGACGCCGCCTTCGCGGCGCTCCATGGTCACCACCTCGTCGGAGATGGGGTTCTTCAGGCAACGCCCCGTGTTTCCCAGTGTCCGCAGGATGAGGTTGGTGTCCCGCTCGGTCCGCTGAACCATCGCCATTTTGATATTATCGTGGATCGGCGCCTCCTTGGTCGCACAGAAGCGGGTGCCCATGTTGATGCCCTCGGCCCCCAACACCAGCGCCGCCGCCATGCCCCGCCCGTCGCCGATGCCGCCCGATGCGATCACCGGAATGCGCAGCGCCTTCACCGCCGCCGGGATCAGGATCAGGCCGCCGATGTCGTCATCGCCCGGATGGCCGGCGCATTCGAAACCGTCGATCGAGATCATATCGACGCCGTTGCGTTCGGCAGACAGAGCGTGACGAACCGCGGTGCATTTGTGGACGATCGTCAGACCGCCGGCCTTGGCCTTGTCGAAGAATGCCCTGGGCGCGTTGCCTGCGGTTTCCAGCACCTTGACGCCCGTGCCAATGATGACGTCGAGAAACGCCTCGTATGGCGGCGGATTCGCCGAGGGCAGCATGGTCAGGTTTACGCCGAACGGCTTATCTGTCATCTTGCGGCACCGCTCGATCTCGGAGCCGAGCGCGTCGGGGGTCGGTTGGGTCAGCGCGGTGAGAATGCCGAGCCCTCCGGCATTGGAAACCGCCGAAGCCAGTTCGGCACGGCCGACCCACATCATCCCGCCCTGGATGATCGGGTAGCGGATGCCGAATTGCTCCGTCACGCGAGTCGTGATGGTTGGCCGATCGAGCGCTTCGCTTGTGGTCACTGCCGTGTTCCTTTCATTGCCCTACGAACCGCGGCGCGCGCTTCTCGAAGAACGCCGCCAGCGCCTCATGAAAATCCCGGGTTCCCGCCGCCCGAACGAAGGACGCCCCTTCGGCATCGAGTTGGGCGGCGAGGGAGGTGTCGAGGCTCGCTGTCAGCAGCCGCTTGATGCCTTGCACGGCGAGCGGCGCAGAGTCGGCGAGTCGGCGCGCGAGATTGCGCGTTTCACTGTCCAGCTCGGCCCGCGGCACGATTCGATTGACGAGACCGAGCCGCAACGCTTCATCCGCGCGGATCGTGTCGGCGAGCAGGGCGACTTCCATAGCCTTGCGCATGCCGAGCAGGCGCGGCAGCGTCCAGGAAGCGGAACAGTCCGGCGTGGCGGCAACCCGGACATAGGCCATGTTGAACGCCACGTCATCGGCGGCGACGGCAAGATCGGCCGCCAAGGCCACGCTCATACCCGCACCGGCAACCGCTCCCTGGAGGCAGGCGACGACAGGCTGCGGCGCCGACCGCAAGCGCAAGATCGCGGCATGCATCGGCTCGATCAATTGCGTCGCCGCTTTGGACGCATCAGCACCGGCGTCGCGGAAGTAGGTGAGGTCTCCCCCAGCGACAAAGGCTCGACCGGCGCCGGACAGCAGGATGACCCGAACGGATCCATCGCTGGCCGCCAATTCCACCGCATCCCGAAACGCGCGGGCCGCCGCGACGTTTATGGCGTTGAGCGCTTCCGGCCGATTGAACTGAATATCGGCTATGCCGTCCGCCACGGACAACACGACCGGCGCGCGTTCCTCCGACATCATCCGGCGTCCCTCAACGACCCACGAACTTTGGCTGACGCTTTTCGGCGAATGCCTTGATGGCTTCGCCGTGATCGGCCGTCGTCATCGACGCCAGTCCCTCGTAGCTCATGCCGACATCCATGAGCGCATGCGCCAATTGCTTCAAAGGAATGTTCACTGTGGCCTTGGTCCAGCGCAGGGATTGGGCCGGCAATCGGCTCAGGCGATCGACATAGGCGTCAACGGCTGCATCAAGTTCGGCAGCCGGAACCGCAGCATGGATGAGCCCGATCTCGGCAGCCCTCTTGCCGTTGATCTTCTCCCCGGTGAAAAGATGATGCTTGGCCCGCGCATAGCCGATCAACTGCGGCCAGATGATCTGACCGCCGTCACCGGCGATCAGACCGACATTGTTGTGGGGGTCCGCAAGACGTGCCTCTTCTGTCGCAATGACGACGTCGCAAAACAGCGCGACCGTCGCACCCAGGCCTATGGCGTCGCCATTGACCTTGGCGACGACCGGCTTATCGCAATCCAGCAGGCTGTAAACAACCTTCTTCGCCTCCCGGATCCCCTTGTAGAACTCGACCGGGGTATCGCGCAGACGCTGCATACCCAGAATGTCGCCGCCGGCGCTGAACGCGCGGCCCGAACCCGTCACGACGATGATGTCGCTCTCAGGGTCTTCGGCCACGTCCGAAAAGACGGTCGAGAGCTCGGTATGGGAGCGCTCAATGAAGGAGTTGAGCTTCTCCGGCTGATTGAAGATCACGGTAAGCACCCGGTCCCGGCGTTCGAACCGGATCGTTTCGTATTTGGCGAATTCCATCGCGCGCGTTCCTCGCATCGATCTTGAGGCATGGGTCGGATACGACTGGCTGGTCGGCACGCCAAATTGTGCGCCGGCCCTTTGTTCGCACCATCCGTGAGAACTGAGCAATAGTCAGCTTAACAAACACTTTAGTTCATCAGCACACGTTCCGCAACCTATTACCTAAATTGAATTTTTTTGGAGGAAAGCCGCTTTTCCAGTATCAACCATATGCAATCGAATGAGAATAACTGATTAGATATCAGTTATAATCGAGCACCTCAGGGCTTGAACATCCCGTCGGATCAGTGCTGCCACGCTATAACTCCCCCTCCGTAACCACATGGATGGAGCCTGAGGCACGCGCCGCGATCTGACGCAGGAGGTCGGAAAAAAAGGCGAAATGCTCATCCATCCGCTCCGCCGGGGCGGAAAGACCGAGAGCAGCTGCGACTTCGCCGTCCGGCCCGAAAACAGGCGCGGCAAGCGCCGACGTGCGTGGCACGGTCTCGCCGATGCTGCTCGCCACCTTGGTCACCGTAACCTCGTCGAGAATGGCGTTGAGGCGGGGTACGCTGGTTATCGTATCCGGTGTCCGCCGCCGCAAAGGCGTATCGGACAGGTAAGAGTCCCGCCAACCGCGATCCCCGAATGCCAAAAAGACCCGACCGGCCGCTGTGCAGAACAACGGCGCGCTGCTGCCCGGCGGCACGACATAACGCAGCGGTTGCGAGCTGTCGATGACGAGCGTGAAGACCACCCGCTTACGGTCACCGTCCAGGATGGCGAGCGTGACCGTCTCGTGGCTCCGCCGCGCCAATTCATCAAGGTAGGGACGCAGATGAGCGGTGCTCGACCAGCGTTCCATGATTGTCGCCGCCAGAAGGAAAGCGCTCGGCCCCAACCGATACCCGTTGTTATGCAGTACAAGAAAATCCTGCGCCACCAGCGGCCGCAGCAAGTTCAGCAAGCTGCTTTTCGGCGCGACCAGTTCCTGGCTCAGTTCGCTCAGACTGAGGTCGTCCCGAGTCGCCGCAAGAAGCGCCAGTATCTTCAGGAGGCGTTGTGTGGAACGGGGACCGCCAGCAACGTCATTGTCGCCGTTGCGGCCGTCCACGGCCTCCATGTGCTGTTCATTCTGAAGTTCCATGCTCGGTGATCCGATCCGGTAAGAGGAGAGTCAGATCGCACCGTTGCGCTTCAGGGCGTCCACCCGATCCGGCTCCAATCCGAGCCATTCGCGAAGCACTTCGTCATTATGCTCCCCAAGCAGCGGCGGCGCCAATCGGTAGGTCGGCGGCGACTCCGACAGTCGAACTGGGCTGGCTGCCGTCCGCACGATGCCCAGAACAGGATGCTGCTGCTCGATGACCAGCGCCCGCTCCGCCACATGGGGATCGAGTTCCAGGTCACCCATCTCATTGATGGGGCCGCAGGACACCGTGTTTTCGTTCAGGATCGCCACCCACTCCGCCTTCGTCCGTCCGCGCAACGCCGCAGCGACCGCCTGTTTCAGCGGCTCGCGGTTGGCGACACGGGCACTCATCTTGAAGAAGCGCGGATCGTCGGCCCACTCTGGATGCCCCAGGGCACGCGCCAGTCGAACGAACTCGCGATCGTTGAAGGTGGCGATCAGCAGGTGACCGTCATCGACCGGAAAGACCCCGTACGGCGCCGCACTCGGATGGTCATTGCCGGTGCGTCCCAATGCAACCCCGGCATTGAACCAAGCCGAAAAGGTGTTGAGCATCACCCCTAATTGCGAGTCGAACAGAGATACATCGACATACTGTCCTTTTCCCGTTTCATGCCGATGATGAAGCGCACCGAGCACGCCGATCGCACTGAACAGACCGGTGACGATGTCCGCAATCGGAATCCCGACGCGGGTTGGCGCCGCGCCGGGTTCGCCGTCGCGCATACCGGTGACCGACATGACCCCGACCATCGCCTGCACCAGATAGTCGTAGCCAGACCGCGGCGCATAGGAGCCGGTCTGACCGAATCCGGTGAGTGAACAGTAGATCAGGCGTGGGTTGAGCTGACGCAGACGCTTATAACCCAGCCCATATTTCTCCAGGGTACCGGGTCGGTAGTTTTCGATGAAGACATCGGACTGTGCCGCCAGGTCGCGGACGAGTTGGGCACCCTCCGGCCGGGCGTAGTCAACGGTGATCGAGCGCTTGTTCCGGTTGACGGACTGGAAATAGGTCGATTCTTCCGTGTTATCGCTGCCGTCCGCATTCTTCATCCAGGGCGGGCCGACGCGCCGGCAATCGTCGCCCTCGCCCCGGCGCTCGACCTTGACGACATCCGCCCCCAGATCGCCAAGAATCTGGGCGCCGTACGGTCCAGCCACAACCCGCGACAGATCGAGAACCCGAATTCCCGCCAGCGCTCCGCCGCCCGTATTCGCCGATTGCAAGCCCATAATACTCTTCCTTCGTCCTGATCAAAGGTTGCGCACAGATTCACACGGAACGGCTACCGCCCACTCCCATGCCCAGCACCGCGCGCGCCATAATGTCGCGCTGGACCTCGTTCGTTCCGCCGAAGATCGTAACGGGCCGCGCCATCATGAACTGCCAATGCAGGTCGGCGATTGTGTTGCCAACCCGGATATCGCCGATCACCCCTCCCCGCTCCCCAACGACATCGACATTGAATTCGGTGATGCGCTGGAGCAGTTCGGAAACGAAGATCTTGAGCGCGGAAACTTCGGGACCAAGCTCTCCCCCACGGGCCGCGAGATCGCAGATGTCCGCATACAATCGACGATAGTCGTGCATGTCGGCGGCAAGCTCGGCCAGGCGATCGGTGGTAGCCGGGTCGTCGGCTAGCCCCATCTCCTCGACCAGACGTTCGGCAAGCGCCAGCGCCTTACCGGCAAGCGCCGGTGAACCAAGCCAAATCCGTTCATGGCCAAGCAAAGTCTTGGCCACCGACCAGCCCTTGTCGAGTTCACCGACCAGATTTGCGACCGGGACCCGGACATCGTCGAAAAACACCTCGCAGAACTCATCCTCGCCTGCGAGATTGTTAATCGGGCGCACGGTGATCCCGGGCGTTTTCAGGTCAACCAAAATAAAGCTGATGCCCTGTTGCTTCTTTTCATAACGCCCTGTCCGCACCAAAAGGAAGATGTGCGTGGCATCGTTGGCATGAGTGGTCCAGATCTTCTGGCCATTGACCACGAAGTGCTCGCCGTCCCGGTCTGCCTTGGTACGCAGGGACGCCAGATCGGAACCAGCGTTCGGTTCGGAATAGCCTTGGCACCACACATGCTCGCCCGACAGAATGCGCGGCAGGTAGTAGCGCTTTTGCTCGTCGGTGCCATAGTACATGAGCACAGGGCCGAGTTGCGCCTCGCCCAGATCGATGACCCTCGCCACGCCGATCCGCTCGAACTCTTCGCTGTGGATGAGCTGCTTCCCCAGAGACAGGCCAAGCCCGCCATACTCCCGTGGCCATGCCGGAGCCCGCCAGCCATGCTCATGCAGCAGGCGCAGCCAACGCAGGTGGTCGGCTCCGCGAAGACGCCGGAACGGGCGCCGGTGGTCCTGCCGGTATTCCTGGGGATAATAGGTTTCCAGCCAAGTGCGCAGGTGTCCCCGGAAAGTCTCGTCGTCCAGCGCATCCAGGTCTGCGCTGATCGCGCCATTCATCGGGAAGGTCTCAGACATGCGCGCTCTCCAACGCTCGCCGTTCGGACAGGAAATGCCGCCGCAACACTGTGGGCGTGCCGAGCCAGGAGGACAGGTGGAGCGCCGAACGCAGGTAATGGCCGATGTCCACCTCTTCGGTAAACCCCATGGCCCCATGCAACTGCACCGCGGTTCGACCAGCCTTCAGCGCCATCTCGCCCGCCCGCGCCTTGGCCGCGGCGGCGGCCATCGTCCGTTCGGCCGATTCCTTGACCCGTGCCGCATACCGGATGCTGGACCGCGCCAACATCACACCGATGTGCAGATCGACGCAGCGATGTTGCACCGTTTGAAAACTGCCGATCGTGCGCTCGAACTGCTGACGTCCGCCGACATAGGCGATGGTCTTCTCCAGAACTTCCGCGGCGCATCCTGCCAGTTGCGCAGCCACCGCCACGCGGCCGGCATCAACGGCGGCGGCCGTCGCGGCCGATGCGCCGTCCCCAGACAGCAGCGCGCCGCCGAACAGGATCGTGGCTTCTTGAAAGCGCACCCGGCTCAGACTGGCGCCTGCTCCCGCCGCCGCCTTCTCGATATGGATGCCGGGGGACGCGGCATCGACCGCAACGATCGCTGCCTTGCCGGCGGCGTCCTGCGCGACCACCAAAAGGAAGCCGTCATCTTCGATCGCCGGCACCGACTCCAACGAACCACTGATTGCGGAACCGGACAGAGTGACCGCACCGCCGCTCGGAGAAGCCGGATGGGCAAACGTCAGTACCCGTTCTCCACCCGCCAGGGCGCGTGCCAGCATCGACCGTCCCTCGCCTGTACAGGCTGCGATCAAAGTGCTGGGGATCACCACGGAAGGCACGAACGGTTCGGCCACCAGCTTACGTCCAAAAAGTTCGGCCAACACGCAGGCCTCCGGCAGACCCAGGCCAGAACCGCCCAAATCCTCAGGCAACATCAGGGCAAGCCAGCCCATGTCGGCCATCTCGCCCCACTGCGCGCGGTTCACTGGGCGAGGAACATCGAGCTGGCCCCGCAGGCTGGCAGTGACGTCGCGCCCTTCCAACCAGCCGACCGCGCTCTCGCGCAGCAGGACCGAAATCTCGTCTTCGTTAGTCATGGTTCCCTGCGCCTCGGTCAGGTGGCGATGGTAAAGCCGCCGTTGACGGACAGGATCTGTCCCGTGACATAGGACGCCGCTTCGGAAAGCAGGAAACACACCGGAACCGACACCTCTTCCGCCGACGCCCAACGCCCCATGGGAATCTGCTCCAAATATTTGGCGCGGAAGCGTTCGTCGGTGCGCACGGTTTCGGTCATGGGGGTTTCGACGACGCCGAAGCACACCGCGTTGCAGCGGATGCCAGCAGCCGCCCACTCGCGAGCCGCCGTCATCGTCATACCCATCAACCCGGCCTTCGCCGAAGAATAGTTGATCTGCCCAAGGCTCCCGCGACGACCGGCATCGGAGGAAATGTTCACGATCGCTCCTGGCGTCTTCGAACCTGCCTTCGCCTGCGCCAGCATCTGACGGCCAGCCGCCTGGGTGAAATAGAAGGCTCCGTTCAGGTGCACGTCCATGACCTGGCCCCACTGCTCGACGGTCATTTTGTCGATCATCGCCGGCCGCGTGATGCCGGCATTGTTCACCAAACCATGCAGCCCGCCAAAACGGTCCACCGCCTTCTGCACGGCCTCGTCGGCAAAGGCCCGATCCGTCACGCTACCGACCAGAGGAAGAAAGCGAGAGCCATGCTCGGCAACCGCGGCTTCAAGCCCTTCACTCTTGAGGTCGAGACCGGCGACAGTGCCGCCAAGCGCGATGCAAAGGTCGGAAACCGCCCGACCGATCCCCTGTCCTGCGCCGGTAACCAGGATTGTACGTCCCTCAAGGGACATGGGATTAATCATGGATATACCTCAAAGAGAATATGTGGGCGCCCCGCTGCAAGCCACGAGGAGACCTTGCCAATCCGGGGAGGAGCCGGCATGACGAGCGGGTTGCGCAATACGCCGATCATGCCATTGTTCATCTATAGAAACAATGTTCATTTTATTGCTCTGGCGCCGAGGTCGATAAGCGCCAGGACCCGCATCGAGCTAGCATCGCATGGCCACCGCTCTTTGCGAAGCAGATTGGCCGAGCTCAAAGCGGCGTTGAGAGGCTGCGTCCAATCTGAAATCCGTCAGCCAGTTCCTCCATCAAACAGTCGCGCCAAAATCCAACAACCCGGCTTCGGATCCCCCTAGCCCGGACAATTCACCTGAGCTGAAGCTGGGGCGGCGGGCGCGAGGTTAAGCCGCTGAATTCGTGTATGACTCTGGTGCTGAAACAGTCTCACCACGGATCAACGGAGTTCACGCCCGCCATGCCCGAGAGTACCGGGGTTCTGCCCGGCTTGTCGCTGGTTGCCGGCAAGCCGGTTCTCGCCGCCTTCGATGGCGGCCGTCTCACCTCCGACGCCGGTGTCCTGCTGCTGGCGGAGATCGACCGGCGGCTTGGGTTCTGCGAGCGTCTGGCGCGCTGCATAGAGGATCCCCGCGCTCCCGAGCGCATCCAGCACACGCTGTCGGAGATGATCCGCTTCCACGCCCTGCTGATCGCCGCCGGCTATCCGGACGCCAACGACTGCGACACCCTGCGCAGCGATCCCGCCTTCAAGATGGCGGTCGGCCGGCTGCCGGAGAGCGGAGGCGACCTGTGCTCGCAACCGACCATCGCCGGCTGGAGAACCTGCTCGGCCCGCTGGCGCTCAAGCGCATGATGGCCGCCATGGTGGAGCTGTTCTGCGACAGCTTCGCCACGGTGCTGCGGCACATCGTGCTGGACATCGACGACACCGAGGACCGCGTCCACGGCGCCCAGCAGTTGTCCCTCTTCCAAACCCATTACGATGGGCGCTGCTTCCTGCCGATGCACATCTACGAGGCGACAACGGACAAGCCGGTCGCCGTCATCCTGCAGCCCGGCAAGACACCGGACGGTGCCGAGGTGGCGTTTGTGCTGCGCCACGTCGTGCGCGCCATCCACGCCCACTGGCCGCGCGTCGATATCCTCGTGCGCGGCGACAGCCATTACGGCCGCCACGAGGCCATGAGCTGATGCGAGCGCAACCGCATTGCGCTACGTCTTCGGGTTGGCCGGCAACACGGTCCTGCTCGGGCGCGTCACCGATCTGGCCGAGGACGCCGCCATGGGCCGGCTTGGCGGGGAGGCGGACAAGGTTCGGCGTTTCGGCGAGTTCCGCTACGCCGCCCGCACCTGGAAGGTCGAGCGGCGGGTCATCGCCCGGATCGAGGCGTCGGCCCAAGGCACCGACACCCGGTTCATCGTCACCAACCTGACCGGCACGCCCAAGGCGCTGTACGAGACCATCTACTGCGCACGCGGCCAGATGGAGAACCTGATCAAGGCACACAAGCTGCACCTCGCCTCCGACCGGACGTCGTGCAGCAAGGCAACCGCCAACCAGCTCCGGTTGCTCATCCACACCGCCGCCTACTGGCTGCTGCACACCTTGCGCGGCTTGGCGCCGAAGGCGTCGTTCTGGCGCGAGGCGCAGTTCGACACGTTGCGCCTCGGCCTCATCAAGGTGGCGGCGCGGGTCACCGAGATGGTGACGCGCATCAAGGTGTCGCTGCCCTCCAGCTTCCCTTACCAGGAAAGCCTCGCGGTGCTGGCCGCCCGCACCGTCAAGTTGCCGCCGTGAACGCCAGCGCGACGTGCCCCTGAACGAACCTGTCCACGCAACCCTCCAGCCCCGTAATGCCGTGCCGTTGGCGCCACCCATCGACGCGCCTTCGGGCAGCCGTTCCAAAACGTCGATGAATGATCCGGGCTATGTAGTCACCATGGCGTCTGGACAGGCCGTTGCCGCTCCGATATCGTGTTCATAAAATCGAACTATGTTCTATTTTCGGATCCCGGCCGGATGCCGGCTCCGCCCCCAATCCTGAGGAGACATCGGTGAACATGGAACGTTTCCCACGGGGACGCTCGGCCATTGTCGGCGCCGCGACCTATGGCATCGGCGAATGTCCGGGCCATCGCCCTCTCGACATGGCCACCAAGGCCGCGCTGCTGGCGCTCGACGACGCCGGACTGACGCTTCCCGATGTTGATGGATTGTTCATCTGCCTACCCGACGATGCTCTCGCCGGACTTGCCGCCGTCGAATACCTGGGGATTCGCCCACGCTACACCGACTGCAACCGAACAGGAGGCTCGGCCTTCCTGTCGCATGCGATCGTCGCCGCCCTGATGCTGGACGCCGGGTACATCGACACAGCCCTCATTATGTATGGCTCCAACCAGCGCACCGGCGGCGGCGGACTGGTCACGCTGCGGCAATCGTCGGCTTACGAAAAGCCATACCGGCCGATGAATCCCCTGTCGTCCTATGCCCTGGCGACATCCCGGCACATGCACCAGTACGGAACCACCCGCGAGCATTTGGCGGAGGTGGCGGTATCGGCGCGGGCCTGGGCGAAGCTCAATCCGGACGCCTTCAAGAAAGGGCCATTGACGGTCGAGGATTGTCTGCGCTCCCGCATGGTGTCGGACCCGCTGTCGGTCAGCGATTGTTGTCTGATAACCGATGGAGCCGCCGCCATCGTCATGACGCGCGCCGACCGTGCGGCCGACCGGCGCCAGTCCCCCGTCTACCTGTTGGGCGGCGCGGCGGCGGTCTGGCACGCGGGCATCGACCAGATGGCCGATCTGACCGTCACCCCGGCATCCGAATCGGGGCCGCGGGCCTTTGCGCAAGCGGGAATCGGCCATAACGACGTAGACGTGGTAAACCTCTACGACGCCTTCACCATCAACACGATCCTCTTCCTGGAAGACCTGGGCTTCTGCCCGAAGGGCGAAGGCGGACGCTTCGTACAGGGCGGGCGCATCGCGCCGGGCGGCGAACTGCCAGTCAATACCAACGGCGGCGGCTTGTCCTGCGTCCATCCGGGTATGTACGGCCTATTCACCATGGTTGAATCAGTGATCCAACTGCGCGGCGCCGCGGGTGAGCGGCAGGTCCCCAACGCGACCATCGCCGTCGCGCACGGCAATGGCGGAACCTTGTCCAGCGAGGCGACTCTCGTCCTGGGCACGGCGGCCACTCTGTAATCCGAGGCCCCTATGTCACGTGAAGCAGTCATCGTTTCCACGGCCCGGACGGCCATTGCCCGCGCAACCCGCGGTGCGCTCAACACCATCAAGTCACCGACCCTAACCGGCCACGTGATCCGCCATGCGGTCGAACGAGCCGGCGTAGAAGGGAGCGAGGTTGAAGATGTCGTTATTGGAGTGTCGTTGCCGGGCGGCACCGCCGGACGCAACCTCGGCCGCGCCGCCGCGCTGGCCGCCGGGCTGGGCGTCACCGCGTCGGGACAGACCATCGATCGAGCCTGCTCGTCTGGCCTGATGGCGATTGCCACCGCCGCCAAGCAAATCATCGTCGATGGCATGGATGTCGTGGTGGGCGGCGGATCGGAAAATGTCACGGCGCTGCAAACCTCCTATCTGGACTGGGCCTTCCGGGAAAAAGACGAAGGACTGGCAGCGCTCGTCCGTCATGCCTACACGCCGATGCTTCAGACTGCCGAATTCGTCGCGAACAAGTACGGCATTACGCGCGATGCACAGGACGAATTCGCCTTGCAGTCGCAGCAGCGCGCCGGGTTGGCCGTCGCCGCTGGCAAATTCGACGACGAAATCGTGCCGATAACCACAACGATGTCAGTTGTCGATCGGGAAACAGGTGAAACCAGTTTCCGCGAGACGGTTCTGCGCGCAGACGAAGGACCACGCCCGACGACCAGGGAGAATCTGGGTAAGCTCCAGCCGGTCTTCCCCGGCGGGACGGTAACGCCCGGTAATGCCTGTCAATTGTCCGACGGCGCATCCGCCTGCGTCCTGATGGATGCTCGGACCGCAGAACGACGGGGCTTGCAGCCGCTAGGCGCTTACCGTGGCATGATGGTTGCTGGAAACGCGCCGGAGGAAATGGGGATCGGCCCGATGTTTGCTATCCCCAAGCTGTTGAAAAAGCATGGACTTCGCATCGCCGACATCGATCTGTGGGAGCTGAACGAGGCCTTCGCCTGTCAAGCGCTGTACTGCCGCGACAAGCTGGGCATCGACCCTGATCGTTTTAACGTCAACGGCGGCGCCATCGCCTTCGGCCACCCCTTCGGCATGACCGGCTCCCGCCTCGTTGGGCATGGCCTGATCGAAGGCCGCCGGCGCGGAGCGAAGCATGTCGTGGTCACCATGTGCGTTGGTGGCGGCATGGGAGCTGCGGCGCTGTTCGAGGTGTATTGAGGAGACAGGGGCGGCGCGTCGTTCTCACGCCAGCCCCTCCCGACATCGCCGTGCATCATAGACAATGTCACACGTTCGATCCAATCCCCTGGTCTGGTCGGGTTTGGTCGTATCGAACAAAGCGCTGCCACACCAATCGCCGACCTCCAGCAGGGTACCACCCCCGGCCTGTACGGCAACGAGGTTGCCCTGCCGATGCGACCGTAAATGAACCGCAAGGAATCTAACCGTGCCGATCGACTATGAAAAGATCAAGAACTGGCCGCTGCCGCCGGTGACTCATTCCTATACCCGCCGCGATACCATCCTGTACGCTCTGGGAATAGGGGCTGCGACCACCGCCCCCCTGCCCGAGAGCGATCTCAAATACGTCTATGAACGGAGACTGGAGGCACTGCCAACTCTGGCCGTGATTTTGGCGAGCGGCAGTTCCTGGCTGGCCAATCCCGAAACCGGCATCACCCTGACCAAGCTCCTGCATGGCGAGCAGTGCTTGACCATGCATAAGCCGCTGCCCTCCGAAGGCACAGTGATCGGACAGGACCGCATCGACGCGATCTACGACAAGGGAGCCGACAAGGGCGCAGTCCTGATGATTTCGCGTGAGATCCGCGAAAAGGACAATGGTGATCTGATAGCGACGGTCGGCATGTCCATCTTCCTGCGTGCCGACGGCGGCTTCGGCGGTAAGGCCGACGGCCAACCCAAACCGCACCCCATTCCCGAAGGTCGAGCTCCGGATGCCAGCATCGACCTGATAACCCGGCCTGAGCAGGCTGCGATCTACCGTTTGTCGGGTGACTATAATCCGCTTCACCTCGACCCGGCATTTGCCGCCGCCGCCGGCTTCGATAAACCGATCCTGCACGGACTTTGCAGCTACGGCATCGCCGGCCGCGCCATACTTAAGCTGCTGTGCGCCGACGACCCGGCCCGCCTGAAAACGCTTAACGCCCGCTTCGCCACCCCAGTGTTTCCCGGCGAGACCTTGCGCACCGATGTCTGGAACGAGGGGGACGGCCGGGCAGCCTTCCGCGTCCGTGTCGTCGAGCGTGACATCGTTGTCCTCAACAATGGCTACGCCGAGTTCTCGCTCTGAAGCGGAAGGCAAGCATCTCATACCAGAATACGCTGATCGTAACCGATCAGCGGGCTCGAATGAATCAGGTCGCCATGGCGAAAGGCTGCAACCGAGCCGGCCTTGCGGCAAACCTTGGACCATTCAGTCCTGTGGAGAGGCTTGCACCAATTCGTCGGACGGCTTCGGAGTCGTCTTACGGCGGCTCGAGCGTGCCTTGCCGCTGGCGTACCAACCGTCCCCGTTGCCGCGCCTGCCCAGCACATGCGCGATGACCCGCGCCCGTGCCTGTTGCATGCGCTTCATGCCCAAACCCCGGTTCACAACCTTGGGATCGGCTTCGGCGACCCCCTCCAGCGCGGCATAGAGGGTAGCTGCTTCCGCGTAGGCATCGCTTTTCTTCGGAGCGTTATCCTCAGGGTACGCGGACAGGATATGCGCTGCAATTTTCTTGATAAGCGGCAAATAAGACTGGACCTTCGCCTCTTCGAAACGGGCATCGCCACGGTCCGCTTCCAGATTGCGGTACCTCAGGATTTCGCGGTGACGATCCCAGGCCGCATCGAATTCTTCAACCAGCCTCAGGGCTCTGTCGTAGTCGATGCTCTTGGGATCCCAGGGTTCGTCGAAAATCTTCTCGATGGCCGCCAAATCGCTTGCCGCCTCCCGGCTGAGGGCAAACATGATATCCTTGACATCATCGAAATACATATAAAAGGTCGCTGAAGATGTCTTGGCCTGCTTCGCGATCGATACCGCCGTCAACTCTATTGGCGACACGGTTTTCAGGAGTTGCCGGGTCGCATTCATCAGGCGGCCGCGTGTCGCCAAGCCCTTACGTCCAAGGGATTGACCCTGCTTATTCGTTGAAACAACACCCTCGATCATATTGTTAGTTCCATACGTTCCTGTTGCAAGCGCCCTCAACCTTCGTCAAACCGCCGCTCCATCGCTGGCAGGCATTACGCGTCCAGTCTGGCCGAATGATTACGCCTACGCCAAGCACAATCGAATAGGATGGATACGGCGTGCAAAACCAGTAGTATGGCACGGGTGCGCGGCGCCGTCGCCCGCAAACTCGCGGTCATCCTGCATCGCATGTGGCGAGATGGCAGCGAGTTCTGAGGTGATGTGGTGGATGGCCCTTTCACCAAATGCCGGTGAGCAGCGTTGACCGTCGAAGAAACCATGTGTGGACGGCCCTCTCGGCGCAAGAGGAGAATTCATGTTGACGATTGGTCGGGTGCATCCATGTGTCCGGCCTGTCGTCGCGACCTCTGGTCGCTGGCCTTGATGAAGTCCGCGGATCAACGCCCAAATCACCTCAGCGCGCTCCCGGACGCTTGGTCCCCGTGGGTTTGGTCGATCCCCGGTCTGACCGGTTTGTCATCACGTCTCACCACCCTCACGCCATCCGTCCCGGCAGGGACTTGGTCCGCTGCCGAGCCGAACCTCGACTATGCGGTGGTGGGTGCCGCGTAGGTCCCGCCGCGCGTCAGCACCGCCCAGGCGATGCGCGCGGTCTTGTTGGCCAGGGCGACGGCGGCGAGTTTGGCCGGCTTGCGCTCCAGCAGCTTCGCTGCCCAGCATCGAGCCGCATTGTCTCGGCGCGCCAACCGCATGACCGCCGTGGCGCCCACGACCAGCAGGCGGCGGAGGTCGCCGTCGCCCTGCTTGCTGATGCCGACCTGGCACTCTTTGCCGCCGCTGCTGTGCGCCTTCGGTGTCAGGCCGAGCCATGCGACGAACTGCCGGCCGGACCGGAACAGTGAGCCGTCCGGCACCGCCGCGGCGATCGCACTGGCTGTGATCGGCCCAATGCCGGGTATCGTCGCCAAACGGCGGCTGACGTCGCTGACGCGATGCCACTCCAGAATACGCGCCTCCAGCCGGTCGATTTCCTCGCCGAGCAGGCGGAGCTGATCGACGAGGCCGTGCAGCGCCCGTCGCGCCAGTTCCGGCAGACGATCCTGCGCCTCGTGCAAAGCCTCGATGGCGGCCTTCGTCCCGCTGGGCCCTTTGGCCGCGATGATCCCGAATTCCGCGAGGTGACCGCGCAAGACGTTGATCAGCATCGTCCGCTGCCGGACCAAGAGGTCCCGAGTCTTGTGAAGCATCAAGGCGGCCTGCTGATCGATGGTCTTGACCGCCACGAAGCGCATTGTCGGCCGGGTCACCGCTTCGCAGATCGCCTCGGCATCCGCCGCGTCGGTCTTTCCCCGTTTCACGTACGGTTTGACGTAGGCGGGCGGCATCAACTTCACCGTATGACCAAGTGCCGCAATTTCCCGTGCCCAGTGGTGCGCCGTGCCACACGCCTCCATCCCCACCAGGCACGCAGGCAGGCCTTGAAATAACTTCAGCACCTCGCCTCGTCGTAACTGCCGCCGGACCAGAATCTTCCCGTCGCCGTCGATACCATGAACCTGGAAAAACATTCTTCGCCAGATCCAGACCGATTGTCGTCACGCCCATGGTCGGCTCCTATGAGGTGGTTTCTCCGACGGTCAACGCTGCTCACCGGCATTTGGTGAAAGGGCCGTCCACCACATCATCTCATCTCAGTGTTCTCCGTTACTGGAGCGAATTTCTTGCGCAATTCGACTTTGTTGATCTTGCCGGTGGGAAGCTTCGGTATGTCCGACACGAAGATGACTTTCTTCGGCTTCTTATAGCTGGCGATGAGCGTCTGGACATGCTCGATCACCCCTCTTTCGCCAAGTGCCTCCGTCGGCTTTGCCCGGACCACGGCACAAACGATTTCACCCCATTTTTCGTCTGGCAGTCCGATCACGGCGCATTCCTCGACCGCGGGATGTTGAACGATGGCCTCTTCCACCTCACGGGAGTAAATATTCTCACCACCCGAAATGATCATGTCCTTCTTTCGATCTACCAGATACAAGATGCCCGCATCGTCGAATCGACCGACGTCGCCGGTGTGGCACCAGCCGTCGCGAATCGTCTCCAGCGTCGCCTTATGGTTGTTCCAGTAGCCCCGAAACATCATGGCGCACTTCACCACTATCTCTCCAGACGCGCCGGCCGAGCAATCATTCCCGGCATCGTCTACGATCCGCACCAGGACATTGGGGAACGGATGCCCCACCGATACCAGCCAGCTGCGCTCGCGTTCCGTGCCGTCTGGCAGATGCAGGTCCCGGTCCAAACCCGCGGTTATCACCTCGGTCTGACCATAAAGATTGACGAAGATCGCGCCGAAAATCGCCATGGCTCGGCGCAGCAGCGGTGTCGGCATGGGGGCCGCCGAGTACACCACGGTCCTCAGGCTGGAGAAGTCGGTTCCACTGGCTGCCGGTTGGTCGAGCAGCATCTGGAGCATGGTCGGAGCAAAGTGCAAATGTGTGATCCGCTCCCGCCCAATCAGCCCCAGCGCCACTTCCGGATCGTATTGGCGCTGGAGATACACCGTACCCCCACGGAAATGCAGGCCCAACGCTATGGCCATCGCGCCAATGTGGAACAGTGGCATCACAAGCAAAAGCCGGTCCCTTGGGCCGGCGCGCATCTCGGCGTTCATCCGCTCGGCGAGGACCCGCATCTCTCGCTGGCCCCAGATGCAGCCCTTCGGCTTTCCGGTGGTCCCACTGGTATAGACGACGCAATAGACATCGTCCGCCTGGGCGATGAACCGCAGATCGTCGGCATTTCCGGTGACCAGAAAGCTTTCATAGTCGGTCGCCCACTCAACCGAGCCGCCGATGCAGACATAGGCCTCGATGAAGGGCAATTCATGGCGCAACGCCTCGATCACCGGCAGATAGAGCGCCTCGAAAATCAGAACGCGCGGTGAAACATCGTTGAGGATATAGCAGATTTCCGGCGGCGCCAGGCGGAAGTTGACCGTGCTGACGATGATTCCGCTACATTGGGCCGCAGCCAAGATCTCGGCGAGTTCCAGCGAGTTCATCGACAGGATGGAAACCCGGTCTTGTCTGCGCAATCCAATCTGGTGCAATGCCGAAACGAGGCGACGGGCGCGAAGCAGGAGGTCGCCGTGGGTCACGGCACGGTCTCCCAAAACGTAGGCCGGCCGATCACCGAAACGCTGTGCATTGTCTTCGAGAATAGCGCCGAGCGTTGCCATCTGGTCATGCATCGTCGTTTCCTGCCCCTTCCTGTTTGTTCCCTTGCTCATTAGGAGCGGCCTATCGAGAGATGCCGATCCGGAGCGCGCCTGGTGCTGACAGCCCGGCTTTGTTCAGTATTCCAATTCACCGAGTTGTTCCCCTCTTCCCGTACCCCCGGACACGTCACCACGCCGAACGAGGGTCGATCGAGGCGCAATCGTTGTCACCCCCTTCCGGTGCGAGAGCGTACACCATCCAGTACCGCTGCGTGGCGACGCTGAGCGTCAGGTTCAGTGTCAAAAAATAACAGATCATCATGTTTTATACCGACCTCGAATGCGGGTGTCCAGAACCGTTGAGAAAATGAACTTTCCCTCTTGACGGATGGCGTGGTTGCGGGCACTCAATAGATGACAAAGTATCAGCTATATGAATCCTTGCCCGGCGGAAGTTGCGGACGAGACGGTGGATACGCGCATGGAGCTTCCATGGAACCCGCTGAAAAAAAGCGATCGTTCCTGAAATCTGATCGCGTGCACGCTGAATTCCGCCCGAGCTCCCGGTTCGATACGACGTAGAAGGTCGGCGTAAACCCGTCGATAATGCGGGGGTGGTTCCAGGCTCTCGGCTAAGGCTCGCGAGAGGTCGACCACGGCAGCTCTGCTGACACGCATAGGATGAATATTTGAACAGGAGAAACTGGCATGTTGCCTATCAAGCCGGATGCTGATTTTCAGGAGCACCTGAGAACTGGGCGCTTCATGCTTCAGCGCAGCCGCACGAGCGGACGCTTCTTCTTCTATCCGCGGGTTGCCGAGCCGGGCACCGGCGCCACAGATCTGGAGTGGGTCGAGGCGTCAGGTCGGGGCAGCGTCCATGCGACCACAACCGTGCGCGTCAAGGCTCCGGGATCCGACTACAACGTCGCCTTGATCGAGCTGGAGGAAGGGCCGCGCATGATGTCGCGCGTGGAGGGCATCGCCCCGGACGCGGTGAAGATCGGTCTTCCCGTCCAAGCACGCATCCATCAGGATGGCGAAACGCGCTATGTGGTTTTCGATCCCGCCGGCTGAGTCCGCGCCCAGTATAGCCGGGGACTCCGGATGACCTCTGTGTTCCATTATGAAGATTTCGACATTCCGGATGAATGCCGCGCCCTGCGGGACGAGGTCCGGGCGTTTCTGGCCGAGGCCTCGGCCTCATGGTCCGGTTGGGACACCGGCCACTCCTGGACCCGTTTCGACCGGGCGTTCAGCCGCGAGGTTGGCCGCCGGAGATGGATCGGCATGACCTGGCCGAGGGCGTATGGCGGCCATGAGCGCACGGTCTTCGAACGCTATGTCGTGATCGAGGAAATGCTGGCGGCCGGAGCGCCGGTCGGTTCTCATTGGGTCGGCGACCGGCAAAGCGGGCCTCTGCTGCTGCGGGTTGGCACGGAGGAGCAACGCCGTCGCTTCCTGCCGCTGATCGCCAGCGGCGAAGCCTCCTTCTGCATCGGCCTGAGCGAGCCGGATGCGGGATCCGACCTTGCCGGACTGCGCTCGCGGGCAACGCGGGTGGACGGAGGGTGGCGCCTGAACGGGCGCAAGATCTGGACCACCTACGCCCAACATTGCGAGTTCATGATCGGCCTGTTCCGCACCGGGGGCTCAGCCGAGACCGAAAAGCACAGGGGCCTGTCACAGTTTCTGATCGACCTGCGCAGTTCCGGTATCGAGGTACGGCCGATCCGCGATATGACCGGCGAGTTCCACTTCAATGAGATCGTCTTCGACGACGTTTTCGTGCCGTCCAACCAGTTGGTTGGCACGGAGGGCGAAGGATGGGGGCAGGCAAACGCCGAACTCGCCTTCGAGCGCAGCGGTCCGGATCGCTACCTCAGCTCTTTCCCATTGTTGCCGCTCGCCCTCGACTCCGTCCGCGCCACCGGCGGACCCGATCGGCTGGCAGCGCGGCGCATTGGTGAGACGGTTGCCGATCTCGCCGTCCTGCGGACAATGTCGGTTTCGATCCTCGGCATGCTGAGCGCCGGGAAGATGCCGTCGCAGGAAGCGGCGCTGACCAAACAGCTGGGAACCACGTTCGAGCAACGAATTCCCGAACTTCTCCGTGAATTGGTCGAGGTCGGCCAAGTTGCGATCCCTGGCGACCGTCAGGGCGAGATGCTGAACTTTCTGCTCCAGTCGGTGCCGACCTACAGCTTGCGGGGCGGCACACGGGAAATCATGCGGGGAATTATCGCCAGGGGGCTAGGACTGCGATGACCGAAAGCATGAGCGTGGGAGGAATGCTTGCCGATCAGCTGGATCGGATGCTGGCAGACCAGGTCACGCATGCGCTGCTGAGCGCCGCCGAGCGTGGAGAGTTTCCCTCCAAGCTGTGGGGTGAACTGGAAGGCATGGGCGTGGCCGACGCCATGGTGCCGGAGGAAACCGGCGGAGCCGGACTGTCCTGGATCGATCTGGAGCCGGTGTTCCATAGCCTGGGCCATCACGCCGCCCCCGTCCCACTGGGAGAAACGATCGTCGGACGCTGGACTCTTGCCGCGGCGGGCCTGTCGGCTCCCGAAGGACCGCTCGCGCTGGTCAATGACCCCCTCCGACTGGATAGAGGGGGTCGACTCGTTGGCCGGGCTCACCGGGTCGTATGGGCGCCGCATGCCGACCATGCCGTCGCCCTCGCCACTTCGGAGGATGACTGGCAGATATGCTTGGTGCCGCTGGAGGATATTGGACCGCCGCAGAACCTTGGAAGCCATGCAACAATAGCCCGCGTTCCGGCCGCTGACGTCGAATTCTCCGGCCGCCGGCCGGTCCGGATCGCGCCTGCCCCTGCGGTGCTGCGGAAACTTGGACTCAAGCCGACACTAGCTGTCTTGCGGTCGGTGCAGAGTGCAGGTGGCCTTGACCGGGTGCTGCGCCTGTCCATCGAGTACGGCAACACCCGGGTCCAGTTCGGCCGCCCGATCAGCAAGTTCCAGGCGATCCAACACATGATCGCAGAACTGGCCGAACTGACCGCCGCCGCCAACGTTGCGGGGCGGATCGGTTGTCGCGCAATTGATCTCAACGATTGCGAAACCGGCCCGGCAATCGCGAAATGCCGCATCGGCGCATCCGTAACCCGCGGTGTCGCCATAGCGCATCAGGTCTTCGGAGCAATGGGTGTGACCGACGAACATGTGCTTCATTTCGTGACGCGGCAGCTGCTGCAATGGCGCGAGGAGGGCGGAAGCGAACACTGGTGGGCCGAAAGACTAGGGCGGACGATCGTTGCCGGCGGCGGCGCGCAACTCTGGGGCCGGCTGACGGCCTGATGGATTCCTTCCGATTGGGAAAGGTGGAGACCTGTTGAGCAGCGTGTCGACCGTCATCGGCCGCCAACATCGAGAGGATCTGTCGTGAAACTAAGGTTCGACCGCGAGGACGAGATCTTCCGCGAGGAGATTAGCGCCTTTCTCACCGAAACCCTTCCAGCGGACGTCGTTCGCCGTACCCGCACCGGCATGCATCCTCCCAATGAAGAGGATCGACGCTGGTGGAACCGGGTCCTGTATGAGCGCGGCTGGTCGGCACCGCACTGGCCAGCGGAATATGGCGGCACTGGCTGGTCGCCGATTCGCCAGCACATCTTCGAACACGAGTGCCGTGCCGCCGGGGCGCCGGAACTGCGATGGCAGGGACTGCGCTTGCTTGGGCCGGTCATCTACACCTTCGCCTCCGCAGAGCAGAAGGCCCGCTATCTACCGCCAATCCTAAAAGGCGAGGAGATGTGGGCGCAGGGCTTCTCCGAGCCTGGCGCGGGATCGGATCTTGCGGCGTTGCGGACATCGGCCGTTCTCGATGGAGACCACTACGTGGTCAACGGCCAAAAGATGTGGACCTCCGAGGGGCAATACTCCGAGCTTGGGTTCTTCCTGGTCCGCACCGATCCGACTGTCAAGATCCAGCAAGGCATATCCATGCTGGTCATGGACATGGCGACCCCGGGCATCACGGTCTGGCCGACCACCATGATCCACGGCGATGCGCCCGTTTGCGAAGTGTTCCTCGACAACGTCCGGGTTCCCCGTGAGAACATGATCGGCCCGCCCGGCAGCGGCTGGAACCAGGCTAAATTCCTACTGGCCAACGAACGCACCTCCAGCGCCGAAATTCCGAAGGCATTCGCCGATCTGCGGCGCATTCGCGCCATTGCCAGCCGGGAAATGAAGGGTGGTCGGCCAATTATCGAAGATCCCCGGTTCGCCTTCAAGCTCGCCGAGGTAGAACTCGAGGTCGAGGCGCTGGAATGGTCGGTGTTGCGCGTCCTATGCGACGCCCCCAGCCGGCATCCAGTGGCGGCCCGCGCCTCCGTGCTGAAGGTGCGCGGATCGGAACTCCAGCAAAAGCTATCGGAACTGGCGGCCGAGGCGCTGGGGCAACGGGCGTTGCGCGAGTACCGCCGCGACAACGTGTTCACCCGATTGCCGGAGGACCCGTCATGGGGTGATCACGTGCCAGGAGCTACTGCGGACCTTCTGTATCTGCGCGCCTGCACCATCTTCGGCGGGGCCAAGGAAGTACAGAAGAACATCATAGCGAAACTCGCATTCGGGCTGTAGGATATGGATTTCCATCCCTCCGAGGAACAGCAGATCCTCATCAACTCCACCGAACGCTACGTACGCGAACATTATGGCTTTGAAGCGCGGCGGGCGGCGTCGCTGACGGCCGACGGATTTTCCCGCGAGCATTGGGCGCGCTTCGCCGATATGGGATGGCTGGGTCTATCCTTGCCGGAAGAGGCTGGCGGGCTGGGTGGCAGCGTCACCGACGTCGCACTGCTGATTGAACCACTGGGAGGAGCGCTGCTGGCCGAACCGCTGATCGACACTGCAATCCTCGCCGCCATGCTGGTGGGGGCGAGCATGAACTCCAACGCGCGGGCCAGCCTGGGCAACGCCATCGCCTCCGGCACGCAGATCGCCGTCCTGGCCCATCTCGAAGATGGTGCGCGATCGGAATACGATACGACCGTCACCACCCGCGCGGCACGAACCACCAGCGGCTGGAAGCTTACTGGAACCAAGCGGTGTGTTTTCCACGGCGCAAGCGCCGACTGCTGGCTGGTGACCGCACGTCTGGACGGCATCGATTGGGACGACGCGCATGGGTTCGGCGTATTCGTGCTGCGATCCGACAGCCCGGGCGTGAGCGTCAGCGATTATCGCCTGATCGACGGCACGCATGCTGCCGACCTTGTGCTATCCGACGCTACGGTGGCCGCCGACGCGCTGCTGCTCGGGCCGGATGCAGCGCCGGCGCGCCTTCAGGAGGCTCTCGATCATGCGGTGATTGCCGCAACGGCCGCCGCGCTCGGCTCGATGGAGACCGTCCTCTCCCTAACGTCCGATTATATCAAGCAACGGGTGCAATACGGCCGGCCGCTTGGGACTTTCCAGGCGCTGCAACACCGCATGGCCGAAATGTTCATCGAGACGGACCAAGCGCGGTCGGCCCTCTATCATGCCCTGGCTGCCGTCGAAACCGGCGACGCCACGCTGCGTCGCCGAGCGGTGTCCGGCGCCAAGGCTCTGGTTGCCAAAGCCGGCTACTTCGTGGCTGGACAGGGCATCCAGCTGCATGGCGGCATCGGAACCACCGACGAATACGCGGTCGGCCATCATTACAAGGCCATGCTTATCTACGATAAGCGCTTTGGCGATATCGACTTCCACGTGGCGCGAAGCGCCGGGCTTCCAACCTGAAGACAAAGAGCGTTCCGGCATCCATCCAATGCTCGTTGACGGCATCGGATGGACGCCCACCTCTGGATTGCCACGCGAAAATTCGTCAGGACCACGCCTCCCCCGTCGAATGGCTGCGTCGGGCGAGGCGTGGTCCGTAAGCATCCGCTGAGCGCCACGGTCAGGCTGCTTTCGTCTGCTCGCGGATTGCCCGGAACGTGTCAACGACTGTGAGACAGCCGGAGTTATGAATTAGGCTTGGATGCTCTCCGGCTTTTGCGGCGGATTGATCCAGACTTCGATTGGCTTTGCGGGTGGTTGAGGCGCTTTGCGAACGAAACGCTCCGGTGTGCGGCGAAAGGCACGGTCGAGGGTTTGCTGGCGGGCGGCATGGACGGCGTCGGCTTGGCCGTAATGGACTTGGTCTGGGGTCATCAGGCCGATGCCGGCATGGTGGTGATCCCGGTTGTACCAGGTGAAGAAGTCCCGGCAGAAGGCCCTGGCATCCTCGATCGAGCCGAAGCGCTTGGGGAATTGCGGCTGATATTTCAGGGTCTTGAAGTGGGCCTCCGAGAACGGGTTGTCGTTGGAGGTGTTGGGTCGGCTGTGCGATTTGGTGACGCCGAGGTCGGCGAGCAGGAGAGCGGTGGCCTTGGCCTTCATCGGGCCGCCACGATCGGCGTGCAGGGTCAACTGGCCTGGTGGGACGGCGTTCTTGGCCAGCGTCTCCTCGAACAGCGGTAAGCATCCGCTGAGCCTACTAACCGCCTTTATTCACCAGGGTGGCGAGCGGTCTGGTCGCCGCGTTGAGATGATCAACGTTGGGCTGTATGGGCGCGCGTCGTCGGCCGCCGCGCTGACGGCGGCGTGACGGTGTCGGAGTTGGTGGTGGAGGGGATTGGGTGACGGCTGGGGCACGCTGCCCCGGTGCTCAGCAGATGAGCCGGGGCATGCGGCCGAGGGCGAGGTGGATGATCGCCTGATCAGGCGCGCTGGTCGGCAGGTGCACCTTGATCTGCGTCTTCATCTCCACGATACGCGCGGCGATCTTCACCAAGCGCAGCCGCAAGGTGTCGAATTGCACCGTGCGCCAGCGGGAGCGTTTCGGCATCAGCGAGCGCAGGCTCCACAGTAGCCAGTACGCCCCGGCGTGCAGGAACAGGCGGAACTGGTTGGCCGTCGCCTTGGTGCAGGAGGTCCGGTCTGCGGCAAGGTGGGATTTCCAGGCTTTTATATGATTTTCCGCCTGTCCCCTCGCGCAATACAGGCCGGCATACAGCCAGCGACCCGTGCCGTGGCGTAGGTTGGTGACGATGAAGCGGCTGTCGGTGCCCTGGTCTCCTGCCTCGACGCGCGCGACGATGCGGCGGACCCGGCTCCAGGTGCTGGCCCCGTCATAGAATTCCTTGAAGCGGCGCACCTTGTGTACGCATCCGGTGAGTGACGCGGGTGCGGATCGAATCGTTCAGCGTGCTGCTCGGTGGATTTGGATGAGTTCCTTAAGGCTTTCGACGCCATCTTCGGTCAGGGCATGGAACCACTGCTCGCCTGGGCCGAACACGGCCAGGCAACCGTCCTCCGGCTCCAGCTCGATGGCAATGTCGATCAGCCATTCGACGTCCTCGCCGAGGATCTCGGCGACGCGCTCCATGGTCACGAGGTTGCGGGTTCTGGCCATGGTTCCTCAGATCGCCGTGGTCGCCTCGTGCAGCCGCTTCCATTCCCAGGGCAGCAGTTCGTGCAGCTTGGTCTGCGGCAGATCGTTGATGCGGGCCAGGACGTCGGCCAGCCACGCCTGGGGATCGATGTCGTTCATCTTTGCCGTCACGATCAGGCTGTACATGGCGGCGGCGCGCTG
The DNA here is from genome assembly GCF_000010725.1 of Azospirillum sp. B510. Taxonomy (NCBI): domain Bacteria; kingdom Pseudomonadati; phylum Pseudomonadota; class Alphaproteobacteria; order Rhodospirillales; family Azospirillaceae; genus Azospirillum; species Azospirillum sp. B510. The sequence goes on along the minus strand of NC_013856.1, from coordinate 211,332 downwards.
CCCGCCTCGATCCGATCCGCAGAATAGCCATGCCTTCCTGCCAAGGGCGATTCCACGCAACGCTCGTTCGGCAGCATTGTTGGTCAGGCAGACCCGTCCGTCACGCAGGAAGCGGGTGAAGCCTTCCCAGCGGGTCAGCATGTAGTCCATCGCCTTGGCCACCGGCGCGTGCTTCGACATCCCGGCCCGGGCCGTTCGCATCCAGTTTTCCAGTTCCTCGACCTGGGGCTTGGACAGCTCTGTGCGCACCGCCAGACGGTCGGCTGCCGAGCGCCCGAGGGCTTCGCGCTCGATGTCGAACAGCGGGTCGATGCGCCGCACCGCCTCCAGCGCCAGCGGAGAAATCGGGGGCGCCCCCTTGCCGCGCCGCTTGTTGGCGGCGATATCGGCGAGTTCGAAGAATTTCCGACGCGCGTGCGCCCAACACAGGACCTCGGCCACGGGCTCCGGCTGGCGGCTCGCGTCGTAGAGGCGGTTGTATCCGGCATAGGCGTCGGCCTGCAGCACTCCGGCCCAACCGGCCAGATGTGCCTCGGGATGCCCGCCGCCACGGTCGCGGGAGTAGTGGAACAGCGCCGCCGGTGCCGCCGCGCCCGCGAAGGGGCGATCGTCGCGCACATAGACCCAGATGCGGCCGGTGTCGGTCTTGCCCTTCGCCAGCACCGGCACGGTCGTGTCGTAGCTTCGCTGGCCCTTCGGGCTCGCCGTGCAACCGCTCCGCCGCCAGCACATGCGCTGCGAGCCGGTCGAGCAGCGGCTTCAGCACGCCGCAGGCCGCCCCCACCTGGTCGGCCGCGGTGGACAGGCTGATCTCCATGCCCTCCTTGGCGAAGCGCTCGCACTGGCGGTTCAGCGGCTGATGCTGGCCGAACTTCTCGAACAGCAGCGTGGCCAGCAGGTTCGGCCCCGCCCAGCCGCGCGGCGTGGTGTGGAACGGTGCCGGCGGCTGGCTGATCGTCTCGCAGTCCCGGCAGGAGAATTTCTCGCGCACCGTCTGGATGATTTTCCACCGCGCGGGAATGCGCTCGGCCGTCTCGGTCACGCTTTCACCCAGCTTGCACAGCCGGGTCGAGCCGCAGCATGGGCACACCGCCGGCGCCGGGATCACGACGCGCTCGCGCGGCAGGTGCGCCGGGAACGGCTTGCGCGACGGCGCCTTGCGGGTGATGCGGGCCGCGCCGGTCGCCTCGGCCACCTGTTCCGCCGCCAGATCGTCCTCGCCGACGCTTGCCTGCGCCTCCTCCAACTGGAATTCGAGCTGGCCGAGCAGTCGGGAGGTCCGTTCGGAGCGCCGGCCGTAGAGGTCGCGCTGGAGCTTCTCGATCTGGAGCTTCAGGGTGGCGATCAGCGCCTGGTCGCCGGACCGTTCGGCCCGCGCCTGGGCGGCGTCCGCCTCGGCCAACGCAGCCCGGCCACGCGCTTCGATCAGCGCGGCGCGCAGGGCGTCGATGGTGTCGGGCAGGGCGTCCATGGGGCCGGATTGTACCCGGAAACCCGCACCGATCCTCGTTCTTCCCGCCGGAGAGCGGCGGGTTGATTCACTGTGCCGCAGCCTATCCGGCCGAGCGCGGTCTCCAAGTCTGCTGCGGATTGCGCCAGTCGATGGCGTCGAGCAGATACGCGAACTGGGACGCGGAAATGGCCACGGCTCCGCTGGCCGGGCTGGGCCAGATGAAACGGCCCCGTTCAAGCCTCTTGGCGTACAGCGACATGCCGAGCCCGTCATGCCACAGGCACTTCACCATGTCACCGCGACGTCCACGGAAGACGTATAAATCGCCGGCATGGGGATCGCGGCCAAGACCCTCCTGGACCTTCAGCGCCAGAGAGTTCATCCCGCAGCGCATGTCGGTGACCCCGCCCGCCAGCCAGACCCGAACGCCCGAGGGGACCGGGATCATGCCGACCGTCCCGACAGCGCGGCGATCACCGTGCCGACCAGGGCCGGATCGACCGGGCCGGTGATGCGCAAGCGCGCCGTCGCGAATTCGACCTCGATGAGACCGGCTGGTGGGGCCGCTGGCGCCGCTGTCGGCTCTGCCACCTCCTCCGGTGCCGGAGCGTCGGTGGCGACGGTGATCGGCATGAAGGCGGGCAGCCGGGGCTGCTGACCGAAGAACTGGCGGCGCCAGCGGTACAGCAGGCTGACGTCCACGCCCAGGCGCCGGGCGACTTCGGTCGCCTTGACGCCCGGCTGGAACGCCTCTTCGACCAGCCGCAGCTTCTCCTCGTCGCTGAACTGCCGCCGCCGCTCCTGGCCCGTGATCACCTCGACGCGTTGGATAGTCATAGGGACTGCCATAGGGATAGCCATAGGGACAGGCACAATGATTCAGCTTCCCCGCTCGGTCACAAGGCGGCGCTCGGCGGAGGGATACCACCTTGTCGGCTCCGGGCATGGCCTGGAAGCGCGCCGCGGTGCTGGCCTCCAGCGTGGTAACGTGACGGCGCAGTGTGCTGCTGGTCGGCAGACCGAGCACGTAGTCGAGCCCCTCCGCCTCGCACCAGTCCAGCACCTCCGGGCAGGCGTAATGGCCGTCGGCGCGCAGCAGGATCTCGGTCTTGGGCCAGTTTGCCCGAATGGCGCGGAGCAGGCGACGCAGGAAGGTCCGGATCTCCGTCCCCTTGGGCCGCTTGGCTGGGCGCAGCACAGCGGTGACAAAGCGGCCGTTGCCGTCGAAGACAACGATGGGCTGGAAGCCGTACTCGTCATAATGGGCGTTGAACAGGCGCAACTGCTGACCGCCATGCACCGTGTCGAAGGTGTCGTCTACATCCAGCACGATGCGCTTGGGCACCTGGCGAAAGGACGCGCAGTAGAGATCGACCATGGCTCGGCCCATGCGCAGCAGTGCGCGGGTATCCGGCAGGTTCTCCAGGCGCGAGATGGTGGCTTGCGAGCAAAGGTCACGCTCGGACGGCAGGCGTTCCAGGGCCATCTTGAACAGCGGGTCGGAGCGTAGGCTGCCGGCGTCGTTGCCGTCCTCGTAGCCCGCCGCGATGGCCAGCAGGCGAAAGCCGATGATGTCGGCCAGCGAATGCACGGTGCGCGTTGGATCGCGCGGGTCCTCAATACAGGCGGCCAGCCGATCGGCAATCCGCAGCCGCTTCGCCACCTCCCGCAGCACCAGCAGCCCGCCATCGGAGGACAGGCGGCCGCCATCAAAGCGCCCGATCACCGGCTTTCCAGCAACGGGTGACAGGCCGGGCAGCGGCAGGGTATGATCAACCATGGCGGGTGGGCGCTCCGGAAACGGCAGGAGTTGGCGTCAGCACCCAAATCCTACGGCCGCTCAACGGATGCCGCTACACCCGCCAACCCTCATGAATTTTCCCGGCTAATTACCCACATCGTCATTGAGGTGTCAGTGCCGATTGGATACTCCCCAGAAAGGGCGGCTGAAAATTCCCCAGGCTGACGCAACGGCAGGGCTCCGGGGCGTACGCCCCGGAGCCCTGCGGCCGCTCATCGCCCATGATCACCCTCCGAGGCGGAGGGAGGGCACAGGTGGTCAGACTTGGGGAACTCGTCATGATTCTCGATCTCGCCCGCGAGGGCCTGTCGGTGTCGGCGATCTCACGCCGCACCGGCCTGGATCGCAAGACCATCCGCAAATACATCGCCCGCGGACTGGAGGCGCCGGCCTACACCCCTCGGCCGGCTCGGCCGACGCTGCTCACGCCTTTCGAGCCCTATCTGCGCGAACGCCTACAGGGCTTTCCTGATCTCAGCGCCCGCCGCCTGCTGCGGGAACTCAAGGAGCGCGGTTACAGCGGCGGCTATACCATCCTGAAAGCCGTGGTCCGCGCCATCCGTCCTACCCCGTCACCGTCCTTCGAGCGTCGCTTCGAGACGCCGCCCGGCAAGCAGGCCCAGGTCGATTTCGCCTTCTTCAAGACGACCTTCACCGACGAGCCCGAGGTGGAGCGGATCGTCTGGCTGTTCTCCATGGTGCTCGGCCACAGCCGCATGATGTGGGCCCGCTTCGTCGCCCGCCAGGACCTGCAAACCGTGCTCCGCTGCCACATCGCCGCCTTCGACAGCTTCGGCGGCGTGCCGGAACAGATCCTCTACGATCGCATGAAAACCGCCGTGCTGGGCGAGATCGAAGACCCCGATCAGCCGACCCAGGGGATCGCCTACAATCCCAAGCTCCTCTCCCTGGCCAGCCACTACGGTTTCCTGCCGAAGGCCTGCAAGCCGTACCGCGCCAAAACCAAGGGCAAAGTCGAACGGCCGTTCCGCTATGTGCGTGAGGACTTCTTCCTGGCCCGCAGCTTCCGCAATCTCGAGGACCTGAACATCCAGTTCACCCAGTGGCTGGATCAACTCGCCAACCGCCGTCGGCACGCCACCACCCAGCGCATCGTCGCCGAGCATTTCGCCGAGGAGCGCCCCCACCTCAAGCCGCTGCCGGCCGGCCCCTTCAACAGCGTGCTGGCCCTGGAGCGCCGTGTCACCCGCGACGGCATGGTGTCGGTCGGCGGCAACCTCTACTCCGTGCCGGATTGCACCCGCCGGCGGACGGTGGAGGTGCAGGTCACCGCCGGCACCGTCACCATCCTGGAGAACGGCATAGCCGTCGCATCCCACCCGGCGCTGGAAGGACGAGGCCAGCGGCGCATTGCCACCGGCCATCGGACCCAGCCTCCACCGCCCAACAGCCAGACGCCCAGGGAGGTTGCCCCGCCCCCGGCACCTCCGCTGCAGGGCGGCACCGTCACGCCCCGCTCGCTGGCCATCTACGACACCATCGGCCGCCATTTGGCCAACCAGCCGGGGAGCCCGTGATGAGCACCACGTCGCTGGAAGCCGGCCCCGCCACCCTCGACCGCATTCGCCAATATCTGGTTGGGCTGAAGATGCCGCGCGCCTTGGAAGCGCTGGAGCACATCCTGCGCCGGCTGGAACGCGGCGAACTCTCCGCTCTGGAGGCCATCGACGCCCTGCTGGGCGAGGAACTGACGTTGCGCGAGGGACGCCGCATCAAGGCGGCCCTGAAGATGGGCCGGCTTCTCTCCATCAAGACGCTCACCGGCTTCGACTTCTCCTTCCAACCCTCGCTCGATCGCGATCGGATCATGACCTTGGCGCAACTCGACTTCGTCGACCGGCACGAGGTGGTCCATTTCCTCGGCCAACCCGGCTGCGGCAAGACGCACCTGGCGCTCGCTCTGGGGGTGGAGGCCGTCAAGGCCGGCCGCTCGGTCTACTTCGCCACCCTGGCCGACATCGTAAGCTCGCTGGCCAAGGCCGAACGTGAAGGGACTTTGCGGGAACGTCTGCGCTTCCTGTGCCGGCCACAGCTGCTGATCGTCGACGAGATCGGCTACCTGCCGGTGATCCCCGGCGGCGGCAACCTGTTCTTCCAGCTCGTCAACGCCCGCTATGAACGCGGCGCCATGATCCTGACCTCCAACCGCGGCTTTTCCGAATGGGGCGATGTCTTCGGCGGCACCGTCGTCGCTTCCGCCCTGCTGGACCGCCTGCTGCACCATGCTGTGGTGGTGCAGATCGAAGGCGCCAGCTACCGCCTGCGCCGCCATGCCGAACTGATCCCGGACAAAAACCGCAGCAGGCCGATCACCGCCCCATCACCGGCGCTCCGGCGCCGAGGCCGTCCACCAAAAGCAAGGAGCGCCGACACCGAAGCCAATCCATAGCCCTTCAAACCATCTGGGGATTTTTCGACCGACCGTTCTGGGGAAACTTCTTTCGGCCTTTACATGAGGATAGTGTCCGCGAACGTGGTGGAAATTTGGTGATCGCCCTGGGGGTGGGGTATGCCCCACCCCCAGGCGGCGGCTTGCGCGAAAGAGGTGGTCATTAGGCCGGTCGGCTAGAGTGGAGTTGCGACACTTCCTCTTGCCCGAAGGACCACCCCAATGACCGAGGACAGTATGGCACTGGCAGACCTGCTCCAGAAGGCCGGCGACAGCGATTTTCTGCGCGCCGTCGCCGAGACGGTGCTGCAGATGCTGATGGAAGCCGACGTCGAAGGCCAGATCGGCGCCGGGCGTCACGAACGGAGCGCCGAGCGGCAGACCTACCGCAACGGCTACCGCGACCGGGCGCTGGATACGCGCCTGGGCACGCTGAACCTGCGCATCCCCAAGCTGCGTCAGGGCAGTTACTTCCCCCCCTTTCTCGAAGCCCGCAAGACCAGCGAGAAAGCCCTGGTGGCGGTGATCCAGGAAGCCTGGATCGGCGGTGTCTCGACCCGCCGCGTTGACGAGTTGGCCCAGGCGATGGGGCTGTCGGGGATCTCGAAGTCGACGGTCTCCAAGCTGTGCCGAGACATCGACGAGCGGGTCAACGCCTTCCTCGACCGTCCGCTGGAGGGCGACTGGCCTTACCTGTGGCTGGACGCCACCTACCTCAAGCACAGGGCGATTCAGAGAAGGTGGATGAAATTCGGGTGACGCGAGTCGTCGGTTGATTCACAAGGCTATCGGCAGGAACCGAGCCGGAGAGTCGGAGCGATGACGGGTGGACCGCGGACGTTGTGGGAGGTTGTGGGGGCGATCCCGGATCGCCGGGGCCGGAAGGGGCGGCAGTACCCTCTGGCATCGGTTTTGATGTTGGCGCTTTCGGCGATGCTGGCGGGGGCCAACGACCTGATGGCGATCTTTCGCTGGGGGCGACGGTTGCCGCCCGAGGCTCTTTACCTGCTGGGCTTGGAGCGGTCGCCGTGTCACGCCATGTACCACTATTTCTTCAAGGCTTTGGACGTTACGGCGGCCGAGGCGGTGTTGGGGGAATGGGCGCGCGGCTCCGGCCCGGTCGGACATGTGGCGCTCGACGGCAAGCGCCTGAAGGGCAGCGCGCCGGCCGGGCACGATGGCAGCGAAGGCGTGCATCTGCTGGCCGCCTTCGCCAGCCGGCTGGGGACGGTGATCGGCCAGTTGCGGGTGCCGCCCGAAGCCAACGAGATCACCGCCGCGCTGACGCTGCTCAAGAGCCTGCCGCTGGGCGGTGCGGTAATCACCGGGGATGCGGTGTTCTGTCAGCGCGCCATCTGCCAAGCCATCCGCGACGGCGGCGGCGATTATCTGTTCACCGTCAAAGCCAACCAACCGGCGCTGATGGCCGATCTCGCCGTCGCCTTCGGTGACGCTTTTCCCCCCGGAGCTGGTGGCGGCGTTCCAGGGCCAGCCCCCGCCTCCCGCCCTGGACGGGCCGCCGCCGGACCGTGAGGGCGCGCAGACCGTGGAGAAGGGGCACGGGCGCATCGAAACCCGCCGCATCACCGTCAGCCGCGAGGTCGTTCCCGCGCTCGACTGGCCCGGCGTGGCGCAGGTCTGCCGCATCGAGCGGACCCGCGAGGTCAAGGGCGCGATCTCGCACGAAACCGTCTACGTCATCACCAGCCTGGACCGCGACCACGCCTCGCCTGCGGCGCTGCTCGCGCTCGCCCGCGACCACTGGGGCATCGAGAACCGCCTGCACTGGAGGCGTGACGTCCTCTTGAGCGAAGACGCCAGCCGGGTGCGATCCGGCGCCGTGCCACAGGCCATGGCGATGCTGCGCAACACCATGCTGGGCATCGCCAATCTCTTCGGCGCCCCGCTCCCCGCCGTCCGCATGGCATGCGCCGAAGATCGCTGTGCCACAATCGCAACCGTCAAGAACGGCTTTCTTTGAATCGCCCTGACCTCAAGCAGCGCGAGGGGGGACGCATCGTCTCCGTCGCCGCCATAATCGCCGTGGCCGCCAACACCGAGGGCAAGCGCGAGATCGTCGGCCTGCACATCGGCCCGTCGGAAGCCGAGGTGTTCTGGAGCGATTTTCTCAAGAAACTCAAGGCCCGCGGCCTGAAGGGCGTGAAGCTGGTGATTTCCGATGCCCATGAAGGGCTGAAGGCCGCCATCGCCCGTGTCATGGGCGCCACTTGGCAGCGCTGCCGAGTCCACTGGATGCGCAACGCGCTCGCCTATGTGCCCAAGGCCCAGAACTCCATGGCCGCCGCCGCTCTGCGCCAGGCCTTTCTCCAGCCCGACGCCGAAGCCGCTCACCAAGCCTTCCGACATATCGCCGAGCAGATGCGCGACCGATGGCCCAAGCTGGCCTCCTTCATGGACAGCAGCGAGCATGACGTGCTCGCCTACATGGGCTTTCCCGCCCAGCATCGCACCAAGCTGCACAGCACCAACACCTTGGAACGCCTGAACAAGGAGGTCAAACGCCGCGCCGACGTCGTCGGCATCTTCCCAGGTGAGGCATCGATCATCCGACTGATCGGCGCGGTGCTCCTCGAACAGAATGACGAATGGCAGACCCAGAACCGCTACATGCAGGTCGAGGCCATGGCCGAGCTGACGCCGGCCAGTGAAAGCCAACCGGCCATCACCTTTCCACCAAAGGCCGCCTGAACAATGGCCACCTCAGCGCGCATCCGAATTTCCACCATCTTGACGGACGCTATCTCGGCTCCATCGAGGATGCCAGGCCCTTCTGCCGGGACTTCTTCACCTGGTACAACCGGGATCACCACCATGCCGCCCGCCAGCAAACCCTCGACCGTGCCTTTCGCCGCACACCGGAGCGTTTCGTTCGCAAAGCGCCTCAACCACCCGCAAAGCCAATCGAAGTCTGGATCAATCCGCCGCAAAAGCCGGAGAGCATCCAAGCCTAATTCATAACTCGGGCTGTCTCACAGTCGTTGACACGTTCCGGGCCGCCACTTTTCCAGGGCAACTCCACTCCTGCGGAGTCCACTCGAGCGGAAGGCTATAGATGGTGCCGTTGATTCCGCAGCTCATCCCGACGGCCGCCTCGTCGCGAACATGGAAGTCGGGAATCCTGCGCAGCCATTCCTCAACGAAGATCCGCAGTTCAGCCCTGCCGAGATTGGCGCCCGGGCAACGGTGGGGGCCTTTGCCGAAGGTCGAGTATTCTCCACTATTGGAACGGGTGAAATCTACCGTCAGCGGGTCGGGGAACTTGCGTTCGTCCATGCTGCCGAGCGGCGACGGCATGACCAGCATGTCACCCGCCTTCATCGCAACCCCACCGACCGTGACATCGTTCTTCACCAGGCGGCCAATGTTGACGATGGAGTGCCGCCGCAGCATCTCGTCGACCGCGTTGGGGATCAGTTCCGGGTTTTCGAGCAACTGACGGCGATGATCAGGGTGACGCGCCAGGAACCAGGCGGCGAACCCCATCGCCGACACCACCGTATCCATGCCGCCGATCAGGATGAGCGCGCACATCCCGGTCAATTCATCGTCGTCCATCGGCCGTCCGAACACCTTGCCGGCGATGATCGAACTGATCAGATCATTCCCAGGCTTGGCTTTCCGCTTGGCGACCAGATCACGGACGTACCCGAAGAGTGTTCCCATGGTCTTATGCATGTCCTCCGGCTCGGCCGGCCGGACCATCCTGTCCGTTAGCGCGAGCAACCACTCGCGATCCTCCGCCGGCACATCGACGATCGACATGAAGATCTCGATCGGCAGATGCTGGGCGAAGTCGGTGATGAACTCGCACGACCCGCGTGGCTTCAACTCCTCCACCAGCCGGATCGCGACGGCGCGCGCCAGCTCAGACAATTGCTGAACCCCACGCGGCGAGAAGGTCGGGCTGAGCAGGGCGCGATAGGCGGTATGCTCCGGCAGGTCGGCTGTCAGGGGATAGAGCGGCAGAGAGCCATTCTCCCTGGTTGGATTCCGGCTTTTCGGAACCACAATCGCGCCGTTGCTGAAGTTCACGGGGTCGGCCAGAACTCCCATCATATCTTCATAGCGTGTCACCACCCAGTGGCCGCCCTGACGGGGAGTCCAGAAGACGTCCGGCAGGCCATGATCATGCATGGCCTTAAGGGCGAGGTGGAAATCACGATCGGCTCCTGGAATAGCGTACACTTCGACGTCGAAGACGCGATCGGCTGGAACATGATCTGGGTAATCCGCGGCGTGCGCGAGCTTGGCGAAAGGACAGCCTGACATTTCTCAACCCTCGGAAATCGGATATGTAGACGGGTGCGATGGAAGGAGCGCGCAGCGTCAACTGATCTGGAAGCCGCCATCGACCGCTAGGAACTGACCGGTGACGTAGGATGCGGCAGGGCTGGCCAGAAACAGCGCGGCGGCCGCTATGTCTTCTCCGGTTCCAACCCGTCCCAGCGGCATCCGGCCGGGCTGGGTCATCGGACCGGCCATCGGCAAGCTCGCCGTTGCGGATGCCTTGCGCGCACCCCCGGTCATCACGGCGCCGGGAAGTACCGCGTTCACCCGGATACCGTCTCCGGCGAATTCCAGAGCAGCCGTGCTGGTCAGGGCGTTCACGCCGGCCTTGCTGGCGTTGTAGGCGACGTTGTTGAAAACAGCCACCTGCTTCGACGACACCGAAGACACGTTGACGATTGCTCCGCCCTGGCCGTGGCGGCGCATGCGACGAACCGCCTCCTGCATGCAGACGAAGGCGCCGCGCAGGTTGACCGCCTGCATCGCCTCCCACTGCGCTTTCGTCACGTCCAGGAAGTGGATCTTGGGAAAAATGCCGGCATTGTTGACCAGAATGCCGATCCGTCCAAAAGCTTCTTCCGCCGCGTCGAACAGCGCGGCGATAGAGGAGTCGTCGGCCACATCGGTGGTCACCGCAATGGCCTGCCGCCCTTCGGCCATCAGACGCTCCGCCGTAGCGGCCCCGGCCGCTTCGTCGATCTCCGCGATGACGACGCGGGCGCCGGCAGCGGCGAACAGCGCGGCAATGCTCGCGCCGATACCGGAACCGGCACCGGTCACTACGGCGGTCTGGCCGGCAAGGCTGTATAGCCCCGGCCAGGAGTTCGATTTATCCATGATCCTTGCATCTCCCGAGGCCTGCTTGGTTCCAAGCCTTTTAGTTTGCTAACCAGATGGTCCGACCATGCATCAAACCCTCTGCCGGAGTAAGAAGGATGACGCTAAACTCCCTGTTCAAATTTCCCAAACACCGACAGGTTTCCCGATGGACAAGTTGCGTGCGATGGAAGTGTTCGTCCAAATCGCCGACAGTGGTGGTATCCGCTCGGCGGCATCCATGCTGCGGTTGTCTCCCGCCATGGTGTCCATGCACCTCGCACAGCTCGAACGGACGCTTGGCATACCATTGATCCAGCGCTCACCAAAAGGAAGCAGTCTGACCACGGATGGGCAGAGTTATCTCGACCATTGCCGGACCATCCTGGAACAGATTTCCGGAGCGGAAGCCCAACTGTCCGGAACCTCGGGCCTGCGGCGTGGTCGCCTGAGCATCGATATGCCCGCGACGGTCGGCAACTGCATTGTGCTCCCGATTTTGCCAGAGTTCATGGCGCAATACCCCAACATCACTTTCGACATCAGTTACTCCGCGCGGGCGTTCGATCTGTCGGACGAGGGGTACGACATCATGATCCGCGTCGGGCCGATCGCAGATACCGGCCTGATCGCCCGACCACTCGGTTTCTGCCAACTCGCGACGGCCGCCGCCCCCTCCTATCTCGCCCACCATGGAGAACCACAGGCAATCGAGGATCTGGATACACACCGGGTCATCAACATCCGCTCATCCCGATCAGGGCGGATCGTGCCATGGCAGTTTGTGAGAGATGGTCAGACGATGTTTCGCGAGCTTCCAGGCAGCTTGCTGTTTAATGACGGTGAACCCCGTATCCATGCGGCCTTGCTCGGCCTCGGCCTTGTCCAGGCGCCGGTCTATCAGTTGTCCGGCCTGTTGGCCAATGGACGGTTGTGCAGGATCCTGGAACGGTTCGACGCAAGGATGCCGCAGATTTCGCTGTTGTATTCCCCCCAGCGCCGTTCCCAGCAGTTGGTTCACGCTTTCATCGACTTTCTCCTCGCCCGGTTTCCGCCCGACCGAGAAATTCAAATTCCCTTCAACCCAGGCGAGATCACCTGACCCCGCAGCCTCATCCGATCCACCCACCAACTGGATATAGTGGTTATCATTTTCCATATATACATTATATGGTGTTTATTTCTCCATATCAGCCATCAAATTCTTAGACTGTATAGGAGACAAGCCATTTTGCAGATTGCATATCGGCAAGAGTCATGTTCAGATATCAGAACTGTGTTCGGTAAGATAGAAATCCAAACTGACGGACCCCTCTTTCGCCTCCGGAGCACAAATCAGGTAGCAGGGGGGATTAAGGAGGATGCCCGGCGGTAGGAAAAGCGGTCGCAATCCAACGACATCGATCCCACAGACGACGCAATGGATCGGACGAAATGGCCGGTCCAACAAAATAGGGAGGACAGGCGTGGGGCTTCATCGGATCATGCCTTGCAGCGCGGTTTTTTTTCTCTGCCTGGCGGAAATCATGCCAGGCCTTGCCTGGGCCGAGACGCCGCGCTTTCGTGACCCACTGGACGTACCGGCGGAGATCACCGCTCGGGCGAGCACCAGCATGATGCTCGCCGTGGCGGCGGCCGGCGATCGTCTGGTCGCGGTGGGCGAGCTTGGCCGGATCGTTCTGTCGAACGACAACGGGCGGAGTTGGACGCAGGTAGCGAGCCCAGTCAGCACCACCCTGGTGGCGGTCCAGTTTCCAACCTGGCGCGATGGATGGGCGGTCGGGCACGGCGGGGTCATTCTGCACACCGCCGATGGTGGTCAGACCTGGATCAGGCAACTCGACGGACGCAGCAGCGAGGCCCTTCTGCGCAAGCATTACGGCCGGTTGCGGGATGCCGGGGACGCCAAGGCGACCCGCATTCTGGAAGCTATGGACCTGAACTACCAGAACGGTCCGGAGTTGCCTCTTCTCGGTGTCTGGTTCCGCACCGCACAGGAGGGCTTCGCGGTCGGCGCGTTCGGTATGGTTCTGGCCACGCGGGACGGTGGCAACAACTGGGAACCCTGGCTGGACCGTATCGATCAGGTTGATGATCTGCACCTGACGGCAGTGGCCGGCATCGGCGACCGGGTGTTCATCACCGGAGAAATGGGGCGAATCTGGCGCCTCGACACCAACGCCGGCCGCTTCGTCCCCTGTACGACACCGTACGAAGGAACCTTGTTCGGCATTACCGGACAGGGCGAGCGTCTGATTGCGTTCGGATTGCGTGGAAATGCCGTTCTCAGCACCGATGGCGGCGAACGCTGGACCGGCCTGGACCTGCCGGCGCAAGGCGACAGCATCAACAATGCCACCTCACTTGGCAACGACAAGCTTGCCCTGGTCACCCAAGGCGGCCGACTGCTGATCGGCGGCATCGATGGAACTGGCTTCGCGGTCCAGCCGGTCAGGACACCGACCCTGCTGACCAGCGTCGTGCCAGCAGGCGCGGACACGGTTGTGGTGACAGGGCTTTCGGGTGTGTGGCGCGAGCCGATCGTCCAGAACAACGTTCGGCGGTAAACGCCACGCCAGGAATTGATGAGGTCTGAAGTGGCATCGCATGGGCATGATACTCTTTCTCTGCCGATCGTCCGGGATCGCAGGGATTTCCCGATGCAATCGGGCAACTGGCTGGAGCGACTGATCTTCAATCATAGGCTGCTGATCCTACTGGTCATTGCCATCGTGTCAAGCGTGCTCGGCTTGCAAGCATCCCGGATGACCGTGAATGCCAGCTTCGAGCGCATGATTCCGCAATCGCAGCCCTGGATTCAGAACTATCTCCAGAACAAGGAGGCTTTGCGCGGTCTCGGCAATGCAGTCCGCATCGTGATCGAGACCCGTGACGGCACCGTTCTCGATTCCCATTACCTCGATATTCTGCGACGGATCAACGATGCGGTCTATTTGATGCCGGGCGTCGACCGTTCCTGGATGAGGTCACTGTGGATGCCGATCGTTCGCTGGACCGAAGTGACGGAGGAAGGATTCCGGGGTGGTCCGGTCATGCCCGACCGTTTCGACGGGTCGCCCGAAAAGATTGAGGAGCTCCGCCGCAACATTCAGCGCGCGAACATCGTTGGAAGCCTGATCGGCCGGGATCTGAAATCGAGCATGATCCTGGTTCCCCTACTCGACAGCACCGATACGGCGGGCACCAACTTCAACTATCGGGACTTCAACGACAGGCTCGACGCGATCTTCGCCGCCAACCAGGACGACCGCATCCAGATCCATGTCGTCGGTTTCGCCCGGCTGATGGGTGACCTGATCGCCGGCCTCGGCCAGGTCATCACCTATTTCGCCTTCTCGGTCGCAGTCGCCACGCTATTCGTTTTCTTCTATACCCGCTGCCTGCGGAGCACCATCCTGCTTGTCGTCGCGTCCCTGCTGGGCGTGGTCTGGATGCTCGGGCTGATGCGGGTGTTCGGCTTCGAACTGGATCCTTACTCTACCTTGGGACCGTTCCTGATCTTTGCCATCGGACTGTCTCATGGCGCGCAGAAGATGAACGGCATCATGCAGGACATCGCGCGGGGCACCGACAAGTACGTTGCCGCCCGCTACACCTTCCGGCGACTGTTCGCCGCCGGTCTGGCCGCACTTTTGGTCAACATTGTTGGTTTCGCCGTCCTCTTCATCATCGACATTCCGGTCATCCACGATCTCGCCCTCTCGACCAGCCTGGGCGTTTCGGTTCTGGTGTTCACCAAACTGGTGCTGATTCCGGTTCTGCTGTCCTATACCGGAGTCAGCCGGACGGCGGCGCAGCGGTCGCTGCGGAAAGCGGACGGTCAGAAGCAGGTGGCGGACACGCTTTGGGGAACCCTTGTCCGGTTCACCCAGTTGCCCTGGGCAAGCACGGCGGTCGCCGCCACCGCTCTGGTGACCGGGATCTCGCTGGAAGCCCGAACGCACATCCAGGTCGGCGACCTCGACGCCGGCGCACCGGAATTGCGGACCAATTCCCGCTACAATCAGGATATCGCCTATGTGAACGGTCATTACGAGCTGTCAAGCGACCAGTTCTCCGTAATCGTCAAAACACCCCGTGACCAATGCGAAACCTTCGAAACACTGACGGAAACCTTGCGCCTCAGTGAACGGTTGCGCGAGGTTCCTGGCGTCGTAACGGTTCGCAGCGCTCCCGAGGCGATCCAATTCATCAACGCCGGCCTTTATGAGGGAAATCCGAAGTGGATCGCCCTGCTGCGCAATCCGAACGTCACCTCAAACGCGCGGAATCAGCTCGTCGTCAATCAGCCGGATCTGGTCAACACCGAATGCGCGATCATGCCGGTGATTGCCTATCTTGCCGACCATAAGTCGGTCACGCTCCAGCGGATGACCGCAGCGGCCACTGAGTTCGCCGCGCAGCACAACACGCCTGACCGCCAGTTCCTGCTGGCCGCCGGCACGGCCGGCATCGAGGCCGCGACCAATGACGTGGTGCAGCGGGCATTCTGGAACATCCATTTCCTGCTGTACGGCGCGGTGATCGTGCTGTGCTTCATGACCTTCCGCAGTTGGCGGGCCGTGCTGGTGGCGCTGGTGCCGCTGGTCATCACCTCGTTCCTATGCGAAGCGCTGATGGTCTGGCTGGGGATCGGTATCAAGGTCGCCACCCTGCCGGTGATCGCGCTCGGGGTCGGGGTGGGTGTCGATTATGCGCTCTACCTTCTCAGCATCCAGCTTGTCTTCCAGCGACAAGGCGCCAGCTTGTCGGACGCCTATCGCGAATCCCTGGGCTTCACCGGCAAGGTGGTTGCGCTGATCGGCCTGACCATGGCGGCGGGTGTGATTCCCTGGGCGTGGTCGCCGATCAAATTCCAGGCCGACATGGGCATCCTGCTGACCTTCATGTTCTTGTGGAACATGATCGGTGCACTGGTCCTCATTCCGGCTCTGTCCTACTTCCTGCTGCCGAGCAAGCGCCCGGCCGGCGCCGCAATCCACCGCGACGGCCAGCATGCCGCGACGCTGAGGGGCAGCAACCCTTAGACCGCATTGTTCTTATATCAGAACGTTGTTCTGTTTATTCTTGCGCCGCATATCCTGGTATTCTAAGCTTAGGGCGGCTGTACGGTCGGGTGATTGCTACGGCTGATTCTTTCTTCCCATATCTGGCCGCCTCCGGGCGGCCTCTTTTTTGGATAACGTAACGCCATGGGTGTGGAGGAAAGAGCACCCGATGTTACCCCGAAAAACACCGGCACATCGACGCTGGCGGCTTCATCCCGCATGATCCCCGGCCCCATCATCGTCACGACACAGTTCGGGATCGTCGCGCCTCCCCAATAGGGCGGATTGCTGCGCAGAGGGTATCCTCCCGCCATGTCAGCCTGAAGAATATCCTCGGGCACATCCTCCCGGTGAAAGGGATGGATGAGATCGGGCACAAACTTTGCGGCTAACCGCGGGCGTATCCGCCCCCGGCGACAGAACATCAGGATCGGCCGTGCATCGGCAGCAAAATATCGGGCAGGAACAGGGTTGCCGCGATGGCGGTCTGGCCCGGCAGGGGCAACGCCTCGCTGACATCAATGGTCAGATCGAACTTTCGCATTGCTGCGGGAGTCCTGGAATCAAGAGGGAAAACGCAAGAGAACCGGCACGCCGTCCAGGCGTGCCGGTTCGGTTCCGGCCACATGCAGCGCTTTTGCCACCCGACCGAACCGGCTACGGGACGCCATGCGCCAACGGTGCTTACAGGGTTACGGAACGCCCTTGGTCGCCCGCCACCGCACGGAATCGGCCTGCATCACCACAGCGATTTCCAGGTTTTTCAAGGGGCCGCGCACCGCGTCCTTCGCCACATAGGCCACCCGGATATAACCGCCCTCGGCGATCCAGAAGGTGCCCATGCCCAGAAGAACCCCCAGCCCGGCACCTGCCAGCCAAGCTTGCAGGATGGAGGGCGGCTGACTCGTCAGGGGCTGGGACATACCGAAGGCGATGTGACGTATGACAGCTTCCCCCATCCAAGAGCCTTTCCAAAATCATCTGGTCAGGCGACCGACGTCGCCTCCAGCAGGTTTTTCAAGGGCACGCCCTCATCCGCCATCCGGGCGACGTCGATCGCAATTCCCTGCTCGACCAGCCGGCGGCAAATCATGAATTCCTGGGGCCGGCTGACGCAGTGCGCGGCGATCAGCCGGCCAGCCAGCCCATAGAAGGCGGTGAAGAAGCGCCGGGCGGGATCGCCCCGCAGCACGCATTGGTCATAGCCAGCGGACAGCCCGACCATCTGCAATTTGAGATCATACTGCTCCGACCAGAACCAGGGGATCGACGCATAAGGCTTGGGCTTCCCGCAGAGAGCGGCGGCGGCGGCCCGCGCCTGCTCCATCGCGTTGGGCACCGATTCCAGGCGAAGACGGCGGCCGAGCAACGGATTGGGGTGATTGGTGCAGTCGCCGATGGCGAAAACATCGGGATCGCTGGTGCGGGTGAATTCATCGACGACGATGCCGTCATCGACCGCCAAGCCTGCATCGCGCGCCAGTTCGACGTTGGGTTCCAGGCCGATGCCGACGATCGTCAGATCCGCAGGCTCGGGCACGCCATCGGCGCAGGTGACGGCGAGCCCGCCGCCCTCCGTTTGCAGCGTCACGCCAGTCACGGTCACGCCCTTGCGGATCCGCACGCCGGCGTCGCGATGGACCTCCTCGTAGAAGGCCGACATTTCGGGAGAAGTCACCCTGGCGAGCACGCGCAGCGCGCTTTCCAGCACGGTCACGGCAACGCCACGCTTGGCGGCGACCGCAGCGACCTCCAGACCGACATAGCCGCCGCCGACGATCGCCAGCCGACGCCCCGGCAGAAAGCCGGCCTGGATGCGCCGCACATCGTCGATGGTCCGCAGGTAATGCAGCACCCCGGCCGCCTCGGCCTCGGCAGCGCCCGGCACCGCAAGACGACGCGCCCGCCCGCCGGTCGCGAGCACCAGCCGGTCGTAGGACAGGGTGCGGCCATCATCAAGCGCGACGCTCTTCGCAACCCGGTCGAGCCAGACCGCGCGGACGCCGGCCAGAACCTCGATTCCCGCCCGGTCATAGGTCGCCTGCGGCTTCAGATGCAGCCCGGCCACCTCGACCTCGCCAGCCAGGAAGGCTTTCGACAGAGGAGGCCGCTGGTAGGGAAGATAGGGCTCCTCGCCGATCATCGTGATCCGTCCGGCAAAGCCCCCTTGCCGCAAACTCGTCGCCAGTTCCCCGGCCGCATGGCCAGCGCCGACGATGAGAATGGATGTCTCGCCCATGTCCCCGACTCTCCCTGCCCACACGATCGCCCGCGATCCCGGACGCTTCCCGTCTTGGATCAAAACCGAACAGTGTTTCTATATACGCACGATCCTAGCCTCGAAGCCCATCCCGGCGCAAGGGCTATGTTTCCATCATAAACTATCTGTATTGTTGACAGTGTCTGGATCCGATGGTGGCCTGGGCACGCCTTCCCCGCGGCGCCGGACGATCGGGTTGCACACTTATTCATAAAAATGAACGTTGTTCATTTTTCTTGTTTCCCCTCTCGTCCCTCGCTTAAACTGGACGCGACGCCCAACAGGCGCAGCCAGCCCCGCGCCATCCGGCTCACCGCGCGCCTTCCCCGTCAGGCGGAAGGGTTCAGCCCAACGGCAACTTCCAACTCCCAGGAACGACCATGAAACTGTTGGTGCCCGTGAAGCGGGTTGTAGACTACAACGTGAAGATCCGCGTGAAGGCGGACGGCACGGGCGTCGAGACCGCGAACGTCAAGATGTCGATGAATCCCTTCGACGAGATCGCGGTCGAAGAGGCGGTCCGCCTGAAGGAAGCCGGCAAGGCCACCGAGGTGATCGCCGTGTCGGTCGGCCCGGCCCAGGCCCAGGAGACGCTGCGCACCGCGCTCGCCATGGGGGCCGACCGCGCCATCCTGGTCCAGACTGATGCCGAGACCCAGCCGCTGGCGGTGGCCAAGATCCTCAAGGCTCTGGTGGACAAAGAGGGGCCGCAGCTCGTCATCCTGGGCAAGCAGGCGATCGACGACGACTGCAACCAGACCGGCCAGATGCTGGCGGCCCTGCTCGGCTGGGGCCAGGGCACCTTCGCCTCCAAGGTCGCTCCCTCCGACGGCGGCGTCACCGTGACCCGCGAGATCGACGGCGGGCTTGAGACGGTCGCGCTGAAACTGCCGGCGGTGGTCACCGCCGACCTGCGGCTGAACGAGCCGCGCTATGCCAGCCTGCCCAACATCATGAAGGCGAAGAAGAAGCCGCTCGACACCGTCACCCCGGACGCGCTGGGCGTGGATGTCATGCCGCGGCTGAAGACCTTGAAGGTGGCGGAGCCGGCCAGGCGCAAGGCGGGCGTCAAGGTGCCCGACGTGGCGACCCTGGTCGAGAAGCTGAAGATCGAAGCTAAGGTGATCTGAGATGAGTATCCTGGTCATTGCCGAGCACGATGCCGCTTCGCTGAAGCCGGCCACGCTCAACGCCGTCGCCGTCGCCGCCCAAATCGCCAAGGCGGTGGGCGGGGACATCCATGTGCTGGTCGCCGGCCAGGGCGCCGGAGGCGCCGCCCAGGCCGCCGCCAAGGTGGCCGGCGTGTCCAAGGTTCTGGTCGCCGACGACGCGGCCTATGCGCACCAGTTGCCGGAGGACGTCGCTCCGCTGGTCGTCTCGCTGGTCAAGGCCGGCGGCTACGGACATGTGCTGGCGCCGGCGACCTCGGCGGGCAAGAACGTAGCACCGCGGATCGCGGCGCTGCTGGACGTGCAGGCCATCTCGGACATCACCCGGGTGGTGTCGGCCGATAGTTTCGAGCGGCCGATCTATGCCGGCAACGCGATCGCCACGGTGCAGTCGTCGGACGCGGTGAAGGTGGTGACGGTGCGCGCCACCGCGTTCGAGGCTGCGTCTGCCGAGGGCGGTTCGGCGGCAGTGGAGAATGTCGCTTCGGCCGGCGCGTCGGGCCTGTCGCAGTTCGTGTCGGCGGAGCTGACCAAGTCGGAGCGTCCCGAGCTGACCGCGGCGCGGATCGTGATCTCGGGCGGCCGGGGGATGCAGTCGGGCGACAACTTCCACCTGCTGGAGGCGGTGGCCGACAAGCTGGGGGCGGCGGTGGGCGCCAGCCGGGCGGCGGTGGATGCCGGGTTCGTGCCGAACGACTATCAGGTCGGGCAGACCGGCAAGATCGTGGCGCCGGACCTCTACATCGCGGTCGGCATCTCCGGTGCGATCCAGCATCTGGCCGGCATGAAGGACAGCAAGGTCATCGTCGCCATCAACAAGGACGAGGAGGCGCCCATCTTCCAGGTCGCCGACTATGGTCTAGTGGCCGACCTGTTCAAGGCGGTGCCGGAACTCTCGGGCGCGCTCTGACCCGGTAGGCGAGCGGGGATCGGCTGACCGGCTCCGTTCGCCGAACGAAATGCTTGCCTTGCCAACTTTCTCGCGTCTAATCGTAGGGGGACAGTGCGCATCTTGCATATATGCGACCCTTAACCCCTGCGCCGTTCAGGGATCCAACCTCACGCCCAAGCCGGAGAATGGCATATGCCGACCATCACCTTCATCCAAGCAAACGGCACCGAACACACCGTCACCTTCGATCCGGGAAAGACCCTGATGCAGGCGGCCGTGGACAATCTGGTCCCCGGCATCCAGGCTGATTGCGGTGGCTATTGCAACTGCGCCACCTGCCATTGCTTCGTCGAGCCGCCCTGGGAGGCCACCCTTCCCGCTCCCGAGCAGCCCGAACAGGATATGCTGACCTGTGCCATCGATCCGCAGCCGAACAGCCGGCTGAGCTGCCAGATCGTGCTGACCGAGGCGATGAGCGGCTTGGTGGTGCGTTTGCCGGTATCGCAGACCTGAAGCGGCGGTTTCGGATTTCGGATCCTCTGAGAAAGCGTGCGCCATGGGATACAAAGATATCCTCATCCCTGTCGAGCCCTCCGACGACACCTCGTCCCGCATCACTCTGGCGGCGGCTTTGGCCGCTGCCCAGGAGGCGCGGCTGACCGGAGTGGCCGTGCGGCCCTCCCCCGAGATTCCGGTGATCACCCGGTCGATCGCCGACACCAGACTGAGCGAGGCGCTGGCGCAGCGGATCGATGACGTGATCGAGCGGGCCAAGACCCTGTTTTTCGACCGGACGGCGGCCAGCCCCACCCGACGCTGGGAAGTGCTGCCGGAGACCGCCGACGATGCGGTGATCGACCGCAGCCGTTTCAGCGACCTGCTGGTCGTCGGCCCCTCCGGCACGGCGCGGCCCAACGGCTCTGGCCGGTCCTGCGGTTCGCTGGTCCGGGCTACGCCAGTTCCGGTGCTGGTGATTCCCGACGCCCCGGCACAGCCCACCATCGGCCAGCGGGTGCTGATCGCCTGGAACGGCAGCGCCGAGTCCGTTCGTGCCGTGCAATCGGCCTTGCCGGTGCTGAGTCAGGCTCCTGCGGTCGAGGTGCTGATCGTCGTCACGGCGCTGCCCGATGCGTCGGTCTCACCAACACCAGGCCGTCCTCTGACCGATTATCTGGAGCTGCACGGCGTTCCGGCGACCGTCAAGTTGCTGAAGGTCGAGGAGATGTACGGCGTCGCCGGATCGATCCTGGCGCGGGCGGAGGCGACCGCGAGCGATCTGATCGTGATGGGCGCCTATGGCCGCTCTCGCCTGCGGGAAGCCATCGTCGACAGCACCACCAACACCCTGTTGGCGCAGTCGAAGGTACCCCTGCTCCTCCGACATTGATCTTTAGCACTGATTTGCCGCCACCGCTTCGCCGCCCGGTGAGCCTGCGGGGTGGCCGCAAAAAGCCCCTTGGAAAGCGCTTCCGATATGCTGACTTTCGAAGATTGCATCGCCTTCAGCGATGTCGCGTCCGACCGGTTCCACGAGATCAAGAGAAGCGGAACCATAGGCCTCCTGCGTGCGGTTGCACGGTTGGACTGCCAAAGCCCTCGCGGCGATGAAAGCAGTATCCGCGGAGCGGTCCCTCAGCCAGCGGGACTTGCTTCAGAATCTCATTCTTGAAGGTGCCAGTGATTAAGGCGCCGGACTGCACCTTCCAAACCGGATTGAAAAGCGCAAGCGGGAGATCGAGCGATTCGCAGCATGCTGAGGGCGCCGCCCAAAGACGGAGACGGCGCCCTGCGCGTGTCAGGATCGAAGAAAATGCTCGGCATGCTCGATGAGCGCTTCGGTGCAATCATGATGCACCTAATGCCCCGCTCCGGCAAAGGTGATGAACTCGGCATTGGGAAACAACGCGGCACGCCCGTCGGCTGCGGGATTGCTGACCCAGCTTTCCTCACAGTGCACCAACAAGGTTGGACTGGTCACCGATCGCCACACCACCTCAAGTTCCTCCGCTCTCGAAAGATTATGGTAAGAGTGCAGGCGAAGCAGATTGTCGAACTTCCAGCTATAGCTGGCGTCCTCGTTCTGCTTCGCGCCATGTGTGGTCAGGTGGACCGCTTGAGCCGGTGACAGACCGGGGTTTTCCGCGCGTATCCGCGCGATCATCTCCTCCAGGGTGGCGTAGCGGTACGGGCTGCGCTCCACCAGAGCCCGACGCCCCTCGATCCAGCTTCTCATTCGCTCCAGCACAGGCTGCGTTCCTAGGGCGGCGAGCTGTTCCGGGCTCCAGCCCGCCCCCTCGATCGCCACCAGCTTCTTCACCCGCTCCGGGTACAGCGCCGCATAGTGAAGCGAGACCAGCCTGCCAAAGGAATAGGCCAGGATCGTAACCGGCGCCAGATGCCGTACCTCCACCAATTGCACGATGTCATAAATGAACTCGATCAAGGTATAATTGCCACCCAATGCCCAATCGCTGTCGCCATGCCCCCGCAGATCGGGGGCGATGACGTGCCAATCCCGGCTGACGTGGCGCGCGATCTCATCCCAGTTGCGGCAGTGATCGCGCCAGCCATGGATCATCAGCATCGGAGGTGCCTCGCTGTTACCCCAATCCCCGAAATGAAGTCGTAATTCCAGCGATCGATAGAACTTCGATTCCGGCACCGCGCGCCGATCGGATGCGCCCGCCTCAGGCGGGCCCCCTGTCTCAGTGCCCATATCGGTCCTGCGGTGCAGTTGGTTCTCGCCCATGATTTTCGTATCCATTCTCTCTGGGAAAGCAACCATCCCGCGCCTGCCACAAGCCCCAGAAGCCGCGCGCCATACTGACGATCCGGGTGGTGGCGCTGTTGACGGTCGCCCCATCGTTCAATATAGTGCATATTGTTCATAAATAGTCGCCTTGCATTGTTTCGCCCCGATACATCCGCTCCGACCGATCGTCGGTGCCGGTGATCTCGAGAACAGGCCCACTCGGATAGGAGGTGCTTCCCCGAAGCTCCTCCCGTTCCCGAGGCGCCCTTGGTCATACCCGACCTTTAGAGGATTGTGATGGAATTCACCTTCAGTCCGGAAGACGATGCGTTCCGCCGTGACGTGCGGCGCTTCATTGAAGAAAATCTGCCACCCGACATCAAACGCATCGGCTACCGCAATTTTCACGCCGCACCGCGTGATGCAATCCGTCGCTGGCAATCGCTGCTAAACCGCCAGGGCTGGGGTGCCCCGCACTGGCCGGTCGAGCACGGCGGAACCGGCTGGAACCCGGTCCACAAGCACATCTTCCTCGAAGAGCTTTATCGGGCCGACGCGCTGGATTCCGGGTGGCAGGGGTTGCATATGTGCGCTCCGGTCATCATCGCCTTCGGGTCGGAAGAGCAGAAGCGCCGGCACCTGCCGCCGATGCGCAGCGGCGAGATTTACTGGTGCCAGGGGTTTTCCGAACCGAACGCCGGTTCCGACCTTGCCAACTTGAAGACCAGTGCGGTGCTCGACCGTGATCATTACGTGGTCAACGGGCAGAAGATTTGGACCAGCGAAGCGCAGCATTCCCAATGGGGATTCTTCCTGGTCCGTACCGACCCCGCCGCAGCCAAACCTCAACAGGGTATTTCCTTCCTGCTGATCGACATGGCCACCCCCGGCATCACGGTGCGACAGATCGACCAGATCGACGGCGGCCATGAGTTGAACGAGGTATTCCTCGACAACGTCCGGGTCCCGAAAGAGAACCTGGTGGGCGAGCCAAACAAGGGCTGGACCTACGCAAAGTACCTTTTGGAAAAAGAGCGAACCACCAGTTCATTCATCTATTACAACAAGCGCCAACTCGACATCGTCAAAGAAATCGCCGCGGGCGAACGCGCCGATGGCGGCCGGCTGATCGACCAGCCAGACTTCAAGCTGCGGCTAGCCCGTGTCGAATTGGACCTGCATGCGCTGGAATGGTCGGTCCTGCGCATTCTTGCCGAGGACAAGGGGCGGTTCAACGCCGATGCCGTGGTGTCCACGCTGAAGATCCGCGGAGCGGAGATGCAACAGCGGGTAACCCGCCTGCAGGTCGATGCGCTGGGACCAAAAGCGATGCGTTGCTTCGATTTCCAGAAGTTCCCCCTGGAGGAACTCGACGAAGAGGATGGATGGCCTCGCTATGCCGCCGGCAGGACCGCCCAGTACCTCATCAACCGCGCCTCGACGATCTACGGCGGAGCGCGGGAGGTGCAGAAGAACATCATCTCGAAATTGGCCTTCGGATTGTAAGGTGCGCTCATGAATTTCGACCCTACTGATGAACAGCGCATGCTTCAGGACGGAGCGCAGCGCTTCATTCAAGAGAAATACGATCTCAAAGCCCGCCGGGCCCTGGAAAAAAGCGAGATCGGATTCGACCAATCCAATTGGTCTCTCTTTGCTGAACTCGGCTGGTTAGCACTTCCTCTGCCCGAGGATGTCGGTGGAATCGGCGGGACCTTTGTCGATACCACTCTCCTGATGACAGAGCTGGGGCGCGGAATGGTCCTTGAACCCTATGTCAGCACCGCGATTCTGGCCGCCCGCATTATCGACCGCTCCGGGGCCACCGTGCATCGCGATACGCTGTTGCCCGCAATCGTCAAGGGACGTTGCCGGGTGACGCTGGCTTATCTCGAACCCGATGGGCGCTACGATCCCCAACAGATCAAGACCACCGCAACGGCGACGGATGACGGTTACCGGCTGGACGGCAGCAAGCTGATGGTGCTCGATGCGCCGTCCGCCGACCACATCATCGTCACGGCCCGACTGGGCGGCGGCATTTGCCTGTTCCTGGTGCCCAGCGCCATGGCCGGGCTCGACATCCGGCCTTACGCCCTGGTTGACGGCAGCCGGGCGGCCGATCTGCGGCTGAAAGACATCATCCTCCCGCAGGATGCCCTTCTCGCCGGACCTGAAACCGCAATGGCCATCCTGGAGGACGGGCTGGACCGGGCGACGCTGGCACAGGTCGCCGAAGCGCTGGGGGTGATGGAAACGGTGATGAACCTCACCGCCGACTTCCTCAAAACCCGCCGGCAATTCGGCCAGCCGATCGGCAAGTTCCAGGCGTTGCAACATCGCATGGCCGAAATGCTCATCAAGGCCGAGGACACCCGCTCGATGCTATACCGCGCCCTATCCGTCATCGACGCTCCGGCCGACACCCGACAGGCGGCGGTCTCGGCAGCCAAGGTGGTGGCAGCCGAAGCGGGGGCCTTCGTCAGCGCCGAAGGAATCCAGTTGCACGGCGGCATCGGCGTCACCGACGAATACGGCGTCAGCCATTGCTTCAAGAAGCTGCTGGTTCTGGAAAAGAGCTACGGCGCGGCGGACTGGCACCTTGCCCGCTACGCCGCCCATCTGTGAACATTTCCACAAGAGAAGGACACCGGCCATGACAGACACTCGGGAAGCGGGGCGCACCGTCCTTCGATCCATGATGGGGGAAGGGTTCCTCACCGGCATGGAAGGAGTGATCGCGTCCGGAGGCCCCTTTTCCGAAGTCGCCGGGCTAGCGCTCGATTTCGCCTTCGGCGCGGTCTGGGCCCGTCCCGGCCTTGACCTCCGCTCACGCAGCCTTGTCACCATCGGCATCCTGATCGGGCAAGGAAAGATCGCCGAGCTGACCAACCATCTTCGGGCCGGCTTCAACAATGGACTGACGCCGAAGGAACTCGAAGAAGCGCTTATCCAGGCAATTCCCTACGCCGGCTTTCCGGCGTTCGCCGAGGCCCAGAAGGCGGCGGTGGCCGTGTTGCGCGAGGCCGGTGCCCAGACCGCCGCTACCCCACAGGAACGCGGACTGTTGCCCCAGTCGAACGGCGGCGCCTTCTGAGAGCCCTCTCTGATTGGGTTTGTGGGGTCAAGGCGGGATGTGCCTTTTCTGCTCCCTACTGATTTCGGCGGGTATGGGGGTGCTTATCCCTTTGTTCGACTGATCCAGACCATCCCTCCGTCCCGACCTGGGATCGTCAGAGCGCCGCGCGCCGGGACGGTCAAGGATGGCCGCAGGTCACCGCGTCAGCGGCGCGGGTACCGCGTCCTTGACGGTCCCGAGCACGGTGCTGAACTGGCCGGCGGTCGGGCTGGACGAATGACCGTTCCCCTGGGTCACGCGCTTCTCTTCGCGGTCGGCGCGGAGGCCGCCGCATCATGGGGTCCGGAAGGCGAGGCGTCTCAATCTGTCTGGCGACCTGCCGGAGTTGCCCCCGGCGGTTCCGGACTCTCAACGAGATCGCCTCGCCCATCGTCCCCACGGGAACGATCCGGTTCGTCGCTGCCGACGAATTCGGTTGGTGGGCTTCTACATCGTCATGCGGCGACGGGCTCCTTACCCCAGCGGAACTCGCTGCCGTCCTGCCACATCCGATGCAGGATGACCGCGAGCTTGCGGGCGACGGCAACGCGTGCCCGGGCCATGCCGCGAGCCTTCGCGACCTTCATGCCCCAGGCCCGCAGGCTCGACCATTTCCGCGAGCGGACGAGCAGCGCGTGGGCCGCCTCATACAGGGCGGTTCGCGCCAGCTCGTCGCCACATCGGCTGATCCTTCCCTGGATATCGGTTTCCCCTGACTGGTAGCGCCGCGGCGTCAAGCCGAGATGGGCGCCGACATCGCGCGAGTGGCGGAAGCGCTCGGGCCGGTCCACCGTGGCGCGGAAGGCCAAGGCAGTCAGCGGGCCGACGCCGGGCACCGTCATCAGGCGGCGGCAGACCGTTTCGCCGCGTACGATCGTCAGAACCTGCCGGGTCAGGCGTGCCAGTTCGCCCAGCATGGTTTCGATGATCGTCAGCAGCGGTTCGGCCAAGGCCGCCAAGACGGCGTCGGAAGCCGCCAATTCGCGAACCCGGGCGGCGAATTGCTTGCGTCCGGGTGTTCCGAGCTTGATCCCGACCTCGCGCAGCAGCGCCCGCACACCGTTTTCGATGTCGCGCAACTTGTTCAGCACCAGGCGCCGGGCACTCAGCAACGCCCGCCAGGACCGGCATTGCGCGCTCTTGACGTGCACCGGTCGAAACCAGCCGGTCCGCACGATCTGCGCCAGCCCGCGGGCATCGTTGCGATCCGTCTTGATCGGCATCGCCCCCATCGCCGCCTTGGCTTGGCGCGTTTCCATGCAGACGACGGGCAGACCCGCCGCCGCCATCCGATCGTGAAGCCAAGCCGTCAGCGAACACGCTTCCAGACCGATCCGACCCATCGACAGGCCGACCCCCTCAAAGAAGCCGATCAACGCTTTCGGCTCGCTGGCAACCTTGGCCTCCTTCACCACCGCACCCTGCGCATCGATGATGCACACCGCAGTCTCTTCCAGCGAAACGTCCAGGCCGGCATAATACTCCATGGCGGCTCCTCCGTGATGCTTGTGGCCGTTGCACACGGACCACGTTCCCTCATCTCGTCTGGAGCAGCCACCTTCTCGGCGTGACCCCAATCACCCCATCTGTCCGAGAAGGAGTTGAATCCGATGAATCGGTTGTGATTCAAGAGAGCCTCGAAGAGGGAGGCTCGGATATGGACACCAGAGAAACGTGACCGTCATGATCGCAGTGGCCTGCGCTACCCGAGCGATCTGAGTGATGAGGATTGGTCGATCATCGAACTGAACCGCGCCGGTTTTCCCGGAGGCCATTTGGCTTGTGTCACGCTGCCATAGCGACGTCCTCGGTTTGGGCATAATAGCGTGCTTCGGCCTGTGAGGAAGATAGCGTCCGTCAAGATGGTGGAAATTCGGATGCGCGCTGAGATGGCCATTGTTCAGGCGGCCTTGGGTGGAGAGGTGATGGCCGATTGGCTTTCACTGGCCGGCGTCAGCTCGGCCATGGCCTCGACCTGCATGTAGCGGTTCTGGGTCTGCCATTCGTCGTTCTGTTCGAGGAGCACCGCGCCGATCAGTCGGATGATCGATGCCTCACCTGGGAAGATGCCGACGACGTCGGCGCGGCGTTTGACCTCCTTGTTCAGGCGTTCCAAGGTGTTGGTGCTGTGCAGCTTGGTGCGATGCTGGGCAGGAAAGCCCATGTAGGCGAGCACGTCATGCTCGCTGCTGTCCATGAAGGAGGCCAGCTTGGGCCATCGGTCGCGCATCTGCTCGGCGATATGTCGGAAGGCTTGGTGAGCGGCTTCGGCGTCGGGCTGGAGAAAGGCCTGGCGCAGAGCGGCGGCGGCCATGGAGTTCTGGGCCTTGGGCACATAGGCGAGCGCGTTGCGCATCCAGTGGACTCGGCAGCGCTGCCAAGTGGCGCCCATGACACGGGCGATGGCGGCCTTCAGCCCTTCATGGGCATCGGAAATCACCAGCTTCACGCCCTTCAGGCCGCGGGCCTTGAGTTTCTTGAGAAAATCGCTCCAGAACACCTCGGCTTCCGACGGGCCGATGTGCAGGCCGACGATCTCGCGCTTGCCCTCGGTGTTGGCGGCCACGGCGATTATGGCGGCGACGGAGACGATGCGTCCCCCCTCGCGCTGCTTGAGGTAGGTGGCGTCCAGCCACAGGTAAGGCCAGTCGCCCTCCAGCGGACGGTCGAGGAAGGCGTTGACCCGCTCGTCGATGTCTCGGCACAGCTTGGAGACCGTCGACTTCGAGATCCCCGACAGACCCATCGCCTGGGCCAACTCGTCAACGCGGCGGGTCGAGACACCGCCGATCCAGGCTTCCTGGATCACCGCCACCAGGGCTTTCTCGCTGGTCTTGCGGGCTTCGAGAAAGGGGGGGAAGTAACTGCCCTGACGCAGCTTGGGGATGCGCAGGTTCAGTGTGCCCAGGCGCGTATCCAGCGCCCGGTCGCGGTAGCCGTTGCGGTAGGTCTGCCGCTCGGCGCTTCGTTCGTGACGCCCGGCGCCGATCTGCCCTTCGACGTCGGCTTCCATCAGCATCTGCAGCACCGTCTCGGCGACGGCGCGCAGAAAATCGCCGTCGCCGGCCTTCTGGAGCAGGTCTGCCAGTGCCATACTATCCTCGGTCATTGGGGTGGTCCTTCGGGCAAGAGGAAGTGCGCAACTCCACTCTAGCCGACCGGCCCAATGACCACCTCTTTCGCGCAAGACGCCGCCCTGGGGGTGGGGCATGCCCCACCCCCAGGGCGATCACCAAATTTCCACCACCTTCGCGGACACTATCGCCCCGCAACGTCTCCGCCATGCAGTCGATCTTCGCAGCGATCGAACTGATCGCCGCCCACTGCGACGCGTGTTCGCCTTCGTGGTCGAAAACACCATCCGAACCGCGCGTTCGCGCACTTCAGAGGCCTATTTGGGTGATGCTTGCTTCGTCTTGTCGACCCCAGTCTCTCAAGAAACGGGGCATCCAGCAAACCCGGTGCGGTTCAGTTCAATCCGGAAGACCGCAAGACCCGCTCCGACTTCGCCCAGCGCGTGCTCAACACCCTGACCGTCCAGAAAGGCAAGGGCACGGTGGAGAAGATCGGCAATGGCCTGCGCGCCCGCTGGCGCCTTCCGGCCGAACCCGCCGATCACGCCGCGTGAGCGCGCTGCCAGTAGCCGCAGAAGTCGACCGACGGGCCGGTCTTCGTCACCAGCCCGACCACGATGCGGAATTGCTCGCCGTTGCTGGTCCGGCGATGATCCTCGCGGAAGGCTGCTTCCTGATCCGCAGCCCACCACCCAACCGATCCGATGGCAAAACAAACATTGACCCTCTCGGAAAGAGGCGTTTATATTGTTGACCGTAGTTCCGATTTTCGCACGATACGGGTGAAGCCGTGAACAAATATCTCAACAGTTCCGAATATGTTCTTTTTTCCGTCCAAGATCGCAT
This sequence comes from Azospirillum sp. B510, assembly GCF_000010725.1. NCBI lineage: Bacteria > Pseudomonadati > Pseudomonadota > Alphaproteobacteria > Rhodospirillales > Azospirillaceae > Azospirillum > Azospirillum sp. B510. Next base: position 181,364 of record NC_013856.1, on the reverse strand, counting down.
TGCGCGCATCATCCTTAATCGTCCTGATAAGCGCAACGCCATGCATCCGGCCATGCTGACCGAATTACGGGATGCGCTGATGGAGGCCGACGCCCTCACCGAGGTGAACGTCATCATTCTGGAAGGCGCGGGGAAGGATTTCTGCGCCGGCTATGATCTTGCTGGGGCCTATGCCGGCTACAAGGACGGCACGCCGCCCTGGGACGAACTGCGCTATCGCACGCAGAACGGATCGATCGACGACGATTGCTGGAATCTGGAGCAGACGCAGAAGCTTTGCATGGTCCTGTTCGACATGCACAAGCCGGTTATTGCCAAGGTCCAGGGCAATTGCCTGGCCGGCGGAACTGATATTGCGCTGATGTGCGATTTCATCATCTGCACGGAAGAGGCCAAACTCGGGTTCCCGGCGGCACGCGCCAACGGCACACCTCCCAACCAGATGTGGATTTACCATGTCGGGCCTCAATGGGCGAAACGGATCCTGATGACCGGCGACAATCTGCGTGGCCGCGACGCCGCCCGCATCGGTCTAGTCCTCGATGCGGTCCCAGCCGAGGAACTCGACGCCGCAGTCGACGAGTTGGCCCGACGCATCAGCTTCGTCGATGCCGAACTGCTGTCGGCGCATAAGCGAATCGTCAATGCCGCGCTGGAACTGCAAGGGGCACGAACCCTGCAACGCTTCTCCGTGGAAATGGATGCCCGCGCCCACCTGTCCAGGGGGCCGCGCCGCAGCCAGTTCAAGGCCGACATGGCGGAACACGGCCTGAAGGCTGCGCTCAAGAACAGGGATGAACCGTTCGGCGACGGCATGGTTCAATCCCATTGGCTGAGAAAATAATATCTAGGAGTAAAGCTATGTCGGAAAATATTTCCGATAATTTTCTGATCGAAGAGCCGGCCGAAGGCATCAAGCGGATCGTCCTGAACCGGCCGAACTCGATGAATGCCTTTACATTTACGATGTACAAGGAGTTCGTCGCCCTTCTCAACGCCATCAAATTCGATCCGATGACGCGGGTGGTGATCCTGACCGGAACCGGCAAGGCATTCTGCACCGGACACGATCTGCGCGCCGGGGGCGCGCCCGATTGGGTGGTGCCGGATGTCGGCAAGGCGTATCATACCAAGTACGCAATGAGCGTCATCGCCTCCATCCCGTCGCTGATGCGCTCGTTGCCGCAGCCGGTCATCTGCGGCGTCAACGGAACCGTCGCCGGCATGGGGTATGCCTTGCCGCTGGCCGCTGATATTGCGATCGCTGGCAAATCGGCAAAATTCGTGAACTCGATCCACAACGCCGCCACCGGTGCGGAATTGGGCATGACCTATATGCTGCCGCGCGCGGTGGGCACCCAACGTGCGGCGGAGATCCTGCTGACCGCCCGCACAGTGCAGTCCGACGAGGCCGAACGGATCGGTCTGGTGCTGCGGACCGTGCCGGACGAGGAGTTGCAAGACGCCTGCCTCGAGTTGGCCAAGAGCATCGCTGTCAACGTGCCGATCGGTATCTGGTTGACCAAGCAGTCATTGTGGAACAACATGAACGCGGGCAGCCTCGAACAAGCCATGGAACTGGAAACCCGCGGCGTGTTCATGGCCCAATCCACCGAAGACGCCGTGGAAAAGCGCAAATCCTTCCTGGAAAAGCGCTCCCCGAAATACAGCAATCGGTAACGGCAGCATCTGTGCGACCGGGCTGCGGCCATAGGCCTACCAGCCAAGCCTCCACCTCTTTCGCACCATCGGAGCCGAGCGGTACATCGATTTCCGCAGGCCTATCGCCCGTACCAAGGACCAGATATGACCTACGAAACCATCCGCTACGAGAGCGAGAACGGGATCGCCATCATCACGCTCAACCGTCCTGACGTGTTCAACACGATGAACAGGTCCGTGATCATGGAGCTGATCGATGCGTTCGACCGTACGGATCGCGACGACGCCGTTCGCGCCGTAGTCGTGACCGGAGCCGGCAAGGCGTTCTGTGGCGGCGCCGATCTGTCGAAAGGGGCGGAGATCTTCGACAAGGAAAAGACGCCCAAGGGCGCCACGCAATCGGCAGTGCGGCCCGACGGAACCATCGACTATAGTTCCGAAGCGGCCCGCGATGGCGGTGGACTGCTGGGGCTGCGCATTTTCGCCAGCCTCAAGCCGGTCATCGGTGCGATCAACGGGGCTGCTGTGGGTGTAGGGGCATCGATGCTGCTGCCGATGGATATCCGCATCGCCAGCGAAAAGGCCCGTGTCGGCTTCGTTTATGCGCGGCGCGGAATTGTCTTCGAGTGCTGTTCCGCATGGTTTCTGCCGCGCGTCGTCGGTATCAGCAAGGCGTTGGAATGGAGCTTCAGCGGCCGGGTTTTGTCCGCCGACGAGTTGAAGGATGGAGGATTGGTGCGCGATGTGGTCCCTCACGACCAGTTGCTCCCGACCGCCTACGCCATCGCCCGCGAAATAGCGGACAACACAGCACCCGTTTCAATCGCGCTGATGCGCCAGATGGCTTGGCGCGGTCTGGGGATGGGGCATCCGATGGAAGCCCACCAGATCGAGAGCCGCGGAATCTGTACGCGGGGTCGTAGCCCCGATGCCAAGGAAGGCGTCCAGTCCTTCCTGGAAAAGCGGCTCCCCCAATTCACCGATACCGTTTCGCGGGACATGCCCGATTTTTTCCCCTGGTGGGAAGAGCCGGCGTACCGCTGAACGGTTGGGCGGCGGCCGGTCCGGGGGGGGAGAGGCCGCCGCCATTCAAACGAGATCAACGGCTCTCGCTTCTGAAAATTCAGGATCGAGAGCGTCGGCGGCATGAGTAGCACCGCCTGACCGACCTGGATACCGGGGACGCGGATACCGACGGCTGTCGTCAGTCACCGCCGGTTAAAGGTGCCGAACCGGTTCCCTACTATTCGCGCGAGGCACAGCATGAAGACGGCAATTACCGAATTGTTTGGCATCACTTATCCCATCCTCAACGCCGGCATGGGAAAAGTCGCCCTCCCCAAAATGGTGGCCGCCGTCTCGAACGCGGGTGGGCTGGGCAATTACGGGGCCGGTTCTCACCCGCCTGAAGTCACGCGGGCGGCCATTCGTGAGATCCGATCGCTGACCGACAAACCGTTTGCCGCCAATGTTCCCCTGGCGCTACCGAACGGCAAGGAAAACATGCAGGTTCTGCTGGAGGAGCGGGTTCCGATCATCAATTATTCCATGGGCAAAGGCGACTGGATCGTAAAGCGCGCTCATGGCTACGGCGGCAAGGTGGTCGCATCCGTCAACGGCGTGCAACTTGCCAAGCGCGCCCAGGAGCACGGTGTTGATGCGGTCATCGCCACTGGCCACGAGGCTGCGGGACATGCCTCGGACGTCACTACCTTCGTGCTGATCCCTCGCCTCGCCGAAACTCTGCGAATTCCGATCATCGCGGCCGGCGGGATCGGAAATGGAGCCGGCTTAGCTGCGGCATTGGCACTCGGTGCCGATGGCGTGTCGATGGGCACCTGCTTCCTGACCACACAGGAAAGCCCGTTGCACCAGAACTTCAAGAAGAAGGCCATTGAGTCCGAAATCGATAATACGATCTTCTCAACACGCTTCGATGGCTTTCCGTGTCGGGTGCTGCAGTCTTCGGGTGCGGAGCGAATGGTGAAAGCACGGCTGAACGTCGTGAAGATCTTTCTGGACTCCTTCAGCATCGCGAAGGAACTTGATACGCCCTATCTCAAGCTCCTGTGGCAGGTTCTGTCCCTGGGACCAACCAGGATCGAGCAGATGATGCGCATGTCGCGGATGCTTAAGAGCCACGTCATCACCTTGACAACAGGCGACCTGGAGGCTGGTGTGACGGCCGCAGGTATGTCCGTCGGACTCGTGCACGATGCGCCAACGGTCGCGGAGCTGATCGAGCGGGTCGTTAAGGAAGCTCATGCCTCCCGAAACAAACTCAATGTTCAAATCGTCAACGTAGTTACTCCAGTCGGTAAATAGATATTTAGTCCCGGCATTTGATGATGCGGATTTTTGGTGAAGCTGGAGTGGTCTTTCTGCCAGAACGGAACGTGTCAACGACTGTGAGACAGCCCGAGTTATGAATTAGGCTTGGATGTTCTCCGGCTTTTGCGGCGGATTGATCCAGACTTCGATTGGCTTTGCGGGTGGTTGAGGCGCTTTGCGAACGAAACGCTCCAGTGTGCGGCGAAAGGCACGGTCGAGGGTTTGCTGGCGGGCGGCATGGACGGCGTCGGCTTGGCCGTAATGGACTTGGTCTGGGGTCATCAGGCCGATGCCGGCATGGTGGTGATCCCGGTTGTACCAGGTGAAGAAGTCCCGGCAGAAGGCCCTGGCATCCTCGATGGAGCCGAAGCGCTTGGGGAATTGCGGCTGATATTTCAGGGTCTTGAAGTGGGCCTCCGAGAACGGGTTGTCATTGGAGGTGTGTGGCCGGCTGTGCGATTTGGTGACGCCGAGGTCGGCGAGCAGGAGAGCGGTGGCCTTGGCCTTCATCGGGCCGCCTCGATCGGCGTGCAGGGTCAATTGGCCGGGCGGGACGGTGTGTTTGGCCAGCGTCTCCTCGAACAGCGCCTTGAACAGGGTGGCGCTCTCGGCATCGGCGACGCACCAGCCGACAACGCGGCGGCTGAAGATATCGAGGATGACGTAGAGGTAGTAATAGGACCATTTCATCGGCCCCATCAGCTTGGTGATGTCCCAGGACCAGACCTCGTTCGGGGCCTTGGCCAGCAATTCGGGCTTCCGGTAGGCCGGATGGCGGAGCTGATCGCGGCGTTCGCGGACCTCGTCATGCTCGGCCAGCAGGCGGTACATGGTGCGGAGGGAGCAATGATAGACGCCTTCATCGAGCAGGGTGGCGTAGACTTCCGCCGGGGCAAGACCGACGAAGCGCGGCTCGCGCAGAAGGGCGAGCACCGTCTGGCGCTCCTGGACCGCGAGCGCCCGCAGCGGGCGTGGCCGGGGGCGAGGCGCCGGTTCCCGGCCGGCCAGCCGGACCCGATGCCGATGGACGCTGGCACGGGCGACGCCGACAGCGGCGCAGGCCGCACTCACAAGACCGCGGTCGGGGGCCAAGGTGGCGATCGCGCTCATCGCGGCGTCTCGTCGCTGTCGGCGGGAGGCAAGGCAATCCCCAACAGGTCCGAAAATTTTTTTTGGACGTCGATGACCGCCTCGGCTCGTTCCAGGCGGCGCTGGAGACGGGCGATGTCCTGGCGAGCCTTGGCCAGCTCCGCTTCCAACGGGTTGGAGGGGGCCGTCTTCGGACCGCGCTTGAGCGGCTTCAGCGCCTCGAAGGCGCCGGCATCGCGTTGCCGGCGCCAGTCGGTCAGGGCCGACGAATACAGACCTTCCCGCCGCAGGATCGCGGCGATCCCGCCGGTGTCCGCCGCCCGATCCGTCTCGGCGAGGATCCGCAGCTTCTCCGCCGCCGTGAAAGTGCGACGTTTGGGACGCGCCGACATCTCCGGGGGGACTGCAGCGGGCCCGGCAACAACCCGCGGCGTCTCACCGGCGTCGGGAACCGCCTCCGATACAGGGGCGGACAGGGGCATATTGTTGGGCATAACCACGAAATCAGTTTCCTCAGCCCTCAAGCTTAAACTTCAGGGGGCACGGTGTCTCACTCTCATTGGCACAGAGGGGAATCTGCAGACTAACTCGTATGGAATGTGATCTTTCAATATCTCAAGCCGGCGTGCGAAGTTGTAGGCAGCGACGAAGTCTGTAAGAGCCCGTCCGAGAAGGAGTTGAATCCGAGGAATCGGTTGTGATTCAAGAGAGCCTCGAAGAGGAAGGCTCGGATATGGACACCAGAGAAACGTGACCGTCATGATCGCAGTGGCCTGCGCTACCCGAGCGATCTGAGTGATGAGGATTGGTCGATCATCGAACCGCTCATCCCTCTGGCGCGGCGGGGCGGGCGGCATCGCAGCGTCGATCTTCGTGCGGTGCTGAACGGCGTGCTGTACGTTCTGGAGACGGGTTGCCAATGGCGGCCTGACTCAACACAAATGGCCTCCGACAAACCCGGAGCAGTTCACTGTGAACCGCACCGGGTTTTCTGGAGGCCCCGTTTCTTGAGAGACTGGGTTCAACATGACGAAGCAAGCATCACCCAAATACGCGCCTGAAGTGCGCGAACGCGCGGTTCGCATGGTGTTTGACCACGAAGGCGAACACGCGTCGCAGTGGGCTGCGATCGGCTCGATCGCTGCGAAGATCGGCTGCACGGCGGAGACGTTGCGGGGCTGGGTCCAGCAGGCCGAACGTGACCAGGGCAAGCGGCCCGGTCCGACGACGGACGAGCAGGAGCGGATCAAGGCGCTGGAGCGTGAGAATCGCGAACTGCGCCAAGCGAACGAGATTCTGCGCAAGGCGTCGGCGTATTTTGCTCAGGCGGAGCTCGACCGCCCGTTCAAGAAATGATCGCCTTCATCGACGAGCATCGCGCCGTCCACGGGGTCGAGCCGACCTGCAAAGTGCTGCCGATCGCCCCGTCGAACCTACCGCGCCCATGCCGCCCGGCGGGCCGATCCGGCCAAGGCGCCGGCCCGCTCGCGAAGCGACGCGGAGCTGAGTTTGGCTATCCGACGGGTCTGGAATGAAAACTTCCAGGTCTACGGGGTGAGGAAAGTGTGGCGGCAGTTGCGGCGGGAGGGCTTCGACGTGGCGCGCTGCACGGTGGCTCGCCTGATGCGGTCCATGGGCTTGAAGGGGGCGATGCGCGGCAAGGCGGTGCGCACCACGATCAGCGACAAGGCGGCATCTTGCCCGCTCGACCGGGTGAACCGCCAGTTCCAGGCTTCTCGTCCGAATGCCTTGTGGGTGGCCGATTTCACCTACGTTGCCACATGGCAGGGCTTCGTCTACGTCGCCTTCGTCATCGACACCTTCGCCCGCCGCATCGTGGGCTGGCGGGTGTCGCGCACCGCCCACGCCGACTTCGTCCTGGATGCTTTGGAGCAGGCTCTGCATGACCGCCGGCCGACCAAGGGCTGCGGCCTCGTCCATCATTCCGATCGTGGATCGCAATATCTCGCCATTCGCTACACCGAACGCCTCACCGAAGCCGGCGTCGAGCCCTCCGTCGGCAGCATCGGCGATTCCTATGACAACGCTTTGGCCGAGACCATCAACGGCCTTTACAAGACCGAGGTGATCCGCCGCCGCGGGCCGTGGCGCACCCTGGAGGCTGTCGAGTTCGCTACCCTGGAATGGGTCGACTGGTTCAACCACCGACGCCTCCTCGAACCCATCGGCAACATTCCTCCCGCCGAGGCCGAAGCACGCTATTATGCCCAAACCCAGGACGTCCCTATGGCGGCGTGACTCAACCAAACCGGCCTCCGGGAAAACCGGCGCGGTTCACCTCTTTCGAACAGGCCGTCGTCCTGGGGGTGGGGCATGCCCCACCCCCAGGACGATCACCAAATTTCCACCACGTCCGTGGACGCTATCCGGCTGTGATGATTTCAACTCTCGACATCAGGCGAGCCTCCAATGGCGCTCCATTGGAGGCTCCGGTCCTCTCGCTCTTCGCCAATCACATCACCCCAGACAAGGCGGCATTCCGTAGCCGCTTACGCTGGAAGCGACTTCAGGCCGTTTGTTTCAGCTCACCTGGAAACCGCCATCAACCGCCAGCAACTGGCCGGTGATATAAGACGAGCCCGGCCCGCTGAGAAACAGCACCGCCGCCGCGATATCCGCCGGTTCGCCGATCCGGCCAAGCGGCATGCGGCCCGGTTGTGCCAGTGGACCAGTGGGGGCACGGTCGGCCACGGACTGGGCTGCGCCTTCGGTCGCCACGCCGCCGGGCAGCACCGCATTGACACGGATGCCGTCCGGGGCAAACTCCAGGGCGGCCGTCCGGGTCAGCATGTTCACGCCGGCCTTGCTCGACCCATACTGGGCATTGTCATGAATCACCGGCTGGAGTGAGTTGACCGAGGAGATATTGACGATCGCCCCACCCCGCCCTGCCGCCTTCATATGACGGATCGCTTCACGCATGCATAGGAAGGTTCCCCGCAGATTCACCGCATGAATCCGATCCCATTGGGCGACAGTCAGTTCGAGAAACGGGGTCTTCGGATAAATCCCGGCATTGTTCACCAGGATATCCATCCCACCGAACGCGGCGAGGGCCGAGGAAAACATCGCGGTGACCGACTCTTCCTCGGAAACATCGACCGCCACGCCAAGCACTTCGGCGCCTTCGTCACGCAGCCTTGCCGCAGCGGCTTCGGCAGCCTCGCCCCGCAAATCACCAACCACCACACGCGCACCAGCCATCGCCAGCGTACGGGCAATGCCCAGACCAATTCCTTGGACCGCGCCGGTCACCACTGCTGTCTTGCCGTGCAGGCCGAACAGGCCGGACAATCCGCCACCCAATTCCGTCGAAACCGTCATTTTTTTTCTCTCCTGGTATCGATTGTCAGTTTTTCTATTGCGGCACACAGCCCCTCCGGCCACCGACCGTCAGGTTCCTGTCGAGCGGGTTTCCGCCTTGCGGTCTTCGAGAATCAGATCGGCGGCACGCCAGGCCAGCGCCATGGTCGGAGCGTTGGTATTGCCCGACAGCATCTCGGGATAGACCGAGCAATCCATTACCCGCAGCCGCTCGACCCCCCGCACCCGCAGTCGGGAATCGACCACCGAATCAGGGTCGCTTCCCATCCGGCAGGTGCCGACGGCGTGGTAACCGCTCTGCCCATATCTCCGGAAGGCATCGAGGATTTCATCGTCCGTCCGGGCCTGGGCGGTGTAGGACATCTCCGCCCCGATGAATGGTTTCAGGCTGTCGGCCGCCATCATCCGCCGCATGGCGCGGACCATCGCCACGCTCAGCGTCCGGTCATGGTCGGTCGCCAGATAGTTCGGCTCGATCGCTGCAGGATGGCGCGGATCCGCCGACTGAACGGTCAGGCTTCCCTGGCTGGTACTACGCAGCGGATAACCGAAGAGCTGCATCCCCGGGTCGCGGGTAAAGGCCATCGCTGGGTCATCGAGGTCGAGCGAGAAGGGAGCCGCCAGAAATTGCGCGTCTGGACGATCCACTCCCGGCATGATTCGGGCAAAGCCTCCCAACTCGTAAGAGCCGGTGGCCAGCGGACCACGTCGGAGCAGCATGTAGGTCAAGACGTTGCGAATCAGCGCCAAGCCGGAGAACTCGGCATTGTGACTGTCACGCGAACGCTTCAGCCCATATTGCAGCATCAGCAGAAAATGCTCACGCATGTTCTGCCCGACACCCGGACGGTCGCACACCACCGGGATCCCCACCTTGTGCAGATGCTCCGCCGGACCGACGCCAGACAATTGCAGCAGTTTCGGCGACTGCAACGCGCCGGCACACAGGATAACCTCGTGTCCCAGCAAGCGCTCCGGTCCCGTTGGCGTCTGGGCGGCAACGCCAACGGCAACGCGCCCTTCGAACAGCACCCGATCGACATGGCAGCCGGTCAGGATCCGCAGATTCGGCCGGGACCGAGCGGGGTCAAGAAAGGCGCGGGCGGCACTGACCCGCTCGCCCCGCCGGTTGATGGTGAAGGCCAGATACCCGATGCCCTCCTGATCCTCGCGGTTCAGATCGTCCTTCCGCTCCATGCCGAGCGTCCGGCCGGCGGCCAGCAAGGCATCGCCCAGGGCAGACGACCGCCCCACCGTGATGTCGAGCGGACCGCCGGCGCCACGCAGATCGTCGGCCCCCAGAACGTGATTTTCCATCCGCTTGAAATAGGGCGCCACGTCGCGCCACCCCCAACCGGGATTGCCAGCTGCGGCGATGGCGTCATAGTCCTGGGGCTGGCCACGCACATAAACCATCCCATTGATGGCGCTCGACCCGCCCAGAACCTTGCCCCGCATCCACACCTCCGGCCCCGCCGCCTTGCTGCGCGTTGTCGGCAGGTGCCAGACGTGATTTGGATCGGCCAGCAGCTTGCCGAAGCCCTTCGGCATGCGGATCATCGGCGAACTGTCGGTGGGGCCGCATTCCAGTAGAAGCACCGAAACCGATGGATCCTCCGACAGCAGGTTGGCGAGAACGCAACCGGCCGACCCGGCCCCGACGATGATGTAGTCGTAGCAGACACTCATAATCCTGCCCGCTCCCGTCACTCAGCCGAAAACGACATGCAGTGCGGACGGCGCCCGCAAATTGATGCCGCGGATCTGCGGCGCCGGCCGCTCGGGATCGAGGCGCAGGTTGGGCAGGCGGTCGAGGATCCCGGTAAGCGCTCGTGTCATTTCAACCCGCGCCAGATGCTGTCCGATGCAGACATGCGGACCATAGGCGAAGCCGAAATGACGGGCGCCGCCGGCCGGCCGGAAGATGTCGAAGCGATCCGGATCGGGATAGCGCGCCTCGTCCCGATTGGCCGCGCCATTGCCGACATCAATCACCGTTCCCGCCGGGATATCGACCCCGCACAGCGTGACATCGCGGATGGCCTGCCGCGAACCGACCAGAACCGGACATTCCCACCGAATGGCCTCTTCGATCACCGCAGGGATCAACGAACGGTCGCGACGAACCGCATCGAACTGTTCCGGGTTGGAAAGCAGGCCCATCATCATGCAACTGGTCGCACGATAAGTGGTGTCACCAGCGGCATTGTTGAGCTGCCTTAGAAAGGAGACAACCACATCCTTGGGCAGTCGTTCACCATCGACCTCCGCCGTCGCCAGCAGGCTGATAAGATCGTCGCCCGGTTGTTGCGCACGCAGATCGGTCAGCGCGTCGTAATATTCACCAAGCTTGGCACTGGCCTCCATGGCGTAGCGCGGGTCGACGGAGAAGGTGGTCAGCGCCGCGGCCAGCTTGTGGAAGACCTCCACCTCTCCCTTCGGCAATCCCAACTGTTCGTAAATGACCTGGAACGGATAGAGGGCGGTAAATTCCTTGACAAGGTCGGCATGCCCACGATCGATAAAGCGCTCGAGCAGCCGGTCGATCACCGGGGCAACCAGCGATTCCCCCCATTTCGACACGATGTTGGGCAGGAACGCCTTCTGGAAGATCCGCCGGTATCGCGGGTGTTCCGGCGCATCCATCACCGAGATGCTGCGGCCGAAGGCGATGCCGAGGTTGCGTTCGTAGATGGTGTTACTGAAGGTCACGGGATCGTTGTAGACTTGCGCCACTGCGTCGTAGCTTACGACCAGCGCATGCGGCAGACCGCCCAGCGTGATGTCGGGTTCCAGGCCGAACAGCACCCGGTAGTCGATGTGGTGGACCGGGGCCTCTCGGCGCAGTTCCGCCAGACGCTGGTAAGGATCGAGCACGTGGGGGCCGAAGCCCTCGTCCACGGCGCTGAAGGGATCGAAGGACGGATCATCGAAATCGCGAATGCGGGGGGCGCTGGCATTCATGATGGCCTCATGTCGGAAAATTGCGGGAAAAGTCCGGCTCAGCCGAGCAGGCCAACGGCGTCGCGTACAGCGTCGGCAATCGGCAGGATTGGATCTGACTCACGGGAATGGGCGTTGAACATGCGGTTATGACAGATAGCGACGGCAAGCCGGCTGTCCGGGTCGGCCCAGCCGATCGATCCCCCCTGCCCCGGATGGCACAACGCGCGCGGACTGTGCGCCGACGCCACCGGCGGGTGTTCGCCACCCAGCCAGAAGCCGCCAATGCTGATCGGCAGCGGAATGTTGAACATCACCGGATCGGGTTCGTCGCTGTTGGCGCGCGGGATGTTGAGCGTCGCCGTTCGCTCGGCCGACAACAGGCGCACGCCGTCCAGCGTGCCTCCCTGTGCCAGCAGGGCCCAGAATCGCGCCTCGCTGCGCGCGTTGAAGATGCCGCCGACCCCGGCGATCTCCGATCGCCGCACGTCGGGCCGCTCGAACACGCCGGGGACCAACCCGACTTGCGGTGGCATCGAGGCGACGAAGAGCGGCGGCAGATATTCCGGCGGCACCGGGGTCATGGCGTCGACCAGCGTCGCGATCCGCAGCGTTTCGGACTCCGGCACGCCGATCCACAGATCGGAAATGCCGAGCGGCCCGGCAATCTCCTCCTGCACAAAACGGCCGAGGGAACGATGCTTCGGATCGGCGCGGCGCACCAGCTCGCCGACGATCCAGCCAAAGGTCATGGACAGGTAGAGCGTCTTGCTTCCCGGTTCCGCCAGCGGAGTCAGCGCGGCGATCTGTCCGGTCATCCACTCCCAGTCGCACATCAACTCCGGCGTGACACCTTCGGGCATCTGCGGAACCCCGGCGCGATGGGTCAGCACATCGCGAACTGTCGTCCGCTCCTTGCCGTTCACGCCATACTCCGGCCAATAGCGGGCGACCGGCGCGTCGTAATCGATCGACCCGCGATCGGCCAGGATATGCAGGGCCGTGGCCGCAACGGCCTTGGTCACCGAGAAGACATTGAACAGCGTTTCGCCATCGACCTTGCGCCCGCTGGCCGGATCGGCCAAGCCGCCCCAGGCGTCGATCACCAGCTTGCCGTCGAGATAGGCCGCGACCTGAACGCCGATTTCCTGTCCGGCGGCAATGGCGTCGTCAATGGCGCGCTGAACGCGAGCGTTCGCACCCGAAACAGGCACAGTCATTGAAAGTTCTCCGAATTGTACGGTTCAGCGATGCCGGGAAAACACCCGGCGCAGCGGACGGCCAACTTGCGGCAAGCGAAGGAGCCTAACCGCGGCAGGAAAGCACTCAGTCTAGTTCCATCATTTCGAATTCACCCTTGCCCAACCCGCAGTCGGGACAAATCCAATCGTCGGGAACATCCTCCCAGCGGGTGCCCGGTGGGATTCCTCCAGCGGGATCGCCCGCCGCTTCGACATAGACGTAACCGCAATTGACGCACATCCAGGATTTCACGCAGACCTCCTGCCCTGCATACGCGGGCAAAAAACTGGACCGGAGTCGCAAAACTGCTCTGGCATTAAGTGAACGATACCGTATACTTTGTTGCACGAACTGTCTATGGGGGGAATTGGTTTGAGTTTGAAAAAATTGAAAGGCCGCCCTTCCGGAGACGAGCAACCACTGCACCAGGAGCATGTCCTGGACGTGAGCGAGGCCGAATTCCTGGCGAACGGCTACAGCGGCACCAGCATAGACGCGATCGCCCGCAAGGCCGGCGTCAGCAAACTGACCATCTACAGGCGCTTCTCCAGTAAGGAGGGGCTGTTTCTCTCCGTCGCTCTGCGCGCACTAACCGACAGCAACCATATTCCATCGGTTAGTGCCGACGACCGGCCGGTGGAGGAGGTTCTGACCAACTTCGCCACTGAGATTCTGAACGGGTATATTGCCCCTCGAAACCTCGCCATCACCCGGCTTGTCGTCGGCGAGGCGCCACAGTTCCCCGATATCGCCCGCAAGTATCACGAAGAGGCGGCAAAATCACTGAAGCCTCTGGTCAACTATCTCCGGCGACTGGGGCTGGAAGGCACCCTCTCAATCCACGATCCCGATCGCGCGGCGATGACACTGACCATTCTGTGCATGGATGGAATCCGCTTCCTCATCTTCCCAACGCAGACGACACCAGAGGAGCGTCTCGCCTGGTGCCGTGAAGTGGTTCGCGTCTTCATGAATGGGCACTGTTCTCTTCGGGAGGGCGAGTAATGGCTGGAGCGCCTCCAAGAAAAGGAGCCGTCCGAAGACGGCCCGAGTTCCGGGAGGAACGCACCTCTGGAACGAATGTCCAGCGACCGCCCACACCGGCACCATGCCGGGCCCCCGGTTATGGTGTCAATGCAATTGAACGATATTCCTATATAGGGGCGTCTGGAGGTCTATGGGGCCAAGCCGCCCGCAACTTGACGGATTTTCGAATATCGTTCATATATTAGATCGATTGTTCTGATGCCTCGATCAAAACATCCTGCCTCCGAACAGCAATTCCCGTAGTTCGGCGGCGGCGCAGACCGCCCGGCTCCTTAGCCTTCCCAGGGAAGGACCTCCGGTCGGCACCCGCATGGAAGCCGGCGCGCCGGCAGCTTCGAGAAGGCCACAAGGAACATCATAGGAGGAACAGCTGCATGACCACCACCACTCCGGGAAACGCTGCGCCGCTTCCCCGAATCGCTAAAGAGAACTATCTGTCACGCGAGTTTCTCGAGGCAGAGAAGGCCAATCTCTGGCCGAAAGTGTGGCAGGTGGCCTGCCGCACGGAAGAAATTCCAAAAGCCGGCGACTACGTCACCTACGACATCGCCGACGATTCCATCATCGTGGTGCGGACCACGGACGGTTCGATCCAGGCATTCCACAACGTATGTCCGCACCGTGGACGGGCGCTGACCGAAGGCTGCGGTCACGCCGCGAATTTCCGCTGTCCCTATCACGGCTGGACCTTCCGGTTGGACGGACAGAACGTCGCCGTCCAGGATCGCCACGATTGGAACGGAGCGCTCGACGCGGCGTGCGTCAACCTGAACCTCAAGCCGGTCGCGGTCGGGCAATGGGGTGGCTTCGTCTTCGTCAATCTCGACCCCGATTGCGAACCGCTGGCAGATTATCTGGCGCCGATCCCGGAGTACCTCGATCCGTTCGAGTACGAGAACATGCGATACCGCTGGTATCTGCGCCTGACATTGCCGGCAAACTGGAAGGTTGCGCTGGAAGCGTTCATGGAAGGCTATCATGTCGCCGCGACTCACCCCCAGCTGCTGCCGAACCAGGGTGATGACTACACCCAGAGCTATGCCCATGGAAAGCATGCCCATTTCGGATATTGGAAGTCGCAGCAGCCGCTCGGCCTACCGTCGCCGCGGCTGAAGCAGGAATTACCCCGTGATCCGCGGCCCGGAGTCATTCGGTTCTTCGAAATGATGGAAGAACAGTTCGGCGCCATCTTCACAGACCGCGATTACGAAGCGGCGAAGGGCATCCTCCAGGCGCTGCCGGCAGACGTTGACGCCGCGACCGCCTTCGGAGTCGCCGTCGAATTCGGACGCAAGGCCGCCGAGGCCGAAGGATGCGGTTATCCGGCAAACCTGAGCTGGGAGGCGCTGGCCAAGGCCGGCACCGACTGGAGCATCTTCCCGAACTGCGTGACGCTGCCCTGGTTCGACGGTGCCGTGTGGTATCGGGCGCGTCCCAACGGCGAGGATCCCGACAGCTGCATCTTCGACATCTGGTCGCTCAAGCGCTACGCGCCGGGCAAGGAACCGCCTCTGGAACGCAGGATCCTGACCGACATCGAAGGCCAGAGCTTCGGTCTCATCGTTGACCAGGACTTGGCGAACATGAAACGGGTCCAGCGTGGCATGAAATCGCGCGCCTTCTCCCACGCGCTGGCCAATCCCGTCCAGGAGGTGGCGATCTCGAACCTGCATCGTGAACTGGAACGCTACGTCCTTGGCGCACCGCGCGATTCAGGTGATTGATTCAGTCGGATAGGAAGCAACGGCGGAGCGGAGCGGGCGGCTCGGTACCGGGGCGCCCGTTCACGTCAGCACCCGAAAGCGATGCCAGTGAAACCAACCGCAAGATGTCCGCTCAACCAATCATTTGCGGCATTGACGAACAGCCGGACGGCCGTTCATAATACGGAATATCGTTCGTATTTTTACGTCGGTTAGCAACCGCCAGCTCGGAGGAAGCAAATGAGCAGCAAGGACAGTCCGGCGAGCCCGGCTGAGCCAACCAAGGGTGGGGTCGTCACTCCCGACCACGCCACGATGACCGACATCTACCGCCGCATGGCGCTGATCCGGCGCAACGATGAACGGTTCCGCAGCGTGATCAAGGCGGGCCGTCTGGTGATGCCGTACTACTCGCCCTGCGGACAGGAAGCGATCCCGTCCGGAGTTTCAGTTCTGCTGCGGGACAGCGACTATATCTGCACGATCTATCGCGGCGTCCACGACATGCTGGCGAAGGGCGTTCCGATGCCGGCGCTGTGGGCGGAGATGGCAGGACGGATCACCGGCACCTGCAAGGGTAAGGGCGGGCCGATGCACATCACCCACCCGGAGTCCGGTGTAATGGTGACGACGGGTATCGTCGGGTCGAGCATGCCGATCGCCAACGGCCTGGCGCTGGCGGCCCAAGTGCGCGGCGAGGACCGTGTCGCGGTCGCCTATTTCGGTGATGGGGCGAGCAACATCGGCGCCTTTCACGAATCGCTCAACTTGGCCTCGGTGTGGAAACTGCCGGCGATCTTCGTCTGTCAGAACAACGGCTACGCCGAACACACCAAGTACGCCGCCGGCACCTCGGTGGCGAATATCGCCGAGCGCGCCGCAGCCTATGGCATACCTGGCGTGACGGTGGATGGCAACGACCCGCTGGCCATCTACGCGGCGGCACATGAGGCAGTGGAGCGGGCGCGGAGCGGCGGCGGCCCGACGCTGATCGAAGCGAAAACCTTCCGTTTCCACGGCCATGTGTTCGGCGATGCCGACAGCTACATGGACCCGGCGGAAAAGGCGGCGGCGATGGCGGCCGATCCGGTTCCGGCCTTTCGCACGCGGCTGATCGCCGACGGCGTGGCCTCCGAAGCGGAACTGGCGGCCATCGAGACCGAGATCGACCGCAAGATCGACGAGGCCGTGGAGTTCGCGCTGTCCAGCCCCTTCCCGGGGGTCGAGGAACTGCGCCGTGACATCTTTGCCGATGGGGTGGTGGCATGACTGGGCAATCTCCGGCCAATATGACGGCGCTGCAGGCGATCAATCGTGCGCTTGACGACGCTTTGACCCTCGATCCGTCGGTCCTGCTGTTCGGCGAGGACGTTGCCGATGCCGAGGAGGGCGGGGTGTGTGGCGTGACCCGCGGCCTGTCCACCCGCCATGGCTCTTCGCGCGTGCGCTCCACCCCGATTTCCGAACAGGCGATCATGGGGGCGGCGATCGGCGCGGCCATCGTCGGCATGCGTCCGGTTGCGGAAATCATGCTGATGAACTTCACGACCGTGGCGATGGACATGATCGTGAACCATGCCGCCAAGCTGCGCTTCATGTCCGGCGGCCAGACCCATGTGCCGCTGACCATCCGCACCATGACAGGCGCCGGCTTCGGCACCGGCGGACAGCATGCGGATTATCTGGAGGCTTGGTTCGCCCACACTGCGGGCATCAAGGTGGTCGCGCCGTCCTGCCCGGCCGATGCCTACGGCCTACTGCTCTCCTGCATCTTCGACGACGATCCGTGCCTGTTCATCGAGAACATGCCGAGCTACTGGACTCCCGGCCCGGCCCCGGAACTCGGAGTCCGGATTCCGCTGGGTAAGGCCCATGTCAAGCGGCCGGGCGAGGACGTCACCGTGGTGACCTACGGGCGTCAGGTCGGCGACTGCCTGCAAGCCGCCGAGACACTGTCGACCGGCGGCGTGTCGGTCGAGGTGATCGACCTGCGGACGATCTCGCCGCTCGACATGGACACCGTACTGGCATCGGTCGCGCGCACCCGGCGGGCGGTGGTAGTGCATGAGGCGGTGCGCAGCTTCGGCGTCGGCGCCGAGATCTCGTCGCGCATCCACGAAGCACTGTTCGACAGCCTGAAGGCACCCGTGCAGCGGGTCGGGTCCAACGACTCCCCGGTTCCGTTCTCGAAGCCCCTGGAAACCGCCTTCGTACCAAGCACCACACAGATCGAGGCGGCGATCCGCGCCACGCTCAAGGACTGACCACGACCCGCTGGGCGGCCGCGCGCCCTTCCCATCCGCCACCGCCCACGCGCTGCTCCAAAAACGCAATCGGCGTCATGGCCGCCGCGAAAGGATGAAAGAGACGATGACCACTCATGTGCTGCTGCCGAAGATCGGCTTCTCGATGAATGAAGGTGTGCTCAACGAATGGCTGGTTGCCGATGGGGCCGAGGTGGTGGAAGGCCAGCCGCTCTACGCCCTGGAAAGCGACAAGTCGGTGCAGGAGGTCGAGGCGCCGGCCTCCGGCAAGCTGCGCATCATCGCCGCGGTGGGAGAGACCTACGAGGTCGGAACCCTGCTGGCGGAAATCGGATAAGCCCCTTCATCACACACCCGGCACCCTCCGGTGCCGCACCGATATACAAGACCGCTTGAACCCTCTGTCGGCTCAAGATTTCCAGCGATCGTCAAGCGATTCACTCCCTGACGGTCGATCCCTGACCGCGATGCTTCCAAGGGCAGCAACCAAATGACAACTATCGGGGCCTTGATCGAACGCAACGCTTCCTATTATCCGGCCGTGGATGCTTTCGTCGAGGGCGACCGACGCCTGAGCTATCGGCAGTTCGGCGAGCGGGTCTGCCGCTTGGCCGACGGTCTTTACCGGCTGGGGCTGCGGCGGCAGGATCGAGTGGCGATCCTTTCGATGAACCGGATCGAGTATTTCGAGATTTACGGCGCCGCCGAATGGGCGGGCTACATCGCGGCGATGATGAATTTCCGGCTGGCGGTACCCGAAATGGCCGAAGTCCTGAAGGATGCTGCGCCGCGCATCTTGGTATTCGAAGCCCAATATGCTGAAATCGTCGAGCGTCTGCGCCCCCAGTTGCCGGAGCTTGCCGTCTACATCTGCATCGGCGAGGGACCGGATTGGGCGCTGGAGTATGAAGGGGTGCTGGACTCCGGCAGTGTCGGAGGGCCGCCGATCCGTTCGCAGCCCGAAGACTTCTGCTATTTGTTCTACACCAGCGGCAGCACCGGGCGCGCCAAAGGCGTTCCGAGCACCCATATCTCGCAACGCAACGCTGCCCAGTGCTCCGCCTTCGCCACCGGCATTACCGGCTCCTCGCGCGTGCTTCAGGTGACCCCGGCCTATCATATCGGTGGAAGGGGATATCCGCTTGCCGCTCTGTGGAGCGGTGGAACCGTCATTCTCCAGCAGCATTTCGACCCTGTCAGAATGCTGGAAGCGATCCACAAGGAGCGCGTAACCCATACCTTCATGGTCGCGGCGATGATGCAGGCGATTTTGGATGTACCGGACATCGACCGTTATGATGTGTCGAGCATGCGCAACATCATTTCCGCGTCGGCACCGATTCCGGTCCCCCTTCTGAAGCGGGGCATCGAACGGTTCGGCCGCGTGATTACCGTTCAGTACGGCATGACGGAAGCCAACGGGCCGGTCGCAGTGCTGCATCAGCACGAGGTCGACCCCAATGGCACGCCTGACCAGATCCGCCGCCTCGCTTCGGTCGGCCATGTGGTGCCGGAGATCATCTGCCGCATCGTCGACGACAAGGGCGCCGATTGCCTGATCGGTCAAACTGGAGAGATTCTGATCCAGTCGCCATTCCACATCCGTCATTATTGGAACAACAGCGCCTCCAGCCTGGATACCGTCCGCGACGGCTGGCTCCACACCGGCGACATGGGATACCGCGACGAAGAGGGCTATCTGTTCCTGGTCGATCGCAAGAAGGACATGATCATTTCGGGCGGCGAAAATATCTACAGCCGCGAGGTCGAGTTGGCGGTATTGCAGCACCCTGTCGTCGCCGATGCCGCCGTTATTGGCGTCCCCGACCCCAAATGGGTGGAAACCGTGAAAGCCATCGTGGTGCTGAAACCCGGCATGTCGGTGTCGGAGACCGAGATCGTCCACCATTGCCGTTCCCTGATCGCCGGTTACAAATGTCCAAGATCGGTGGATTTCGTGAACGAGCTGCCACGACTGAGCTCCGGCAAGGTTGATAAGATGAGGCTGCGACAGCGTTTCCGATCCTGAGGTCGGGACCGGAGCGGCTTCAAATGGAGGGTGTCTGCGCTCCGGTCATTAAAGAACATTCCCGAAATATGATCGGAATGCCCCACCCTTCCCTTCTTTCGACGCGGTAGACTGGCGGAGCAAACATGGCCCAGTGGGATGAAACCTACGATTTCGTGATCGTCGGCGGCGGCGGCGGCGGGATATGCGCCGCCCTGGCTGCCCAGGACCGCGGACTGAGGCCCTTGATCATCGAAAAGTGCGACAAGGTTGGGGGGTCCACGGCCTTGTCCGGCGGGGTGCTGTGGATCCCCGACAACCCGCTCATGAAGCGGGCAGGACGGGTGGATTCCTACGAGAAGGCGCGGCAGCATCTCGAAGCGGTGCTTGGTCCCCCAACCCAGGGCTCCAGCGACGCACGGCGGACGACCTTCCTCAGGACCGGCCCGCAAGTGGTGTCCTATCTCGAATCCAAAGGGATGAAGTTTCACTTGGCGCGGAAATGGCCTGACTATTACAGCGACCGCCCCGGTGGCGAGCAGGTCAGCCGCTCCCTCCTTGCCAAGCCGTTCGACCTTCGAAGCCTGGGGGAGTGGAAGGACCGGCTGAACATCTACGAACCGTTCGATCTGCCTATGCATCCCGACGATCTGACCGACCTGATGCTGATCAAGCGGACCTGGGCCGGTCGCCGGGCCTTGTTGCGCACCATCTGGCGGGGGCTCCGCGATATGCTGACCGGCAAGCGCGTCCGTGGGCTGGGCCATGCCTTACAAGGCAGGATGCTGGAGATTGCCTTGCGCAATCGGGTTCCACTCTGGCGAAATGCCCCGGTCGAAGACCTGATCGTCGAGGATGGACAGGTGGTCGGCGTGTCGGTGCGGCGCGACGGCCATCCGGTGTGCGTCCGTGCACTCAATGGTGTGCTGTTGGCCAGCGGTGGCTTCGCTCACAATCTGGAGATGCGCAATCGATATCAGCGGCAGCCGGTCAGCAATCGCTGGACCAATGCGAATGTCGGTGACACCGGCGAGGTGCTGCAAGCGGCAATGCGCTTGGGGGCTGCGACGGAAAATCTCGACATGGCCATCTGGGTCCCCACAGCCCTGATGCCCAATGGCGATCCCGCGCCCGACACGGTTCGCAATGGCAAGATCATTCCCTTGATGACCACGTTGGACATGAGCAAGCCCAGTTGCATCATGGTCAATGCGAAAGGCAACCGCTTCGTCAACGAGTCCTGCTCCTACATGGAGATCGGCGAGGCGATGTACAGCCAGGGCAACCTGCCCTGCTGGTATATTCTCGACCAGACCAACCGGGATCGATACATGTGGGGCACCAAGTTCGGCGTGCCGAAGAAATGGTTGAAGACCGGGTTCATCAAGCGGGCCGAGACTCTGGAGGAACTGGCGGCGCTAACGGGGATTGACGCCATCGGCCTCAAAGCCACGGTCGAGCGGTTCAACGGCTTCTGCGCCAGCGGCACCGACCAGGACTTCAATCGCGGCGGCCGGGAGTACGATCGCTGGAACGGCGATCCGAGCAACCGTCCCAATCCCAGCCTGGGGCCGATCGCCACCCCCCCCTTTTATGCCATCGCCGCATTTCCCGGCGATGTCGGAACCTGCGGCGGCCTCGTCTGTGACGAACATGCACGCGTATTGCGGGAGGATGGCTCGATCATTCCCAGGCTCTATGCGACTGGTAATTGCACATCCAGCGTGACGGGACGCTTTTATCCGGGCGCTGGAGCCAGCATCTCCAGCGCCTTCATCTTCGGCTACATCGCGGCCTTGCACGCCGCCGGTGGCCGCTCAGCTCGCCCGTTTCCCGATGACAGCTGCGTTGCCAGATAGAATGGGCGATTTGCTCTGCAACACCTTCATCCTGACGAACTGCGCCGCTATCAACCCAGACGATGGATTCTACGTTCATGACACACGACATTGAAGGATTGTTCCAACCACTGACCCTGCGCGGGGCAACGCTGCGCAACCGGATCGTCATGTCTCCCATGGCACGGGGCTTTTCTCCCGACGGTGTGCCGGGCGCCAATGTGGCGGGCTACTACCGGCGCCGCGCGGCGGGAGGGACAGGCCTCATCATTACCGAAGGCGTCGGAATCGATCATCCTTCAGCACTGGGTGAGGCCGGTCTGGGCGAAAACGCTACTCCGGAGTTGCACGGAGAAGCCGCCTTGGAAGGATGGCGACAGGTCGTTGCCGGCGTTCACGCCGAAGGTGGGATTATTTTCCCCCAGCTTTGGCATATGGGCGTGATGAAGGAACTGGGCACCGGCCCCTACCCCGAAGCGCCACCGATGCGCCCATCAGGGCTTTGGGGGCCTCTGGGCCGCAAGACCTCGATCGATGCCGACTATATTGGCCGGGCCTCCGCACCGACGCAACCGATGAGCGAGAACGAGATTGCCGACACGATCGCGGCCTACGCTCGCAGCGCCGCGAATGCCAAGGCGGTCGGCTTCGATGGCATCGCAATTCATGGTGGTCACGGTTATCTGATTGATAGTTTCCTGTGGGCGGAAACCAACCTCCGCACCGACCGATGGGGTGGCGACCGGCGAGGCCGGGCGCGCTTTGCGGTGGAGGTCGTCAAGGCGGTGCGCAGCGCCATTGGCGAGGAATTGCCGATCAGTTTCCGCTTTTCCCAATGGAAACAGCAGGACTTTTCGGCCCGCCTGGCGGAAACCCCCGATGAGTTGGGGGAAATCCTCCAACCACTCGCCGAAGCCGGCGTCGATCTGTTCGAAGCCAGCACCCGCTATTTTGCACAACCGGCCTTTCCGGAGTCCGGCTCCCCGCTTAACCTTGCCGGATGGGCCAAGGCCCTGACCGGCAAGCTGGCGATGACGGTCGGCGGTGTCGGCATTGACAAGGGTTTTTATGACACCATGGCCGGCGCCGCAGCTTCAGTCGCCCGTCTGGATCTGCTAATGGAACGCTTCAATCGCGGCGAGTTCGATCTGGTCGGCGTCGGCCGTATGCTGCTCCACGAACCGGAATGGGTAAACAAGGTGCGCGCCGGAGCGGCAATAACCGCGTTTTCCACCGACTCCCTTAAAGTTCTGACCTGATCGACTGCGCCGGCGTCTTCAGCCACGGCACGGAGAACCTCTCATGTCTTTCAACAGTGCGGCGCCTTTGCCGCTTCTGAATGGCCGCGTCGCCTTCGTCGTGGTGTCTGGCCTGGACTTCGCGCCGGCATTGGTTGCTGGCCTCGAAAGCCAAGGCGCTCGGGTCACTGCGATCGCGGACGACGCGGCCGGGCGCTTTTCCTCGCGTGCCGCCGTGGATGCAGCATTCGCGGCAGCTGTGGCGCGAACCGGCCCGCCCGACCTGGTTGTCCACGCCGCCGCCGGCGAGGGAGCCTTGATCACCAAGGATTTGATTTCCCTCGATCGCGAAAGTTTTCACCAAGTCACCGATGCCCCGTTGCGGGCAACGCTATATACCCTGCAAGCAGCGGAAGCCGCGATGAAGGAAAGCGGTGGCTCGATCGTCGTGATCGGTCCGGCGCTGTCCCTGGTCGGCGCAACCGGACTGGTCGGGCTGTCCACCTGTGCCGAAGGTCAGCGGACCATGGTCAAGTCGGCCGCACGGCAGTGGGGACAGCGTGGGATTCGTGTCAATTGGATCGGAATCGCCGATGCCCGTTACGCCTCGGCGCTGACCGGCAAGGGACCTGAAGTTCCGGAACTCGGCCCGCCGCCCGCTGCGCTGGGTGGTGCCCCGGACCTGGCCGCCGATGTGACCCCGGTGCTGGGCTTTCTCGGCAGCGATTCTTCACACAGCCTGACCGGGGCGACGATCGCCCTGGATGGCGGGGATTGGATGACTCCATGACTGAAAACAACCTTCCCAACAAGGTTCTCGCGGGGCGCACGGCGCTCATCACCGGCGCAGGTCAGGGAATTGGGCTGGGAATTGCTCAGGCGTTCGCGGCTGCCGGGGCACGGGTCGTGTTAGCGGTTCGCCGTCGCGAGATCGGCGACGCCGCCC
This sequence comes from Azospirillum sp. B510, assembly GCF_000010725.1. Classification (NCBI taxonomy): domain Bacteria; kingdom Pseudomonadati; phylum Pseudomonadota; class Alphaproteobacteria; order Rhodospirillales; family Azospirillaceae; genus Azospirillum; species Azospirillum sp. B510. Next base: position 157,708 of record NC_013856.1, on the reverse strand, counting down.
TTGACCTGATCCGCAGCGAGGGTGGCGACGGCCGGGTGGTTGTGGCCGACGTCACCTCTGCAGAGCAGATGAACGCCGCAGTTGAGTACGCCGTCGCGGAATTTGGCGGTCTCGACATCGCGGTCCACAACGCCAACAACCCGGCATCGGCAGTGCCCATCGCCCTGGAGGCGGTGACGGACGCGGACTGGGAAGCCCAGGCGGCCGTGGCGCACGTCGGCGCGTTCCTGCTGGCGAAAGCGGCACATCCCTATTTGAAGGCAAGCGGAAACGGCTGCTACATCCTGCTGGTTTCGGCCTTCGGCCTCCATGGCGCCGGGATGAATCCGATCTATTCCATCTTGAAGGGGGCGGACCGCGGCTTCATCAAGGCGCTGGCGCGCGAATGGGGACGCGATGGCATCCGCGTCCTGGGTGTCGCTCCGTCGGCCCTGACCCCGCCGGCCGAACTGTTCTTCAACCAGTATCCCGAGATCCGCGCTGCATATCTGACGAATTTCCCGCTCGGCCGCATGGGGCACTCCACCGACGATATCGGTACGGCCGTCACCGCCCTCTGTAGCGACCTTTGCCGCTACGTGACCGGACAGACGCTGGTGGTTGATGGCGGACTCTTCACGGCCTGATAAGGAAAACAACATGAGCGATCATTCACAGGGACATGTGTCCCGTGGACGTCTGGCGGGAAAGACTGCCATCGTGACAGGAGCAGCATCGGGAATCGGTGCCGCGACCGCTGAGTTGTTCGCACGCGAAGGCGCCGAACTGGTGGTAGCCGACATCGACCGTGACGGGGCGGAGGCGAGAGCGGCCGGGATCCGGGCGTCCGGCGGAAAGGCCGAGGCGATACGGGTCGATCTCGGCGATCCCCAGTCCATCAGCGATCTGCTCGGCGAAACAGTTCGGTTGTTCGGCGGCCTCGATATCCTTTACAACAACGCCGCCGCGACCCAACTGTCGTCGAGCCGGGACAGTGCCGTCGAAGATATGGACATCGAGGTCTGGGATGCCTTGATGCGCACCAATCTGCGCGGCACGATGCTGGCGATCAAATGTGCCCTGCCCGCGCTGCGGAGGCGTGGCAAAGGTGTCATCCTGAACGCCTCCTCGGTCTCCGCCCAGGCTGGAGCAGCCTCGTTCACCGCCTACGCTACCTCCAAAACCGGGATTGAAACCCTGACCCGCTATGTTGCGGTCCAGCATGGCAAGGACGGCATCCGCTGCAACGCCATTGCCCCCGGATTGATCGTGACGCCGGCTACTGCCAGTACCTACGCGGCCTCCGGCGGTCCCGGAGAAATCATGCGGCGCCACCAGTTGGTACCGCGCTTCGGCTGCCCGGACGACGTCGCCGCCACAGCTCTGTTCCTCGCATCCGACGAAGCGGAGTTCATCACCGGCCAAGTAATCAATGTCGATGGCGGTTACAGCGCGGTCCTTCCCTTCAACGCCGATATGCTGGATTTCATGAAGCGCTTCAATACTGCGGGGAGAGAGGACTGATGGGAACCGACCGGCTGCTGGCACGGATCGACCGTATCGAATCCCACCTCGCCATCCAGCAATTGCCATCGCGGTACGCACTCGCCATTGACTCCCGCAATCTGGACGATCTTGTGGCTCTGTTCGTTCCTGACATCGATTGCGGACGCTGGGGCCAGGGTCGGATCGCCCTGAAAGCCTTCTACGATCCGACCTTGCGCCAATTCTATCGCTGTCATCATCAGATCGTGGGCCAGGTTATCGATTTCGACCCTGCCGACCCCGATCGCGCCACCGGAACCGTCTATTGCCGGGCCGAGCACGAGGACGGTGGCAAATGGATCGTGATGGCGATCTGTTATTTCGACACCTATCAACGCTACGACGGCAATTGGTTCTTTAAATCGCGAGACGAACGGCATTGGTACTCCAGCGACGCTCTGGACCGTCCGGGGCAGCCGCGGTTGCAGAACTGGGATCGCTTCGACCGGGAGCGCTATCAGCCACGCCTTCCCCAGAGTTTTCCTCAGTGGCGGGAGTTTTGGTCACGCTCGACGGCTGAGGAAATCGCCGCCCTTACCGAGATCCCTTAACAGGACGCGGAAAAACGCACATATTCCGGCTTTTTGCCTCGGCTGAGGTGAGCTGGTCCCCGTTTCCCGGACAGTCGGATAAGCTTGGTTCGCCCATGAGGAAGGACGGACCCGATGACGGGGAAACGGAAGCGGTATTCGGCAGAGTTCAAGGCGAAGGTGGCGCTGGAGGCGATCCGGGGCGAGCTGACGGTGTCGCAGTTGGTGACCAAGCACGGCGTACACCAGACGCTGATCAACGCTTGGAAGAAGCAGGCGATGGAGGGGATGGCTGGTGTGTTCTCCGGCAAGGCGGAAACCGCTGAATCCAACCATCAGGGCGAGGTGGAGAAGCTGCACGCCATGATCGGCCAGTTGGTCGTGGAGCGGGATTTTTTGCGCAAGGCCTCCGATCGATGAGCATCGGTCGGAGGCGGGAGCTGGTGGAGGCGGATCATCCGCGTCTGTCGATCACCCGACAGTGCGAGCTGGTTTCGATCAGCCGGTCCAGCTACTACGGACCGGCCAAAGGCGAGCCGGCCGCGAACCTGGAGTTGATGCGACTGATCGACGAGCAGTTCCTGGAAACGCCCTGGTACGGCAGCCGGCAGATGACCCGGCATCTGCGCCGGCACGGCCATCAGGTCAACCGCAAGCGGGTTCGCCGCCTGATGGTGCGGATGGGCTTGCAGGCGATTTACCAACGCCCGAAGACGACAGTGCCACACCCTGAACACAAGATCTGGCCGTACTTGCTGCGCGACCTGACCATCGACCGCCCCGACCAGGTGTGGTGTAGCGACATCACGTACATTCCCATGCGCCGCGGCTTTCTGTACTTGGTGGCGGTGATGGGCTGGGCGACACGCAAAGTCGTGAGTTGGCGGCTGTCGAACACCATGGACATCGAGTTCTGCATCGAGGCCGTTGAGGAGGCCATGGCACGCTACGGCCGGCCGGACATCTTCAACACCGATCAGGGCAGCCAGTTCACCAGCCCGCGCTTTACCGGCCTCTTGACCGCGGCCGGCATCCGGGTATCGATGGATGGGCGCGGCCGCTGGATGGACAACGTCTTCATCGAACGGCTGTGGCGATCGATGAAGTACGAATGCGTCTACCTCCACGCCTTCGAAACCGGCAGCGAGGCCAGGGCCGGGATCGGCCGCTGGATCGATACTACAACGCCGACCGTCCGCACTCCGCGCTCGGCGGCAGAACCCCGGCAGAGGCCTACGAGCGCACACTCAACCGGATCAGATTGCGGAACGTGTCAACGACTGTGAGACAGCCGGAGTTATGAATTAGGCTTGGATGCTCTCCGGCTTTTGCGGCGGATTGATCCAGACTTCGATTGGCTTTGCGGGTGGTTGAGGCGCTTTGCGAACGAAACGCTCCGGTGTGCGGCGAAAGGCACGGTCGAGGGTTTGCTGGCGGGCGGCATGGACGGCGTCGGCTTGGCCGTAATGGACTTGGTCTGGGGTCATCAGGCCGATGCCGGCATGGTGGTGATCCCGGTTGTACCAGGTGAAGAAGTCCCGGCAGAAGGCCCTGGCATCCTCGATGGAGCCGAAGCGCTTGGGGAATTGCGGCTGATATTTCATGGTCTTGAAGTGGGCCTCCGAGAACGGGTTGTCATTGGAGGTGTGTGGCCGGCTGTGCGATTTGGTGACGCCGAGGTCGGCGAGCAGGAGAGCGGTGGCCTTGGCCTTCATCGGGCCGCCTCGATCGGCGTGCAGGGTCAATTGGCCGGGCGGGACGGTGTGTTTGGCCAGCGTCTCCTCGAACAGCGCCTTGAACAGGGTGGCGCTCTCGGCATCGGCGACGCACCAGCCGACAACGCGGCGGCTGAAGATGTCGAGGATCACGTAGAGGTAGTACCACTTCATCGGCCCCATCAGCTTGGTGATGTCCCAGGACCAGACCTCGTTCGGGGCCTTGGCCAGCAATTCGGGTTTCCGGTAGGCCGGATGACGGAGCTGGTCGCGGCGTTCGCGGACCTCGTCATGCTCCGCCAGCAGGCGGTACATGGTGCGGATGGAGCAATGATAGACGCCTTCATCGAGCAGGGTGGCGTAGACTTCCGCCGGGGCGAGATCGACGAAGCGCGGCTCGCGCAGAAGGGCGAGCACCGTCTGGCGCTCCTGGACCGCGAGCGCCCGCGGCGGGCGTGGCCGGGGGCGAGGCGCCGGTTCCCGGCCGGCCAGCCGGACCCGATGCCGATGGACGCTGGCACGGGCGACGCCGACAGCGGCGCAGGCCGCACTCACAAGACCGCGGTCGGGGGCCAAGGTGGCGATCGCGCTCATCGCGGCGTCTCGTCGCTGTCGGCGGGAGGCAAGGCAATCCCCAACAGGTCCGAAAATTTTTTTTGGACGTCGATGACCGCCTCGGCTCGTTCCAGGCGGCGCTGGAGACGGGCGATGTCCTGGCGAGCCTTGGCCAGCTCCGCTTCCAACGGGTTGGAGGGGGCCGTCTTCGGACCGCGCTTGAGCGGCTTCAGCGCCTCGAAGGCGCCGGCATCGCGTTGCCGGCGCCAGTCGGTCAGGGCCGACGAATACAGACCTTCCCGCCGCAGGATCGCGGCGATCCCGCCGGTGTCCGCCGCCCGATCCGTCTCGGCGAGGATCCGCAGCTTCTCCGCCGCCGTGAAAGTGCGACGTTTGGGACGCGCCGACATCTCCGGGGGGACTGCAGCGGGCCCGGCAACAACCCGCGGCGTCTCACCGGCGTCGGGAACCGCCTCCGATACAGGGGCGGACAGGGGCATATTGTTGGGCATAACCACGAAATCAGTTTCCTCAGCCCTCAAGCTTAAACTTCAGGGGGCACGGTGTCTCACTCTCATTGGCACAGAGGGCTCACGCCATGACGGGTGCTCAGTTCGGTGCGGATCTCCTCCAGCGTCAGGTCGGGTTGGTGGGCGAGCAGCGTCAGAACCGCCTCACGGTGATCGCCCAGACGCGAGCGGTGGTCCCCACCCATCGGCCGTGCCTGGGCATGCCCCTCGGTATTCATGCGCTTGGCCCAGCGGATTGCCGTGCTGACGCTGATGCTGAACCGGGACGCCGCTGCGCGCGCCGAGCAGCCCCCCGATACCGCCGCGGCAACGCGGTCTCTGAGGTCCTGAGAATAAGGGCCTGCCATCTCCGGCTCCGGGAAGGTCAATCGACCCTTACAGAATCGCCGATTTCAAAGCCCCAGGGAATCCCTCTATGAGTGTCCGATTCAACTCGGTCGCAAGCCGCTCTAGCCGGCAAGCAATCGAGGGCCGTGTTCTTGCCGGGCTGAAGGAGCGCCTGCTCGACGCTGACGTGGTCGCCGCCTTTATTGAGGAAATGGTGGTGGCGCAACGGCGTGATCAGGCCGAAGCCCGGAACCGGCGCGGCGACCAGGAGCGCGCCCTCGTCGGCATCGACCGGAAGATCGCGTCGATCCTGGAGGCGGTGGAGAACGGGATGTACAGCCCGGCCCTGAAGGAGCGGCTGTCCGCCCTGGAGGCCGAGCGCGCCACACTCGCCGCCGAGATCGACGCCCTGGGCACGGAGGCGCCGGAGATGCTGCTGCCGGCCAACCTGCCGGAGTTGTACCGGCGGAAGATCGCAGAGCTCGAGTCCGTGCTCGGCGACGGCGACGAGGGGATGGCCGCGATGGAGATGATCAGGTCCATGGTCGACCGCGTCGTGCTGTCCCCCTGCCCCTCGGGCGCCGGGCTGGAGGCCCAGCTTCATGGCGACCTGCTGGCGATCCGTACCCCTCCGCCGAGCGCCGCCTTGTGACCGAGCGGGGAAGCTGAATCATTGTGCCTGTCCCTATGGCTATCCCTATGGCAGTCCCTATGACTATCCAACGCGTCGAGGTGATCACGGGCCAGGAGCGGCGGCGGCAGTTCAGCGACGAGGAGAAGCTGCGGCTGGTCGAAGAGGCGTTCCAGCCGGGCGTCAAGGCGACCGAAGTCGCCCGGCGCCTGGGCGTGGACGTCAGCCTGCTGTACCGCTGGCGCCGCCAGTTCTTCGGTCAGCAGCCCCGGCTGCCCGCCTTCATGCCGATCACCGTCGCCACCGACGCTCCGGCACCGGAGAAGGTGGCAGAGCCGACAGCGGCGCCAGCGGCCCCACCAGCCGGTCTCATCGAGGTCGAATTCGCGACGGCGCGCTTGCGCATCACCGGCCCGGTCGATCCGGCCCTGGTCGGCACGGTGATCGCCGCGCTGTCGGGACGGTCGGCATGATCCCGGTCCCCTCGGGCGTTCGGGTCTGGCTGGCGGGCGGGGTCACCGACATGCGCTGCGGGATGAACTCTCTGGCGCTGAAGGTCCAGGAGGGTCTTGGCCGCGATCCCCATGCCGGCGATTTATACGTCTTCCGTGGACGTCGCGGTGACATGGTGAAGTGCCTGTGGCATGACGGGCTCGGCATGTCGCTGTACGCCAAGAGGCTTGAACGGGGCCGTTTCATCTGGCCCAGCCCGGCCAGCGGAGCCGTGGCCATTTCCGCGTCCCAGTTCGCGTATCTGCTCGACGCCATCGACTGGCGCAATCCGCAGCAGACTTGGAGACCGCGCTCGGCCGGATAGGCTGCGGCACAGTGAATCAACCCGCCGCTCTCCGGCGGGAAGAACGAGGATCGGTGCGGGTTTCCGGGTACAATCCGGCCCCATGGACGCCCTGCCCGACACCATCGACGCCCTGCGCGCCGCGCTGATCGAAGCGCGTGGCCGGGCTGCGTTGGCCGAGGCGGACGCCGCCCAGGCGCGGGCCGAACGGTCCGGCGACCAGGCGCTGATCGCCACCCTGAAGCTCCAGATCGAGAAGCTCCAGCGCGACCTCTACGGCCGGCGCTCCGAACGGACCTCCCGACTGCTCGGCCAGCTCGAATTCCAGTTGGAGGAGGCGCAGGCAAGCGTCGGCGAGGACGATCTGGCGGCGGAACAGGTGGCCGAGGCGACCGGCGCGGCCCGCATCACCCGCAAGGCGCCGTCGCGCAAGCCGTTCCCGGCGCACCTGCCGCGCGAGCGCGTCGTGATCCCGGCGCCGGCGGTGTGCCCATGCTGCGGCTCGACCCGGCTGTGCAAGCTGGGTGAAAGCGTGACCGAGACGGCCGAGCGCATTCCCGCGCGGTGGAAAATCATCCAGACGGTGCGCGAGAAATTCTCCTGCCGGGACTGCGAGACGATCAGCCAGCCGCCGGCACCGTTCCACACCACGCCGCGCGGCTGGGCGGGGCCGAACCTGCTGGCCACGCTGCTGTTCGAGAAGTTCGGCCAGCATCAGCCGCTGAACCGCCAGTGCGAGCGCTTCGCCAAGGAGGGCATGGAGATCAGCCTGTCCACCGCGGCCGACCAGGTGGGGGCGGCCTGCGGCGTGCTGAAGCCGCTGCTCGACCGGCTCGCAGCGCATGTGCTGGCGGCGGAGCGGTTGCACGGCGAGCCCGAAGGGCCAGCGAAGCTACGACACGACCGTGCCGGTGCTGGCGAAGGGCAAGACCGACACCGGCCGCATCTGGGTCTATGTGCGCGACGATCGCCCCTTCGCGGGCGCGGCGGCACCGGCGGCGCTGTTCCACTACTCCCGCGACCGTGGCGGCGGGCATCCCGAGGCACATCTGGCCGGTTGGGCCGGAGTGCTGCAGGCCGACGCCTATGCCGGATACAACCGCCTCTACGACGCGAGCCGCCAGCCGGAGCCCGTGGCCGAGGTCCTGTGTTGGGCGCACGCGCGTCGGAAATTCTTCGAACTCGCCGATATCGCCGCCAACAAGCGGCGCGGCAAGGGGGCGCCCCCGATTTCTCCGCTGGCGCTGGAGGCGGTGCGGCGCATCGACCCGCTGTTCGACATCGAGCGCGAAGCCCTCGGGCGCTCGGCAGCCGACCGTCTGGCGGTGCGCACAGAGCTGTCCAAGCCCCAGGTCGAGGAACTGGAAAACTGGATGCGAACGGCCCGGGCCGGGATGTCGAAGCACGCGCCGGTGGCCAAGGCGATGGACTACATGCTGACCCGCTGGGAAGGCTTCACCCGCTTCCTGCGTGACGGACGGGTCTGCCTGACCAACAATGCTGCCGAACGAGCGTTGCGTGGAATCGCCCTTGGCAGGAAGGCATGGCTATTCTGCGGATCGGATCGAGGCGGGCAGCGCGCCGCCGCCATGTACAGCCTGATCGTGACGGCAAAGATGAACGACATCGATCCCCAGGCGTGGCTGGCCGACGTCCTGGCCCGCATCAACGATCTGCCGCAGACCAAGCTGCACGAACTGCTGCCCTGGGAATGGAAGCGGCTGCACGAGGCGACCACGGCGACCTGAGGAACCATGGCCAGAACCCGCAACCTCGTGACCATGGAGCGCGTCGCCGAGATCCTCGGCGAGGACGTCGAATGGCTGATCGACATTGCCATCGAGCTGGAGCCGGAGGACGGTTGCCTGGCCGTGTTCGGCCCAGGCGAGCAGTGGTTCCATGCCCTGACTGCATATTTCGGCGGAAAGCACCCAGCGGGAACGGCGGAAAGCGCCCGGGCAGAACGGTGAAAGCGCCCAGCCGTTTCGGTGAATTCGCCCACCCGTAGGAGTGGTGGTATCGGGGTCCGAACCAGCCTTTGGCATCCCCATGATCTTTCCACGGCACAGGCCAAGGAGGATCGGGATGCCCCGAGCGAGGTCGGACATGCGGCGGATCAGAGAAGTCCTTCGTCTGCGGGATGAGTTTGGCGCCAGCCAACGGCAGATTGCCGATGCCTGCCGGCTGCCGCGCAGCACCGTGCGCGATTACCTGGAGCGGCTACGGGCCTCCGGGCTGCAGTACGCGGATGTGCTGGGCTGGACGGACGTCGAGCTGGAGGAGCGGCTGTTCCCGCCTCCGGTCACGTCGGCGCGCCCGGTGCCCGACTGGCGGCACATCAGCCGGGAACTCGGCCGCCGTGGCGTAACGCTGCGGCTGCTGTGGGAGGAATACCTGGAGGTCCATCCCGGCGGCTATCGCTACACCCAATTCGTCCAGCATTTCCGGGCATGGCAGGGTGCTCATGCCGAGCCGCGTCTGCGCCGGGAACATCGGCCGGGGGCGGCGATCGAGGTTGATTACGCTGGGATGACGCTGACCGTCGGGCTCGGCGCTGAGGCGCGGCAGGCCCAGGTGTTTGTCGCCTGCCTGCCGTATTCGGGCTACGTCTATGCCGAGGCGACCTGGACCCAGCAGGCGGAGGAGTGGCTGGCCTCCCACGCCCGGCTGTTCGAACATCTGGGCGGCGTGCCGGGCAAGCTGGTGCCGGATAACCTCAAGGTCGGCGTCAGCCACGCCTCCTTCTACGATCCGGCGATCAACCCGGCTTATCACGATCTCGCCCGGCACTACCGCACCGCCGTCCTGCCGGCCCGGGTGCGGCGCCCGCGCGACAAGCCCAGCGCCGAGAACGGCGTGCAGCAGGTCGAGCGGCGGGTGCTGGCCCCGCTGCGCGATACGCCCTTCGCCACGCTGGACGCCGCCAACGCGGCCTTGCGCGACAAGCTGGCCACCCTCAATGCCGCTCCCTTGAGCCGCCGGCCGCAGGACACGCGCGCCGGCCTGTTCGCCGCCGAGGAGCAGCCGACCCTGCGCCCCTTGCCGCCGGACCGCTTCGTGCCGGGCACCTGGGCGCGCCACAAGGTCCCGCCCGACTATCATCTCGCTCTCGACGGCGGCGTCTACTCGGTGCCCCACACGCTGATCGGCAAGACGGTCGACGTGCACAGCACCGCCGGCGTGATCAGCGTCTTCCTGCGCGGCAAGCGGATGGCCTGCCATGTCCGCCGGCAGGACGGCGCCACCGTGACGCTGGACGCCCATCGCCCCGCCAACCACCGGGCCGTCGCCCGCTTCACCCCCGATGCCATCCAGACCGAACTGGCCGCCATCGGCCCGGCCGCCGCGCTGCTGTTCGAACGCATCCTGGCCGGCGCCGATCACCCCGAACAGGCGGTGCGGGCCGGGATCGGCCTGATCCGCTTGGCGGCCACCCACGGCACCAGCCGGCTGGAGCAAGCCTGCCAGGCGGCGCTGGAGGCCAACGTCGGATCCTACCGCTACGTCCAGCGCTGGTTGACCGCTCCCCCGGCCACAACGGCGGACGCGGCCGGTGCCGGCGAGCACACCAATCTGCGCGGCCCTTCCTACTATCACTGACGGAGATACGATGATGAAGCACGTCAACCACGAGCGGCTGCGCCAGTTGCGGCTGTACGGCATGGCCAAGGGGTTGGAGGCGCTGGAACGCCTGCCCGATCGCGGCCAACTGGCCTTCGACGAGCAGTTGGGCACGCTGATCGAGCGGGAAGCGGCAGAGCGCGCCAACACCGCACTCGCCAGCCGACTGAAACGTGCCCGGCTGCGCCAGACGGCCTGCCTGGAGGACCTCGACCTGCGCACCCCGCGTGGGCTCGATCGCGGTGTTGTGCGCGAGCTGGCCACCGGGCGCTGGGTGAAGGAGAACCGGCCGGTTCTGATCACCGGCCCGACCGGGATCGGCAAGACCTGGCTGGCCTGTGCACTCGGCAACCAGGCGGCGCGGGAAGGCCACAGCGTACTCTACACCCGGCTGACCCGCCTGCTGGACGATCTGGCCACCGCCCGCCTGGACGGTTCGCTCGCCCGGCTGCTGCGACGGATCGCCCGGCTCGACCTGCTGATCCTGGATGACTGGGCGATGACCGAGCTGACCGCGCCTCAGCGCCTGGACCTGATGGAGGTGATCGATGACCGCCACGACCGGGCCGCAACCATGCTGGCCACCCAAGTTCCCGTGGCCAACTGGCATCGGCTCATCGGCGATGCCACCTACGCCGACGCCATCCTCGACCGCCTCGTGCATCGGGCCTACCGCATCGACCTGCATGGCGACTCCATGCGCCGCACCAAGGCCGATGCCGCCAGCGAAACCCCCGACACCTAAGGCCGGTGCTTGGCAACCAAACCCACAACCTTCATAACGTAAATCCAGGGTTCGGCCCCGGCTCCCACCAGCTTGCAATTCGGGTGGGCGCTTTCGCCGAAACGGTGGGCGCTTTCAACCGAAACGCCTGGGCGAATTCGCCGAAATACGCAGGCGGACCGCCCTTTAAGGTGAGGAATTCGCCCAGAAACTCCTGACGTTCGTCAGCGAACTCCGCCATGTCGATGCAGGTTCGCCCACCGCACAGGAACGTGCAGAGAGCGATCATCAGCATTTCATGAAGGTCGTGTTGACGAGCATTGCCCCGTCGTGGATCGTCCAGCGCTCCAAAGCACGCTTTGAACCCTTCCATCTCGTTCCCCCAACGCCCAAATCGGTCCGCCGGGTAGAATCAAATCCGATAGGAATGGCAAGGCTTTTCCGTATGCGATTCCCCTGGCCCTGGGTGCAGGGGAATCGCATTTGGAAAAATTGAGTAGCGTGTGTGAGAGAAAAGGATTCTGTAAGGGGCTTTATCGCCGATTTTGGAGCCCCCGATGCAGTCGTGGTTTGAGAAAGCGTTTGATGCGTTGCCGGACCCACGCACGGGCAACGCCAAGCGGCATGACCTGCTGGAGATCCTGACGATCGCGCTGACGGCAACGGTGTGCGGGGCGGAGAGCTGTGCCGACTTTGCCGACTTCGCCGTGGATCGCGAGGTGCTGTTTCGGTCGTTTTTGCGTCTGGAGAACGGGGTGCCGAGCCACGACACCTTCTCGCGCATCTTCCGGCTGTTGGACCCGGTGGCCTTTGCCGCCTGCTTTGGCCGTTTCCTGGAGGGGCTTGGAACGGCCGGGGCTGGGGTGATCGCCATCGACGGCAAGACGCTGCGCCGCTCCTTCGATGACGCGGCCCGGTCCAACCCGCTGGCTGTGGTGACGGCGTTCGCCTCGGCGACACGGCTGGTGGTGGGCCAGCACAGCTACCGAGTGGCCGAGGGCGACAGCGAGATCCTGGCCGCCCGTGCCCTGCTGGAGTGCCTGGACCTCCAGGGCCATCTGGTCACCGCCGACGCCATCCATTGTCAGGAGGAGACCGCCCGCCTCATCCGGGAGCGCGGCGGCGACTACCTGCTGCGGCTGAAGGGCAACCATCCCGCCCTGCTCGCCATGGTCGAGGAGTACTTCACCGACCCGGAACTGTGCGCCGGGCTGGCGAGTGCCACGACCACCGACGCCGATCACGGCCGGATCGAGACCCGGCGGGCCTGGGTCTGTCACGAACTGGATTGGCTGCGCGGGCCCAAATCGGCCAGCAGCGAACCGGTCCTGCCGCCCGGCATGGCCTGTGTGGGCTTGATCGAGGCTAAAGTCGAGCATCGCGGCAAGTCCACCGTGACCCGGCACTACCACATCGCCTCGCGCGCGCTCAGCGCGGCCGACTATCTGGCGGCCGCCCGCGCCCATTGGTCGATCGAAAACGGATTGCACTGGGTGCTCGACGTCGTCTTCGACGAGGATCGCGCCCGCAACCGCAAGGAGCACGGGCCGGAAAACCTCGCCACCCTCCGCAAGCTCGCGCTCAACATCCTGAACCGGGCCCGGCGCGATATCTCCGTCCGCCGAAAGCGAAAACGCTCAGGATGGTCCGACGACTTCGCAAGATCCATCCTCGGCCAAATGCGATGACCCTGGCCCTGGGTGCAGGGCGATTCAGAGAAGGTGGATGAAATTCGGGTGACGCGAGTCGTCGGTTGATTCACAAGGCTATCGGCAGGAACCGAGCCGGAGAGTCGGAGCGATGAGGGGTGGACCGCGGACGTTGTGGGAGGTTGTGGGAGCGATCCCGGATCGCCGGGGCCGGAAGGGGCGGCAGTACCCTCTGGCATCGGTTTTGATTTGGCGCTTTCGGCGATGCTGGCGGGGGCCAACGACCTGATGGCGATCTTTCGCTGGGGGCGACGGTTGCCGCCCGAGGCTCTTTACCTGCTGGGCCTGGAGCGGGCGCCGTGTCACGCCATGTACCACTATTTCTTCAAGGCTTTGGACGTTACGGCGGCCGAGGCGGTGTTGGGGGAATGGGCGCGCGGCTCCGGCCCGGTCGGACATGTGGCGCTCGACGGCAAGCGCCTGAAGGGCAGCGCGCCGGCCGGGCACGATGGCAGCGAAGGCGTGCATCTGCTGGCCGCCTTCGCCAGCCGGCTGGGGACGGTGATCGGCCAGTTGCGGGTGCCGCCCGAAGCCAACGAGATCACCGCCGCGCTGACGCTGCTCAAGAGCCTGCCGCTGGGCGGTGCGGTAATCACCGGGGATGCGGTGTTCTGTCAGCGCGCCATCTGCCAAGCCATCCGCGACGGCGGCGGCGATTATCTGTTCACCGTCAAAGCCAACCAACCGGCGCTGATGGCCGATCTCGCCGTCGCCTTCGGTGACGCTTTTCCCCCCGGAGCTGGTGGCGGCGTTCCAGGGCCAGCCCCCGCCTCCCGCCCTGGACGGGCCGCCGCCGGACCGTGAGGGCGCGCAGACCGTGGAGAAGGGGCACGGGCGCATCGAAACCCGCCGCATCACCGTCAGCCGCGAGGTCGTTCCCGCGCTCGACTGGCCCGGCGTGGCGCAGGTCTGCCGCATCGAGCGGACCCGCGAGGTCAAGGGCGCGATCTCGCACGAAACCGTCTACGTCATCACCAGCCTGGACCGCGACCACGCCTCGCCTGCGGCGCTGCTCGCGCTCGCCCGCGACCACTGGGGCATCGAGAACCGCCTGCACTGGAGGCGTGACGTCCTCTTGAGCGAAGACGCCAGCCGGGTGCGATCCGGCGCCGTGCCACAGGCCATGGCGATGCTGCGCAACACCATGCTGGGCATCGCCAATCTCTTCGGCGCCCCACTCCCCGCCGTCCGCATGGCATGCGCCGAAGATCGCTGTGCCACAATCGCAACCGTCAAAAACGGCTTTCTTTGAATCGCCCTGGCCCTGGGTGGCATACTTGACGGAGCGGCTTCGGTCGTTCATATTGTCGAATGACCGTTCAGCATAGGCGGCACGCATAGGTTTCCAGAATGCAGGCAACCTCATCTCATGGTGTGCATACCAATGACTTTACCGTTCAGCCATGAAATGTTTTATGATCCGGCGGGTTAAAGCTTCCGGAAGCCAAATAATATTGAGGGAAATTATTTCATGGTCGATCAAACTGAAAAGACCACAGCCAAGACTGCCGATAAGGATATCAGCGGGCCACGATCGCTGATGCGTATTCTCGGGCTTTTCGAAGCCCTTGCCGAGGCGAACGACGGAATGTCGCTGGCCGACCTGGGGGTTCACCTCGGAGCACCGAAAAGCAGCCTTCTCACCCTGCTTCGCCCCCTGGTGGCGGAAGGATATCTTCTCCACTCAGGAGGACGTTACCGGCTTGGCGCGCGCATTTTCAGATTGTCTGCCAGCGTGCTGGCTGCGAGAAATCTACGCTTGCTTATCCGGCCCTATGTAGAAAAAATCGCGCTCCGGGTCCAAGAGACTGTTTACTTCTCTGTTTTGGACGCCAGGTCGAAACTGGCGAGCTGCGTGGAAGTCATCGACGGTAGCAACCCGATCCGTTATACGATGCCGGTCGGTAGTACACTTCCTCTGTATTGCTCTGCAGTTGGGAATGTGCTGCTGGCCTATCAGGATGAGGCCTGGCTCGAGGATTACCTGCGGACGGCCAAATTCGAACGAATCACTCCGGCGACTCTGACAAGCGCCGATGAGCTGCGGCGATTGATCGAGGATATCAGAGTGAATAAGATGGCGGTCAGCATTGGCCGTATGGTCCTGGGATCAGCCGCAATCGCTGCACCTGTCTTTACCGCCGAAGGGACCCTGATGGGGACGATGGCGATTGCCGGTCCAGCCGACCGGCTCACGGCAGAGATGATGTCGCTGCAGGCAATCCTGCGCGAGGTGTCAGACCAGGCATCGGGTCAATGGAAGAGCGACACCGTCGTTTGATCAGTGATTCTGACGAGTACTACAGTTGCGGATTTTAGGCTGTTGTGATTCGCTGTCCGTCACGGCCGTAGGCGGAGCAATGACGGTATCAGAGTGGAGCGGAACGACGGTCGATTGGGGTTCGGCGTTGTTGGCGTTGAAGGACTGTCTTTCTCCGGCGCTGGGTCGGTCTGAAACCCGTCGCTCGGCGGGACACTTCATTGATGGCCTCCTTTCTGGCGCGGAGCGCAAGACGGGTTGGCTTTTGGTGGAAGAGGCCGGGTTGGATCGGCCTTACCGTCTTCAGTCTCTTTTGGGCCGGAGTTCGTGGTCGGCGGATGCCGTATGCGATCGAGTTCGCGATTATGCACCGAAAGCATTGGGCGATGACGATGGTGTTCTGGTGGTGGACGAGACCGGATTTCTGAAGAAAGGTGTTCAGTCGGTCGGAGTTGGACGCCAGTATTCTGGGACGGCCGGACGGATCGAGAATTGCTAGGTCGGCGTATTCGTCGGCTATGCCAGCCGTTTCGGACACGCGTTGATCGACCGGCGCCTTTACCTGCCAAAGGATTGGGCTGCCGATGCCGAGCGCCGCAAACGGGCGTCCGTGCCAGAGGCGGTTTCGTTTGCAACAAAGCCGGCGATGGCGTGCGAGATGATCGCCCGCGCATTGGATCACGGATTGCCCTGTGCCTGGGTGCTGGCGGATTCCCTTTACGGATCCGATTACCGTTTCCGTCACCTGCTGGAGAAGCGCGGGCAGCCCTATGTTTTGGCGGTCCGTTCGAACCATACGCTGCGCTTCCTGGAAGAGTGGCAACTCATCCAGACCGATCCGGCCGCCATCATGCAGGGCTTGGCGAAGGACGACTGGAAGACCCTTGCGGCTGGTGAAGCGACCGGGCGCTGGATACGCGCCTGGGCACGCTGAACCTGCGCATCCCCAAGCTGCGTCAGGGCAGTTACTTCCCGCCCTTCCTGGAGGCCCGCAAGACCAGCGAGAAAGCCCTGGTGGCGGTGATCCAGGAAGCCTGGATCGGCGGTGTCTCGACCCGCCGCGTTGACGAGTTGGCCCAGGCGATGGGTCTGTCGGGGATCTCGAAGTCGACGGTCTCCAAGCTGTGCCGAGACATCGACGAGCGGGTCAACGCCTTCCTCGACCGTCCGCTGGAGGGCGACTGGCCTTACCTGTGGCTGGACGCCACCTACCTCAAGCAGCGCGAGGGTGGACGCATCGTCTCCGTCGCTGCCATAATCGCCGTGGCCGCCAACACCGAGGGCAAGCGCGAGATCGTCGGCCTGCACATCGGCCCGTCGGAAGCCGAGGTGTTCTGGAGCGATTTTCTCAAGAAACTCAAGGCCCGCGGCCTGAAGGGCGTGAAGCTGGTGATTTCCGATGCCCATGAAGGGCTGAAGGCCGCCATCGCCCGTGTCATGGGCGCCACTTGGCAGCGCTGCCGAGTCCACTGGATGCGCAACGCGCTCGCCTATGTGCCCAAGGCCCAGAACTCCATGGCCGCCGCCGCTCTGCGCCAGGCCTTTCTCCAGCCCGACGCCGAAGCCGCTCACCAAGCCTTCCGCCATATCGCCGAGCAGATGCGCGACCGATGGCCCAAGCTGGCCTCCTTCATGGACAGCAGCGAGCATGACGTGCTTGCCTACATGGGCTTTCCCGCCCAGCATCGCACCAAGCTGCACAGCACCAACACCTTGGAACGCTTGAACAAGGAGGTCAAACGCCGCGCCGACGTCGTCGGCATCTTCCCAGGTGAGGCATCCATCATCCGACTGATCGGCGCGGTGCTCCTCGAACAGAACGACGAATGGCAGACCCAGAACCCCTACATGCAGGTCGAGGCCATGGCCGAGCTGACGCCGGCCAGTGAAAGCCAACCGGCCATCACCTCTCCACCCAAGGCCGCCTGAACAATGGCCACCTCAGCGCGCATCCGAATTTCCACCATCTTGACGGACGCTATCCGAGCGCCCGCGGCGGGCGTGGCCGGGGGCGAGGCGCCGGTTCCCGGCCGGCCAGCCGGACCCGATGCCGATGGACGCTGGCACGGGCGACGCCGACAGCGGCGCAGGCCGCACTCACAAGACCGCGGTCGGGGGCCAAGGTGGCGATCGCGCTCATCGCGGCGTTTCGTCGCTGTCGGCGGGAGGCAAGGCAATCCCCAACAGGTCCGAAAATTTTTTTCTAGGGCCTGTTGACATTCGCGTTGAGAAGGGGCTTCCTGTGGTCACAGAAATTTGATTCAAGGCTACCAAAAGGGAGGTGGCCTTGGATCGGATTGTATTGCGAGATGATCAGTGGGAGCGGATAGCGCCGCTTCTTCCCGGCAAAGTGGGTGACCCTGGCCGCTCGGCAGCGGACAATCGCCTGTTTTTGGAGGCGGTCCTGTGGATCGTCCGCGTTGGAGCGCCCTGGCGGGACTTGCCCGCAGCGTTCGGCAATTGGAACTCGGTGTTCCAGCGCTATCGCCGATGGGCCAAGGCCGGTGTCTTCGACGAGGTCTTCGCCGCTTTATCGAGCGACGCGGACTTCGAGTACGCGATCATTGATGGCACGATTGTCCGGGTGCATCAGCACGGTACCGGCGCAAGGGGGGGACTCAGGCTCAGGCCATCGGTCGCTCTCGTGGCGGGCTGACGACCAAGATCCTGGCCGTCGTCGATGCGTTGGGGAACCTTGGGCGCTTCATCCTGCTGCCGGGCCAGCGACATGACAGCGTCGGCGTCGAACCGGTGCTGGACGGCATCGAATTCTCCGCCTTGCTGGCTGACAAAGCCTTCGACAGCAACGCCATCCGTATCTTGATCGCCGAGCGAGGCGCGGTCGCCGTCATTCCGTCCAAGGCCAACCGATCTCCCCCGATTCCCCACGACGCCGAGATGTACAAATGGCGCCATCTGGTCGAGAACTTCTTCTGCAAAATCAAAGAATTCCGACGCATCGCCACACGATACGACAAAACTGATACAAGCTTCGCCGCTGCCATTAACCTCGTCGCTACCGTCTTGGTAACACGATGAATGTCAACAGGCCCTAGTACTACAGCCGGTCCTTATCGGTTTGGGTGCGTCGTTTCCAATGGGAGCGCCGTGCTCGCTGTTGGTGGCGTCTTCGCCAGATGGACCAATCGATAATGGCGGTGGGTGGCGCGGGGGGCCGGCCGATCAAGGCGACCAGGAGGGTGCGGATCTCGGGCACGGTCAAGGGCAGAAGATCGGCGGACAGGTCGAGTTGATCCTCTCCCCCCGATGGCCGCCGTGCGCACGACGGTGAGAAAGGCCAGGGCCAGCATGGCCAAGGTGACGTGGCGGTGCCAGCCGGTCCACGAGCGCACCTCGTACTGGTCGAGCCCGACCTCGCCCTTCGCCGCCTCGAAGCAGGACTCGATGGTCCAGCGCGACCCGGCGACCCGGACCAATGTGGCGACCGGCGTGCCTTCCGGGGCGAAGGTCAGATAGTAGGTGAGTTTGTCCGGCTCGGCGATGGAGCGGCGCACCAGCAGACCGCGGCACCAGCCCTCGCGCAGGGAAGCGTAGGTTTTGTGCGCCCAGTCGTAGAGGCGTGGCCCCTTGGCTCCGTCGCCAGCACTCAACCGCTGCCAGTCGGTGGCGGTGAAGCCGGTCGTCCGCTCCTTGACCGTATCGAAGCCCATGGGCGCGCGCTGTTTGCTGGTGATCGCCAGCACGTAGCCCAGCGGTTGGCGCTCCAGCCATAGCCGCAGCGCGTAGTCCCCGCCGTAGACGGAGTCGGCGGTCACCCAGCGGCAGGGCAGGCCGGCTGCCACGGCGCGCTCCAGCATCGCCCGCCCCAGTTTCGGCTTGGTGGCGAAGCCGACGGCGTTGGGGACGCCGGCCATCCGTCGGCGTTCGTCGTTGCCAGCCCAGTCCTCGGGCAGATAGAGAGCGCGGTCGACCAGCACCCGGCCGCGTCGGCTGGCGTAGCCGAGGAAGACGCCGATCTGGCAGTTTTCGATACGTCCGGCGGTGCCGGAATACTGCCGCTTCACCCCGACCGAGCGGGTGCCCTTCTTGACGAAGCCGGTTTCATCGAGGACCAGCACGGCCTCATCGTCGCTCAACCGTTCGATGACATAGGCCTGGAGGTCGTCGCGGACGGCGTCGGCATCCCAACGGGTCCGGGCCAGGAAATCCTGCATCGCCGCCGGCGAGCAATCCCCGGCGGCTTCGGCCAACTGCCAGCCATTCTTGCGATCCAGCGGCGCCAAAAGACCTCTCACGTAACGCAGAGCCCGTTGGCGACCGGCCGCGCTGTAGAAGGACCTCAATCCGCCGACCAGCCCTTCCAGGGCATCGGACCATTCCGCCGCTTCCGTCATCTCGGTCATGCTCGGACCCTCCAGTCGGTTCCAAGCTCAACAGGCCGCCCGGCCGCATATTCCGTCTTTCGCGACCGGCTGTAGTACTAGGACGGCAAGCGTTGCTGGCATGCTCGGTCCTCGAGAACTGCGAGGTAGGTATCCTGATCGCGTCGAAAGCGTGTTCGGCTGACCCGGGCTTGGCGTCGCGTTTCCAGTGTGCTGCGGAGTTTGAGCCATCGTGCTTGGTCGGTTGCGAGATCGCGGGCTGTGAAGGGAGCGATGCGGGTTGCGGTGGCGGCCACGATGCGTACGGAGCCGCGGAGCACCAAGGACGGCGATGCGACTTTGCGCCCGGTGGCCCGTCGCTCATGATGGCGATGACAGCCGAACAGATGTTCGAGATCGTTGTTGGTGCACGGCAGGTCCGGCACGGCGTAGCAGTGGAAGAGACCGGGCCGGTAGCTGGCGGTGACCTTCACGAAGTGATCGACGGCCGCGGTCAGGCCGCGCCGTGTGCTCCATGTGGCGATCAAGCGGTCGTAGCGGGCCTGCACCACAGTGGCGGGATGGTCGGCGGCGTTGCCCAGGATATGGGCTGCCGCGTGCAGCCAGCGGTGGGTTTCGCGCACGTCCGGCCGCACAGTAGCCGGCAACCACCGGCGCGCCGCCGTCCTCGTGCCCTTCGCTCCAGCACTCGATCGGCCGCACCCCGCGCACGGTTTTCTTGAGTTCCTTCTTGGCGTGGCGGTCGGCCTCGAAGAGGGGGCGCGCCGCCTCGCGCAGGTAATGGAACTGGCACAATTGATGCGGTACGCCGGGCAACGCCTCGGCCACCGCACGCCGGATGGAATGCTGGCCGTCGCTCACCACCCCGGTCACCGGCACGGGCAGCGCCGCAATCACTTCCCGCAACAGCCCTGCGAGGTCGGCCTGGGCCGCCGAGAGCAGCGGGCGGGCCAGCAGGACCCGTCCCGACAAGCAATCGCGGATCACCCAAAGCACCTCATGCCCGACGTCCGGCTGCAAGCCGTCCAGCGCCAGGATGACGCGGCCCTGCGCAGCCACCGCCGCCCGGTTTGGCGCATCCAGGACGGTGGCAACCAGTTCATCGTAACGGTCGAGCAGATTGGTGACGCTACGCTCGCTGATCAGCAGCCCGCGCTCGCGCAGGGTGACGTGGATCTCCGGCACGCTGCGATGCTCGCGATGGCGCAAGGACCCGATCAGCGCAATCACGTCAAGCCCGAACTCATGATGCGGCAGAGTGAGTTGCCCTTCCGCCTCCGGCCGATAGGCTCGGTGGTGGCGGGCGCACGCCGGGTTCTCGCACCATTGGATCTTCAGCCGAAGCCGCTCAAACCCGCTCAGCGTCAGCACTGTTCGGCGGTTCTCATAGCGGATGCGCATCCGCAATCCGCACTCCGGACAATCCCGACATTCCGGCACCAAGACACGTTCCGAACCTTGGCGAACCCGACAGACGCGCCGCGCCATAACTCCCTCCAGAGCAATCGCCTCTCGAAGGTTCAACAGCCAGCAACGCTTGCCGTCCTAGGTTTTTTTGGACGTCGATGACCGTCTCGGCCCGCTCCAGGCGGCGCTGGAGGCGGGCGATGTCCTGGCGGGCCTTGGCCAACTCCGCTTCCAACGGGTTGGAGGGGGCCGTCTTCGGACCGCGCTTGAGCGGCTTCAGCGCCTCGAAGGCGCCGGCATCGCGTTGCCGGCGCCAGTCGGTCAGGGCCGACGAATACAGACCTTCCCGCCGCAGGATCGCGGCGATCCCGCCGGTGTCCGCCGCCCGATCCGTCTCGGCGAGGATCCGCAGCTTCTCCGCCGCCGTGAAAGTGCGACGTTTGGGACGCGCCGACATCTCCGGGGGGACTGCAGCGGGCCCGGCAACAACCCGCGGCGTCTCACCGGCGTCGGGAACCGCCTCCGATACAGGGGCGGACAGGGGCATATTGTTGGGCATAACCACGAAATCAGTTTCCTCAGCCCTCAAGCTTAAACTTCAGGGGGCACGGTGTCTCACTCTCATTGGCACAGAGGGACCAGCTCAACTGAAAATCTTCATACGATATGGACGTTCACCGTGTGAGCGATGGTGTGGCCATTGGCATCGGTGACGTCCACCAGGAAGCTGTCGGTGGAACCGGCCGCTCCCTCGGCATGATACTGGTAGCTGAAGCTCGCCCCCTCGCTGTGGCTGACCAGCGAGGCGTTGTGCAGCGACGCGGCGTTGAGCGCGTAGCTGAAACTCTCGCCCGGCTGGTCGCTACCCAGCACCATGCCCTTGTAGTCAGCGCCATGCGCCACGGTGATCGCTTCGCGGTCGGCCGGCGCCAAGGACGGGGCCGGGGTGTTTTCCGGAGTTCCCACCGCGAGCGAAACAGTCTGGGCGCTGACGTGGTTGCTGCCGCCGACTGCGCCGGGACTGCCAAGGTCGATCACGCTGCCGCTGACCGGCAGGGTTCCGCCGGTCTCGATCAGCCGCACCGCCAGCGGAGCCGGCGCGCCGGCGGTCTCCGCGCCGGCCACGAAGCGCACCTGGTCCGACGCCTTCAGCACCAGCGCCGACTGGTCGGACACGCCGGCCGTGATCGCGGTCCAGCTTCGCCCCTGATCGGTACTGAACTGCCAGATCCCCTGCTCGGCGGTCGCCGCATCCCCCACCACCGCGATGCCGGCCAGCGTATCGCCATGCGATCCGGACACCACGTCGGCGGCGTCGCTGAAGTTGCCGGCGAACAGGGTGGCGACTGCCGTGCCGGCCGCATCCGGGCCGCCGGCGCTGGACTGCGGGAGGAGAGCGGACCCGCTGGCGACCGGCGCGTCGTTGACCGCCGTAACCAGGGTCGAAATCACCTCCTGGGTCGAAATCTCCCCGTCGGCGGCGGTGACCAGCCCGACCGTCAAGCCGCCGGGCGCGCCATGCCAGTTCGCCGCCGGCAGGAAGCGCAACAGATCGTCCGGGCGCAGCGTCACCGGAAGCGTCTCTCCGGACGCCAGCGTCGTCCAGCTCGCCCCGGCCGTGGCGCTGTACTGCCACTGTCCCTGCTGCTCGGTCGCGTCGTTGCCGATCACCACGACCGCCAGCGGAGTGGCGACCCAGGACAGGCTGGACAGCGCGACGCCCGGGATCTCCGTCTGATCCTCGGCCACCGGCGGCAGCGGAGGGTCGGCCACGCCGTTCAGCAGCAGGTGGTAGGACACCGTGGCCCCGTTGTAGCCGCCGCCGAAGACATAGACCGAATTGGTATTGTCCGGCGTGAACGCGATGGTCGAGCTGAGAGTCCCGTTGGAATCATCGTTGAAGAAAAAGGAATGCGTATAATAATTCGCGTTGTTCACATCAGTGATCGGCACCCCGTTGCCGTCCAGATTGCCAACGAAGACCAACTGCGATGATCCCGAACCGGAAATGCTGTGCGAATTGGCCTTGGCCAACGCCTCGCCCGTGGTATCGAGACCGCCGGCCGACGGATCGAATCCGCTTTCGAACGCCAGGTAGAGCACGGTATCGCTGCCGTTCACCCCGTTCAGATTGAACGTATAATGGGTGTTCGCCGCGCTCGGCGTCACCGTCTTCAGAACGCTGATGCCGGTCACCGTGGAGACGTCGGCCACAGTCACCGCCACCTGGGTCGGCGTCGCCGAAGCCAGTGACCCGTCATAGGCGCTGACGGTGAAGGCGTTGAGGGTGCCGGTCGCGCCGGAGGCCGGCGTCCACACCAGCGACTCCCCCGACGACAGAGTCGTGGTCCCGGCGGTGATCGCCGTGCCGTTCTTGGTCAGCGTGCCGGAGCTGACGGCGTCGATCCGGAAGCTCAGCGTATCGCCATCGACGTCTGCCTCGTTGGCCGCCGCCGCCAGCGTGGCGTAGCTGATGGTGAAGGCGGTGTCCTTGGTGGCGCCAGTCAGCGTGTTGATCGAGGTCAGGGTCGGGGCGTCGTTGGCCCCGTTGATGGTGATCGTCAGCACGCCCTTGTCGGTCAGGCTGCCATCGGAGACGGTGTAGTTGAAGCTGTCGGTCAGGGTCGCTCCCACGGCCAGCGCGTTGACCGTGCTGTTGCTGTTGTCGACCGCATAGGTGTAGCTGCCGTCGGCGTTCAGCGTCAGCGTGCCGTAACTGCCGGCAAGGCCGCTGCCGAGCGTGCCGGCGGTGCCCGCCCCCTCGGTGCTCCCCGTCCGCACCGCGCTGACCGAGAGGGAGGCCCCAGTATCGACATCGGTATCGTTGGCCAGCACGTTGCCTGTCGCATTACTGCCCGCCGTCCCATTGTTGGTCCCGCCGGCCTCGGTGGCGGAGCCGGTGTCGTTGACCGCGACCGGAGCGTCATTGGCCCCCTGGATCGTGATGGTCAGCGTGGTTGAACTGGTCAGCCCGGCGGTGTCGCTCACGGTATAGGTGAAGCTGTCGGTCAGCGTGTCGGAACTGCTCGCCAACGCCTGTACCGTGCCGTTGCTGTTGTTGACGACATAGGTGTAGCTGCCATCGGAATTCAGCGTCAGCGTGCCGTAGGTGCCGGCCAGCGCGCCGCCGACCGTCCCGCCGGTGATCGCCGAGACCGTCTTGGTGTCGCCGCTGTCCACGTCGGTATCGTTGGTCAGCACGTTGCCCGTGGCATTGCTGCCCGCCGTGCCGTTGCTGGTCCCGCCAGCCTCCACCGCGGTGCCGGTATCGGCCACCGCCACCGGCGCATCGTCGGCCCCGTGAATCGTGATGGTCAGGGTGGTCGAACTGGTCAGCCCGGCGGTGTCCTTCATGGTGTAGGTGAAGGTCTCGGTCAGCGTGTCGGCGCTGGTCCGCAACGCCTGAACGGTCGCGTTCGCATCGTTGACGACATAGGTGTAGCTGCCATCGGAATTCAGCGTCAGCGTGCCGTAGGTGCCGGCCAGCGCGCCGCCGACCGTCCCGCCGGTGATCGCCGAGACCGTCTTGGTGTCGCCGCTGTCCACGTCGGTATCGTTGGTCAGCACGTTGCCCGTGGCATTGCTGCCCGCCGTGCCGTTGCTGGTCCCGCCAGCCTCCACCGCGGTGCCGGTATCGGCCACCGCCACCGGCGCATCGTCGGCCCCGTGAATCGTGATGGTCAGGGTGGTCGAACTGGTCAGCCCGGCGGTGTCCTTCATGGTGTAGGTGAAGGTCTCGGTCAGCGTGTCGGCGCTGGTCCGCAACGCCTGAACGGTCGCGTTCGCATCGTTGACGACATAGGTGTAGCTGCCATCGGAATTCAGCGTCAGCGTGCCGTAGGTGCCGGCCAGCGCGCCGCCGACCGTCCCGCCGGTGATCGCCGAGACCGTCTTGGTGTCGCCGCTGTCCACGTCGGTATCGTTGGTCAGCACGTTGCCCGTGGCATTGCTGCCCGCCGTGCCGTTGCTGGTCCCGCCAGCCTCCACCGCGGTGCCGGTATCGGCCACCGCCACCGGCGCATCGTCGGCCCCGTGAATCGTGATGGTCAGGGTGGTCGAACTGGTCAGCCCGGCGGTGTCCTTCATGGTGTAGGTGAAGGTCTCGGTCAGCGTGTCGGCGCTGGTCCGCAACGCCTGAACGGTCGCGTTCGCATCGTTGACGACATAGGTGTAGCTGCCATCGGAATTCAGCGTCAGCGTGCCGTAGGTGCCGGCCAGCGCGCCGCCGACCGTCCCGCCGGTGATCGCCGAGACCGTCTTGGTGTCGCCGCTGTCCACGTCGGTATCGTTGGTCAGCACGTTGCCCGTGGCATTGCTGCCCGCCGTGCCGTTGCTGGTCCCGCCAGCCTCCACCGCCGTGCCGCTGTCGGCCACCGCCACCGGAGCGTCGTCGGCCCCGTGAATGGTGATGGTCAGCGTCGCCGAACTGGTCAGCCCGGCAGTGTCCTTCATGGTGTAGGTGAAGGTCTCGGTCAACGTGTCGGCGCTGGTCCGCAACGCCTGAACGGTCGCGTTCGCATCGTTGACGACATAGGTGTAGCTGCCATCGGAATTCAGCGTCAGCGTGCCGTAGGTGCCGGCCAGCGCGCCGCCGACCGTCCCGCCGGTGATCGCCGAGACCGTCTTGGTGTCGCCGCTGTCCACGTCGGTATCGTTGGTCAGCACGTTGCCCGTGGCATTGCTGCCCGCCGTGCCGTTGCTGGTCCCCAGCGTCAGCGTGCCGTAGGTGCCGGCCAGCGCGCCGCCGACCGTCCCGCCGGTGATCGCCGAGACCGTCTTGGTGTCGCCGCTGTCCACGTCGGTATCGTTGGTCAGCACGTTGCCCGTGGCATTGCTGCCCGCCGTGCCGTTGCTGGTCCCGCCTGCCTCCACCGCCGTGCCGGTATCGGCCACCGCCACCGGCGCATCGTCGGCCCCGTGAATCGTGATGGTCAGGGTGGTCGAACTGGTCAGCCCGGCGGTGTCCTTCATGGTGTAGGTGAAGGTCTCGGTCAGCGTGTCGGCGCTGGTCCGCAACGCCTGAACGGTCGCGTTCGCATCGTTGACGACATAGGTGTAGCTGCCATCGGAATTCAGCGTCAGCGTGCCGTAGGTGCCGGCCAGCGCGCCGCCGACCGTCCCGCCGGTGATCGCCGAGACCGTCTTGGTGTCGCCGCTGTCCACGTCGGTATCGTTGGTCAGCACGTTGCCCGTGGCATTGCTGCCCGCCGTGCCGTTGCTGGTCCCGCCTGCCTCCACCGCCGTGCCGGTATCGGCCACCGCCACCGGCGCATCGTCGGCCCCGTGAATCGTGATGGTCAGGGTGGTCGAACTGGTCAGCCCGGCGGTGTCCTTCATGGTGTAGGTGAAGGTCTCGGTCAGCGTGTCGGCGCTGGTCCGCAACGCCTGAACGGTCGCGTTCGCATCGTTGACGACATAGGTGTAGCTGCCATCGGAATTCAGCGTCAGCGTGCCGTAGGTGCCGGCCAGCGCGCTGCCGACCGTCCCGCCGGTGATCGCCGAGACCGTCTTGGTGTCGCCGCTGTCCACGTCGGTATCGTTGGTCAGCACGTTGCCGGTGGCATTGCTGCCCGCCGTGCCGTTGCTGGTCCCGCCAGCCTCCACCGCCGTGCCGCTGTCGGCCACCGCCACCGGAGCGTCGTCGGCCCCGTGAATGGTGATGGTCAGCGTCGCCGAACTGGTCAGCCCGGCGGTGTCCTTCATGGTGTAGGTGAAGGTCTCGGTCAACGTGTCGGCGCTGGTCCGCAACGCCTGAACGGTCGCGTTCGCATCGTTGACGACATAGGTGTAGCTGCCATCGGAATTCAGCGTCAGCGTGCCGTAGGTGCCGGCCAGCGCGCTGCCGACCGTCCCGCCGGTGATCGCCGAGACCGTCTTGGTGTCGCCGCTGTCCACGTCAGTGTCGTTGGTCAGTACGTTGCCCGTGGCGTTGCTGCCCGCCGTGCCGTTGTTGGTCCCGCCCGCCTCCACCGCGATGCCGGCATCGGCCACCGCCACCGGCGCATGGTTCACGGGCGATTGCGGGGTCGTCGGCGTGACGGGAGGAGGAAGGGGTGGCGGAGGTGGGGGAAGAGGCGGAGCGGGAGGAGAGGAGGTGGCGTCGACCGGGGCCGGCACCGAGGTCGGGCTGGTCACGGCGGTCGGGCTCGGCACAGGCGGCGCCGGTGGGTCGAGCAACGGCGGCGGCGGAGGGGGCGGCGGAGGGGGCGGAGGTGCTGGTGGGGAGGGAGGAGGGGGCGGCGCGACCACCGGCCCGGTCGGCGACGGATCCGGGGTGCTCGTGGGCGATGCCACCAGAGCGGTTTGTTGCGGTCCGGAGTCCGCGGAAGCCACGGTGACCGGCAGCGTCGACGGATCGGCTCCCGGCAGCGACGACGGTGAGGTCGGCTGGGCCGGAGAGGTTGGCGCAACCTGGGTCGCCGTCTCGGCGGCTTGTGCGGCGGCGGAGGTCTGGGCGGCGTCGCTGCGGGCGTCGGCCATCGACTTGCCGCCGTCCAGCGCGGCGGACAGCGCGGCAACGAAGGTCTGGGCATCACCGCCGCCTTGCGCCGCGGCGCTCAGCGCCTGCTGTGCCCCCTGCCCCGAAGCCAGCGCCGCCAACAGTGGATCGGCGGGCACCGCTGTCGCCGTCTGCTGGGCGTTCGCCGCCGCCGCGGCCGCCCGCCCCTCCGTCACCGCCGCCTGGGTGGAGCGTCCCCCCGCCAGTGCATCGACCACAGAGGACAGCGATGGGTTGCTCAGCACGTCGCCGCTGACCAGCCCCTGCGCCAGGGAGGCGACCAGCCGGTCGCCATCGGACAGCGGCACCCCGCTCGCCGCCAGCGCGTTGCTTGCGGCGTTGGCGGCCTGCGCCGCCTGGGCCATCGCCGCCGCCGGGTTCTGGCCGGCGGCCAGCGCCGCGGTCAGCCGGTCGGCGAAGGTCCCGGCGACTCCGGCGCTCATTCCGCCGGTCATCGCGGCGACCGCCTGCTCGGCCGCCGTTCCGCCCGCCGCCAGTGCCGCGGCAAGTTGCCGGGCCGCGTCCATCGGCACCGAAGGCGGCGTCGCCGCCGCCGCCGCCGCATGGGCGTTGGCGAGCGCGCCGTCAGCCGCAACTCCCGAGGCCAGCGACGCCTGCAATTGCGCCAGGAAGGCGGCGGCATGTTCGGGCGACATGCCGGCGACAGCATCCGCGATCGCCTGGGACGCGGCGCCCCCCCCGGCCGCGAGGGCGGCGGCCAGCTTGTCGCCGGCGGTGGTCTCCACCGCGCTGCCACCCTGTTGGGCATGCGCCGCTTCGAGCGCGGCCTTCAACTCGCTGGCAAGCGGCCGGCCGCTGGCGACGGCGCGGGCCAGCGCATCGGCATCCGGCAACCCGCCGGCCGCCTGCTGCACCACCGCATGGACGTCGGCCCCGCTCGCCAGCGCCTGAAGCAACGGGTCGGTGGTCGCAGGCGCCGCCCGGCCGAGGGCGACATCGTCCACCCAGACCCGGCGCGCCTCCTGCGACGCCGATTCGGGATCCACCCCCTTGGCGAGCAGTTCGACGTAACGATGAACG
Organism: Azospirillum sp. B510; assembly: GCF_000010725.1. NCBI lineage: Bacteria > Pseudomonadati > Pseudomonadota > Alphaproteobacteria > Rhodospirillales > Azospirillaceae > Azospirillum > Azospirillum sp. B510. The sequence continues at coordinate 129,496 of NC_013856.1, read as the reverse complement.
ATCTCGTCGGCGAGTCGCGGCGCGGCGTCCGCCTGCACCCCCTGGGCGGCCAGACGGGTCACGAGGTCGCCGCGAATCGAAGCGTAGGCGCCGCCAACCTCGTCGCCGGCCGCCAACGCATCGATGAATCCCTTGGGCGCAGCCCAACCGTCGAGGTCTATTTCCTCCGCCACGCGGGTCACCCCCAATTGCAACCGCTAATCAGCTTGCCCATCCTGAGTACTGGCCATGCTTATGTTAAGCTTTAGGCGAATCTGATTAAAAGAAACTTAGTCGATTTGACCGAGTAAAACGACGGACGAAGAGTGGGGCAGAATGGCGTTCTGGGACAAACTGGCCGGACTCTCAAAGCGCTCGCTGTTCCTGCTGATGCTGGGCGTCGCCGTGCTGGTGGCGGCGGTTTTGTCGCTGGCCTTCCGGTTGACGGTGAACCGGGCAGCCGACGGCGAGATCCGTCTGGGCATGGCCGTTCCTCTGACGGGGGAGCGGGCCGATCTTGGCCGCGCCATCCGTGACGGCGTTGAATTGTACGTTGCCCATGTCAACCGTATGGGGGGCATCGCCGGCCTACCGGTGCACATAATAGTTGTGGATGATGCCGACGATCCGGCAACCGCCCGCGCCGCCGCCGAAAAGCTGGCCGCCGCAGGCGTGGCCGGCGTGGTCGGCCACTGGTCGGACGCGGCGGCGGCGGCGGCGGCCGAAATCTACCGCTCCGCCGGGGTTCCGGCCCTGACCCCCGCCCCGGCCCGAACACCGGGACCGGCCGAGGCGAAGCCCGGTGAGCCCTGGCTGTTCCACCTGACCTTCGACCGCAGCTTCGAGACGCGCTTCCTCGCCAACTACGTCCGCAACGTGCTGGGCGAGAAGGTGGTTTCGGTGATCCACGAACGTGGCCCGGACGGCGAGGCGCAGGCCACCCTGTTCGACGAGGTGATGCAGCGGTTCGGCACCAAGGTGCTCAATCGCTGGGACATCGACCCGGCGGCCGACCTCGGCGAGCGGGCGGCGCGGATCGCCCGCGAGATGCGCGAGGCCCGCGTCAGCGGCAGCGTGGTGGTGCTGGCCGACCCGCGCCCGGCCGGCGCGGTCGTCGCCGAACTGCGCAAGGGCGGCGTGCGCAACCGGGTCGCCGGCCCGCGCACCCTGGCAACGCAAGCCTTCCTCGACGCCTACCGCGCCGCGTGGTCGGGCAACGGCACCCCCGCCGCCGGCCTCCACGGCACCTTCGTCTCGACGCCGCTGCTGTACGACACCGCGGGCGAGCAGGCGCAGGCATTCCGCAACGACTACACCAAGGCCCACCACGCGCCGCCCGACTGGGTCTCGGCCACCGCCTACGAGGGCGCCCGGCTGCTGCTGCACGATCTGGCCCCGCGCGGCGCGCCGCGGCCGGCGGCGGGAGACATCAAGCTGCTGCGCGACCGCGCCCATGCCGCCCTCGCCAAGCCCGGCCGAGTGGTCAACGGGGTGCTGGGGCCGCTGGGCTTCGACGCCGCCGGGGCGGCGATGCCGACCGCGTATGTCGGCACCTATGACGGGCTGTCGCTGATCGCCGCGCTGACCCAGCTCTCGCCGATCCGCGAGGAGAATATCGGCAATTACCTGGACGAGCTGGTCGCCGGCCGCGCGCTCTACGTCAACGACCGCTTCATGTACAAGACGAACGTCGTCTATTCGGGCGTCACCATCGACAAGATCAGCGGCTTTGATCCGTCCGCCGGCACCGCCGATCTGCAATTGACCCTGTGGTTCCGCTGGCGCGGCGACTTCGCTCCGCAGGATGTCGTCTTCACCAACGCTGTGCAGCCGATCAAGCTCGACAAGCCGGAGCGGCAGGTCCAGGTCGGCGACATGCTGTATCATTCCTATCGGGTCAAGGGGACGTTCTACACCAACTATTCCGCGGTGGAGCGCGCCTACGGCACCCATGTCGTCGGCATCGCGTTCCGCCACCGCACGCTGGCGCGCAACAACCTGATGTATGTCAGCGACGTGCTGGGCCTGAACCTGAACGCCTCGACCTCGCTGACCGACAGCGTCGCCGGCTCGCTGTCGATCGACGGGGGCGGGGGCGGCGAATGGTCGACGTTCGGCAAGGTGCTCGGCTGGCTCGGCCATGACGGCGACGAGGTGGACACGCTGACCCGGATGCTTCAGCGCCTGCGCGCCCTGGCCGGGGCGCCGGGCTGGACGGTGGGGCGGGCCTGGATTTCCCAGGACGTGTTCGAACGCATCTCGGAGGGCGATCCCGCCTTCGTCGGCTTCGGCAAGCCGCAGCCCAGCTTCTCCCAGCTCGACATGGGAGCGCTGCTGAAGACCGACACCATCGACGTGCGTGACTATGTGCCAACGGAGTGGTTCGTCTACATCGCCATCGTGGCGCTGGTCGGCTCGGCCCTGGCGATGCTGCTCGACCGCAAGGACCGCGGGCAGTTCTGGCGCATGCAGACGCTGGGACTGCGGCTGGTGTGCTGGCCGCTGCTGCTGCTGTCGGCCGGCAACATGGCGCTCGACTATGCGCTGGCGAATATGCCGACCGGGGCCATCGACATGGTGGTGGCTGTCTACAGCATTCTGTGGTGGATCGTCCCGGCCCGCTTGGCGGTCATCGCGCTGGAGCGGTTCATCTGGGTCCCGCTGGAGATCCGCGCCCAGCGCAAGGTGCCCAACGTCATCCGCATGTTCACCGCGCTGGTGGTCTATCTGTTCGCCATCTTCGGGGTCATCGCCTATGTCTTCGCCAAGCCGGTGACCAGCCTGCTCGCCACCTCCGGCCTGATGGCGATGATCATCGGTCTGGCGGTACAGGCCAACATCGCCAACATCTTTTCCGGTATCGTGCTGAACATCGAACGGCCGTTCAAGGTCGGCGACTACATCAAGATCGGCTCCTCGGTGATGGGGCAGGTGCTCGACATCACGTGGCGGACGGTGCGCATCCGCCATCTGGAAGGGCAGTTGGTCTGTCTCGCCAACGCCAAGATCTCCGAGGCGGAGGTGCATAATTTCAGCGATTCCGACGCCAACTTCGTCCGGATCCAGCTTTTCGTCGATCCCACCCAGGATCCGCGGCTGGTGTCGCGACTGGCAAAGGAGGCGCTCGACACCTTCGACTGCTTCGGCAATCTCGCCAGCGGCTATTTCGGCCCCGACTGCCAGTTCAAGGGGGTGGAATGCACCAACGGCATCTGGGCGGCGCGCTACCGGCTGAAGTTCCAGCTCCTGAAGGGGAATGACGAGAACAAGACGGTGCACGAGGTGCTGGCGCGGGTGTGGGAGCGCTTCCAGGCCAACGGCATCCCCTGGTCGCCGACCCAAGGCGAGGTGGAGACCGCCCGCGAGGCCCTGCCCGCCACCGCCGCCGCGGAGGTGCCGGCGTGACCGCGCTTTCCCCGCCGTCCGGCTTCGCCGAGCTTGTGGCGCGCATGGCGCGGGCGCCGGGCGAGGCCGTCCAACTGCTGGCGGTCAGCGCCCTGCTGGCGGTGCTGGGGCTGGCGGTGTCGCTGTTCGTCATCCAGGTGCTGAACCGCTACGTCACCCATGGGGTGTCCGGCACCCTGCTGACGCTGACCGCGGGGGCCGTTCTGGCGGTGGCGGCGGAACACCAGCTCCGCAAGCTGCGCTGGGTGATCGCCGAGGCGATCGCCGGCGACCAGGACCGCCGTCTCGCCACCGGGGTGTTCGGGCTGACGCTGACCGCCGATCTGCGCGCCCAGGCGGCCTGGAGCCCGGCGGCGCGCGAAGAGCTGGTGCGCGGAACCGAACGGGCGCGCGCCGCCTTCGGACCGGCCGGACTGACCACGATCGCCGATCTGCCCTTCTCGCTGATGGTGCTGGCGGTGCTGGCGCTGCTGTCGCCGACGCTGGCAGTGGTCACCGGGGGCTTCTGCGCTGGGCTGGCGCTGCTGGCCTGGATCGACCAGCGGCGGCTGGCCGCGCCTGCGGCGGCGATGAACCGCGCAACCGGCGAGGTCAACGCGCTGGTCGCCGCCGCCGTCCACGCCGCCGAGACGGTACGCCACTTCCGTGCCCACGCCGCCCTGATGGAGCGCTGGCGGATCCTCGCCGAGCAGGCCCGCCTAACCGGCGAGCGGGTCGGCTGGCTGCACCTGCACGGCGCGTCGCTCACCCAGGCGACGCAGGGGCTGCTGAGCATCGCGGTGATCGCGGTGGGCGGCATGCAGGTGGTGGCCGGCACGCTGGACGTCGGCACGCTGGTCGGGGCCAACCTGATCGCCGGGCGGGTGCTGTCGCCGTTCGGCCGCATCGTCCAGTACGGCCGCACCCTGCGCACCGCCGCCGCCGCCCTGGCCGAGGCCCGGCGCTTCGCCGGGGTCGCCGTCGAGCGAGCGGGCGGTCGAACCCTGGCCGACTGGACCGGCGGCCTGACGCTGAGCGGAGTCGCCGCCAGTTTCCCCGGCCGCGAGGAGCCGGTGTTCTCCGGCCTCGACGTAACGGTGGAGCCGGGCGGGGTGGTTGTGCTGACCGGGCGCAACGGGTCGGGCAAATCGACCCTGCTGAAGCTGCTCGCCGGCCTGATCGAGCCGAGCCGCGGGCAGGTGCTGGCGAATGGGGCCGACCTGCGGGTGCTCTCGCTCGACTGGTGGCGGTCGCAAGTGTCCTACCTGCCGCAGGAGCCGCTGTTCCTGCCCGGCACCCTGCGCGACAATTTGCGGCTCGCCCGGCCCGACGCCACCGACGCCGACCTGCTGCGCGCCCTCGCCGAGGCCGACCTCGCCGATCTGGTCAACCGCCACCCGCGCCATCTCGATCTGGTCCTGGAGGATGGCGGGCGCACCCTGGCTCCGGGCATCCGCCGCCGCCTGGGGCTGGCCCGCGCGCTGGTCACCGACGGGCCGCTCTACCTGCTCGACGAGCCGACCGAGGGACTCGACCGCGAGGGAGCCCAGCTGGTCTACCAGCGCCTGATCGCGCTGGCCCGGCGGGGCCGCACCCTGATCATCGCCAGCCATGACCCGGTCATCCTCAACGGCGCCCGCTGCATCGTCCGGCTGGACGGCGCGGCGTCCGGCGTACAACCGCCTGTGCCCATGCCTATGCCTGCGACGGTGAGGGCCGCGCAATGACCATGACCGCGCTCCCCCAACCGGCTACTACCGTCAGCCCCCTGCCCAGCCGCCCACTGCCCAGCCGCCCACTGCCCAGCCGTAGGCGCATCGCGCTGGAGATCGCCGCCGTGCTGCTGGCGCTGGGGGCCTGGGCGGCGGTCGGCCCGCTCGACGTCGCGACCACCGCGTCGGGTGAGGTGGTTCCGGCCAGCCGGGTCAAGGCGATCCAGCATCTGGAAGGCGGCATCGTCACCGAAATCCTGGCGTCGGAGGGCGACCGCGTCAGCCGCGGCCAGCCGCTGTTCCGCCTCGACCCGACCAAGGCGCAGGCCGAGGCGGTCGAGCTGGCCCGCCGTCTGGCCAGCCTGCGCATCGATCTGGCCCGCCTGACCGCGGAAATCGCCAAGGCCCCCGCCCCATCGATCGACCCGGAGGCGGAGGCCACGGCGCCCGAGGTCGCCGCTGCGGCGCGCGACCTGTTCCTCAGCCACCGCGACCGCCTTGCCCACGAGGCGCGCAGCCAGGCCCAACTGGTCGCACAGAAGGAGGCGGAGCTGGAGGAATCCCGCGTCCGCCTGCGCAACAACCGCCGGGCGCTGGAGATCGTCAACACCCAGGTGACGATCAGCGAGAACCTGCTGAGCAAGGAACTCTCCAACCGCATGACCCACCTGGAGCAATTGCGCCAGCAGCAGGCGCTGCGCACCCTGGTGGACGGCGATCAGGCGGCCCAGCCGCGGCTGGAGGCGGCCCTGGGGGAGGCGCGCGAACGGCTCGCCTGGGTCGAGGGCAGCGCCGCCGAGCAGGCGCGGCACGACCTCGCCACCGTCCGCCAGCAATATGACGAGCTGTCCCAGCGCATGCAGACCCTGCGCAACGTCGAGGAGCGCACCGTCCTGCGCACGCCGGTCGACGGCATCGTCAAGACGGTGAACGTCACCACCGAGGGCGGCGTCGTCCAGCCCGGTCAGGTCCTGGCCGAAGTGGTGCCGGGCGAGGACCGGCTGGTGGTGGACGCCCGGCTGCCGGTGCAGGACATCGGCTATGTCCATGCCGGTCTGCCGGTGCGGGTGGTGCTCAGTTCCGGCGACGCGTCCTCCTTCCCGCCGATCGACGGCCGGGTGGAGCGGGTCAGTCCGGACGCCACCATGACCAGCGACGGCCACGCCTTCTACCGCGTCCGGGTCGCCACCGAACAATCCGCCTTCGAGGCGACGGGACGCCGCTATCAGCTTTATCCCGGCATGCAGGTGACGTGCAGCATCCTGATCGGCCGCCGCACCGTGCTGGAATATCTGCTCAGCCCCTGGATCACCACCCTGCGCTTCGCCTTTCAGGAGAGATGACACCGTGCCGGATTCAGCCTGCCAGCGCCCCGTTCCGGGCCGACCAGCGGCCCGCCTGTTCCCGGTCGTCTCGCTCGCGGCCCTTCTGCTGCTGGCGCCGCTCCACAACCCCGCCGCCCGTTCCGCCCAGGAGGCGGCCGAGTCGGTGCGCCCCCTGCTGGAGCGCCTGATCGCCGAGAACCACCGGATCGCCGCCGCCCGCTCCGGCCAGGAGGCGGCCGAGGCCGGCCTGCGCAAGGCCCGCGCGGGATGGTACGGCGACGTCTCGCTGTCGGTCAGCGCCGGGCGGGAGAGCCAGCGCAACCCGTCGCCGACGCCGGCCACCGCCGGCAATCTGCGCGACGCCGGGGTGACGCTGCGGCAGCCGCTGCTCGATTTCGGGCGCATCGGCGGCGAGATCGAAAAGGCGACGCTGACCGGACGGCAGGCCGAGGCGACCCTGCGCGACACCACCCAGGAGGTGCTGCTCGACGGGCTGTCGGCGCTGGTCAACCTCGCCCGGACCCGGCAGGTGGTCGAGCTGTCGCAGCAGTCGCTGCGCAACATCGAACGGCAGACCGGCCTGGAGGAAAGCCGGGTCGAGCTGGGCGGCGGCTATGCCACCGACGTGTTGCAGGCCAAGAGCCAGCTTGCCGGCGCCCGCGCCCGGCTGGTCCGGGCCAAGGGCGCCCATGTCGCCGCGATCAACCATTACCGCACCGTCTTCCATGGCGAACCGCCGGCAAAGGTCGCCATGGTTACCCCGCTGCCCAAGGCGATGCCGACCACGCTCGATGAGGCGATCGCGCTCGCCCGCGGGCACAGCCCGCAGCTTGAAATCGCCGGGCTCGGCGCCGACATCGCCAAGGCGGAGGTGCGCCGGGTCCGCGGCGCCGAACTGATGCCGCGGGTCGAGGCGGTCGCCGACGTGTCCAGCCGCCACAATGTCGGCGGCACCATGGGGACCAAGAACGACCAGACCTATAAGGTGCAGGTCACCCTGCCCTTCAACCTCGGGCTGGCGCCATTGCATTCGATCGACGCGGCGCAGGCGTCGGCGCGGGCCTCGGCGTCACAGCTCGACGAACGCCGCCTGTCCATCGACGAGCAGGTCGCCAACGCCTGGCAGAACCTCGACACCGCCCGCGAGACCGCGGTCTTTTTCGAGAATCAGGCGCGCATCGCCGCCGAGTTCCTGCGCCTCGCCCGCGAGGAGCGTCAGCAGGGCCGGCGCTCGCTGCTCGACGTGCTGACCGGCGAGACCTCGCTGTACAACGCCCAGGCCGATGCGGCCTCGGCGGCGGGCGACGTCTCCATCGCCGCGCTGACCCTGCTGCGCACCGCCGGCCTGCTCGACCTGTCGGCGCTGCCGTGATTGCAAGCAGTCGAGAAGCGGGCGCAGTTCGCCGCGGGCGACCCCATCCGGTAAGGTGAAAGCATAACGGCCGAGCATGTTGATGTCGTCGAAGCCGATCGGCGACAGCGATCGTGCCCCTGAGCGTGGTGTAGGAGTTGGGTCGCTCACCGGGTTCTCCGGCTGGCTTTGCGTATTTGGCCGCGTACTTCTTTTCGAACGTCCCCATGGCGGCTTCGGCCGCGGCACGGTCCGGCGCCATCCAGATCTCGCGCAGATCCTGCTTCATCGCGGGCTGGACGGACTTGGCCACCTTGTTGAGGACATTGACCGTCTTGTGCTGCCAGCACCGCTGATGCCGGGTGGTTTGAGGTCTTTGAAGGAGGCCAAGAAGCTTTCCACCTCCGCCTCAATGGCCTGTTCAAGCAATCGGCGCGCTCCCGCGCGCAGGATGGCCGTCAGTGGATCGTCGATCTCCTCCGGCTGACGTAAACGGATAACCTTGCTATCCTCGGTCATGGCGTATCGCTCCTCTGGAGGTTCGGGCAGGCTCGTCACCCGCCTCGATACGCCGTCTTCCTCATACCGTCATCACCCACTTTCCAGCATAGCTCCCGGATGGCCATCTCACTCCCCATGGACGCGAGGCCGCCACCCGTATGGGAGAGTTCTACCGGCAACGATATGTCGCTGCCGGCGTTCTTCCGGCAACGGGCTGTCCCGCAGCCGGCACCTTGTTCGCCTGGGCCGACACCGACCAGCGGACCCGAGCCACCGGCGGCGCTCTGCTGAACGGGTTGGCTCCCGGATGCGGGCTGAGCGCCGGTTTCCTGGCCGATGCCGGTGATGGCGCCGCTGACGATCCCCTGTTCGACGCGATCGGAAGCGGTCTCGGCGCGTTAGACGTCGATCTCGCCCGCTGCGGGATGCTCGACGCCATCGGAGGCAGCATCGACGCCGTGCGGGAACGGCTGAAGCCGCAACTGGCCGCGCTGGGCAAGGTGCTGGGCTGTTGCGGGGTTTCCCTTTGCCGTGAGGCGACGGGCAAGCCGCAGTGCGCGTTCGAGGATCTTCCCTTGGCGATCGAGATCAAGCACAAAGGGCGCAAGGTCGGCTTGTCGGGGCCGCTTGATTACGCCTCGGGTATCATCGAGGTCTTTCGTCTTGAGTACGGCGAAGGTATGCCGCCCGGAGGCGGTGGCCTGGGGACGGCTTGGCGGTCCGGCCGCCATTCGCGACCTGCTCGCCCTCCACAAGGCGAAATACGATGTCGTCGAGCATGTTCCATACATCGCACGGCGCGGCGCGTCGCAACTGCTCAATCAGATCCGCGTCGCGTTGGCGCAAGGGACCGCCGCCGCACCGGCCGATCCGGGGCCGCCGCCTGCAAAACTGATTCTCCTGGTCGGCCATGACGGCAATCTGGCTCAACTGCGCAGCCTGCTGGGGCTGCACTGGTCGCTGGAGGGCTCGCAGCCGGACGACACGCCGCCGGGAGGCGCGCTGATCTTCGAACGCCTGCGCGATCCGCAGAGCGGCAACCGCTACGTCCGGGTGTTCTTCGCCGCACAGAGCATGGACCAGGTTCGCAGTCTGGAGTCGCTTGTCGGCGCAGGGGCGGTCGGTCCGCTGATCGCTGTGGTTCCGCTTCCCGGCTGCGCGTCGGCCCCCCTGCCGGCCCTTCCCCGGCGGGCAGGGCGGCAGGTCTGTGTGCCTTGACCGAATTCCTGGCGATCAGTGGAGAGCGCCTCGATCGTTCCGCCACGGCAGCTCCGTTCTACAGCGCGGGTCCCACTGGCCCCGCCATTAATGGAATAAAAATTCCTTATTGACGATATGCGGAATTTTTGTTCCATTACCGACTGGGAGTTCAGCGCGATTCGATAAGTCAGGGTCCGGATCGCCCTGAGCCTCCCCGGCGACCGTGAAGCGTTCCTTCGGGAGCGCCGACATCCGTGCGACGCGGAAATTCGGGAAAGTGCACGCCATGCCAGACCAGTACACGCTTGACGTCATCGCCATTGGCCGCTCCTCCGTCGATCTTTACGGCGAACAGGTTGGCGGCCGGCTCGAAGACATGCAGAGCTTCGCCAAATATGTCGGGGGTTGCCCGACCAACATCGCCGTGGGGACGGCGCGGCTGGGGCTGCGCTCCGCGCTGCTGACCCGTGTCGGCGACGAACACATGGGCCGCTTCATCCGCGAGCAGTTGACCCGCGAGGGGGTCGACACCAGCCATGTCATCGCCGATCCGGACCGGCTGACCGCCCTGGTCATTCTGGGCATCCGCGACCGCAAGACCTTTCCGCTGATCTTCTATCGGGAAAACTGCGCCGACATGGCGCTGTGCGAGGGCGATTTCGGCGAGTCCTTCATCGCGTCGGCCCGCGCCGTCGTGGTCACCGGCACCCATTTCTCGACCCCTGGCACCGACGCGGCGATGCGCAAGGCCATCCGGATCGCGCGCAAGGCCGGGACGCGGGTGGTGCTGGACATCGACTATCGTCCCGTGCTGTGGCGGCTTACCGGCCATGGGCTGGGCGAGGAACGGTTCGTCGCCGACGGCGGCGTCACCGCTCATCTGCAAACCATCCTGCCCGATTGCGACCTGATCGTCGGCACCGAGGAGGAGTTCCACATCGCCGGCGGAAGCACCGACACCATTGCCGCGCTCCGCGCGGTGCGCAGCCTGACCAAGGCGACGCTGGTGTGCAAGCGGGGACCCATGGGTTGCGTCGTCTTTCCCGGCGACGTCCCCGATAGCCTGGAGCTTGGCGTGCGCGGGCCGGGATTTCCGGTCGAGGTGTTCAACGTGCTGGGCGCCGGCGATGCCTTCATGTCGGGATTCCTGCGCGGCTGGCTGCGCAATCAGTCGCTGGAGGATTGCTGCGCCTACGCCAACGCCTGCGGCGCGTTCGCGGTATCGCGCCACGGCTGCGCCCCGGCGATCCCGACCTTGGCCGAGCTGTCCTTCTTCCTGGCCAACGGCAGCGCCACGTCGCGGCTGCGCCACGATGCAAAGCTGTCGCACATCCACTGGGCGACCACCCGGCGGCGTCAATGGCCGGAGGTTCTGGCCTTTGCGATCGATCACCGACTCCAGCTGGAGGAAATGGCTGGGCAGTGCGGTGCGGCGCCGGAGCGCATCGCCGCCTTCAAGCGGATCGCCCTGGCGGCGGCGCGGTCGGTGACCGAGGGGCGGGACGGCTTCGGCATGCTGCTCGACGGCATCCATGGCCAGGACGCGCTGGATTTGCTGACTGGCGGGGATGCCTGGATCGGCCGCCCGATCGAGCAGCCCGGCTCGCGCCCGTTGCGGTTCGAAGGCGGCTCCGACCCTGCGGTGACGATCCGCGAATGGCCGGCCGAGCATGTCGTCAAGTGCCTCGTCTTTTATCATCCTGACGACGAACCTTCGCTGCGCGAGGAGCAGGAGCGGCAGGTCCAGATCCTGTTCGCCGCCTGCCGGGCCACCGGACACGAGCTGCTGCTCGAACTCATCCCGCCAAAGGGGGTGGCGGTGGATGAGGACACGCTGGCCCGCGCCATGGCCCGTTTCTACGGATTGGGCGTGCTTCCCGACTGGTGGAAGGTGCCGGCGCCGGGCAGCCAGGCAGCCTGGGACCAGGTGTCCGGGGTGATCGCGGTGGAGGACCCGCTCTGCCACGGCGTGCTGATTCTCGGTCTCGACGCGCCCGAGGACGAGGTGAAGGCCGGTCTGGCGCTTGCCGCCCGGCAGCCGGTCTGCAAGGGCTTCGCCATCGGCCGCACTCTGTTCGGCCCGGCGGCCGAGGCGTGGCTGGCCGGCCGTCTTGGCGATGCCGAGGCGGAGCGGTTGATGGCGGGCGCCTACGCCCGGCTCATCGATTTTTGGGACGAGCAGCGCGCCGCCGGCAGGCGCGCGGCCGCCTGACTGGCGGCTGCCGGAGACGAACGGCCGGAAAGGCCGGGGAAAATGAGTGATCGGGAGGATGGATCGATGGTGACCTTGCGGCTGACCGTGGCCCAGGCCCTGGTGAAGCACCTGAGTGCCCAGCATGTCGAAATCGACGACCGGGAACTGCCGCTGTTCGCCGGCGTCTGGGCGATCTTCGGACATGGCAACGTGTCCGGCCTGGGCGAGGCGCTGCACGCCGCGCGCGACACGCTGCCGACCTATCGCGGCCATAACGAACAGGGCATGGCCCATGCCGCCATCGCCTTCGCCAAGGCGCAGAACCGCCGCCGCCTGATGGCCTGCACCAGTTCTGTCGGTCCGGGGGCGGTCAACATGGTGACGGCGGCGGCGCTGGCCCATGTCAACCGGCTGCCGGTGCTGCTGCTGCCGGGCGACACCTTCGCCACACGCGCACCTGATCCGGTGCTGCAACAGGTGGAGGATTTCTACGACCCGACCGTGTCGGCCAACGACTGCTTCCGTCCGGTGTCGCGCTTCTGGGACCGCATCGCCCGGCCGGAGCAATTGATGCCCAGCCTGCGCCGCGCCCTCCAGGTGCTGACCGACCCGGTCGATTGCGGTCCGGTGACGCTATGCCTGCCGCAGGACGTCCAGGCCGAGGCCTTCGACTTCCCGCGCTCCTTCTTCGAGCGGACCATCCGCCGCGTCCGCCGTCCCGAACCGGACCGTGACGAGTTGGCGGCCGTCGCCGCGGCGCTGACCGGCGCGGCGCGGCCGCTGATCGTCGCCGGGGGCGGCGTCCACCACAGCGGCGCCTGCGCCGACCTCGCCGCCTTCGCCGCCCGGCACGGCATTCCGGTGGCGGAGACCCAGGCGGGCAAGGGGGCGCTGGCCTGGGACCACCCGTGCAACGTCGGCTCCATCGGCGTGACCGGCTCCAGCGCCGCCAACGCCCTAGCGGGCGAGGCCGATCTGGTGCTGGCGGTCGGAACCCGGCTGGCCGATTTCACCACCGCCTCGTGGTCGGTGTTCGGCGGAGGGCGGTTGGCCGCGCTGAACGTCACGGCCTTTGACGCGGCGAAGGGCGACGCCCTGCCGCTGGTCGCCGACGCCGTGCGCGGTCTGGCGGCGCTCGACTCCGCGCTCGGCGATTGGACGGCCCCGACCGGCTGGCGGGCCGTGGCGCAGGAGCGGATGGGGGCCTGGAACCGGATCGTCGATGCGGCCACCGCCGACGCCGGACTCGATCTGCCGACCGACGCGCAGGTACTCGGCGCGGTCAACCGGGCGGCCGGCGCGGATGGCGTCGTCGTCTGCGCGGCCGGCGGCCTGCCGGGGGAACTTCACAAGCTTTGGCGGACCTCCCGTCCCGGCGGATACCACTTGGAATACGGCTTCTCGTGCATGGGATACGAGATCGCCGGCGGTCTTGGGGTCAAGATGGCCTGCCCGGATCGCGAGATCTTCGTCATGGTCGGCGACGGCAGCTACATGATGATGAATTCCGAACTCGCCGCGGCGGTGGCGATGAAGCGCAAGCTGATCGTCGTGCTGCTCGACAACCGTGGATACGGCTGCATCAACCGGCTCCAGAACGCCTGCGGCGGTGCGCCGTTCAACAATCTGCTGCGCGACAGCCATTTTGAAACGGACTCTCCGCCGGCCGTGGACTTCGCCGCCCATCTGCGGGCGCTGGGCGCGGTAACGGAAAAAGTCCGCGGCATCGCCGCTCTGGAACAGGCGCTGGCGCGGGCGAAGGCCTCCCCGGATACCTATGCCATCGTCATCGACACCGACCCGTTGCCCTCCACCGGGGAGGGCGGCGCCTGGTGGGACGTGCCGGTCCCCGAAGTGTCCGCCCGTCCCGAGGTGATGGCCGCCCGCGCACGCTACGTCGCCGCCAAGGCCCGCCAGCGCCGCTGAGGCCGTTGTCCGTTCCAACCCCTTTCTCCTTACACGCGGGAGCTTTCGATCATGACCGTTCGTCTCGGCGTCAACCCGATCGCCTGGAGCAACGACGACATGCAGGAGCTGGGTGGCGACACCCCGCTGGAGGTCTGTCTGGCCGAGGGCCGGCAGGCCGGCTTTGCCGGTTTCGAACTGGGTCACAAATTTCCCCGCGATCCCGGCGCCCTGAGGCCGATCCTGGAGCGGTACGGCCTGGATCTGGTGTCCGGCTGGTACAGCGCCGGCCTTCTCGAGCGGACGGTTGCGGAGGAGATCGAGGCGGTGCAGCCGCATCTGCGCCTGCTGAAGGCGTTCGGCTGCTCCGTCATGGTGGTGGCGGAGACCACCGGCTGCGTCCATGGCGACCGTTCCGCGCCGCTGTCGGCCCGGCCGGTCCTGGATGCCGGCCAATGGGCGGAATTCGGCCGCCGCATGACCGCGTTCGGCGATTACCTGCGGGAGCAGGGCACGCCGCTCGCCTATCATTACCATATGGGCACGGTGGTCGAGACCCCGGAGGAGATCGACCGCTTTGCCGAGGCCACCGGCGACAGCGTCGGCATCCTGCTCGATACCGGACACCTGACCTTCGCCGGCGGCGATCCGCTGGACGTGATCGCCAAATGGGGGCGTCGCATCAACCACGTCCATTGCAAGGACGTCCGCGCCGACGTGCTGAAGACCGCGAAGGCCGTCGACAGCAGCTTTCTCGATGCGGTGATCGCCGGCGTGTTCACCGTGCCGGGCGACGGGTGCGTCGATTTCAAGGCGGCGCTCGGCGCTTTGAAGGCGGCGGACTACCGTGGCCGCTGGCTGGTGATCGAGGCGGAGCAGGACCCGGCGAAGGCCCATCCGCTGACCTACGTCACCAAGGGCCGCCAGCATTTGAGCGCGCTTGTCGCCGAATTCGGCCTTTGACCGGGCCGCCGAACCTATTCCGAAAGACGTTCCGATCATGAGCAGTCCAGTTCAGCACTTCATCGGCGGTGCGCTGGTTGACGGCGCCGGCGGCAGCGGCGACGTGTTCAATCCCGCCACCGGCCGCGTCGTTGCCCGGGTGCCGCTGGCCACGGCGGCGGAGGTGGACAAGGCCGTTGCCGCGGCCCGCGCCGCCTGGCCCGCTTGGGCGGCGGCGACGCCGTTGCGCCGCGCCCGCGTGATGTTCGCGTTCAAGCAGTTGCTGGAGCAGAACGCCGACGCGCTTGCCAACCTGATTACCGCCGAGCATGGCAAGATCCATTCCGATGCGCTGGGCGAGGTCACCCGTGGGTTGGAGGTGGTGGAGTTCGCCTGCGGCGGCCCGCATCTGCTGAAAGGCGAGGTCGCCGAGAATGTCGGCACCGGCGTCGACAGTCATTCGCTGCGCCAGCCGCTGGGCGTCGTTGCCGGAATCACACCGTTCAACTTTCCGGCCATGGTGCCGATGTGGATGTTCCCGGTCGCCATCGCCTGCGGCAACAGTTTCATCCTGAAGCCGTCGGAACGGGTGCCCAGCGCCGCGCTGTTCCTGGCTCGTCTGCTGAAGCAGGCTGGTCTGCCCGACGGCGTGTTCAACGTCGTCCATGGTGACAAGGCGGCGGTCGATGCGCTGCTGAGCCATCCCGACGTCAAGGCAGTCAGCTTCGTCGGCTCGACCCCCGTCGCCCGCTACATCTATGCGACGGGCGCGGCCAACGGCAAGCGGGTCCAGGCCCTGGGGGGCGCCAAGAACCACATGGTCATCATGCCCGACGCCGATCTCGATCAGGCGGTCGATGCGCTGATGGGGGCCGCCTATGGCTCGGCCGGGGAGCGCTGCATGGCGATCTCGGTCGCGGTCCCGGTGACCGATGCGGTGGCCGACGCGCTGGTCGCCCGCCTGGCCGAACGGGTCCGCGCCCTGAAGATCGGTCCCGGCACCGATCCCAATGCCGAGATGGGGCCGCTGGTGACCCGCGCGCATCGCGACAGGGTGCGCGGCTACATCGACCTTGGGGTGGCGGAGGGGGCCACGCTGGTGGTGGACGGCCGCGAGGCGAGCGTGTCCGATCCGGACTGCGCCGACGGCTATTTCCTTGGCGGCAACCTGTTTGACCACGTCACGCCGGAGATGCGCATCTACAAGGAGGAGATCTTCGGGCCGGTCCTGGCGGTGGTCCGCGTTCCCGACTATCGCACCGCGGCCACTCTCATCAACGCCCATGAATTCGGCAACGGAACCGCGATCTTCACCCGCGACGGCGATACGGCCCGCGCCTTCGGGGCGGAGATCGAAGTCGGCATGGTTGGCGTCAATGTTCCGATTCCGGTGCCGATGGCCTTCCACAGCTTCGGCGGCTGGAAGGGTTCGCTGTTCGGCGACCACCACATGCACGGGCCGGAGGGGGTGCGCTTCTACACCCGGCTGAAGACCATCACCAGCCGCTGGCCCACGGGCATCCGGGCCGGCGCCGATTTCGTCATGCCGACCATGAAATGACCGGCGTGAGGACGCTCACCGTAAATCAGCATTAGAAAACCTATAAATCGGAGGGAACCATGTCCAAGAATACGTTTTCTGTCGCTTTGGGAGCCCTGCTCGCCGCCGGCACGGCGCTGGCGTCCTTTTCGGCGCTGGCCGCCGGGGAGAAGATCGTCGTCAGCTTCCAGAACCTGTCGGAACCGTTCGTCATCGCGATGAACCGCGCCCTTCAGGCCGAGGCCAAGGTGCTGGACGTCAACCTGTCGGTCGTCGATGCGCAGAGCAACTCGCCCAAACAGTCGGCCGACCTTGCCAACGCCGTGGTGCAGGGCGCCAAGGGCGTCATCGTCGCCCCCAACGACGCCAAGGCGCTGGCCCCGGCCATCGACGACCTGATCGCGGAGAAGATTCCGGTGGTCACGGTGGACCGCCGGGTCGAGGGCACCTCCAAGCCGGTCGCCCATGTCGGCGCCGACAATGTCGCCGGCGGCCGCACGCTGGCCAACTGGGTGGTCAAGACCTTCCCCAACGGCGCCCGCATCGTTCATCTCAGCGGCCAGCCGGGCAGCAGCTCCGCCATTGACCGGGCCAAGGGATTCCGGGACGGCATCGCCGCCGCCGGCCCGCGGTATCAGCTCATCGCCGACCAGACCGCCAACTGGAAGCGGGCCGAGGGGCTGACCGTCACCGAAGGCATCCTGACCGCCAACGCCAGCAACCCGCCGGACGTGATCGTCGCCTCCAACGACGACATGGCGCTGGGCGCGCTGGAGGCGGTGCGGTCGGTCGGCGGCGGCAAGGCCAAGACGCTGGTCATCGGCTTCGACGCGCTGCCGGAGACACTGGGCAAGATCCGCGCCGGCGAGATCTCGGGGACCGTGGAGCAGAGCCCGAGCACCCAGATCCGCACGGCGCTGAACACCCTGGTCGATCACATCCGCAAGGGCACCGAGCTGAAGAGCCTGTCGCTGGAGCCGACGTTGATCACCAAGGACAATCTCGACAAGGCCGACCGCATCGCCGAAGTGAAGTAAGTCCGGACGGGGGCCGCGCAGGCGAATATCGAGCCGCCCGCGCGCGCCCTTGCAGTCCAAACCTTCTCCATTTGGGAGGCCGGTGATGGGTCAGACCATCCTTAAGGCGGCGGACATCCGGAAGGTCTTTCCCGGCGTCGTCGCCCTCGACGGTGTCCGGCTCGAGGTCGCGCAGGGCGAGGTTCACGCCTTGCTCGGCGAGAACGGCGCCGGAAAATCAACCTTCCTGAAAATCCTGGCCGGGGCGCAGCCCAGCGATGGGGGCAACATGCTGTTCAACGGACAGCCGCTCGACCCCGCCGACACGCCGATCGTGCGCCAGCGGCTGGGCATCGTCACGATTTACCAGGAATTCAACCTGCTCCCGGCGATGACCATCGCCGAGAACATGTATCTGGGCCGCGAGCCGCTGCGCCGCAATGGCCTGATCGACTGGCGGCGGATGTACCGCGACGCCCAGACGGTCATCGACGAGCTCGGCCTCGACCTCGACCCCCGGATGCCGGTACGCGTGTTGAGCGTGGCCGAACAGCAGATGGTCGAAATCTCCAAGGCGCTAACGATGAACGCCCGGCTCATCATCATGGATGAACCGACGGCGGCTTTGAGCGGCAAGGAGGTCGACAAACTCCACGAGATCATCCACGGCCTACGCGCCAAGGGCATCAGCATCATTTACGTCACCCACCGCCTGATCGAGGTGACGGCGGTGTGCGACCGCTTCACCGTGTTCCGTGATGGCCGCTACGTCGACACCCGCGCGGTGGCGGAATCGACGGTGCAGGACATGGTCCGCCTGATGGTGGGCCGCGACGTCGAATTCCAGCGTCGTCGCGACCGTTTCGCCGGGGAACGGGTGATGCTGGAGGTGCGCGGCGTCTCGCGCGCGGGCAGCGCCACCGACCCGCACGCCTGCGTGCTGTCCGACCTGTCGGTGCAGGTGCGGGCGGGTGAGATCGTCGGTTTCGCCGGTCTGGTCGGGGCCGGGCGGACAGAACTGGCGCGCGTGATCTTCGGGGCCGACGGCTGTGACAGCGGCGTCATCCTGGTCGATGGCCGCACCGCGTCCATCCGCACCCCGAGCGACGCCATCGCGGCTGGGATCGCCCTGGTCCCGGAGGACCGCAAGCAGCAGGGGTGCTTCCTGCCCCATTCCATCCGTCACAACATGTCATTGCCCAGCCTGAAGCGGCTGTCGAAATGGAAGTTCTTCGTCGATGAGGCGGGCGAACGGGCGCTGATCGCCGATTACACCCGCAAGCTGGGCATCCGGATGGCGAACGACGGGGTCGCCATCGGCACCCTGTCGGGCGGCAACCAGCAAAAGGTTCTGCTGGCCCGTTGCATGGCCCTGAACCCCAAGGTGCTGATCGTGGACGAACCCACGCGCGGCATCGACATCGGGGCCAAGGCGGAGGTGCATCAGGTGCTGTTCGAAATGGCCAAGGCCGGGGTGGCGGTGATCGTCATCTCCTCCGAACTGCCCGAGGTTATGGCGGTCAGCGACCGCATCATCACCTTCCGCGAAGGCCGCATCACTGGCAGCCTGCCCGCCGAGGACGCCACAGAAGAAGAGCTGATGAGCCTGATGGCGCTGGGTGGCTCCGCCACCGTTGGCCATGCCGCTGGCCACGCCGCCGCTCCGAACGGCTCAGGCGCCGGCGCGCACAGCCACGCGGTGCACTGACATGAAGGACCAGACCATGACTTCCGCCGCAACCACCTCTCCGTTGGCGACCCAGCCGCCGAAAAAGCCGCGCGGCTTCGACATCGTCCAATTCCTGGAAAAATACGGCGTCCTGCTGTTCCTGATCTTCCTGTGCGTCGCCTTCGGCATCAGCAGCCCGAATTTCCTGTCGGTGCGCAACGTCACCAACATTCTGACCGAGGTGTCGATCTACGGCATCGTCGCCGTCGGCATGACCTGCGTCATCCTGACCGGCGGCGTCGATCTGGCCGTCGGCTCTGTCCTGGCCTTTGGCGCGCTGGCCGGGGCCTGGGTGGTCACCAATGTCGGGGCCGGAGCCTTTTTCGGCATGGGCTTCCTGGTGGCGCTCATCATCTCCTGCGCCATCGGCACGCTGACCGGCTACATCCACGGCAAAACGATCACGCTGTTCAACGTTCCTCCCTTCATCGTCACGCTGGGCGGGATGACCATCTGGCGCGGGGCCACCCTGCTGATGAACGACGGCGCGCCCATCGCCGGTTTTGACGCCGGATACCGCTGGTGGGGCCGGGGCGACGTGCTGGGCGTCCCGGTTCCGGTTCTGGTGTTATTCGCCGTCGCGGCGGCGGGCTATGTCGTGTTGCGCTACACCCGCTATGGCCGTCAGATCTATGCCGTCGGCGGCAACCCGGAAGCCGCCCGCCTGACCGGCATCAACGTGCCGCGCGTCCTGGTGTCGGTCTACGTCATCGTCGGCTTCCTCGCCGGTCTGGCCGGCTTCCTGCTGTCGGCCCGTCTGGGCTCGGCGGAGGCCATCGCCGGCACCTCCTACGAGCTGCGCATCATCGCGTCGGTGGTCATCGGCGGCACCAGCCTGTTCGGCGGCATGGGCGGCATCGGCGGGACCATGATCGGCGCGCTGTTGATCGGCGTGCTGCTGAACGGGTTGGTGATGATGAACGTCTCGCCCTATTTCCAGCAGATCGTCATGGGCGTCATCATCGTGCTGGCCGTGGCCTTCGACACCTACGCCAAAATGCGACGCGGCAAGCGCTGATCCCACCCAGGACCATGGAAAGCCATTCATCATGAACACCCTGAATGTCGGGTTGGTGGGCAGTGGTTTCATGGGCCGCGCCCACGCCCAGGCCTTCCGCGCCGTCGGCGGCCTCTATGACCTGCCTCTGCCCCCCGTGCTCGACCTGTTGTCGGAGCGGGACGAGGCGACGGCGGCCCAGGCGGCGCGCGCCTTGGGGTTCCAGCGCCACACCGGGGATTGGCGGGCGCTGGTCGCCGATCCGGCGGTGGATGTGGTGGCGATCGCCACGCCCAACCGCCTGCACGCCCCCATCGCGCTGGCGGCGATCGAGGCGGGTAAGCACGTGTATTGCGAAAAGCCGCTGGCGACCACGCTGGCCGACGCCCGCGCCATGGCGGCGGCGGCCGACGCGCACGGCGTGGTGACGCTGGTCGGCTTCAACTATCTGAAAAACCCGATGATCGCGTTGGCCCGCGAGATCGTGGACAGCGGGGAGATCGGGGCGATCACCGGCTTTCGCGGCATCCACGCCGAAGATTTCATGGCCGACCCCGCCCACCCCTTCACCTGGCGGTGCGAGGCCGACAACGCCGGGGGCGCCCTGGCCGACATCGGCAGCCACATCCTGTCGCTCGCCCGCCATCTGGTTGGCGATGTCGCGGCGGTGTCGGGGCATCTGCACACCGTGCACAACCGCCGCCCGGTCGCTCCCGGCGCCGCCGAAACCCGCGCGGTGGCGGTGGACGATCAGGCCCACGCGTTGCTTGAGTTCGCCAACGGGGCCACCGGCACGGTGACGGCCAGTTGGATTGCGCAGGGCCGCAAGATGCAGTTGGCCTTCGAGCTGGTCGGCGCCAAGGGGTCGATCGCCTTCACCCAGGAACGCTTCAACGAGCTGAAGCTCTACACCGTTGGCGGGCCGCACGGACGTCAGGGCTTCCGCACCATCGAAGCCGGGCCGGAGCATGGCGACTACGCCGCCTTCTGCCCGGCCCCCGGCCACCAGATCGGCTTTGGCGACCTCAAGACCATCGAGGTCAAGGGGCTGGTCGAGGCGATCGGCGCGCACAAGGCCGGGCGAAAGGCCGCCGCCTACCCGGATTTCCGCGACGCCTGTGCCATCGAACAGATCGCCGAAGCCATCCACATCTCCACCCGCGAACGGCGGTGGATCGCGGTGGACAGCGTGTGACCGGCCCACTTTCCTGTCCTTGTGTCATCCCCCTCGGTTCATCGACGCCTTTTCCCCTCAGGAGTGCTTCCCATGGTTCGTTTCGCCGTCATCGGCTGTGGCCGCATCGGCCGCATGCACGCCCGCAACATCAAGGCGCACCCGCGCGCCGACGTGACGGTCGTCTATGACGTGGCCGCCGCCGCCGCGCAGGAGACCGCCGCCGCTGTCGGCTGCGCGGTGGCCGCCACGGTGGACGAGGCGCTGGCCAACCCGGCGGTGGATGCCGTCTTCATCGCCTCCTCCACCGACACCCATGTCGATCTGATCGCGCAGGGAGCCAAGGCGGGCAAGCCGGTGCTGTGCGAAAAGCCGATCGATCTCGACATGGGCCGGGTAGAGGCCTGCTGGGCCGAAATCGCGCCGCTGAACCCGCTGGTGATGATCGGTTTCAACCGCCGGTTCGACCCGTCTTTCAAGGCGGTGCGCGACCGCATCCAGGCCGGGGAGATCGGGCGTCTGGAACAGGTCGTCATCACCAGCCGCGACCCCTCGCCGCCGCCCGCCAGCTACGTCAAGAAGTCGGGCGGTCTGTTCCGCGACATGACCATCCATGATTTCGACATGGCCCGCTATCTGGCCGGCGACATCGTGGAAGTCCAGGCGATGGGGGCCAACCTGATCGACCCCGCCATCGGTGAGGAGGGCGACATCGACGCCGCCATGCTGGTGCTGCGCGCCGCCTCCGGCGCGTTGGTCCACATCAACAACAGCCGCCGCAGCGTCTACGGTTACGATCAGCGCATCGAAGCCTTCGGCGCCACCGGCATGTTGCAGGCGCAGAACCGCCGCGCCACCACGGTGGAAGCCTGGGGGGCCGCCCGCACCGGAGCGATGGATCCCGTTCTGGATTTCTTCATAGAACGCTACCAGGACGCCTATCTGGCCGAGATCGACCATTTCGTCGATTGCGTCGAAAACGGCGCCGCCCCGCTGTCCAGCTTCAAGGAAGGCCGCGAGGCCCAGCGTCTGGCAGAAGCCGCGCTGCTGTCGCTGCGCGCCGGCGCTGTGGTTCGCGTCGCCGACGTCGGTGTTTCCTGACCGTTGTCGCCCGCCGGTTGCCTGTCCCACGGGCGACCGGCCCTTCCCCTGCGGCGTGACCAGCACCACCCCTGTCTTCGTCCGGGCGCGCGGGTCGGGGGACGGCGCGCGCCATCATCAGCCGCCCACCCCAACCTCCGCCGGGAGCGCCATCCCATGTCACACCCTGCCAGCGCGTCGCCGTACGGGACGGTGGGCGCGTTCGCCCACCTGACCATCCGCACCAAGATGGCGGTCAGCGCCGTCAGCCTGTTGACCATTCTGGCCGGTTTGTCGGGCGGCAGCGTCGCCGTGCTGGGTCGCATCGACGGGCAGGTGTCGGCTTTTGCCGAGCGGGTGAACGGGGTGACGCTGGCGCAGGAGATCGACCGGGGCGTGCTCGATCTGCGGCGGTTGGCGCGGGAGTTCGTGTTGACCGGGACGGAGCCGGTGGCCAACGCCGCCCAAGCCGCCGCCGTGGCGCTGCGTCAACGCCTGACCGACGCCGGTTTTCCCAGCGGCGACGGCGTGCAGGGCCATCTCGACGCCTATGGCAAAGCCCTGTCGGAGTTGACGGAGGGCAAGCGCGAGCAGGTGCGGATGATCCGTGAGGTGCTGGATCCCTCCGGCGCGATGATGCTCGACCGCTTCCAGGAGATCCGGCAAGCCGCCGCCAAGGACGGCGATCCCGACATCCAGCGCCTGGCCGGGGACGGGACCGAACGGCTGCTGCTGGCCTGGCTCAACACCACCCGGACCCTGAGCTGGGTCGATCTGGGAAAGGCTGAATCCGCCGCCGCCGCCGAACGCCGCTTTGGCGATCTGATCGTCACGCTCGACCCGCTGGTCGAGAAGACCAAGGGGCGCGACTATTACGGCCCGGTCCGGCAAATTCGCACGCTCGCCCGCGCCTACCACAACGCCTTCAAGCGCGCGGTGGAGATCGAGGCGCAGTTGGGCGCGATGGAGGCGGCGGAACAGGCGGCGGGGCAGGCCATGGTCGCGGACGCCGCCGCCCTGCGCGAGGAGGGGTTGCGGGAAGAGCGCGCCGTCGCCGCCGACACGCAAGAGCTGATTTCCACCACCCAGAGCGTCATTCTGCTCGTCTCGCTGGCCGGGGTGGCGTTGGGCGGGTTGCTGACGGTGCTGGTCGCGCGGGCTGTTGCGCGCCCGGTCATCCGCATGACCGACGCGATGCGGCGCTTGGCGGCGGGCGACACCGACATCGTCATCCCCGGTATGGGCCGCCGGGATGAGGTCGGGGCGATGGCCGAGGCGGTGGACGTGTTCAAGCGCGCGGCCATCGACAGCGCTCACCGCGCCGAACAGAGCCGGATCGACGAGGCGGCGCGGGCCGAGCGGGCCGCCCGGCTGGAAGCGCTGATGCGCGGCTTCGAAGACCAGATCACCGACGTGGTCGCGGCGCTCGACGAGTCCGCCGGACGGATGCAGCAGGCGTCGGCCAGCCTGTCCGCCGCCTCGGCCACCACCAGCCGGGAAAGCGTGGCGGTAACCGAGGCCTTCGCCCAGGCGAGCGGCAACGTGCGCAGCGTGGCGGCGGCGGCGGGGGATCTGACCCTGTCCATCGGCGAGATCGCCCGGCAGGTGGAGCAGGCGACGGCGGTGGCGGACCGCGCGGTGGCCGAAACCGATCACTCCATCGCCCTGATCGCCGATCTCGCGCACTCCATCGGCCGGATCGACGAGGTGACGGCCCTCATCACCGCGATCACCAAGCAAACCAACCTGCTGGCGCTCAACGCCACCATCGAGGCCGCCCGCGCCGGAGAGGCCGGCAAGGGCTTTGCCGTGGTTGCGGGGGAGGTCAAATCGCTGGCCGAGCAGACCGGGCGCGCCACCGATGACATCGCGCGCCAGATCGCCAGCATCCAAACCGCCAGCCGGTCGGCGGTGGCCGCCATCGAAGGAATCGGCGCGGTCATCCGCGACGTGTCGCGCATTTCCGCCGCCATCGCGGCCGCCATCGAACAGCAGGGGGCGGCCACCACCCGTATCGCTCACAGCGCCGACGCCCTGTCCGACGGAACCGCCGACGTCGGCCGCCGCATCGACCGCGTCACCGGGGCGGCCACCGACAGCGCCGCCGCCGCCGCCTTGGTCGGCCGCGAGGCCGACGGGTTGAGCCAGGAAAGCCAACGCCTGCGCTGCGAGGTGGAGGGCTTTCTGTCAGGGGTGAAGATCGCATAATTCCTTGTTTCCCATCGTCTATTGTGTCGAACCCGTTCACGGCGCGTCACTCGCGCGCGAAGCTTGGTTCCACCGGTGGGAACATTTATTCTAAACGTATCCGCGCCGCCGCGCGCCCCATCGACAGGCCGGTCCCGCCCCATGGAGCCAAACACCGACGCGCCGACGAGCTTCACCGCTCTCCAGGCCGCCATCGCCCAACGGCAGAACAGCCTCAGTCCGCGCCTGCGCCAGATCGCGGAGTATGCCCTGTCGAACCCCAACGACATGGCGCTGGAAACCGTGGCTCAGATTGCGGAACGGGCGGGCGTCCAGCCATCGGCCCTGATCCGCTTTTCCAAAACGCTGGGGTTCGACGGATTCACGGAGATGCAGCGCGTCTTCCGTACCCGCCTGACCGACAACCAACTCAACTACAAGGACCGGATCCGCGCTTTGTCGGATGGCGGTGGTCTCTCCGATTCATCGCGCGTGCTGGAGCATTTCATCAATGCCGGCGCCCAGGCGCTGGAGGAACTGCGGCGGGAGATCGATCCCGCGGCTCTGGACCAGGCCATCGATCGGATGGAACAGGCTGACCACATCTATGTGATGGGGCAGCGCCGCTCCTTTCCGGTCGCTGCCTATCTGGGGTACGCGCTCGGACGGCTTGGGCGGCGGACCATCCTGCTGGACGGGCTGGGCGGAATGCTGCGCCAGCAGGTGCAAGCGATCGGCGACCGCGACCTGCTGGTTGCCGTCAGTTTCAAACCCTACTCCGACGATACCGTCGAGGTCTGCCGGCTGGCCGCCGGAAACGGCGTGCCGGTGGTGGGCATCACCGATGGAACGCTTAGTCCGATTGCTCCGCTGGCCGGGGTGACGCTGAAGGTCGAGGATGCCCAGGTCAAAGGCTTCCGATCCCTGACCGCGACCATGTGTCTGGCGGTCGGGCTGATCGTCGCCCTGGGCCAGCGTCTGGACCGCGACAAGCCCGGACGGTGACCGGAATGCGCTCCTCCCGTCCCCGACGATTGAAACGTCCATGCCTTTCACAGAAAAACAGGATCCTGCCATGAGCAAACTGTTGCTGCGCAACCACTCGCCCGACACGACGGGGCGGGTTCATCATGTGACCCCGGACTCCGCCGGCTGGACGCATGTCGGCTTCGACCTTTACCGGCTGCGCCCCGGCCAGACGGCGCGCGGAGGAACCGGCGGCCGCGAGGTCTGTCTGGTTCTCGTCGCCGGCCGCGGCAGTGCGACCGCCGGCCGGGAAAGCTGGCCCGAGATCGGCGACCGGATGAGTCCCTTTGAAGACAAGCGGCCTTATTCGATCTATGTGCCGCAAGGCGAGGACTGGAGCGTGACGGCGACGACTCCGCTCGAACTGGCGGTATGCAGCGCGCCGGGAGGTGACGGCGGACATCCGGTCCGGCTGATCCGGCCGGAGGACGTCCGCGCCTCAGTCCGTGGCAAGGGCGCCAACACCCGGCACGTTTTCGATATTCTGCCGGACCAGGAACCGGCGGACAGCCTGTTGGTGGTCGAGGTCATCACACCGCCCGGCCATTGGTCGAGCTATCCGCCGCACAAGCACGACGTCGATTCGGGCTCCTCGGAAACCCAGTTGGAGGAGACCTACTATCACCGTCTCGATCCACCGCAGGGCTTTGCCTTCCAGCGAGTCTACACCGACGACCGCTCGCTCGACGAGGCGATGGCGGTCGAGGACGGCGATCTGGTCATGGTTCCTCGGGGCTATCATCCGGTTGGCGCCGCCCACGGCTACACCGGCTATTACCTGAACGTGATGGCCGGCCCGCGCCGGGCCTGGCATTTCAATACCGCGCCGGAGCATCGCTGGCTTCTGGGGTGACCGTTGCCGGCTTCGTCGGAGGCCACGCATCCTTCAGGAATCGCGGCCTCCGGAAAAGCTGGTTATCACGACTTAATTCTACTGTGTCATAAAGCTGGAATGGGACAGCGGTTCGTTGTAGTAAGAGGATTCATGCTTCGTTCAGAGAGGCGGTATGGATCCCCTTGGCACCGCAGGCGGCATCGAATCACGGTTCGCGGCGTATGTCGAGGGCCTGTCTCCGGCTTTGGGTCACGCTGATCGCGCGGCGCCGTTTCGTGCCTATTGCACCGGATTGATCCTTCCAGGCGACCGCAAGAGTGTCGAGCCGATGGCCGCGCGGGTGGAGCCGGGACGTGTCGGCGCCGCCCATCAGTCCTTGCACCATTTTGTTGCCAAGGCGGCCTGGGAGGATGCGGCTGTGCTGGCCGGGGTGCGCGATCTGGTTTTGCCGGCGCTGTTGGAACGCGGCCCGATCCGCGCCTGGATCATCGACGACACCGGCATGCCGAAGAAGGGGCGCCATTCCGTTGGCGTGACGCGCCAGTACTGCGGCCAAATCGGCAAGCAGGACAATTGCCAAGTCGCCGTTTCGCTGTCGCTGGCAACCGACCACGCCAGCCTTCCCGTCGCCTTCCGGCTTTACCTGCCGGAGACATGGGCCGGCGACGTGGAGCGCCGGGCGCAGACCGGCGTCCCGGACGGGGTCCTCTTCCAGACCAAGCCGGCCATCGCGCTGGACCAGATCCGCACGGCCATGGCGGCGGGTCTGCCGCCGGGCGTGGTCCTGATGGACGCGGGCTACGGCAACGACACCGCCCTGCGCGAAGGCGTGACCGTGCTTGGGCTGACTTACATCGCCGGAGTCCAGTCCTCGCTGACCGTCTGGCCGCCCGGTGTGGAACCACTGCCGCCCAAACCGTGGAGCGGCAAGGGGCGGCCGCCGAAGCTCCTGCGCCGCGCCCCTGGACATGAACCGATCTCGGTAAAGGCTCTGGCCGAAGGGTTGGCGCCGGAGGCTTGGCGCTCCGTTACCTGGCGGGAAGGCACGAACGCGCCGCTGGCCTCCCGTTTCGCCGCCGTTCGCGTTCACGCCGCGCACCGCGACGAGGAGCGGGCGGTGCGTCGCCCGAAGGAGTGGCTGCTGATCGAATGGCCCGAGGATGAAGAGAAGCCGACCAAGTACTGGTTGTCGACGCTGCCGGAGACAATATCGCTCGACGCCTTGGTGGAGACCGCCAAGTTGCGGTGGCGCATCGAACGCGATTACCTCGAACTCAAGCAGGAGCTCGGCCTTGGCCATTATGAGGGCCGGGGCTGGCGCGGCTTCCACCATCACGCGACGCTGTGCATCGCCGCCTACGGATTCCTGATCAGGGAACGGGCGGCGATTCCCCCCTCAGGACCACCTCCCTCCGGGCGCCTCCAAGCTCCTGACCTTCCCGAAAGCTTCCGACCCCGCGGGGCCGCCGCCCCGCCCTGAGCGACACATCCCGACGTCCATCGCCACCCTGCGCATCGCAATCGCCAGAATGCTCGCCAGGACCCTTCAGCGATGTCCATGCTGCCATCAATTACGAACTTTACGACATAGTAGAACTAGGGCCTGTTGACATTCATCGTGTTACCAAGACGGTAGCGACGAGGTTAATGGCAGCGGCGAAGCTTGTATCAGTTTTGTCGTATCGTGTGGCGATGCGTCGGAATTCTTTGATTTTGCAGAAGAAGTTCTCGACCAGATGGCGCCATTTGTACATCTCGGCGTCGTGGGGAATCGGGGGAGATCGGTTGGCCTTGGACGGAATGACGGCGACCGCGCCTCGCTCGGCGATCAAGATACGGATGGCGTTGCTGTCGAAGGCTTTGTCAGCCAGCAAGGCGGAGAATTCGATGCCGTCCAGCACCGGTTCGACGCCGACGCTGTCATGTCGCTGGCCCGGCAGCAGGATGAAGCGCCCAAGGTTCCCCAACGCATCGACGACGGCCAGGATCTTGGTCGTCAGCCCGCCACGAGAGCGACCGATGGCCTGAGCCTGAGTCCCCCCCTTGCGCCGGTACCGTGCTGATGCACCCGGACAATCGTGCCATCAATGATCGCGTACTCGAAGTCCGCGTCGCTCGATAAAGCGGCGAAGACCTCGTCGAAGACACCGGCCTTGGCCCATCGGCGATAGCGCTGGAACACCGAGTTCCAATTGCCGAACGCTGCGGGCAAGTCCCGCCAGGGCGCTCCAACGCGGACGATCCACAGGACCGCCTCCAAAAACAGGCGATTGTCCGCTGCCGAGCGGCCAGGGTCACCCACTTTGCCGGGAAGAAGCGGCGCTATCCGCTCCCACTGATCATCTCGCAATACAATCCGATCCAAGGCCACCTCCCTTTTGGTAGCCTTGAATCAAATTTCTGTGACCACAGGAAGCCCCTTCTCAACGCGAATGTCAACAGGCCCTAGTACTACAGCCGGTCCTTATCGGTTTGGGTGCGTCGTTTCCAATGGGAGCGCCGTGCTCGCTGTTGGTGGCGTCTTCGCCAGATGGACCAATCGATAATGGCGGTGGGTGGCGCGGGGGGCCGGCCGATCAAGGCGACCAGGAGGGTGCGGATCTCGGGCACGGTCAAGGGCAGAAGATCGGCGGACAGGTCGAGTTGATCCTCTCCCCCCGATGGCCGCCGTGCGCACGACGGTGAGAAAGGCCAGGGCCAGCATGGCCAAGGTGACGTGGCGGTGCCAGCCGGTCCACGAGCGCACCTCGTACTGGTCGAGCCCGACCTCGCCCTTCGCCGCCTCGAAGCAGGACTCGATGGTCCAGCGCGACCCGGCGACCCGGACCAATGTGGCGACCGGCGTGCCTTCCGGGGCGAAGGTCAGATAGTAGGTGAGTTTGTCCGGCTCGGCGATGGAGCGGCGCACCAGCAGACCGCGGCACCAGCCCTCGCGCAGGGAAGCGTAGGTTTTGTGCGCCCAGTCGTAGAGGCGTGGCCCCTTGGCTCCGTCGCCAGCACTCAACCGCTGCCAGTCGGTGGCGGTGAAGCCGGTCGTCCGCTCCTTGACCGTATCGAAGCCCATGGGCGCGCGCTGTTTGCTGGTGATCGCCAGCACGTAGCCCAGCGGTTGGCGCTCCAGCCATAGCCGCAGCGCGTAGTCCCCGCCGTAGACGGAGTCGGCGGTCACCCAGCGGCAGGGCAGGCCGGCTGCCACGGCGCGCTCCAGCATCGCCCGCCCCAGTTTCGGCTTGGTGGCGAAGCCGACGGCGTTGGGGACGCCGGCCATCCGTCGGCGTTCGTCGTTGCCAGCCCAGTCCTCGGGCAGATAGAGAGCGCGGTCGACCAGCACCCGGCCGCGTCGGCTGGCGTAGCCGAGGAAGACGCCGATCTGGCAGTTTTCGATACGTCCGGCGGTGCCGGAATACTGCCGCTTCACCCCGACCGAGCGGGTGCCCTTCTTGACGAAGCCGGTTTCATCGAGGACCAGCACGGCCTCATCGTCGCTCAACCGTTCGATGACATAGGCCTGGAGGTCGTCGCGGACGGCGTCGGCATCCCAACGGGTCCGGGCCAGGAAATCCTGCATCGCCGCCGGCGAGCAATCCCCGGCGGCTTCGGCCAACTGCCAGCCATTCTTGCGATCCAGCGGCGCCAAAAGACCTCTCACGTAACGCAGAGCCCGTTGGCGACCGGCCGCGCTGTAGAAGGACCTCAATCCGCCGACCAGCCCTTCCAGGGCATCGGACCATTCCGCCGCTTCCGTCATCTCGGTCATGCTCGGACCCTCCAGTCGGTTCCAAGCTCAACAGGCCGCCCGGCCGCATATTCCGTCTTTCGCGACCGGCTGTAGTACTAATTCATAACTCCGGCTGTCTCACAGTCGTTGACACGTTCCGGGCATGCCCAGGCACGGCCGATGGGTGGGGACCACCGCTCGCGTCTGGGCGATCACCGTGAGGCGGTTCTGACGCTGCTCGCCCACCAACCCGACCTGACGCTGGAGGAGATCCGCACCGAACTGAGCACCCGTCATGGCGTGAGCGTCAGCATCGGCACGGTGTGGCGCTTTCTCAAAGCCCAGAACCTCACGCTCAAAAAAACTAGGACGGCAAGCGTTGCTGGCTGTTGAACCTTCGAGAGGCGATTGCTCTGGAGGGAGTTATGGCGCGGCGCGTCTGTCGGGTTCGCCAAGGTTCGGAACGTGTCTTGGTGCCGGAATGTCAGGATTGTCCGGAGTGCGGATTGCGGATGCGCATCCGCTATGAGAACCGCCGAACAGTGCTGACGCTGAGCGGGTTTGAGCGGCTTCGGCTGAAGATCCAATGGTGCGAGAACCCGGCGTGCGCCCGCCACCACCGAGCCTATCGGCCGGAGGCGGAAGGGCAACTCACTCTGCCGCATCATGAGTTCGGGCTTGACGTGATTGCGCTGATCGGGTCCTTGCGCCATCGCGAGCATCGCAGCGTGCCGGAGATCCACGTCACCCTGCGCGAGCGCGGGCTGCTGATCAGCGAGCGTAGCGTCACCAATCTGCTCGACCGTTACGATGAACTGGTTGCCACCGTCCTGGATGCGCCAAACCGGGCGGCGGTGGCTGCGCAGGGCCGCGTCATCCTGGCGCTGGACGGCTTGTGCATATTTCGGCGGAAAGCACCCAGCGGGAACGGCGGAAAGCGCCCGGGCAGAACGGTGAAAGCGCCCAGCCGTTTCGGTGAATTCGCCCACCCGTAGGAGTGGTGGTATCGGGGTCCGAACCAGCCTTTGGCATCCCCATGATCTTTCCACGGCACAGGCCAAGGAGGATCGGGATGCCCCGAGCGAGGTCGGACATGCGGCGGATCAGAGAAGTCCTTCGTCTGCGGGATGAGTTTGGCGCCAGCCAACGGCAGATTGCCGATGCCTGCCGGCTGCCGCGCAGCACCGTGCGCGATTACCTGGAGCGGCTACGGGCCTCCGGGCTGCAGTACGCGGATGTGCTGGGCTGGACGGACGTCGAGCTGGAGGAGCGGCTGTTCCCGCCTCCGGTCACGTCGGCGCGCCCGGTGCCCGACTGGCGGCACATCAGCCGGGAACTCGGCCGCCGTGGCGTAACGCTGCGGCTGCTGTGGGAGGAATACCTGGAGGTCCATCCCGGCGGCTATCGCTACACCCAATTCGTCCAGCATTTCCGGGCATGGCAGGGTGCTCATGCCGAGCCGCGTCTGCGCCGGGAACATCGGCCGGGGGCGGCGATCGAGGTTGATTACGCTGGGATGACGCTGACCGTCGGGCTCGGCGCTGAGGCGCGGCAGGCCCAGGTGTTTGTCGCCTGCCTGCCGTATTCGGGCTACGTCTATGCCGAGGCGACCTGGACCCAGCAGGCGGAGGAGTGGCTGGCCTCCCACGCCCGGCTGTTCGAACATCTGGGCGGCGTGCCGGGCAAGCTGGTGCCGGATAACCTCAAGGTCGGCGTCAGCCACGCCTCCTTCTACGATCCGGCGATCAACCCGGCTTATCACGATCTCGCCCGGCACTACCGCACCGCCGTCCTGCCGGCCCGGGTGCGGCGCCCGCGCGACAAGCCCAGCGCCGAGAACGGCGTGCAGCAGGTCGAGCGGCGGGTGCTGGCCCCGCTGCGCGATACGCCCTTCGCCACGCTGGACGCCGCCAACGCGGCCTTGCGCGACAAGCTGGCCACCCTCAATGCCGCTCCCTTGAGCCGCCGGCCGCAGGACACGCGCGCCGGCCTGTTCGCCGCCGAGGAGCAGCCGACCCTGCGCCCCTTGCCGCCGGACCGCTTCGTGCCGGGCACCTGGGCGCGCCACAAGGTCCCGCCCGACTATCATCTCGCTCTCGACGGCGGCGTCTACTCGGTGCCCCACACGCTGATCGGCAAGACGGTCGACGTGCACAGCACCGCCGGCGTGATCAGCGTCTTCCTGCGCGGCAAGCGGATGGCCTGCCATGTCCGCCGGCAGGACGGCGCCACCGTGACGCTGGACGCCCATCGCCCCGCCAACCACCGGGCCGTCGCCCGCTTCACCCCCGATGCCATCCAGACCGAACTGGCCGCCATCGGCCCGGCCGCCGCGCTGCTGTTCGAACGCATCCTGGCCGGCGCCGATCACCCCGAACAGGCGGTGCGGGCCGGGATCGGCCTGATCCGCTTGGCGGCCACCCACGGCACCAGCCGGCTGGAGCAAGCCTGCCAGGCGGCGCTGGAGGCCAACGTCGGATCCTACCGCTACGTCCAGCGCTGGTTGACCGCTCCCCCGGCCACAACGGCGGACGCGGCCGGTGCCGGCGAGCACACCAATCTGCGCGGCCCTTCCTACTATCACTGACGGAGATACGATGATGAAGCACGTCAACCACGAGCGGCTGCGCCAGTTGCGGCTGTACGGCATGGCCAAGGGGTTGGAGGCGCTGGAACGCCTGCCCGATCGCGGCCAACTGGCCTTCGACGAGCAGTTGGGCACGCTGATCGAGCGGGAAGCGGCAGAGCGCGCCAACACCGCACTCGCCAGCCGACTGAAACGTGCCCGGCTGCGCCAGACGGCCTGCCTGGAGGACCTCGACCTGCGCACCCCGCGTGGGCTCGATCGCGGTGTTGTGCGCGAGCTGGCCACCGGGCGCTGGGTGAAGGAGAACCGGCCGGTTCTGATCACCGGCCCGACCGGGATCGGCAAGACCTGGCTGGCCTGTGCACTCGGCAACCAGGCGGCGCGGGAAGGCCACAGCGTACTCTACACCCGGCTGACCCGCCTGCTGGACGATCTGGCCACCGCCCGCCTGGACGGTTCGCTCGCCCGGCTGCTGCGACGGATCGCCCGGCTCGACCTGCTGATCCTGGATGACTGGGCGATGACCGAGCTGACCGCGCCTCAGCGCCTGGACCTGATGGAGGTGATCGATGACCGCCACGACCGGGCCGCAACCATGCTGGCCACCCAAGTTCCCGTGGCCAACTGGCATCGGCTCATCGGCGATGCCACCTACGCCGACGCCATCCTCGACCGCCTCGTGCATCGGGCCTACCGCATCGACCTGCATGGCGACTCCATGCGCCGCACCAAGGCCGATGCCGCCAGCGAAACCCCCGACACCTAAGGCCGGTGCTTGGCAACCAAACCCACAACCTTCATAACGTAAATCCAGGGTTCGGCCCCGGCTCCCACCAGCTTGCAATTCGGGTGGGCGCTTTCGCCGAAACGGTGGGCGCTTTCAACCGAAACGCCTGGGCGAATTCGCCGAAATACGCAGGCTTGCAGCCGGACGTCGGGCATGAGGTGCTTTGGGTGATCCGCGATTGCTTGTCGGGACGGGTCCTGCTGGCCCGCCCGCTGCTCTCGGCGGCCCAGGCCGACCTCGCAGGGCTGTTGCGGGAAGTGATTGCGGCGCTGCCCGTGCCGGTGACCGGGGTGGTGAGCGACGGCCAGCATTCCATCCGGCGTGCGGTGGCCGAGGCGTTGCCCGGCGTACCGCATCAATTGTGCCAGTTCCATTACCTGCGCGAGGCGGCGCGCCCCCTCTTCGAGGCCGACCGCCACGCCAAGAAGGAACTCAAGAAAACCGTGCGCGGGGTGCGGCCGATCGAGCGCTGGAGCGAAGGGCACGAGGACGGCGGCGCGCCGGTGGTTGCCGGCTACTGTGCCGCCGTGCGTTCGGCGCTTACCGACGACGGCCGCCCACCGCTGGCCGCCCCTGGCCTGAAACTGAAGGGCCGGTTGGAGGCGATTGCCGGCAGTCTCGACAGGGTCAAGAAAAAGGGGGGCTGAGCAAACCGCTGCGGCGGTTGCGCGACCTGTTGCGGCAGGGCTTGGAGCGCACCGCGGCGCTGTGGCCGGACGTGCGCGAAACCCACCGCTGGCTGCACGCGGCAGCCCATATCCTGGGCAACGCCGCCGACCATCCCGCCACTGTGGTGCAGGCCCGCTACGACCGCTTGATCGCCACATGGAGCACACGGCGCGGCCGGGCCGGCGGCCTGACCGCGGCCGTCGATCACTTCGTGAAGGTCACCGCCAGCTACCGGCCCGGTCTCTTCCACTGCTACGCCGTGCCGGACCTGCCGCGCACCAACAACGATCTCGAACATCTGTTCGGCTGTCATCGCCATCATGAGCGACGGGCCACCGGGCGCAAAGTCGCATCGCCGTCCTTGGTGCTCCGCGGCTCCGTACGCATCGTGGCCGCCACCGCAACCCGCATCGCTCCCTTCACAGCCCGCGATCTCGCAACCGACCAAGCACGATGGCTCAAACTCCGCAGCACACTGGAAACGCGACGCCAAGCCCGGGGCAGCCGAACACGCTTTCGACGCGATCAGGATACCTACCTCGCAGTTCTCGAGGACCGAGCATGCCAGCAACGCTTGCCGTCCTAGGTTTTTTAACGCTGTAGCCGCGCTTGATCAGGAAACGCGATAGCGAGGCAGGGTGAACCATAATCTTACGCTCGGCTTTCAGCTTGGCCGCCAGTTCAGGCATCGTGATGTCACCCTGCTTCTCCACCAAGCCGATCAAGTACTCCGCATGCGGCGCCAGCTTGCCGCCACCTGGCGGGCGCCCTTGCCGGGCCGGCTCCAGCGAACCGGTTGCCGCCATCCGCTGGGCAAGCCGCACACTCGTGCTCGCGCTGACACCGAACCGGAGGGCCGCCGAACGACGCGAGCCACCTTGCTCAATCTCCCCATAAATCCGGACGCGAAGGTCCGATGAATAGCTCCGCCCCATGATCCACCTCCAAATACGGTGAATTACGACGCTTAACCAAATGCAACTCCCGATTCACATTTCAGGTACGATGCTCTAATTATCCGGGCGGGCGATTTTTGACAAAATAGTGGATGGTGCCGCTACGCAGGATCACGGGGTAGCCCAGCAGCGCAGGCTCTCCAGTTTCTTCATGCCGGTAGGCCATGGTTCTGGGAGCGACGTAGATCGCCACCCAGGCCGGCAGGCGAGCGGACAGCTTGCGCAGCACCTCCATGTCGGGGAAGGTCGCCCGGCGCACATCCTGAAACGGCCGGCGGTCGATGAAGGAGGGCGAAATGCCGGTAAGCCCCTCAGTGCGGACGTAGGTCCATGCAGGATAGCCGCCAAGCAGCGCCGGCGCCGGTCTCTCGACCGGCGGCAGGAGGAGGGACACCTGATACTGGCACGTGACCTTGGGTTCATCGCATTCGCCGCCATGGATGCGCCAAGCGGTCCGCGTGCTGGTGTAACGTGTCTGCATCAGACCGCCGGGCCGATATCCCCTGAACTGACTCTCTTCCTTCTCCAGCCGATAGTCTGGAGGCAGCGCGACCTCGGCCAGGACGGCGGCCAGCTCACGCTGCACCATCTCGTTCAGTTTCCGCCAGGCCTCCTCCTCCGTGGCGGCTTCCCCGCGTGGCATCCAGATCAGCAGTTGGGAATAGCGGGAGGCGTCTTCGGGAGCGGGGCCTGAGAAGAAGAGGCTGGCGAAGCCAAGAGCACCGGCCGCGACCGAGGTGAAGCCCGGCGGCGGGCTGAGATAGTTCAGCCCTCCGAACATGGCGGCGGCAGGAAGATTGGCGCCTCCTCCCGGTGCTTGGCCCGCGACCGGAGCGTCGGCGTCCCTCAGCCCGAGCAGATCGGCGGCCCGGACGAGCTGCAGTGCCTCCGACTCCAAGGGATCCCGCGGTTGAAGTGCCGTGCGTTCGGTCGCACAGCCGCCCAAGCCTATGGCGGCTGACAAGGCAAGCCGGCCGGTGGCGCGGCGGAGCCGTGCCATGGCATTCCCACTGAAGATGTTCATTGCGCTCTACCAGTCAATTGAACGATACGCCTGGGTCCGGCCAGCCAAACCGCTGCGCCTGCGCCCCGGGGTCCATGGAATCGAACGGCGCTTCAGCCGCCGGGACGACCATAAAGGCCGGCATGTCCCGGAACACCCTGGTCATTTCCAACATCCCTTTGCTGCTTCAGGCGCAAACCACCCGCAGGGGCGGCGCCGGCCTGCGGCGTTTCCCGTCTAACCTGTAGGATCATACGGGGTTTCCCCCTATTTCCGGAAGGAATTTGGTCGTCAGGGCAGGGGCTCGCCCGAAGCCGCCGGCAGACCCGATCGCGGCGATCGGTTTCACGATGGAGCGGTACGGGAAGATGCGGTCCGGCCTGGGACCCATCATCGGATCGGGTGGCCGGGCGTCGGTGGTCCTGAACCGGCGCCGGGCGCTGTCGTTCTTGATGATCCGGCGGCTGTCGTGAGAGGGGTACATGGCCACATCGCCGACATGCTGGCGGCGATCAGCTGGCCGGCACTGGCCCAGCCGGCTCCTCGATCTCCACCGCAACCGCCAGCAGGTCGATGTCTAGGCCCTGCGCCTGGTGCCCGCTGTCCGGCGGCGACGGCGCGGCTCTGCCCTGGGCAATCCGCTCACCAGCATGCCGGAGGCGATCATAATTTTCGCGCATCCGGCGATGCGCGCGGTAGAATTCTCCCGTGTAGGGGTGTCGCGAAAGGGAGCAGGTACTGTGCTGGAAACGCTCTGGTTTCGGGAGGCGTTGGAGTTCGCCAAGATCCTCCACCACGGCCAAGTCGACAAGGCCGGCGCTCCCTATTGGATGCATCTGGAACGGGTCGCCCGCCGTCTGGTGGAGCGGTTCCCCGATGCGACGAAGGCCCAGCTTCAGGCTGCTCTGCTCCATGATGCGATCGAGGATGCCGGCGTGACCGCGGATGATCTCCATGGCGCGGGCATCGAGGAGGAAGCCATCGCCGCCATCCAACTGGTAAGCCGGAACCTGGATCCTGACGGACCCTACCTGGACTGGATCAAGCGGATCGTCGCAACCGGCAACGTCACGGCGATCCGTGTCAAGCTGGCCGACAACCTGGATAACAGTGATCCCGCCCGCGTCGCTGCACTCGCCGCAGGGACTCGAATGGTCGCCGAGAAATACGCACCGGCAAGGGCGATCCTAGCCGGGAAAATTCATGAGGGTTGGCGGGTGTAGCGGCATCCGTTGAGCGGCCGTAGGATTTGGGTGCTGACGCCAACTCCTGCCGTTTCCGGAGCGCCCACCCGCCATGGTTGATCATACCCTGCCGCTGCCCGGCCTGTCACCCGTTGCTGGAAAGCCGGTGATCGGGCGCTTTGATGGCGGCCGCCTGTCCTCCGATGGCGGGCTGCTGGTGCTGCGGGAGGTGGCGAAGCGGCTGCGGATTGCCGATCGGCTGGCCGCCTGTATTGAGGACCCGCGCGATCCAACGCGCACCGTGCATTCGCTGGCCGACATCATCGGCTTTCGCCTGCTGGCCATCGCGGCGGGCTACGAGGACGGCAACGACGCCGGCAGCCTACGCTCCGACCCGCTGTTCAAGATGGCCCTGGAACGCCTGCCGTCCGAGCGTGACCTTTGCTCGCAAGCCACCATCTCGCGCCTGGAGAACCTGCCGGATACCCGCGCACTGCTGCGCATGGGCCGAGCCATGGTCGATCTCTACTGCGCGTCCTTTCGCCAGGTGCCCAAGCGCATCGTGCTGGATGTAGACGACACCTTCGACACGGTGCATGGCGGTCAGCAGTTGCGCCTGTTCAACGCCCATTATGACGAGTACGGCTTCCAGCCCATCGTTGTCTTCGACGGCAACGGCCGCTTTGTCACCGCTGTGCTGCGCCCAGCCAAGCGGCCCAAGGGGACGGAGATCCGGACCTTCCTGCGTCGCCTGCTCCGCGCCATTCGGGCAAACTGGCCCAAGACCGAGATCCTGCTGCGCGCCGACGGCCATTACGCCTGCCCGGAGGTGCTGGACTGGTGCGAGGCGGAGGGGCTCGACTACGTGCTCGGTCTGCCGACCAGCAGCACACTGCGCCGTCACGTCACCACGCTGGAGGCCAGCACCGCGGCGCGCTTCCAGGCCATGCCCGGAGCCGACAAGGTGCGCCGCTTCAAGGAATTCTATGACGGGGCCAGCACCTGGAGCCGGGTCCGCCGCATCGTCGCGCGCGTCGAGGCAGGAGACCAGGGCACCGACAGCCGCTTCATCGTCACCAACCTACGCCACGGCACGGGTCGCTGGCTGTATGCCGGCCTGTATTGCGCGAGGGGACAGGCGGAAAATCATATAAAAGCCTGGAAATCCCACCTTGCCGCAGACCGGACCTCCTGCACCAAGGCGACGGCCAACCAGTTCCGCCTGTTCCTGCACGCCGGGGCGTACTGGCTGCTGTGGAGCCTGCGCTCGCTGATGCCGAAACGCTCCCGCTGGCGCACGGTGCAATTCGACACCTTGCGGCTGCGCTTGGTGAAGACCGCCGCGCGTATCGTGGAGATGAAGACGCAGATCAAGGTGCACCTGCCGACCAGCGCGCCTGATCAGGCGATCATCCACCTCGCCCTCGGCCGCATGCCCCGGCTCATCTGCTGAGCACCGGGGCAGCGTGCCCCAGCCGTCACCCAATCCCCTCCACCACCAACTCCGACACCGTCACGCCGCCGTCAGCGCGGCGGCCGACGACGCGCGCCCATACAGCCCAACGTTGATCATCTCAACGCGGCGACCAGACCGCTCGCCACCCTGGTGAATAAAGGCGGCTAGAGCAGGCGCTGTAGTCAGGCGGTCGAACCGCTGTCGCGAAAAGGGCGGTAAGGCCAGGCGCCGCCGGCGCTGAGGGGGTCGACCAGGCTGCTGGCCACCGAGCCGGCTGATCGGCCGCGCCCTCGATGTCGGTCAGCGCGCCGGCAGACGTCGCCTCCACCGCCGTACCGGAAAAATCCTGCCCAGCGTAGCGATGCACGGCGTAGACTTTGCCGGGGGTCAGAAGATGATCCTCCACTCTATTCAAGGAAGTCAGTAGGCCCAATGCCACCCTCCAGGCCCCGCAGGGCTCCGAATCCGGGTTAACGGATATTAACGGCGAGGATCGCGTCGAGGTAATCGGTGCCCAGCCTGCCAGTTTCCTGCGGAGCTTGATGCTGGTGGGTCTGGGAGTGGCGGCCGGCTTTTTGGTGGCGCGCCGTAATCCGGAGCGCGGCCGGGCGGGTTCGGCGGCCTTGCGGACGAGGTTGATGGCGAAGTGGCGGACAACGGCCATGTTCAGGGCGCCGTGGCCTTTGCGCAAGCGGGACCGGCAGGGCCACGAGGTCAGGTTAACGGTTGCCAGTGGCGGATTCCCTGTTGGCGGGAAATGTGATTCATGGAGGGCCTGAACGATCACGGGAAGGTGCCCGATGTCCAACGAGATCGACGAGGCGTTCCGCCCGTCCCGGCTGCGCAGCCTGCTTGACCATTTTGCCGTGATCGAGGACCCGCGCGAGCCGCCGAAGGTCCGGTATCCGTTGCGGGAGGTGCTGTTCCTGGTGGTCGCCGCGACCATTGCGGACTGTGAAGACTACGATGAAATCGCGCTGTGGGGCCGCAACCATTTGGACTTTCTGCGGCGCTTTTCGGAGTTTCATTTCGGCACGCCGTGCGCGGACTGGCTGCGGGTGGTGATGAACCGGATCGCGCCGGCGTTGTTTCAGGCCTGCTTCACGGACTGGGCGTTGGCTCTGCGCCCCGACGCGCCCAAGCTGATCGCTCTCGACGGCAAGACGTCGCGACGCAGCCATGACCGGGGGGCCGGGCGCAAGGCGCTGCACCTGGTCTCCGCCTGGGCCACCACCGAGTGAACCGCACCGGGTTTTCTGGAGGCCCCGTTTCTTGAGAGACTGGGTTCAACATGACGAAGCAAGCATCACCCAAATACGCGCCTGAAGTGCGCGAACGCGCGGTTCGCATGGTGTTTGACCACGAAGGCGAACACGCGTCGCAGTGGGCTGCGATCGGCTCGATCGCTGCGAAGATCGGCTGCACGGCGGAGACGTTGCGGGGCTGGGTCCGGCAGGCCGAACGTGACCAGGGCAAGCGGC
Organism: Azospirillum sp. B510; assembly: GCF_000010725.1. Classification (NCBI taxonomy): domain Bacteria; kingdom Pseudomonadati; phylum Pseudomonadota; class Alphaproteobacteria; order Rhodospirillales; family Azospirillaceae; genus Azospirillum; species Azospirillum sp. B510. Next base: position 89,578 of record NC_013856.1, on the reverse strand, counting down.
CCGGTCCGACGACGGACGAGCAGGAGCGGATCAAGGCGCTGGAGCGTGAGAATCGCGGACTGCGCCAAGCGAACGAGATTCTGCGCAAGGCGTCGGCGTATTTTGCTCAGGCGGAGCTCGACCGCCCGTTCAAGAAATGATCGCCTTCATCGACGAGCATCGCGCCGTCCACGGGGTCGAGCCGACCTGCAAAGTGCTGCCGATCGCCCCGTCGACCTACCGCGCCCATGCCGCCCGGCGGGCCGATCCGGCCAAGGCGCCGGCCCGCTCGCGAAGCGACGCGGAGCTGAGTTTGGCTATCCGACGGGTCTGGAATGAAAACTTCCAGGTCTACGGGGTGAGGAAAGTGTGGCGGCAGTTGCGGCGGGAGGGCTTCGACGTGGCGCGCTGCACGGTGGCTCGCCTGATGCGGTCCATGGGCTTGAAGGGGGCGATGCGCGGCAAGGCGGTGCGCACCACGATCAGCGACAAGGCGGCATCTTGCCCGCTCGACCGGGTGAACCGGAACGTGTCAACGACTGTGAGACAGCCGGAGTTATGAATTAGGCTTGGATGCTCTCCGGCTTTTGCGGCGGATTGATCCAGACTTCGATTGGCTTTGCGGGTGGTTGAGGCGCTTTGCGAACGAAACGCTCCGGTGTGCGGCGAAAGGCACGGTCGAGGGTTTGCTGGCGGGCGGCATGGACGGCGTCGGCTTGGCCGTAATGGACTTGGTCTGGGGTCATCAGGCCGATGCCGGCATGGTGGTGATCCCGGTTGTACCAGGTGAAGAAGTCCCGGCAGAAGGCCCTGGCATCCTCGATGGAGCCGAAGCGCTTGGGGAATTGCGGCTGATATTTCATGGTCTTGAAGTGGGCCTCCGAGAACGGGTTGTCATTGGAGGTGTGTGGCCGGCTGTGCGATTTGGTGACGCCGAGGTCGGCGAGCAGGAGAGCGGTGGCCTTGGCCTTCATCGGGCCGCCTCGATCGGCGTGCAGGGTCAATTGGCCGGGCGGGACGGTGTGTTTGGCCAGCGTCTCCTCGAACAGCGCCTTGAACAGGGTGGCGCTCTCGGCATCGGCGACGCACCAGCCGACAACGCGGCGGCTGAAGATGTCGAGGATCACGTAGAGGTAGTACCACTTCATCGGCCCCATCAGCTTGGTGATGTCCCAGGACCAGACCTCGTTCGGGGCCTTGGCCAGCAATTCGGGTTTCCGGTAGGCCGGATGACGGAGCTGGTCGCGGCGTTCGCGGACCTCGTCATGCTCCGCCAGCAGGCGGTACATGGTGCGGATGGAGCAATGATAGACGCCTTCATCGAGCAGGGTGGCGTAGACTTCCGCCGGGGCGAGATCGACGAAGCGCGGCTCGCGCAGAAGGGCGAGCACCGTCTGGCGCTCCTGGACCGCGAGCGCCCGCGGCGGGCGTGGCCGGGGGCGAGGCGCCGGTTCCCGGCCGGCCAGCCGGACCCGATGCCGATGGACGCTGGCACGGGCGACGCCGACAGCGGCGCAGGCCGCACTCACAAGACCGCGGTCGGGGGCCAAGGTGGCGATCGCGCTCATCGCGGCGTCTCGTCGCTGTCGGCGGGAGGCAAGGCAATCCCCAACAGGTCCGAAAATTTTTTTTGGACGTCGATGACCGCCTCGGCTCGTTCCAGGCGGCGCTGAAGACGGGCGATGTCCTGGCGAGCCTTGGCCAGCTCCGCTTCCAACGGGTTGGAGGGGGCCGTCTTCGGACCGCGCTTGAGCGGCTTCAGCGCCTCGAAGGCGCCGGCATCGCGTTGCCGGCGCCAGTCGGTCAGGGCCGACGAATACAGACCTTCCCGCCGCAGGATCGCGGCGATCCCGCCGGTGTCCGCCGCCCGATCCGTCTCGGCGAGGATCCGCAGCTTCTCCGCCGCCGTGAAAGTGCGACGTTTGGGACGCGCCGACATCTCCGGGGGGACTGCAGCGGGCGCGGCAACAACCCGCGGCGTCTCACCGGCGTCGGGAACCGCCTCCGATACAGGGGCGGACAGGGGCATATTGTTGGGCATAACCACGAAATCAGTTTCCTCAGCCCTCAAGCTTAAACTTCAGGGGGCACGGTGTCTCACTCTCATTGGCACAGAGGGAACCGCCAGTTCCAGGCTTCTCGTCCGAATGCCTTGTGGGTGGCCGATTTCACCTACGTTGCCACATGGCAGGGCTTCGTCTACGTCGCCTTCGTCATCGACACCTTCGCCCGCCGCATCGTGGGCTGGCGGGTGTCGCGCACCGCCCACGTCGACTTCGTCCTGGATGCTTTGGAGCAGGCTCTGCATGACCGCCGGCCGACCAAGGGCAGCGGCCTCGTCCATCATTCCGATCGTGGATCGCAATATCTCGCCATTCGCTACACCGAACGCCTCACCGAAGCCGGCGTCGAGCCCTCCGTCGGCAGCATCGGCGATTCCTATGACAACGCTTTGGCCGAGACCATCAACGGCCTTTACAAGACCGAGGTGATCCGCCGCCGCGGGCCGTGCGCACCCTGGAGGCTGTCGAGTTCGCTACCCTGGAATGGGTCGACTGGTTCAACCACCGACGCCTCCTCAAACCCATCGGCAACATTCCTCCCGCCGAGGCCGAAGCACGCTATTATGCCCAAACCGAGGACGTCCCTATGGCGGCGTGACTCAACCAAACCGGCCTCCGGGAAAACCGGCGCGGTTCACGTCGAGAAGGCCGGCTGCGTCACCACGATGCGCAGGCTGTATCTCAGTTCGGCCCCGCTCACCCCGCAACGCCTCGAACAGGCCGTTCGCGGGCATTGGGGCATCGAAAACTCTCTCCATTGGGTGCTCGACGTTACCTTCGGCGAGGACCAATCCCGCCTGCGCAAGGGACACGGCGCCCTCAACATGGCGGTGGTGCGCCACTTCGCCATCAACGCCATCCGCCTCGGAAAGGGAAAACATTCCATCAAGACAACACGCAAGCTCGCAGGATGGGACTCCAACGTCCTCGCAAACCTACTCACACCAGCCAGCCGTTAACCTCGACTCGTTGCCCTGGCGGGACTGGTCCTCGTTGAAGACGACGTCGAGCAGCCAGTGCAGTTGGTTCTCGATGCCCCAATGGCCGCGCACGGCCTCGGCCGCCGCCTGGGCGGCGAGCGGGGTGGAGGTGATGTAATAGCGCGTGTCGGTGCGGCAACGATCCTTCAGCTCGGTCTTGCTGACCACCCGAACGATGGCGGCGACGGCGGGCAGGCGGACTTCGCCGGGAAAACGCCGCGCGCCGCTCAACCAATCGACCTCGCGCGCGACCGTGACCGCGCGCTGCTCGATCCGGCCATGGCCCTTGTCGATATCGGCGGCGTGATCGAGCGTCTCCGGCGGTGCGCTGGTGAAGAAACTCTCGATCTCGTCGCGCAGGGTGGGCTGGTTGGCTTTGACCGCCAGCAGATAGTCGGCCCCGGCGTCGCGAACGGCCTGGGCGATGGTGGCGTTGCAGGCGATGGCGTCGATGGTGACGATCGCGCCCTTGAGCCCGCCCTCGGTCGCCAGGCGCTCCAGCAGAACCGGAATGGCCGCCAGTTCGCTGGCTTTGTCCTCGACGGCCTCCTGGCCGAGGACCAGACGGCTGGTGGTGGCGAAGGCCGAGACCAAGTGCAAAGGGGCCTGCCCAAGGCTGCGGTCATGGCTGCGTCGCGAGGTCTTGCCGTCGATGGCTACCAATTCCGGCCGGTCGCGCCACGCCTCGCGCACCCAGGACAGGAAGCAGTCCTGGAACAGGCCGGGAGGGATCCGGTTCATGAACACGGTCAGCCAGCGTCCGCTCGGCACCCCATGGTGATAGGGCTGGAAGCGCCGCAGAAAGTCGAGCCGCGCTTCGCCCCAGGGCGATTCAAAGAAAGCCGTTTTTGACGGTTGCGATTGTGGCACAGCGATCTTCGGCGCATGCCATGCGGACGGCGGGGAGTGGGGCGCCGAAGAGATTGGCGATGCCCAGCATGGTGTTGCGCAGCATCGCCATGGCCTGTGGCACGGCGCCGGATCGCACCCGGCTGGCGTCTTCGCTCAAGAGGACGTCACGCCTCCAGTGCAGGCGGTTCTCGATGCCCCAGTGGTCGCGGGCGAGCGCGAGCAGCGCCGCAGGCGAGGCGTGGTCGCGGTCCAGGCTGGTGATGACGTAGACGGTTTCGTGCGAGATCGCGCCCTTGACCTCGCGGGTCCGCTCGATGCGGCAGACCTGCGCCACGCCGGGCCAGTCGAGCGCGGGAACGACCTCGCGGCTGACGGTGATGCGACGGGTTTCGATGCGCCCGTGCCCCTTCTCCACGGTCTGCGCGCCCTCACGGTCCGGCGGCGGCCCGTCCAGGGCGGGAGGCGGGGGCTGGCCCTGGAACGCCGCCACCAGCTCCGGGGGAAAAGCGTCACCGAAGGCGACGGCGAGATCGGCCATCAGCGCCGGTTGGTTGGCTTTGACGGTGAACAGATAATCGCCGCCGCCGTCGCGGATGGCTTGGCAGATGGCGCGCTGACAGAACACCGCATCCCCGGTGATTACCGCACCGCCCAGCGGCAGGCTCTTGAGCAGCGTCAGCGCGGCGGTGATCTCGTGATAGTGTCCGCGAAGGTGGTGGAAATTTGGTGATCGCCCTGGGGGTGGGGCATGCCCCACCCCCAGGGCGGCGTCTTGCGCGAAAGAGGTGGTCATTGGGCCGGTCGGCTAGAGTGGAGTTGCGCACTTCCTCTTGCCCGAAGGACCACCCCAATGACCGAGGATAGTATGGCACTGGCAGACCTGCTCCAGAAGGCCGGCGACGGCGATTTTCTGCGCGCCGTCGCCGAGACGGTGCTGCAGATGCTGATGGAAGCCGACGTCGAAGGGCAGATCGGCGCCGGACGTCACGAACGAAGCGCCGAGCGGCAGACCTACCGCAACGGCTACCGCGACCGGGCGCTGGATACGCGCCTGGGCACACTGAACCTGCGCATCCCCAAGCTGCGTCAGGGCAGCTACTTCCCGCCCTTCCTGGAGGCCCGCAAGACCAGCGAGAAAGCCCTGGTGGCGGTGATCCAGGAAGCCTGGATCGGCGGTGTCTCGACCCGCCGCGTTGACGAGTTGGCCCAGGCGATGGGGCTGTCGGGGATCTCGAAGTCGACGGTCTCCAAGCTGTGCCGAGACATCGGCGAGCGGGTCAACGCCTTCCTCGACCGTCCGCTGGAGGGCGACTGGCCTTACCTGTGGCTGGACGCCACCTACCTCAAGCAGCGCGAGGGGGGACGCATCGTCTCCGTCGCCGCCATAATCGCCGTGGCCGCCAACACCGAGGGCAAGCGCGAGATCGTCGGCCTGCACATCGGCCCGTCGGAAGCCGAGGTGTTCTGGAGCGATTTTCTCAAGAAACTCAAGGCCCGCGGCCTGAAGGGCGTGAAGCTGGTGATTTCCGATGCCCATGAAGGGCTGAAGGCCGCCATCGCCCGTGTCATGGGCGCCACTTGGCAGCGCTGCCGAGTCCACTGGATGCGCAACGCGCTCGCCTATGTGCCCAAGGCCCAGAACTCCATGGCCGCCGCCGCTCTGCGCCAGGCCTTTCTCCAGCCCGACGCCGAAGCCGCTCACCAAGCCTTCCGACATATCGCCGAGCAGATGCGCGACCGATGGCCCAAGCTGGCCTCCTTCATGGACAGCAGCGAGCATGACGTGCTCGCCTACATGGGCTTTCCCGCCCAGCATCGCACCAAGCTGCACAGCACCAACACCTTGGAACGCCTGAACAAGGAGGTCAAACGCTGCGCCGACGTCGTCGGCATCTTCCCAAGTGAGGCATCCATCATCCGACTGATCGGCGCGGTGCTCCTCGAACAGAATGACGAATGGCAGACCCAGAACCGCTACATGCAGGTCGAGGCCATGGCCGAGCTGACGCCGGCCAGTGAAAGCCAACCGGCCATCACCTTTCCACCAAAGGCCGCCTGAACAATGGCCACCTCAGCGCGCATCCGAATTTCCACCATCTTGACGGACGCTATCGATCTCGTTGGCTTCGGGCGGCACCCGCAACTGGCCGATCACCGTCCCCAGCCGGCTGGCGAAGGCGGCCAGCAGATGCACGCCTTCGCTGCCATCGTGCCCGGCCGGCGCGCTGCCCTTCAGGCGCTTGCCGTCGAGCGCCACATGTCCGACCGGGCCGGAGCCGCGCGCCCATTCCCCCAACACCGCCTCGGCCGCCGTAACGTCCAAAGCCTTGAAGAAATAGTGGTACATGGCGTGACACGGCGCCCGCTCCAGGCCCAGCAGGTAAAGAGCCTCGGGTGGCAACCGTCGCCCCCAGCGAAAGATCGCCATCAGGTCGTTGGCCCCCGCCAGCATCGCCGAAGCGCCAACATCAAAACCGATGCCAGAGGGTACTGCCGCCCCTTCCGGCCCCGGCGATCCGGGATCGCTCCCACAACCTCCCACAACGTCCGCGGTCCACCCGTCATCGCTCCGACTCTCCGGCTCGGTTCCTGCCGATAGCCTTGTGAATCAACCGACGACTCGCGTCACCCGAATTTCATTCGCCTTCTCTGAATCGCCCTGCGCTTCGCCCCAGGCGGCGATCGCCTCGTAATCCTCGCAATCCGCAATCGTCCCGCACACCGCCAGAAGCAGGATCTCCGGCAACGGATAGACGAACCGCCAGGGAGCACGCGGGTCGTCTATCCGCGAAAAATGCTCCAGCAGCGCCTTCAGCCGCGATTTCTCACCAAAGCCGGCTTCGATCGAACTCATGGGGGGACCTTCCAAGACGAGAGCCTCCACCGAATCAGAAACTTCCCAATTCGTAAACCGCTGTTAACCCGACTTCGGAGCCCTGGATCTGGCCCAGGGGAATCGCATTTGGAAAAATTGAGTAGCGTGTGTGAGAGAAAAGGATTCTGTAAGGGGCTTTATCGCCGATTTTGGAGCCCCCGATGCAATCGTGGTTTGAGAAAGCGTTCGATGCGTTGCCGGACCCACGCACGGGCAACGCCAAGCGGCACGACCTGCTGGAGATCCTGACGATCGCGCTGACGGCAACGGTGTGCGGGGCGGAGAGCTGTGCCGACTTTGCCGACTTCGCGGTGGATCGCGAGGGGCTGTTTCGGTCGTTTTTGCGTCTGGAGAACGGGGTGCCGAGTCACGACACCTTCTCACGCATCTTCCGGCTGCTGGACCCGGTGGCCTTTGCCGCCTGCTTTGGCCGTTTCCTGGAGGGGCTGGGAACGGCCGGGGCTGGGGTGATCGCCATCGACGGCAAGACGTTACGCCGCTCCTTCGATGACGCGGCCCGGTCCAACCCGCTGGCGGTGGTGACGGCCTTCGCCTCGGCGACGCGGCTGGTGGTGGGCCAGCACAGCTACCGGGTGGCCGAGGGCGACAGCGAGATCCTGGCCGCCCGTGCCCTGCTGGAGTGCCTGGATCTCCAGGGCCATCTGGTCACCGCCGACGCCATCCATTGTCAGGAGGAGACCGCCCGCCTCATCCGGAAGCGCGGCGGCGACTACCTGCTGCGGCTGAAGGGCAACCATCCCGCCCTGCTCGCCATGGTCGAGGAGTACTTCACCGATCCGGAACTGTGCGCCGGGCTGGCGAGTGCCACGACCACCGACGCCGATCACGGCCGGATCGAGACCCGGCGGGCCTGGGTGTGTCACGAATTGGATTGGCTGCGCGGTCCCAAAGCGGCCAGCAGCGAACCGGTCCTGCTGCCCGACATGGCCTGTCTGGGCTTGATCGAGGCTAAAGTCGAGCATCGCGGCAAGACCACCGTGACCCGGCACTACCACATCGCCTCGCGCGCGCTCAGCGCGGCCGACTATCTGGCGGCCGCCCGCGCCCATTGGTCGATCGAAAACGGATTGCACTGGGTGCTCGACGTCGTCTTCGACGAGGATCGCGCCCGCAACCGCAAGGAGCACGGGCCGGAAAACCTCGCCACCCTCCGCAAGCTCGCGCTCAACATCCTGAACCGGGCCCGGCGCGATATCTCCGTCCGCCGAAAGCGAAAACGCTCAGGATGGTCCGACGACTTCGCAAGATCCATCCTCGGCCAAATGCGATGACCCTGCATCAGCGACATTGACCGCTGGGCAGGAGGGTGTTCATAATATAGAATATCGTTCGTTTTATGGATCGATGAAGCGGCCGCCAACTCGGAGGAAGGCAAATAGGCAGCACGCGCAGTCTGGCAAACCCGGCTGTTCAAACCAGCCTATGGCCGCGCTCCTGGAAGCCGCGTCAGGTCGAGCATCGCATGGGTCGAGGCCGGCTTGATCTTTCAACAGTAATTCTCACTGAACGGTGATGACAAGGATACAGGACCATGACCACGCAAGTCCTTCTGCCAAAAAACGGATTCTCCATGAACGAGGGCGTCTTGAACGAGTGGTTGGTCGCCGATGGGGCCACGGTGGCGGAGGGACCGCCGCTTTACGCGCTGGAGAGCGACAAGTCGGTTCAGGACATCGAGGCCCCTGCGTCCAGCACGCTGTGCATCGTTGCGGCGGTGGGCGAAATCTACGAGTTGGGGACATTACTGGCGGTCATCGAGTGATTTCTACCGCCTCCTTTTGCTGCACAATGTGAGATCCATACAGACGATGACTGCGACCGACCCGACCAAATCCTCCGCCGCTGCCCCCACGCCACAGTTCGACTTTTCCGTTTATGGCGAGGTTGAAACCGTGCCGTTGACGCGCCTTCAGATTCTGGCTGGGGCTGCCCTCACCCGCAATAGCGTGGCGATCCCCCATGTCACCCATCATGACGACGCCGACATTACGGAGCTGGAGGCCTTGCGCCGCCGTCTGGCGGAGGACGACTCCGCAGTGAAGATCACGCCGCTGATCTTTCTGATCAAGGGCGTTGCGGCAGTGCTGAAGGCCTACCCGCGCTTCAACGCTTCGCTGGATCCGTCCGGGAAACAGCTGATCTTGAAGAAATACATCAACATCGGAATCGCCATCGACACGCCGAATGGCCTGCTGGTCGGTGTGGTGCGCGATTGCGATCGCAAGGGCTGGCGCGAACTGGCGGCCGAGGTTGCGACCCTGTCGGCCAAGGCGCGCGAGAAAGGATTGCCGCTTGCGGAAATGTCCGGCGGCTGCTTCACCATCAGCTCGCTTGGCGGGCTCGGCGGCACCGGCTTCACCCCGATCATCAATGCGCCGGAGGTGGCGATCCTCGGAGTCGGTCGCAACCGTCCTGTGCCGCGTCCTGACGAAACCGGCGGGATCGACTGGCGTACCATGCTGCCGCTGTCGCTCAGCTACGATCACCGCGTCATCAATGGGGCGGATGCCGCCCGTTTTACCAGCCATCTCGCAGCGCTTCTAGCCGATCCCGCCACCTTGATTGATGTGTGAAGATCGTGCCCCTGGCGGAACCGCGCCGGGATTGTCGGCGGCTCCCACTCCTCAGAGTCTGTCCTGAAAGATTATTTTCTGGCGAGGCGTCGGAGCATGAGGCGGATCATGGCGATCCGGATGAAAGCGACGGAGGTGCGCAGGTACTTTTCGTAGTGGCGCACGAGACGTGCGGCATCGCGTGAGACACCCTGTGTCAACCCTGTTGAACGAGGTTGAGCGCTCTGGCGGCGGTATGCTGTTCAGGGTTGTAGGGTTTGGCGTCGTACCAAGCGCGCCACAGGACGCGGATCCATGCTGGGCATCGCCAATCTCTTCGGCGCCCCACTCCCCGCCGTCCGCATGGCATGCGCCGAAGATCGCTGTGCCACCATCGCAACCGTCAAAAACGGCTTTCTTTGAATCGCCCTGGGCGTCCTGCCGAGGCCGATGCCGGAGACGCCGGATTTCGGCTAAACTCGCCTGCCGCCTTCCGGGGAACTCTGGCGGAACACCGACAAGGATAAGAACCAATGACCACCGAGAGCATCGACACCACCGGCGCTACATTTTTCGAAAGCAGGGAGGCCCTGCTCGCCCGCCACCCCGGCGCCATCATCCAGCCGGTCAGGGGGGTGTGGCCGCGCATCGCCGCCGACGCCTACGTCGCCCCCGGCGCGGTGGTGGTCGGCGACGTCACCATCGGGGCCGAGGCCAGCGTCTGGTACGGCTGCGTCCTGCGCGGCGACGACCACAGCATCACGGTGGGGCCGCGCACCAACATCCAGGACGGCACCATCATCCACGTCATGCTGAACGAGTATCCCACGATCATCGGCGCCGACGTGGTGATCGGCCATGGCGTGCGGATGCATGGCTGCACACTGGAGGATGGCTGTCTGGTCGGCATCGGCGCCATCGTGCTGGATGGGGCGGTGGTGGAACGCGACGCCATGCTGGCCGCCGGCGCGCTGCTGACCCCGCGCAAGCGCGTTCCCGCCCGCCAGTTGTGGGCCGGCAGCCCGGCCAAACACCTGCGCGACGTCACCGACGCCGAGGTGGACTTCATCGCCTTCGACGTCCGCCACTATGCCGGCCTCGCGCGGGCCGCCTCGGGCCGGGGATAACGCCGGCCCCCTACCCCGCCAGCCGGGACGGGTCGGCGGCGAGCAGGGCGCGCAGCAGCGCGTTGGGAAAGCGGCGGCGGATGGTGACGGCGTAGAAGGTCTCGGTGATGCCGGGCAGCACGTCGGCCGCATGCAGGACGCCGGAAGCCAGCTCGTCGGTCACCACGATCGGCGGCAGCACGGCCAGCCCGGCATCCTCGCGGGCGAGCAGACGCATCATCGCCATGTCGTCCACCTCGGCGGCGATCTGCGGCCGGATGCCGATGCGGTCGGCCAGCGCGTCGAAGGCGGTGCGCACGCTGCTGTCGGAGGTCGGCAGGATCACCGGATGGCCGGTCAGCAGATCGGCGATGGTGCCGCCACCGGCCACCCGGCGCGGGGTTCCCACCAGCGTCACCGGCTGTTCCGCCAGACGGTGGGCGACGAAGGGCGACGCCGCGTCGCCGGCCGGCGCCCGGTTCATCAGCACCACGTCGAGGTTAAGCGCCTCCAGCGCCTGCAACAGCTCGGCCGGGTCGCCGGAGCGCAGGACGACGTCGACATCCTCCCGCCCCAGCACCGGGCGCAGGAAGCCGATCTGGAAATTGCGCGACAGCGTCGCCTGCGCCCCGACCCGGAGCGCCCGCCGCGGCCGCCCGGCCTCCCTCAGCGTCCCCACCAGCTCCCCGCCCAGGGCGAAGATCGAATCGGCATGGTCGAGCGCGATCCGCCCCGCCTCGGTCAGGCGCAGCTGCCGGCCCTCGCGCTCGAACAGGGCATGGCCGAGCTGCTCCTCCAGCTTGCGGATCTGCACCGACAGCGCCGACTGGGTCAGGTTCAGCCGCGCGGCGGTCCGCGTCAGGTTGCCGTCATGGGCGACCGCCCGGAAATAATAGAGATGGTGGTAGTTCAGATCGCGCATCGTTCGATTTTACCGAACGATATCCCGAGAACAATGAATTTTTTTTAGATCGGCGCCGCTGATAAAGCCAAGGGACAGGCTCCTCACGCATGATCGGAGAGACCGCGTTGTCCCCTCATCTGCTGCCGCTTCTCGCCCCCGTGGCCCTTCTGCTGGCCGCCGCCGCCGGGTTCCGCAGGCCGGGACGACGCCCCGGTTCCGTCCCGCGGCTGGCGGAGGCCGCCGCCCTGGCCGCCTTCATCGTCGCGCTCGCGTCGGCCGGGCTGCTCGCCGTCGCCGGCGCCGGCACCAGCCCGCTGCTCGGCGCCCATGGCATCGGCCTGTCGGTGCGGCTCGACGCCGTCAGCGTGGCGATGCTGCTGCTGGTGTCCTTCGTCGGCTGGACCGTCGTGCGCTACACCCGGACCTACATGGACGGCGAGGACCGGCAGGGCGCCTTCACCGGCTGGCTGTGCGCCACGCTGGCCTCGGTCCTGCTGCTGGTCCAGGCCGGCAACCTCGTCCATTTCGTCCTGGCCTGGATCACCACCAGCCTGCTGCTGCATCGGCTGCTGCTGTTCTATCCCGACCGTCCCACCGCGCGGCGGGCCGCCCGCAAGAAGGCGGTCACCGCGCGGATCGGCGACGCCGCCCTGATCGGTGCCGCGCTGCTGCTGACCGCTGGTTACGGCGGTTCCGACATCGCCACCATCGCCGGGATGGCCCGCGCCGGCCAGGGGATGACGGTCGCGCCCTGGATCGCCACCCTGACCGCCGCCCTGATCGCCCTGGCCGCCCTGCTGAAGTCGGCGCAATTCCCGACCCATGGCTGGGTGACCGAGGTGATGGAGACGCCGACGCCGGTGTCGGCGCTGCTGCATGCCGGCGTCATCAACGGCGGCGGCTTCCTGCTGATCCGCTTCGCCGACGTGATGCTGCTGGCGCCGGGCGTGCTGTCGGTGCTGGTGATGATCGGCGGCTTCACCGCCCTGTTCGGCGGGCTGGTGATGCTGACCCAGCCGGCGGTCAAGACCTCGCTCGCCTGGTCCACCGTGGCGCAGATGGGCTTCATGGTGCTGCAATGCGGCCTTGGGCTGTTCCCGCTGGCCCTGCTGCACATCCTGGCCCATTCGCTCTACAAGGCGCATGCCTTCCTCGCCGCCGGCGGTGCGGTGGAGGGGGTTGCGGCGATCCGGCGGCCCGGCCCGGTGGCGATCCCCGGCGGCAGCGCCGTCGGCCGCGCCTTCCTCGCCGCGCTGGCGATCTATGGTGCCTTCTACCTGCTGTTCGGCGCGCTGTTCGGCTGGCACGCCAAGCCGCCGCAGGCGGTGGCGCTCGGCGCCATCCTGATCTTCGGCGTCGCCTATCTGCTGGCGCAGGGGCTGGCCGACGCCGCCCCGGCCTTCCTGACCAAGCGCACCGCGCTCTACGCCGTCGCCGCCTCCACCGCCTATTTCTCGCTGCAAACCGTCGCCGAATGGGCGCTGACCGGCCCGCTGCCGGAAACCCCGGCCCCCGGCCCGCTGGAATGGGCGCTGATGGTTCTGGTGGTGGTCAGCTTCGCCGTCGTCGCCGTCGCCCAGGCGATGTTCCCGCTGTGGGCCTATCACCCGGCCGCCGCCGGGCTGCGGGTCCATTTGTCCAACGGCCTGTACGCCAACGCCGTCTTCGACCGGCTGCTCGGCGGCTGGTCGGTGCGCAAGATTTCCTGATCCCGGAAGGACGATCCTCATGACCACCCAAATGATCGCCCAATCGGCCACCCAATCAACCCTGCGGCCCATCGCCGCCGCCGCGGCGCGGGCGATCCCGCCGGTCTGGCCGCTCGCCTCCAGCGTCGCCGTCAACCCCTTCCTGGGGCAGAGCGGGGAAAGCCTCGCCCAGACCGCAGCCCGCCTCGGCCGGGTCGCCGGCATCGCCGTGACCATGCCGCGCGGCTGGTATCAGGAGCGGATCGCCGCCGGGGCGATCAGTGACGATGACCTCGCCGGCGCGCTGGCGGCCTGCCCGCATGCGCAGGCCCCCGCCTCGCTCGCCGCGCTGAAGATCGCCGCCGCCACCGCCACCCCGCCGCCCAAGGCGCTGCCGACCGTCGCCGATCTGGCGGCGGAGGCCGCCGGCACCGATTGGCCGGGGCTGATCGCCGAGCGGTTCGGCAGCTGGGCCGCCGGCTATTTCGACGCCGGGCAGGCGCTGTGGGCGGCCCCGCGGGGCAAGTCGGCCTATGGCGCGTGGCGGGCCGTCGCCACCCACGACCTGACGCCGGAGATCGCCGGCCTGACCGGCTTCGCCGCCCGGGTCGCCGACGGGCCGGAGACCGCCGGCCAGGCGCAGGCCGCCGCCGTCGCCCGGCTCGGCCTGCCCGCCGCCGCCTGCGAGACCTATTTCCACCAGTTGCTGACCAGCCTCGGCGGCTGGGCGCAGTATGCCCGCTATCAGCTGTGGCAGGCGGAGCTGGCCGGCGGCTCGGACAGCACGCTGACCGACTTCCTGGCGATCCGGCTGCTGTGGGAACAGGCGCTCTACGACCGCTATGAAAGCCTGATCGCCGACCGCTGGCGGGCCGTCCGCGCCACCCATGCCGAACCGGTGGCGGCGTCGGCCGACCAGGTCGTCGACTCCATCCTCCAGGACGCCGCCGACCGCGCCGCCCAGCGGACCCTGGCCGACACGGTCGCCAAGGCGTCTCCCGCCAGACGGTCGCCTGACCGGCCCATCCTCCAGGCCGCCTTCTGTATCGACGTGCGGTCGGAGCTGTTCCGGCGGGCGCTGGAATCGGCCGATGCGCGGATCGAGACCATCGGCTTCGCCGGCTTCTTCGGCCTCGCCGTGTCGCACCGGCGCTTCGCCTCCGACGTCGAGGAGGCCCATTGCCCGGTGCTGCTGACCCCGGCCGTCAGCTCGCGGGCCACGGAATTCGGCTCCGACTGCGGCCCGGATCGCGACCATGACCACGCCCACCCGTCGGCCGATACCCACGCCCGGCTGACGGCGCGGGCCAAGCGGGCCTGGGGCCGGTTCAAGCTCGCCGCCGTCTCCTCCTTCGCCTTCGTCGAGGCGATGGGGCCGGTCTATGCCGGCAAGCTGATGCGCGACGCCTTCTCCCCGGCCGGCGCCCCGAACAAGCCGTCCCGCGATCCGGCCCCCCGGCTCGAAGCGGCGCTGCCGCTGGAGGAGCGGGCCGTCATGGCGGCGACCATCCTGCGGGCGATGTCGCTGACCGGCGGCTTCGCCCGGATCGTCCTGCTGGCGGGGCATGGCGCCAGCGTGGTCAACAACCCCCACGCCAGCGCCCTGCAATGCGGCGCCTGCGGCGGCCATTCGGGCGAGGTGAACGCCCGCCTGCTCGCCGGTTTGCTCAACGACCCCGAACTGCGCGGCGCCCTGGCCGGCCACGGCATCGCCATCCCGCCGGACACGCTGTTCATCGGCGCCCTGCACGACACCACCACCGACGCGGTGACCCTCTATGACGGCGACCATCCATCGGCGCCCCATGCCGCCGACCTGAGGCTGGTGCGGGGCTGGCTCGCCAGCGCCGGCGCCTTCACCCGCGGCGAGCGGGCGCTGCGCCTGCCACGGGCGAAGACCGGCGACGACCTGTTCCGGCGCGGCCGCGACTGGGCGGAGATCCGGCCGGAATGGGGGCTGGCCGGCTGCCGCGCCTTCATCGCCGCGCCGCGCGACCGCACCGCCGGCCGCGACCTGGGCGGCACCAGCTTCCTGCACAGCTATGACTGGCGCGACGACGACGGCTTCCGCGTGCTGGAACTGATCCTGACCGCCCCCGTGGTGGTGGCGAGCTGGATCAGCCTGCAATATTACGGCTCGACGGTGGCGCCGACGCTGTTCGGCGCCGGCAACAAGCTGCTGCACAACGTCACCGGCGGCATCGGCGTCGTCGAGGGCAATGGCGGGCTTCTGCGCGTCGGTCTGCCCTGGCAGTCGGTCCATGACGGCGAGCGCCATGCGCATGAACCGCTGCGGCTGTCGGTGGTGGTGGAGGCGCCGGAAGAGGCGATCAACGCCGTGCTGGCCCGGCATGCCGCGCTGCGCGCCCTGTTCGACAATGGCTGGCTCCACCTGTTCCGCCTGGACGACCAGGGCCGGATGGCGCGGCGCTATGCGGGGGCGCTGCGCTGGACCGGCATGACGGCCTCCGCCACGCCGGAGGAGGCGCTGATGGCCGCCGGGTGAACGGCGCCAGGATCCTGGCGCATGGGAAAGCATGCGGAGGACGCCGCCTGAGCCCATTGACATCAACCACGTTGCACATGAGCTTTGGAGCGATGGGGACGAAGGAGCGGCGGCGGAGACGGTCGTTTGTTTACGGGAGAGAGTTGCCGCTCCAGCCTCCCCTATGAGATAAACACTCTCCGCCGACACAGGTGGACGGGTATGTCCGCGATATGCGGAAGGGGGTCGGCATGGGTAAGATGATGCGGACAATATTCGGGAAGCTAGAATCTCTCAGCCCGGAGACCCGTCAGGTCATCATCGGTGCCGGTCTGGCTTTCGACCCTCTCCCGGAAAGGCGATACGAAACATTTGAACGCTCCGACACCCAGGCAATGAGAAGCGACTGGGAGGCGGTTGGAAACGATTTGTGGTGGGCAATTGACCGAGCGGAACAGGAACGAGCCGAACAAGGTGGCAACCGACGCTTCGGACGGTAAGCACGGCACCGGAAGCGAAGGGCGGGAACCGGAGTCGGAAAAGGCGGCGGAAGAACCGACCTTATCCGGGACCGACAGCGGGGCGGACAGGACCGGGAACCTACCTTCCTTTGCGTGAAATCGAAGATTCCATCCCGATTGATATTCTGGATGCCCTCAACAGTCCGGGTGTTCCGGAAAATGCCAAAGAGAAGGTGGGGGTCTATCTCAGGCGCGTTGTGACCAGAGACCCGATCCCTCCTCCGGCGACGATCCGCGACATGGATTGGCCGTCCCTGGGCTCGACAGAAAAATCGTCGAGTGGGCGAACAGTCAACATTACGCGAGAATAGAAAGAGAAAAACTGACCACCGAAGGCTCCGAGCGCCGCATGGATCGCGCGCAACGGAACTCCATGATCATTGCCACCCTTGGTCTTATCCTCGCCACGGTTCAGGGAATTTGGGGCAATGCCTGGCTCGGTGGAATCATTGCCGCGGTTGCCGTCGGTGGACCAACTGCGGCGACGATCCTGAGTAGGGGAATGTCTCGCGGCCTGCCTGACGACAATGAAGGCGATGGTGGCGATGACAGGAGCAGGAGCAAAGGAACCAGCACGGCGCAGCCAACTAAGCCGGCTAAACAATCGCCCGCAGGACAGCGGGGCAACCCGCCCGCGGCTAGCCGGGAAAATTCATGAGGGTTGGCGGGTGTAGCGGCATCCGTTGAGCGGCCGTAGGATTTGGGTGCTGACGCCAACTCCTGCCGTTTCCGGAGCGCCCACCCGCCATGGTTGATCATACCCTGCCGCTGCCCGGCCTGTCACCCGTTGCTGGAAAGCCGGTGATCGGGCGCTTTGATGGCGGCCGCCTGTCCTCCGATGGCGGGCTGCTGGTGCTGCGGGAGGTGGCGAAGCGGCTGCGGATTGCCGATCGGCTGGCCGCCTGTATTGAGGACCCGCGCGATCCAACGCGCACCGTGCATTCGCTGGCCGACATCATCGGCTTTCGCCTGCTGGCCATCGCGGCGGGCTACGAGGACGGCAACGACGCCGGCAGCCTACGCTCCGACCCGCTGTTCAAGATGGCCCTGGAACGCCTGCCGTCCGAGCGTGACCTTTGCTCGCAAGCCACCATCTCGCGCCTGGAGAACCTGCCGGATACCCGCGCACTGCTGCGCATGGGCCGAGCCATGGTCGATCTCTACTGCGCGTCCTTTCGCCAGGTGCCCAAGCGCATCGTGCTGGATGTAGACGACACCTTCGACACGGTGCATGGCGGTCAGCAGTTGCGCCTGTTCAACGCCCATTATGACGAGTACGGCTTCCAGCCCATCGTTGTCTTCGACGGCAACGGCCGCTTTGTCACCGCTGTGCTGCGCCCAGCCAAGCGGCCCAAGGGGACGGAGATCCGGACCTTCCTGCGTCGCCTGCTCCGCGCCATTCGGGCAAACTGGCCCAAGACCGAGATCCTGCTGCGCGCCGACGGCCATTACGCCTGCCCGGAGGTGCTGGACTGGTGCGAGGCGGAGGGGCTCGACTACGTGCTCGGTCTGCCGACCAGCAGCACACTGCGCCGTCACGTCACCACGCTGGAGGCCAGCACCGCGGCGCGCTTCCAGGCCATGCCCGGAGCCGACAAGGTGCGCCGCTTCAAGGAATTCTATGACGGGGCCAGCACCTGGAGCCGGGTCCGCCGCATCGTCGCGCGCGTCGAGGCAGGAGACCAGGGCACCGACAGCCGCTTCATCGTCACCAACCTACGCCACGGCACGGGTCGCTGGCTGTATGCCGGCCTGTATTGCGCGAGGGGACAGGCGGAAAATCATATAAAAGCCTGGAAATCCCACCTTGCCGCAGACCGGACCTCCTGCACCAAGGCGACGGCCAACCAGTTCCGCCTGTTCCTGCACGCCGGGGCGTACTGGCTGCTGTGGAGCCTGCGCTCGCTGATGCCGAAACGCTCCCGCTGGCGCACGGTGCAATTCGACACCTTGCGGCTGCGCTTGGTGAAGACCGCCGCGCGTATCGTGGAGATGAAGACGCAGATCAAGGTGCACCTGCCGACCAGCGCGCCTGATCAGGCGATCATCCACCTCGCCCTCGGCCGCATGCCCCGGCTCATCTGCTGAGCACCGGGGCAGCGTGCCCCAGCCGTCACCCAATCCCCTCCACCACCAACTCCGACACCGTCACGCCGCCGTCAGCGCGGCGGCCGACGACGCGCGCCCATACAGCCCAACGTTGATCATCTCAACGCGGCGACCAGACCGCTCGCCACCCTGGTGAATAAAGGCGGCTAGGCAGAAGCCGCGCCGGCGCTGAGCAAACCTTGGTCGCCCTGAGATGAGACCAGCGGTCATTGATGTTACCGCTGGTATCCTCACCGACCGATAGGGCCAACGGCAGCCCGGATCAGCCGGCGGTTATTCTGTTCCGCAGCACCCCATCCTCCAGGAACAGCCGGGCCGTCTCCGCCGCGTTGCGGCGCATCTCCACGGCGGCCTGGTCGGAATGGAAGGCGTTGTGCGGGGTCACCACCAGCCGGCCGGCAAGCCATCCCTCCCCCGCCCGCCAGGCGTCGAGCAGCGGGTGGGGGGCCGGCGGCTCGACCGGCAGCACGTCGGTGCCGACCGCCGCCAGCCTGCCGCTGCGCAGGGCCGCCTCCAACGGGTCCAGCCCGGCGAACAGCTCGCCGCGCGCGGTGTTGACCAGGATGGCGCCCGGCTTCATCGCCGCCAGCGTCGCCTCGTTCAGCAGGCCGCGCGTCTCGCCGGTCAGCGGGCAATGGAAGGTGACGATGTCCGATTCGGCCAGCAATTCCTCCAGCCGGCGGACACGGCGGTAACCGACCGCCTTCTCATGCCCGGCCGGCTGCACCGGATCATAGCCGAGGATGCGATAGCCGAAGCCCTTCAGCCGGTTCACCACCGCGGTGCCGATCCGCCCGACCCCGACCACCCCCACCGTCGCGGCGCTGGACCGGTGCAGCGGCGTCAGCGTGTTGGCCTGCCATGTCGTGCCATAGCCACGGGCGCGGGCGTCATGCTCCCACAGGCGGCGTTGCAGGGACAGGATCATGGCGACGGCATGGTCGGCCACCTCCTCCGTCCCATAATCGGGGTTGTTGGCGAAGGGGATCCCCGCCGCCTCCAGCGCCGCCACATCGACGCGGTCGTACCCCACGCCGAACCGCACGACGATCCGGCAGCGCTTCAGCCGCTCGACGGTGGCGGGTCCGATGCGGGTGCTCCACACCAGCAGGGCGTCCAGGCGGGCGAGCCGCTCCGGGTCGAGATCCTCCTCCCGCCGGCAATCGAGGAAATCGACCTCGGCGACGCCATCCAGCACGGCGGCCTCCAGATCGGGAGGCGGGATCATGTGGTCGGTGATCCCGACGACGAAGCGTCCAGCCTGCTGCGGCATCCTATGGCCTCCTGTCACTGCATGGAGCGATGAGGCCGCCATTTGCCCATGCGGTGCTGGAGTTTGCAAGCCGATGCCGCGCGCCTGACTAGGAAATTGCCACGCCGTGAAAGGACGGCCCGCCGAATCGGATCACGGCTTGGCGGCGCCCGCGTTGGCGGCGCTGGAACCACCGCCCCAAGGCATCCAGGCGCCGATCCAGCCATACAGCGCGCCGGTGGTGCTCGAGAACCAGCCCTTCGCCTCCTCCGCCAGCGGCGGGGCCTTGTCCTTCAGCTGCCTGGCCCAGTCGATGGCCGGCTGCATGTCGCTCTCGACCGACTTCAGCCGCTCGCTGACCGTCCCGAACTCCTGGCGCTGCTCGTTGAAACGGGTCGCGACCTGATCCTGCAAGGCGGACAGCGTCTCCATCATGCCCTTGGCCATGTCCAACGTCGCGTTCACCGTCTCCAGCCGCGAGCTGTCGGCCGTTCCACGCTCCGCCAGCGCCTGAAGGTCGGGCAGCGCCGACAGCTTGCGCTCGATCTCGTCCAGCCGGGCCTGCATCCTGTCCAGCCGCTCCAACAGCGCCGGGTCGGCCGGAAGGGGGGCGGGAGCCGCGACGGGCGCCGGGGTGGCGACTGGGGTGGCGGCCAGGGTGGCGGCGGGAGCGGCGGCCTGTTCCGGAGCCGGGACCGGGACCGGGATCGGGGTCGGGGCCGCAGCCGCGGCCGGAACGGGCGCCGCCGCGCGCAGCAGATCGGCGGAGACGAAGCCGTTCCTGCCGGCCTGCGTCACCACGCTGTACCAGGGGGCGTCGGCCACCTTGCCGGTCACCCGCAGCCGGCTGCCGCCGTCGATGACTTCGACGCGGGCCGCGCGGGCGGACGGTTGCTCGCGCACATTGAGCCGCGCGGTCGCCACGAAATCCCCTTCCAACGGCGTGACCTGCGCCGACGGCGTGTCACGCGCGCTCTGCGCCCCGGCTGAAAGCGGGACCGCCAGGACGAAAAGAGCCAGAGCGGCCAGGAGAAGCGGGCGAAGAGCGGGACGGGTCGAAATCATGGCTTCGCGCTTTCCTCGTTCACGAAATCGCTTTCGCGGATCAGGCGGTCGATCTCCGCCTCCTCGCGGGCGAGCTGGGCCTCCAGTTCCGGACTGACCTTCCGGCTGCTCCAGAAGGCATCCTGGTAGAAGGTATCATACCAGTCCTGCAACGTGTTCATACCCACATCCATCACAACGCCGCCGAGCAGCGACGCGGTGACGACCAGAACGGTCAGCGAGGTCGGCTCCATCGTCTGTCTCCTCGTCGATCAGAATGTTTCGCTGGCGAGATCGCCCTCGGCGACCACGCGCAGCCGTTCCAGCGCCTCCTGGCCGAAGCACTGGAACAGCACCGGAGTCGTCAGGGTGTCGAGGAGGGTGGAACTGATCAGCCCGCCGAAGATCGCGACCGCCACCGGATGCAGGATCTCGGTCCCCGGCATGTCGGAGGAGAACAGCAGCGGGATCAGCGCCAGACCGGCCGACAGCGCGGTCATCAGCACCGGGGTCAGCCGCTCCTCGCAGCCGCGCATGATCAGCCCGCGCCCGGTCGGCACCCCCTCATGCAGGGCGAGGTTGATGAAATGGCTGATCTTCAGCACGCCGTTGCGCACCGCGACCCCGGTCACGGCGATGAAGCCGATCATGGCGGCCAGGCTCAGATCCTGGCCGAAGAGGACCAGGGCGGCGACGCAGCCGATCAGCGCCAGCGGGATGTTCGCCATCACCACCAGGCTCAGCACCACCGAGCGGTAGCGCTGGTAAAGCACCAGGAACACCAGCGCGATCGAGACCGCGCACAGCCCGGCCATCACCGGACGGCTCTCCTCCTCCTGGCGGAAGCTGCCTTCCAACAGGGTATTGTAGCCGGGCGGCAGCGGGGTGGCGGCGATCACCGCCCGCATGCTCGCGGCGATCGCCGACATGTCGGACCCGTCGGTGTTGGCGGTCAGCACGATGCGGCGCATGCCCGATTCGCGCATGATCTGGTTCGGCCCGGCGGCGTTGACGATTGTGGCGACGGAGGACAGCGGCACATAGCCGGCCGGGGTCTCCATCCGCATCTGGGCGAGCGTTTCCGGCGTGCGGTCGGCATCCGACAGGCGCAACACCACGTCGAACCGTTTGCCGCCGTCGACCACCTGCGACACCGTGCGGCCGTTCGACAGGCTTTCCAGCGCCTGCGCCAGCTGCGCCGGGGTGACGCCGAACAGCTTGGCCCGCTCGTAATCGAGCGTGATGCGGATCTGCGGAACCTGCACCTGCTGTTCGACCAGCAGGTCGCGCAAGCCCGGAATCTCGTCGAACTTCTCGCGGAAGCGGCCGGCGAGCACGCGCAGCGTGCCCAGATCCTCGCCGAAGATCTTCATCACGATGGCGCCGCGCACGCCGTTCTGGGCCACCTCCATGCGCGAGGTCAGGAACTGCGTCACCGTCAGGTCGACCGGCAGCACCGACAGCCGGTCGCGCAGATCCTCGATCACTTCGGCGCGGCTACGGCCGTCCAGCCGGACGCGCACCGGGAACTCGCTGCTGTTGACCGGATCGGCGTCCTCGTCATCCTCGTTGCGGCCGGTGCGGCGGGCGACGCTGACCACCTCCGGCACCTGCATGATGATCTGCTCGGCCATCGCCCCGACCCGGCTCGATTCGGCGAGCGAGATGCCCGGCCGGTTCAGCAGCTGGACATAGAGCGTGCCCTCGTTGAAGGGCGGCAGGAAGGAGCGCGGCAGCAGCGGCAGCGCCAGCGCCGACAGCACCACCAGCCCGGCGGTGGCGCCCAGCAGTGCTCGCGGATGATCGAGCGCCCAGCCCAGCGCCCGGCCGTTCAGCCGCTTCAGCCAGCGGATCAGCCGGCCGTCGTGCGACTCCTCCAGATGCTTCATGTTGGGCAGCAGATAGGCGCAGAGCGCCGGCGTCACCGTCAGCGACACCAGCAGGCTGGCGAAGATCGACACGATGTAGGCGACGCCGAGCGGACCGAACAGCCGCCCCTGTTCCCCCGGCAGGGCGAACAGCGGCAGGAACACCAGCAGGATGATCGCGGTGGCGTAGATGATGCCCGACCGCACCTCCTGAGAGGCGCGCATGATCACCTCGATCACCTCCAGCGGCCGGTGACGCCGCCGGTTGTCGCCCAGCCGGCGCAGCGTGTTCTCGACATACACCACCGAATCGTCCACCAGCTGGCCGATGCCGATGGCGATGCCGCCCAACGTCATGGTGTTGATGGTGGATCCCATCAGCTTCAGCGTGATGATGGTGACGATCAGCGACACCGGGATCGCCAGCAGCGAGATGGCGGTGGTGCGGGCGCTCCACAGGAAGGCGGCCAGCACGATGGCGACGATGACGATGGCGTCGCGCAGCACATCCTCGACATTGTCGACCGACGCGCTGATCAGGTCGGCCTGGCTGTAGGAGATCTTGCGCGCCTCCACCCCCTTGGGCAGCGACGGCGCCAGCTCCTCCAGCATGTCCTCGACCCGGCCGGCGAGCGCCACGCTGTTGGCGGTCGGATGCTTCAGGATCGCCAACAGCACCGCCGGTTCGCCGTTGAAGGCGCCCTCGCCGCGCTTGACCTTGGCGGCGAAGCTGACCTCGCCGATCTGGCTCAGCAGCACCGGGCGGCTGTCGCGGTAGGTGACGACGAGGCTGCGCAGATCATCCAGGCTACGGCTGCGGGCGACGTTGCGGATGATGAATTCGGTGTTGTAGAGGTCGTTGAAGCCGCCGCTGCTGTTGCCGCCGAAGGCGGTCAGCGCCTGTTCCACCTGGGTCAGCGTGATGCCCAGCATGTTCATGGCGACCGGATTGGGCGTGAAGCGGAACTGCCGCACGTCGCCGCCGACGACATAGACCTGCGACACGCCCTCCACCGCCATCAGCCGGGGCCGGACGGTCCAGTCCGCCACCTCTCGCAGGGCCATCGGGTCCAGGTCCGGAGCCTGGACCACCAGTTGCATCGCCAGACCCATCACCGACGACATCGGCGCCAGATGGGGAACGACGCCGGCCGGCAGCCGCTCGCGCACCATGCCGATGCGCTCCGTCACCTGTTGGCGGTTGCGGTTGGGATCGGTGCCCCAGGTGAACTCGACATAGATCAGCGAGAAGCCGGGGCTCGACGCGCTGCGGATGCGCGACACCCCTGGCATGCCGTTCAGCACCAGCTCCATCGGATAGGTGATGAGCTGCTCGACCTCCTCGGGCGCATAGCCGCCGGCCTCGGTGACGATGGTGACCATCGGCGGATGCAGATCGGGCAGCAGGTCGATCGGCATGTCCCGCGCGATCAGAACGCCCCAGCCGGTGATCAGCAGCGCCGCGATCAGGACGAGAGGACGCTGGCGCAGGCTGAGTCCGACGAGAAAGGTGAACATGACGACGGGCGTCTCCGTTGGGGGCGTCACCGTTGGCGGCCCGAAGGCCGCCGGAAGGCTGGAGCGGAAGAAGAAGGAGAAGGATCAGGCGGCCCGGCCGGGCCAGCGACGGCGGATGGCGACCGGATTCTGCCACAGCCACAGCAGGGCCACCGCCAGCGCAACGGCGACGCCGGCCCAGATGATTGGACGGTGCGCCGAGGCGGTCGCCGGCACCGCATCGGCCAGACGCGGCACCAGCAGGTCGGCCGCCCCGGACGCGGTCGCCCCGGCCAGCGCCAGGCTGACCGTCAGCGGCGTGACGCTGGCCGGCGGCATGTAGGGCTCGGAGCGGTAGATGCCGGGCGACACCTCGGTCATATCGAGCGTCTGCCTCGGCGTGTCGATCCGCAGTTCGGCACCGGACAACGGGTCGCTGCTGTCATAATGGTCGACGAAGGCGAACAAGCGCTTCTGGCCGACGACGACGACGACGCTGACCGGCTCGACGCCAGCCCCGCGCACCGTGGTCCGGGCCAGATCCAGGACCATCGCGATGCGCGGAGACGCCGGCGATCCGGCATCCTCGGCCCGCGCCGCGCCGGAAAAGGCACCGGCCAGGCCGGCGGCCACGCAGACGGCCAGAAGGGTGGACACCGCTTGACCGGCGGCGCAACGGAACCAACCTGCTGTCCTGCTGCGAAACTCCATCGCGTCCTCCATCCTGTCTTCGTTCATTGTCTTCGACCCGTGGGTCTGTGACCTTTGGGTCTTCGACCCGTGGGGCTTTGGCCGGGAGGGGCCTTGATCGGGCGACCCCGGAAAGCGGGTATCCATCACTGGAATTG
Organism: Azospirillum sp. B510; assembly: GCF_000010725.1. Taxonomy (NCBI): domain Bacteria; kingdom Pseudomonadati; phylum Pseudomonadota; class Alphaproteobacteria; order Rhodospirillales; family Azospirillaceae; genus Azospirillum; species Azospirillum sp. B510. The sequence goes on along the minus strand of NC_013856.1, from coordinate 64,934 downwards.
CGACAGCAGCCGGGCGCCGTGGGTGACGATCCGCGCGCCGGACTCGAGCCCGGCGGAGATCAGCACGCTGCGCCCGTCGATGGTCTCCGTCTTGACCGTGTGCGGCATGAAGACTTCCGGCTCCACCAGTTCCCAGACCTGTTCGGAGCCGCCGGAATCATTGACCACCGCCTCGCGGGCGATGGGGATGCCCTCGCGCATCTTCGATTCGTTGCGGACGGTCACGGTCACCGGGCGGCCGACCCGCAGCCCCTCGATCGGATTCTCGATTCGGAACATCAGCGGCACCGACTGCTGCAACAGGGCAAGACCGCTGCCGATGAAGGTCAGGTCGAGCGGATCGCCCTCCGGCGTCACGGCACTGGCGTTCTGCACCATCTGGGTGCCGCGGGCGACCTCCGGGTCGGCGGCGACCGCCTCGATCCACAGGCGCTGCGGGTTGACGATCTCGAAAATCTTCTCGCCGGGATGGACGATCCGGCCGTTGATGGCGGTGGAGGCGCTGATCACACCGTCGATGGCCGCCCGCAGCACCTCCTGGGTCTGGAGCATCGGCAGCAGGGCCTCGCGTTCACGGCGCAGCCCCTCCAGCCGGACCTCCGCCTGCATCACCTTGCCGTCGCGGAAGGGCACGAACCAGAACTGCTTCAGGATCTCGAGGCTCTCGGCGGTGATGCGGATCTCGTTGGTCAGCCGGGCGACCTCGCGCCGGACCTGGCTGCGGTCGACGACACCGATAGCCGGCGAGACATAGCCCAGGATCTGCCCCTTGCGCACCGTCTCGCCCAGCACCGGCATGCCGGTCTTCGGCGGCTCGATCCGGCCGAGCAGGCTGGCTTCGACATCGCCATGGGCGTTGGGATCGGGAACGATCCGCCCCGGCAGCTTGACCGTCAGGGGAATCCGCACGCTCTCGGCCTTCTGCGTGCGGATGTCGAACATCCGTTGCAGGGGTTTCGGCACGAAATAGGAGCCGTCGGGGCGGCGTTGAGGCTTGTCGACGGCCAGCGACGCCAGCAGCTTCGCGTCGGCGGCGAGCGGCGGCGCGGGCGGCTTCGCTTCCGCGACCATCGGTGCGGCAGGGGCGGAGGGTCGCGGTGGCGGCTGGACGGACGCCGCCGGTTCCGACGGCGACGGAGGCGCCGCGGCGACCGGGGCAGCGGAGGCGGAATCGGCAGCGGAAACGGCCGGGGAGGCGGCGGCGGAAGCCGCCACGGACACGGCTGGCGCCGGAGTGGACGGCGCCTGGACGGCTTCGCGTCCCGAGAGCTCCTGTGCCGACGCCACCGTCATGGTGGTGTCCGGGACATGGACCTGGCTGACCGGGGTCCGGTTGACGCCGAACATATAGGCGACTTCCCAGCTGAACTGGCTGAGCGCCTGCGATCCGCTCGACACATAGCCGCCGACCGCCGCCACCGGCGCTGTCGCGCTGTCCATCACCGTGGTCGCGGCGGCGCAGGCCGTGGATCCGATCCATTGACCCGTGTCCGACAGCCAGGACCCGTCCATAGCGGGAGTCGTCGCGGGAGTTGGCGCCGGACGCCGTTGCCGGAGGGGAGCCTCATCCTCCGCATCCGTCGCGTGACGGTTCCAGGCGGCAGCGGATGCCGCCGGCAGCCAAACCGAGAGGATGGACGCGGCAACCGCCGAGGACAACACAACGGCCCGCGTGCGCGTCAGCGGCCGGCGGCGATCCCTCCATAGGGACAGAGCCAGCTCCGCAGACCCGGCGGCAGGAGGCAGGTCCGGACCCGCCATGGTGCGATCCACCGTTCCAAACACGTTCGGCATGTAGCTTCCGACTTGATAAGGCCCGATCCACGCGGCAAAGCGGCGCGAGCACGACCGTCCCGGACTTGGACCCGATCCCGGACCCGACCCTCCGCCCGGTGCGTGACGCTTTGCCTGCGATGATTGGACCTGAGCAAGCCTAACGAATTATGAATATCGACCCTGGGACAGGCATCAGCGAAATATAGAAAAAGCGTAACAGAAATCTTGTTGCGGCGTTTTTCTCGCCAGGACTGTTTGGATACACAACTCCCAAAAATATGTACACCTAAGATTTAGTTATCTATAAAGATTACATTGACAACCAGTAATTTAATTACCGGCAAACAGCAATCTGCTCGTTCGAGAGGTTTTCTCGGTAGATAACGATAAGTCCCTGATTCCCAATGGGAAAATTTCACTCCCCGGATGTCTGTGTAACTTTCCTGCAGGCTTTTCCGTTTACCCTGATTGAGGTAGCCTGTCCGATATGAGATATGCGGACTACTCGGCACCCGAAATAGGAACCGCTGTTTCACATATCGACATCGCGAGAGGGTGAGACCGCCCGGCACCGGTGGATCGCAACGGAGATCGGGGCGCGCTTCGTGCCGCCCCTCCGCCGCGAACCGGGGCCGCCGGCCATCGACGTCGACTTGCGAGACCCAGCATCCATGCCAAACCCGAGCGGAGCGTGACCGTATGCAAGACGTGCAATCCACCGACGAAACCGGCAGCCGGACCGGCACGGACCGGCAGGCTTCCGAAGCGGCCGCGCCCGGCAGCGAGCCCGCGCCCGCCGTCCGGCAGGGAGGCCGCGGCAACACGCCGGTCGCCCTGGCCATCCTGCTGGCGGCGGCGGCGGTGTGCGGCACCGTCCTCTATGCCGACGAGCTGCGCTCTTCGTTGCTCTCGCCGAGCAGCACCCAGCTGAAGCTCGACGCGCTGGACCGCACCGTCGCCGGCCTGACGGCGATGCCGGAGAAGATCGCGGCGCTGGATCAGGCGCTCGCGGCCACCGGCAAGCGAATCGACCAGCAGGCGGTCTCCGGCCGGGCGGTTTCGGTGATCGCGGCACGCCTGCTGAAGGACCAGCTCGGCACCTCCGATCCCTTTGCCGACGATCTGGCGCTGTTGCGCCTGTCCGCCGGAGTGGACGCCGAGCTGTCCAAGGCCCTCGATCCGGTCGCCGGCTATGCCGCCAAGGGCGTGCCGAGCAGGACCCAGCTGTTCGCCTCCTTCGGCCTGCTGGTGCCGTCTATCCTCCACGCCGAGGCCCAGGACGGCCAGGGTGGCCTGAGCGAAACCGTCTGGGGCTGGATGACCGGTCTGTCGTCGATCGTCCTCGCCTCCGCCTCCTCCGATCCGGCGCCGGAAGCGGCGGCGGCGGCCCAACCCGTCCCGCCGCCGGCGGAAAGCCGGACCCCGGCTTTGCTGGCGACCACGGCGGCCCGGCTCGAGGCCGGCGAACTCGCCGCGGCCATCGACGCGATGGCGTCGCTCGACGGCGCGGCGGCTCCCGCGGCGGCCTCATGGCTGGCCGACGCCCGCGCCCGGCTGGCGGCGGAACGCGCCGGCGCCCTGCTTGAGGACAGGATCCGCGGCTGGACCGCCGCCGGCAAGTCCTAAACGGCTTTTGCGAACCCCGAACCGGGAACCGCGGCCCGCCCCTTGCGGCCCGTGGTTCCCACACATCCACCGCCCTGATTTCCACGGCCAATAAACTGCGAGGAACCCCGGTGACAGAGCTAACGAAGAGGGTATCGGCGGTGATGCTTGCCGCCGGGCTTGCGCTTTTCACCGGGACGGCGGCGCAGGCCGCGACGGTGCTGAACCGCGGCAATGGCGGCGAGCCGTCGACGCTGGATCCGCACCGCACGGATGGACGCATCGAATCGAACATCCTGCGCGACCTGTTCGAAGGGCTGGTGGTGTATGGTCCGGACGGCCGCATCCTGCCGGGCGTCGCCGAAAGCTGGCAGGTGTCGGAGGACGGCAAGCTCTACAGCTTCCAGCTCCGCGCCGATGCCCGCTGGTCAAACGGCGATCCGGTGACGGCCGAGGATTTCGTCTACAGCCTGCGCCGCGCCCTGACGCCCAAGGACGGCATCCAACCCTCCTCCAACATGCGCGTCATCAAGAACGCCGCCGCCGTGATCGACGGCGCCAAGCCGGCCGACACGCTGGGCGTCGCCGCCCCCAACCCGCGCACCGTCACCATCGCGCTCGAAGCGCCCACCCCTTATTTCCTCGACCTCATCGCCGCCGACAACAGCGCCCTGCCGGTCCACCGCGCCACGGTGGAAAGCCAGCGCGAACGCTGGACCGATCCCGGCAAGATGGTCAGCAACGGCGCCTATGTGCTGCAGGAATGGCGGGCGAAGCAGCAGATCGGCCTGGACAAGAACGCCAGCTTCCACGGCCGCGACGGGGTGGCCATCGACCGCGTCAACTTCTTCCCGATTGACGATTCCTCCGAGGAGGTCAACCGCTTCAAGGCCGGCGCCCTGCACGTCACCTACGAGGTGCCGCAGGACCGGGTGAAGTGGATTTCGCTGACCGAGCCGAAGGTGTTCTGGAACCGGCCCTTCCTCGCCACCTATTATTACGCCTTCAACCTGACGGTCGAGCCGTTCAAGAGCAGCCGCGACCTGCGCCGTGCTCTGTCGCTGGCGGTCAACCGCGAGAACATCGTCGACAAGGTCACCCGCGCCGGCGAAACCCCGGCCTATGGGCTGGTGCCGCCGATCGTGCCCAACTATCGCCGCCAGACCGCCGATTTCATCGCCGAGCCGATGGAGGACCGCCTGCGCGAGGCGCGCCGCCTGTTCTCGGCCGCCGGCTTCAGCCCGATGCAGCCGCTGTCGCTGGAGATCCTCTACAACCAGTCGGAAAACAACCGGGTCATCGCCGACGCCGTCATCTCGATGTGGCAGGACGCCTTCGGCAAGGGCATCCAGGTCAAGCCGGTCAGCGTCGAGCGCACCGAATATCTGAAGCGCCGCGCCCGGCGTGATTTCCAGATCGTCCGCGCCGCCTGGATCGGCGATTACGCCGACCCGACCGTCTTCCTCAACCTGATGCTGTCCACCGCGCTGCCGCCGCGCAACGACCCCGGATACCGCAGCCGCAAATATGACGAGCTGCTGGCCAAGGCGGCGGCCAGCGAGGAGGCGGCCCAGCGCGCCGCCCTGCTCGGTCAGGCCGAGAAGGCGATGATCGACGACGTGCCGGTCATCCCGATCTACCACTACGCCACCAAATCGCTGGTCAGCCAGCAGATCAAGGGTTGGGTCTACAACGTTCGCGATGTCCATCCCAGCCGCTTCCTGTCCTTCACCGGAAAGGCCGCCTCGTGACCGTCGTCCACGCGACACCCGTGGCGACTCGACCGCAGACCGACAGCACAGCGCACTGAGAGCGACAGGGAGGGACACAGCATGGATTTCGGCATTCTCACAATTCCGCTGGTGACGCTGGCGATGGCCTTCGGCTTCGCGGTGTTCACCGACACCCAGACCATCCATTTCGATTACGTCGACGTGCCCGACTCGATCTCCCAGGAGACCGGCCTGACCCCGGCGGTGGTGATCACCAAGCTGGCCGACGAGATGCAGGAGATCGAGCGGCAGGCCTTCACCAAGGCCGAAGCCCGCCAGGTCGAGCTGCATGCCGACCAGAGCGCCACCTCGGTGCTGGGCGAATATCTGGGCGTCACCCCGCTGATCCGCGTGGTGCAGGAATCGGCGCACATGATCCCCTACACCTTCTCCGGCGAGATCGTGCGCCACGACCAGCAGGTCGAATTCATCCTGCGCAGCTACGACAGCCACCACAACAAGACGCGCATCTCGCGCAACGGCACCGTCGACAACATGAAGGGGCTGATCCACGAGGCCGCCTATGAGGCGATGCGGGTGGTGAACCCCTACATCCTGGCCGCCTACCAGTTCAAGCGCGACCGGCTGTCGCGCGACTTCACGCCGACGCTGGAGATCCTGCGCCGCGAGCTGGAAGGGCACGATTCGCGCTACGCCCCCTGGCTGCACAATCTGTGGGGCATGGTGCTGTACCAGCAGAACGACCGCCATGGCGCCATCCATCAGTTCGAGGAGGCGGTGCATATCGACCCCAACTTCCTGTCGCCGCGCCTCAATCTCGGTGTCGTCAACGCCCGCCTCGGCGAATATGACGCGGCGGTCACCAACTTCACGGCGGTGGTGGAGAATCCCGCCGTCGCCCAGAGCCCGGCGGTGAAGGCGGCGGCGCTGAGCGAATGGGGCTTCACCCTGGCGCTGACCGGCCGGATCGACGAGGCCTATGCCAAATTCGACGAATCGACCCGGACCGACCCCAACTTCTCCGATGTCTTCTCCAGCTGGGCCGAGGTGCTGAGCGCCCAGGGCCGCCGCGAGGAGGCCGAGCGGATGACCGCCAAGGCGCTGAAGCTGGCGCCGAGGGAGATCGTCTACACCGAAAACCTGATCGGAACCGTCCAGAACGTCCCGGCCACCGCCAGCATGAACTGATGGTTTGATGAGGGAGGGCGGGAACATGGGACGGAACGCGCACGCAACGACCCCCGCCGCCCGGGCGGCCGGGATGACCGCGGCGGCGGTGATGGGGCTGGCGGCGGTGATGGCGATGCTGATCGCCGCGCCACCGGCCATGGCTTCCGGTGGCGGAAAAAGTGGCGGCGGACATGGCGGGCGCAACGTCCGCCATGCGGTGCCGGTCCATGCCGAGGCCAGGCACGCGTCGTCCCACCGCGACAGGGGCAAGGGCCATGGTGAAAGCCATGACGACGACCATGGCGGCGGCCACAGCTCCAGCGTCCTGCTGCTGGTGATCTACGGTCTGCTCGGTGTCAGTGCCGACCATGGCGGAGATCATGGCGGCGGGCATTCCAGCCCGATCGCCTCGGTCTTCGGCGGCGGGCATGGCGGTGGGCATGGCGCCGATCACGGCACTGGTCACGGGACGGGCCACGGACCCGATCCGGCCGCGGGCCATGGAGCGGCCGATGCCGCCGTCATCCCGGCCGCAGCGCATTGACGGGGCACGGTTGAGCGGGAATCGAGCGAGGGCCTCCGTGGCCGACATCATGCGGAACACCGGAACGCGTCGGCAGGGGGGCCCCCTTGCCGGCGCGTTTTTCGGCTTTCTCGCCCTTGGCGTTCCGCTGGTCCTGGCCTGCGCGCTGGGCGCGGCCCCGTCACGGGCGGAGGCGGGCGCCCCGGCGCAGACGGGCCCGACCGAGGTGACGGTGGGGATGTATCTGACCCAGCTGCAAGATTTCGATATGTCGAAGCGCTCCTTCTCCGCCTCCTTCTGGCTGTGGTTCCTGCATGACAATCCCGGTTACGACCCGCACGACTCGGTGGAGATCAGCAACGCCAAGTCGGACGGCGTGAAGTTTCCATCGCTCGACACCGGCAAGGGCGTCCGCTGGCATCAGGAAAAGCACGCCGCGGTGCTGGCGGAGGATTGGGAGATCACCCGCTTCCCCTTCGACCGGCAGCGGCTGAAGATCATGATCGAGGATGGAAAATACGACGCCACCGCCATCCGTTTCCTCGCCGATACGAAGAACAGCCGCATCGACCCCGCCGTCTCCGTCCCCGGATGGACCATCGAGAACTTCGAGCTGGCGGCGCGGGATGCGGTCCATCCGACCAGCTTCGGCGATCCCACCCTGTCGGGAAAGGACAGCGTCTATTCCTGGGTTGTCGCGACGATCACGGTGAAGCGGCAGGGCCTGCGCCTGCTGTGCAGCCTGTTCGTCGGATTCGGCGTCGCCTTCCTGCTGGCGCTGCTGACCTTCTTCCTGGATTTCGAGGCGATGGCGGGTTCCCGAATCGGTCTGGTCGCGGCGGCGGTCTTCGCCGCCGTCGGCAACAAATACGCGCTCGACAACGCCTTGCCGCCGGCCCCCGGCTTCACCCTGTCCGACGTGATCGTCAGCACGACCTTCGCCGCCATCCTGCTGGCGGCGCTGACGGTGGTGCTGATGCAGGTGACGCACAAGCGCCAGCCCCGGCTCGCCCGCTGGATCGACGGGCTGCTTTGCCTGACCACATTCCTCGGCTATATCGGGGTCAATGGCTACGCCATCGCCTCGGCCGCCGCCTGATGGCCCGACGGAGGCGACCATGATCCCTGTGCCGATGACCGACGACTTCGCCGGCTGCCGCGCCATCCTTCATCCCGACCGCCTCGCCGCGAATCTCGCGGCGGCCAGGACCATGCTGGCCCCCACCACCCGCATCCTCGGCGTCGTCAAGGCCAATGCCTACGGCCATGGCGCCGTGGCGGTGTCGCGGGCGCTCGAACGCGCGGGAATCGACGGCTTCGCCGTCGACAGCCCGGACGAGGGGACGGCTCTGCGCGACGCCGGCATCGCCGCGCCGATCCTGGTGATGAACCCGCTCTGCCCCGGCGACGCGCCCGCCCTGGTCGCCGCCGGCCTGACCGCCGCCGTCAGCGACGGCGAGGCGGCCCAGGCGCTGGACGACGCCGCGCGCCGGGCCGGCGGCGTGGCCGGACTCCATGTCCGGGTCCGAGCCGATGCGGATGGAATGGGTGGCGACGGGCTGGGCACCGGGGGGGACGGGGTGGCCCCCCTGCTGCGCGCCCTGCACCGCTTCGCCAATCTGCGGGTGGAGGGGCTGTTCACCCACATGATCGGCCCCTATCGCGACGATCCGGTCCAGATCGGACGGGAGATCGCCGGATTCCGCGGCCTGCTCGGCCGGCTGCCGGCCGATGTGCCGAGACCGCCGCTGATCCATGCCGCGACCAGTCCCGGCCTGTTCAACGCCCCCGGCGCCCGCTTCGACATGGTCCGGCTGGGCGCCGTGCTCTACGGCATCCGCATGGTCGAGGCCGGCGGCGCCCCCTTCCCCTTCCGCCCGGTGATGGAGCTGGTGTCGCGCATCGCCCATCTCGGCCGGCTGGAACCGGGCGACGACATCGGCTATGGCCCGGCGGCCCGGCGGCGGACGGGCGGACGGGCGGCGATGATTCCGATGGGCTACGCCGATCTTCCCTTTCTGCTAAACTTCCGCGACACGGCCGTGCTGATCCGCGGCCGGCGGGCGCCGCTGATCGGCGAGGCCTTCATGGGAAAGGTCCTGGCCGACGTGACGGACATCCCCGAGGCCGAGCTCGGCGACGAGGTGGTCTTCGTCGGCGCCCAGGGCATGGAGTCGATCACGGTGGAGGACATCGGCAAGGCCAACGGCATCCGTCCGTCGGCCATCCTGATGCTGGGGCCGCGCGTCGCGCGCCGGTCCGTCGGAGAGGTGGAGGAGGTAGGATGAGCGGACCCGGCCCGATCGTGAACCGGCGCCAGTTGATCGCCGGCACCGCCGCGGCGGTGCTGGCCGGCGGTCTACCCGCGGCCGCGCGGGCCGCCCGCGCGACCGACAACGCCCTGCTGCCCAAGCTGACCGACGCGCGCCACTGGCGGATCGGCTATGCCGAGACGATGCCCTACGGCAATTACGCCGGCACGCTCGCCAGCATCGTGAAGGGCCTGGACGCCCTGTCCTGGCTGAGCGGAGCGGCGAGGATGCCCTACGACGCCGGCCAGTCCGACAGCGAGGGGCTGTGGCGCTGGCTGTCGTCGCGCGACCTCGGCCCGCGCATCCGCTTCGTCGCCGACGGCTGGTATGGCGGGCTGGACCAGGCGCCGGCCGAACCGATCCTGCGACGGCTGGAAAGCGGCGGCGACCTCGACCTGATGATCGTCATGGGCACCATCGCCGGGCGCAAGCTGGCGGTGGACCGCCACGCCGTCCCGACGCTGGTCTTCTCCACCACCAACGCGGTGGCCGCCGGCATCGTCACCGCCGCCGACCTGTCGGGCCGCGACCATGTCTGGGCCCATGTCGATCCCCAGCGCTATCACCGCCAGATCCGCATCTTCCACGAGACCTTCGGCTTCCGCCGGCTCGGCATCGCCTATGAGAACAGCACGGCCGGACGCGCCATCGCCTCCATCGCCGACATCGAGGCGGTGGCCGGGCAGTTGGGGTACGAGCTGGTCGCCCGCCATGTCCGGGCCCCCGCCGGCCCCGACGACCAGGAGCGCTACTACGCCGATCTCGCCGCCGCCTGGGGCGATCTGGCCCAGCGGGTGGATGCCATGTACATCACCTTCGGCCGCTGGACCCTGGAGCGCTTTCCGGCGCTGGTCCGCGTCTTCCAGGAGCGCGGCATCCCCACCTTCTCGCAACTCGGGCCGGAGGAGGTGGCGCAGGGCGCGCTGATGAGCGTCGCCCGTAGCGATTTCGACGGCATCGGCCAGTTCGGCGCCTCGGTGATCGCGCGGCTGGCGAATGGCGAGCGGCTGCGGGACCTGCGCCAGATCTATTTCGACACGCCGACCATCGCCTGGAACCTCGCGGTCGCCGACCGCATGGGCTACCGCCCGGCGATGTCGGCGCTGCTGGCCGCCGACAACATCTACACCAGCCTCGGCGCGACACCATGACCAGCCTGACATCAGCCGAGAGGATTCGTCCCGTGCAACGCAAGACCGGCCGTTTCCTGGCGACCTTCCTTCCATCCGTTCTGCTGATCGTGGCGGCGCTGGTCTTCAGCGCCGGGGTCAATCTCGGCACCTTCCGGCGGGATTGCAGCGACGCGCTGTTCTCCACCTTCGGGGTGGCCGGGCGCAAGGTGGTGTCCAGCATCGAATACGCGGTCAAATACGGCAAGACCATCGAGAATTTCTTTGGCATGGAGCGGGCGCTCAGCCAGCTGAAGACCTATCTGCCGCAGGCGGACGGGGTCGCGGTGGCGCTGCCCGACGGGCAGGTCGCCTATGCCATCGGCACCTACGGCTTCAAGGACCGCATCGGCGACCGGCTGACCGGCTATGAGCAGCGCCGGACAGCCGGCGAGTTCCAGCGCACCAGCTCCTTCAACTATCACGACACGGACAGCCGGTCGCACAAGCTGTTCCTGCCGATCCGCGATCCCGCCGACGGGCGCTGGATCGGCACGCTGGTGATCGCCGCCGGCGACGCGGTGATCGACGACTATGTCCGCGCCTTCGAACGCCAGACCTTGATCTTCGTCGGCGCGCTGGGCGCGGTCGCGATCCTCCTGCTCGGCGGTCTGGCCCTGCTGCCGGACCTGCTGTCCAGCCGCAAGGGCGACAAGCGGCGGGATTCCAAACAGCAGGGAGCCAAACAGCAGGGATCCGGGCGGGCCGCGCTGGCCGTCGCCGCCCTCGTGCAGATCGCCGTCGGCGTGACCGGCTACGGCGCCTTCAGCGACGCCTATCTGCGCACGGTGGAGAACACCACCGGCATCGTCGAGAACATCGTGGCGACGGACATCGCCTCGGTCATCGGGCGGGGAGCGACCTACCGGTCCTTCTCCGGCATCGACGATTATTTCCACGAGATCATCACCATCGTTCCCCACTTCAAGGGCATGTCCCTGGCCGTGCCGGAGGGAACCGACCTGCCGGGAACGCTGGGCTCCGGCGCCGCGCCGGCCAAGGGCGATCTGGTGACGGCACGGGCGCTGGCGACCGACGCCAACCTCGTCACGCCGTCGCTCCGCATCGTCATCGACAGCGACTATATCCGGCGCAACACGCTGGAGGTCGTCGCCAACAACGTGACGATCCTGATCATCTCGCTGATGTTCATCTACGAACTCCATGTCTTCGTCAGCCGGCGGATGCGCGGACCGGCGGAGGTGAAGGCCGGGACGGACGAAACGGCAGCGGCGGCAGCGGCAGCGGCGGCGACCGGCCGGTCCCTGGCCGGTCTGCGCTTCCTGACCTTCCTGCTCTATTTCGGCATGTTCCTGTCGGCGTCCTTCGTGCCCGTGATCATGCAGACCTTCGACCGCGGCCTGTTCGGGCTGGCCCCGCCCCAGGCCGCCGCCCTGCCGGTGTCGGCGGAGATGCTGTGCGGCGCCCTGGCGATCCTGCTGGCGGGACGGATCAGCGCCCGCCTGCCCTGGCGGACGATGACCGCCGCCGGTCTGGCGCTCGCCGCCCTGGGCGCCCTGACGTCCGGCGCCGCCACCGATCCGCTGCTGTTCATCGTGGCGCGCGGGCTGGTCGGGGCCGGAACGATGACGGCGCTGATGGGGCTTTACCGCCTGATCGACCGCATCCGCGGCGTCGACCCGGCCACCGGCGCCTATTCCGACCTGTTTTCCGGCATGTATGTCGGCGTCAATTGCGGCGCGGTGGTCGGCAGCCTGCTGGCCGACGAGATCGGCCCCCATGCCGTCTTCCTGATCGCCGCCGTCGTGCTGCTGCTGGGCATCGCCCAGCTGCTGCTGTGGACGCCCGAGCCGGCGGGAGAAGCCGTCACCGCCGCCAACGCCACTGCCACCGCCAAGGCCGCCACGGCCCCCGGCATCACGCCTCCCGGCCGGCGGCGGGTGTGGAGCGACGCCTCCTTCGTCGCCTTCCTGCTGCTGGTGTCGGTCCCGACCTCCGCCTGCAGCATGTTCCTGATCTATTATTTCCCGCTGTTCGCCAGCGGGCTGGGCCAGCCGGCCTCCACCGTCGGGCAGGCCTTCCTGCTCTATGGCCTGTGCATCGTCTATCTCGGCCCGCTGCTGTCGCGCCTGATGCGGTCGAGCCGTGTCGCGCCCGGCCTGCCGGTGCTGGTCTCCGGCCTGATCATGGCGGCGGGGCTGACCACCTTCGCCCTGACCGGCAGCCTGATGGGGGCCTTCCTGGCGATCCTGCTGCTCGGTCTCAGCGACAGTTTCGGCCTGACGGCGCAGCAGCGCTATCTGGAACGGCTGCCGGTGGTGGACGCCCATGGGCTGGCGGTGCCGCAATCCTATCACCTGAACGCGCGCAAGATCGGCCAGGTGCTCGGCCCGATGCTGTTCAGCGCCGCCGCGGTCGCCGGCGGGGTTGGCGCCACCCTGATCGGGCTGGGGCTGGCGGCGGCGCTGCTGCTGCATCTGGCCCTGTCCATCCTGGCCCTGCGCCGTCGTCCGACCATGGCCGAACCGGCATGAGCGGAGCGGTGAGGGAGCTCTCGGTCCAGCCGCTGGAGCCGGGGCCGCTGGAGCCCACAGTGGAGTTGTCAGGTCCGGAAATGCCGGTCCTGCGCTTCGCGGTTCTCGATGCCGGCTGGGCGCCGGCCATCGCGGCACTTCAGGACGCGGCGATCGGCGACCGCATGTATCCGGTCAGCGACGGGCAGATCGCCGAGATGCTCGGCCCGCGCGGCCTGACGGTGGGGGCGCTGGCCGGCGACCGGCTGGCCGGCTTTTTCTCCCTGCTGTTTCCCGGACGCGGGCCGGACTCGATGGGCATCGGCTTCGGCCTCGAGGGCGAGGAGCTGGATGCGGTGGCGCATTGGACGGCGGTGATCGTCGATCCCGCCTTCCGCGGGCACCGGCTGCAACGGCGGCTGGTCCAGGCGGTCAACTGGCGGCTGTTTCCCCAGGCGCCCCACGACTACGCCTTCGTCACCGTGCGGGCCGACAACCCGCCCAGCCTGCGCAGCATGCTGGCCTGCGGCTTCGCCATGGTCTGGGCCGCCCCCAAATTCGACGGCCACATCCGCCACACCCTGTTCCGCATCACCCCCGGCGACGGGGCGGTCCCCGACGGCGGGGAGATGGTGGAGCTGATGGATCTGCCACGTCAGATGGCGCTGATGGCGCGGGGCTGGATCGGCTGGCCGCAGGGCGCGGACCCCGGCCGCGTCCGCTTCGCCCCGCCGGTTCCCGGCGGTCTGGTGGCGCGCATCCGGGCCCGGCGCCGCTGACCGGAGAGAGCGCCCGTCCCCTCACGCATTGACGTCGTTGAAGCCGAAGGCGTCGCGCAGGCGGGCGAGCATGCCGCTGCCCTGGCCGCGCTGCCGGTCCTCCTCGTCCGGGCCCACGCCGTCCGGCATGTCCGGGGAACGGGCCGAGACCATGCGGCCGAGCAGCTCGCGCAGCGACGGCCGCCCCTCCAGCGCCTGGGCCAGCAGCGTCTCGTCGATCTCGTAGAGCAGCGCCGGCCCCAGGGTCCGCGCCGAACTGGTGCGCGCCGCCCCGTCCAGCAGGGCGCCCTCGCCGAACAGCGCGCCCGGCCCCAGCCGCGACAGCTCGATCTCGGTTCCGTCGCCGCCGGTGATGCCGAGCGCCACGATGCCCTCGGCGATCAGGAACAGCGAGCGGCCGGCGTCGCCCTGGCGGTACAGCGGCGTGGCGGCGGCGACCCGCTGCGGCCGGGCGCCGGCGGCCAGCCGCTCGCGCGCTGCCGCGTCCAGCGGCTGGAACAGCGCGGTCCCGGCGATCAGCGCGGCGGCGTCGGGCTGGGCGTCCACCGGGTCGGTCCCCCCCTCCACCAGCCGGATGTTGGCGTGGCGCTGCGCCAGCGTCACCCCGGCATGGCGGAGGACCGCATGGATGCTCATCAGCACGGCATGCTCCTGCGATTGCAGGAGCGAGCGGTCGGTCAGGTCGAAGGACACCAGGAACCGCATCCCGAACTCGTCGATGCCGTTGAACTTCACCCACACCAGCCCGAGCGTCTTGCGCCCGTCCACGCTCTTCACCAGCCGCAGCGCGTCGCTCAGCAGGTTGACGATCCGGTCCGGATCGTGGCCCAGCGTCACATGCAGCAGCATCTGGGCGATGAAGCGGTTGTTGGGGTGCGAGCAATTCTCGATCCGCGTGCCAGCCGCCACCGCGTTGGGGATGCTGACCACCGTGTTGTTGAAGGTCTGGATCTTGGTCGAGCGCCAGGAGATGTCGATCACCTGGCCGATCGGGGCGTCGCCCACCTTGATCCAGTCGCCCCGGCGGAACGGCCGCTCCAGGTTCAGCACCATGCCGGAGAAGATGTTGGACAGGTTGCTCTGCAACGACAGGCCGATGATCATCGCCAGCACGCCCGAGGTGGCCAGCAGGCTGGTCAGATCCTTCTGGAAGACCTGGGCGATGACGCCGAACACCGCCATGATCAGGATCAGCAGCGTGACCGTGCTCTTGACCACCTGGGGGATCGCCCGCTCGCTGGTCTCCTCCAGCGGATCCCAGACGAAGCGGTGCAGGGCGAGATTGATGAACAGGGCGGGAACCAGCCACCACGCCACGTCGAAGACGGTGACGACGGTGGCCATCGCCCGTTCTGCGTCGAACCGCGCGAAGCCGTCGATCAGCGCCATTTCGCCGGCGATCATGCCGACCCCGGTCGCCGCCGCCTCCACCAGCAGGAACAGGCGGGGGGACCGGCGGCCCGACTGCCACGCCTCCGCCCCTCGCAGGGCCAGCAGCAACAGGCAGGCGACCCACAGCCCGACCAGGGCCGGCATCCCGCCGATCTGACGGCGCAAGCCGCGGTCCTGCGGCTCGATCGACAGCTCGAAGCGGACGGACGGCGCGTCGCGCCCGGCCCGCCGCTCCTCCGGCCGGCTCTGCGCGCCGGGAACCACCGCGGGGATGTCTGCGGTCAGCACCGCATCCGTCACCGCCCAGTTCGACCCGGCGACCTTGCGCCCGCCGAGAACACGGGCGAGGTCGCGATGCGCGGCGCCATCCCCCTCGTCGGCGGCGAAGATCATCCGGTCCTGGCTCAGGTTGCGGCTGCGGAAGCGCAGGCCGACGCGATGCCCGCCCAGCGGCGGGCGGGCGTCCTGCCAGACATCCATCAGGAAGCGGCCGGTGACGTGGTAGAGCCGGTATTCCTCGTCGCCGCTGCGCGACTGCTCCAGCGGCGGCCCCAGCACCACCGGCTCGGTGGTGTCGAGGAACTGGATGTCGGTGACGGCGGCCGGGGGCGGACTGTCCGGGACGTTGCGATAGCGGAACCACAGGTCGAACTCGATCCGGGCCGAGCGGTTGACCGGATCGATGTCGGAGATGCGGCTGACCGACATGCCGACATGGACCACCGACAGCGGCCGCATCGACCCCTCCTTGCCGTCGGCGTCAACCGTGTAGCGCAGCTGGGTCAGGGCGGTGGTCGGGCCGTCGTCCGGCCCGGCGCTGTTGAACTGGCCGACGCCGAGCGCCCGTTCCGGCGTGCCGTCCTCGCCGAAATGCAGCGGCCCGGTGACGCCGGGCACCGCATGCAGGACCGACCGGATGGAGGCGAGCTGGTCGCGCACCATGCGCCGCGCCGACGCCCGCGTGCTCCAACTGGCCGCCAGCCCGGCCCGCTGCACGGCGGCGACCAGCAGCTGCCCGGCGTCGTAGGCGTAGAGCGCCGACCAGTTGCCGAGCGGCCCGAAGCGCGCCTCGTAGGCGGCGAGCAGGCGGTTCGCCTGCTGGTTGGCGATGTCCGGCAGGAAGGAGCTGATGACGTAGAGCTTCCCGGTATAGAGGCCGGGATGCGACGATTCGCGCGGCAGCCGCGACAGGCGCTTGCCGAAGGCCGGCGTCCCCAGCCAGCTCGGGCCGATGATGCGGTTGGTGATGCCGGCGTCGCGCAGCGCCTGGACCAGCATCACCGCCGGCTCCTCCGTCGCCAGCAGGGCGATGACCGTCTCGGGGGGCAGGCCGTTGAGGGCGATGACGAACTCCGCCATGTCGCGGGCGAAGCCGGTGCCGACCGGGTTGATCGCCGCCTCCAGCTTCAGCCCCAGTCCGCGCTGCGGCATGGCGTCGCGCAGGGGGGCCGCCAACCGCTCGACGACCGGCTGCGGGGTGCGCAGCAGCGCCACCGAATCGGACAGAAGTCCCAGCCGGATGTAATCCGCCATGAAGGCGGCCTCGCGCTCGTCCGAATGGGCGGTGCGGAAATACCAGGCGTTGTTGCGCGTCAGTCCGGTTTCGGTCGCCAGCGGCGACAGGGCGGGGATGCCGGCCGCCGCATAGATCGGTGCCGCCGCCAGCGAGGTGGCGGAGCTGTCATGGCCGATCACCGCCAGGATGCTGTCATCCTCCACGATCTCCGCCGCCGCCTTGCGGGCGCCGGGGGAAACGCCGTGATCGTCGAACGGCACGAACTGCAATTGCAGCCCGTCGATCCCGCCGGCGGCATTGACGCTGTCGGCCAGAAGCCCCAGCGCCCGCAGGATGTCCTGGCCGCCTTCCGACAGGTTCCCGGCATAGGCGACGCGGACGGTGCCGGCATTCTCCCGGATCGCCGACCGGGATGTCAGCGACGGCAGCGTCAATCCTCCGGCCAGCAATGCCGCCAACAGCAAAAGAACGGCGATCAGGCGCATCGGTAGGACAACCCCAGGACTCCAAATCGGCGGACGGACGGCGGGCATTCTCCATCCAGTAGGCCCGACGCCCCTGCGCCGATCAAGTCCCACGCGCGATCGGGAGCGGCAAATCCCCGCACGCCCGGTGATCGCTTACGCAAATGATGACGGCCTCACCGCCCGCCTACCCGAGTCGCGAAACAAAAGAGCGGGCGGCGAATCCGAAGATTCCAGCGCTTCGGCGATTCATTGTTTGTGGAGATAATGTCGGAAAAACCAACCACAACCAGAACGATGATGGTCTCGCTAGGGATGCCCCCGATGGATAGAGCGCGACTATTGTGGAAAGAATCCATCGGTTAGACTATGTTGACGGCTCTTTCCGGAGGAAGCGCGCAAAAATTGCCGACCGATGAACGGTCTGCTGAAGAGCGGCGGTGCGACGGGTCCGGAACGGGGGATGGCGGGATGACAGCGTGAGGACAGGCGGACGCCTTTTTCGTTCGTAAGCGTCGATATGCACTTGGCAACGCAATGGGTTGGGATTGAAATGACCGATACAGTCGAGGATTGCCGCCGGAAGTTCGCCGATCTGGTCAAGCTCAATGGTATTTCAAGCAAATATATCGAGCGCGATACCGAACGGAGAATCCTGGAGGATGGGGTCGTCCGTTGCGGCCTGACCCTGGAGGAGGCGCGCGGCGTCATGCGCTGCGTCGCCGACGATTACGATCTGGTCTTCGAAAGCGAAACCGACCGCCGGATCGAACAGGTGCTGGACAAATATGCCGGCAAGAAGGGCAAGGTCAGCAAGAAGCAGTTCAACCAGACCGCGTCGATCCTGCGCGACTTCTCCAACGACTCCATCAGCGAGGAAGAGGCGCGTCGCCACATCAAGCGCATCATGGTCGACAATGGCTGGCAACCGCGGCGGGCCGGTCTGATTCCGACCAAGCGCTGGTACCGCAAGATCGAAACCTGATCGCCACGCGGCTTTGAGCCTTCCGGCGGGGAGCGGCGCCCATGGACATCCTCGACCTGTTCGCGTCGGGAACCGTCATCCTCATCGGGACTCTTCTGATCGCGGCCCCGCTGATCATCTACCGGGGGCTGTTCGACACCGCCCGGCATTGGCACGCCTATGGCCCCGGCCGGGCCGGCGTCGCCGAGCTGTGCGGCTTCCTGATCGGCCTCTGCTTCATCCTGACCACGCCGCTGCCGGGGGGCGGGTTGAACGCCGATCTGCTGTTCGGTGTCGGCGGCCCCTGGGACCTCGACCCGCCGGCCTTCGAGGCGCTGGTCCTCGATATCCTCGACAAGGCGCCCGACCGGCTGGCCGCTTGGCTGGCCGAGCGGGACGACCGGCTCAACCTGACCCTGATCGTCGGCTTTGCCCTGGCCCTGCTGGGCGCGCGGGGGGCCTGGGGCTTCTACCGCGCCCATTGGCGCATGGCGATGCTGACGCTGGCGATGGATCTGACGCTGGCGGCGCTGGCGTCGGTGGCGACGCTCTACGCCATGCTTCTCGGCCTGTGGCTGCTCAACCGCCTGAATTTCTGGGCCCTGGCGGTGGCGGTGCTGGTCATGCAGGAATACCGCTACAATACGCTGGGCCTGTTCCAGAAGCAGCGTCACTTCCGCGCGCCGAAATCCATGCTGCCGCTGGGCGCCCCGGTGAGCGGCAACGGAAATGGCGGCAAGCGGATCAGGGCGGGGGGGTCAACACGTGCGACTGGCCGGAAATTCGGCGTTTGAAATGCGACCAGCATACACCGGCAGCCATCACCAGCCCCGCCAGAACCAGCGACAGGTAGCTGCTCCACAAGGGCGCGTCGCCGGGGAGCAGGCCCAGATGGCGCAGCGAGAGATAGCCGCTGTAGAGGATCGTCAAGGCGGTCAGCACCCCCGACAGGCGCAACGCCACCCAGGCGATGCGCAGATAGGCGGCGTAGAGGGCGAGCAGCAGCACGCCGACCGCGATCTTCACCGACAGCCGGCTGCCGTCCTCCATGCCGAGCCAGGCGACATAGGAATAGCCGGTGGGGTTCCAGGTGGCGAACAGCAGCAGGAAGCAGGTCAGGGTGCGGATCAGATAGCCGAAACTCTTCATGATGTCGTCCGGCCCGTCAGGCGATCAGGTTCTGCGAATCGACCTGACCGCTCAGGCGATAGCGGACAAGCGACCAGGATTGGCCGGCGCCCAGCACCATGGCGATGCTGCTCAGCAGGCCAAGGGAGCGGGTGGTGGGATCCGACAGGTCGATCACGCCGAAATCCCACAGGACCCAGCCGAAGGACGACACCACCGCGAGCACCAGAAGAATGCCGATCAGCTTCATCGACCGCCAGGTGGCCTGCGCATGGATGAAGAACAGGAAGGCCAGCACCGAGGCGCCGAACAGCTTGACCGTCCAGTGCCCCTGATCGCTGACGAGCCAGTCGTAATAGGAATAGCCGGACGGGTTGTAGATGCAGAAGACCAGCAGGACCGCGAAGATGATCCGGACGATGAAACCCGCTGTCGTCATCATGGCGGCGACTCTGCACAAATTTCCGGTTTTTCCCGTCGGCAGACCGTACGCCGCCCCCCTTCCCCGGTCAATGTCGGGAAAATCCCCGGTTCGCCGGCTCCGCCCGCGACAAGGCGGAACGCCGGCGAAAACCGCTTCGCGATGGATCGGCTGAGATGACCCCCGTGAACGTCCTGTTCGGCCGGCCCGCCGCCGTGGTCGCCAGCCTGGCGCTTGGCGCCCTCTTCCTGTCGGCGGGCTGGACGACGCTGCCGACCCGCCATGCCGCCGCCACCGTCAGCTACCAGCTGGCCGCCCCGACGGACGGGCCGCCGTCCGCCGATCCGGTGACCGTTCCGGTCTTCCTGATGCAGCAGGACCACGCGACCATGCGCAGCGGCACCGGCCTGCTGCGGCCGGACGGGCGGGTGGACATCACCCTGTTCGATCCGTCCGACCCGCGGCTGATCCATGGCAGCGAGGCGCTGATGTTCAACACCGAGTTCCGCGTCCTCTGGCTGCTCGCCACCGACGAGGAGCGGGCGCGGCTGTGGCGGGGGATCGAGACGGTGGGCCGCGGCCTGCGCGCCGCCATCGACGCCATCCTCGAATCGCCGGAATTCACCGGGGAGTACCGCGACGCCCTCCAGGAGATCGGCCGGCTGGCGATCGAGGAGGCGTGGCAGGCCCCCTCGACCCGCGCCACCTACGAGGAGTTCCTGCGCAGCGCCGAGCCGATGCTGCACGACATCGTCGGCCGCGAGCTGAAGGCCATCGCGATGAAGCAACTGGAACCGCTGGTGTGGAACCTGATCGGCGCCAATGTCGGGGCGGCGCTCGATCCCTTCCACAACCAATCCTGGGATCTCGCCCCCATCGATCAGGCGGTCGAGGCCATCCTGCGCGACACGCGCGAGGCGGGGCTGGTCAACCGGGCGGCCCGGCAGCTCGCCGACAGCTGGCAGGCGAAGGCCTTCCTGAAGACCTTCGCCGGCAATGTGGTCGACGCGCTGGCCCACCAGCAGCGCCTGCGCGACGTCGCCGGCCGCATGGTGAACGACCCGCGGCTGGGCGCCTATCTGAAGCCGGTCTCCGGCCCGGCCGGCGATCTGGCCCGTCTCGCCCCCGACCTGCTGTTCGGCGTCCAGGCCGGCGCCGATCTCAACGCGCTGGCCGCCCACACCTTCCAGGGTTTCCTGACCGGGCGCGGCGGCCCGCTGATCGTGCTGATGAGCGCCCGCCAGCGCGAGGACATCCTGACGCTGGACCGCTATTCGCCCCGCATCCTCCTGCATGCCGTGCCGCAATGACCCAGACCTCCCATGCCCTCGTCATCGAGGGGCTGACCATCGACCGGCCGAACGGCCAGCCGCTGCTGCGCGACGCCAGCTTCACCATCGATCCGGCGGAGGTGGTGCTGCTGGTCGGGCCCAGCGGCTCCGGCAAATCGACCGTCGTCAAGCTGCTCGGCGGCCTGCTGGAAAGCGGTTCCGGCGAATGGCGGGTGACGGGGCGGCTGCATTGCGGCGGACAGCCGATGGATCTGGCGACGGAACGCAGCCCGGTCGGCGGCATCGTCTTCCAGGACCACGCCCTGTTCAACGATCTGAGCGCCGTCGAGAATCTGCGGATCGCCGCCGACCATGCGGCGACGACGCCGGACGCCGCCCTCGTCGCCGGCGCCACGGCGTTGCTGGACGGCATCGACCCGGCCCAGACCGTCAGCTCCTGCAGCGGCGGCCAGCGCCAGCGTCTGGCCATCGCCCGGACCCTGCTGGCCGACCGCCCGGTCCTGCTGTTCGACGAGCCCAATTCGGGGCTGGACGTCGCGATGGCGCGGCGGCTGGGCGTGCTGATCCGCGACCTGTGCCGGTCGATGAACAAGCCGGCGCTGGTGGTCGCCCATCACGTCAAGGATCTGCTGCCGGTGGCCGACCGCGTGCTGCTGTTCGACACGCGCAACCATCGGCTGGTCGAGGTGCCGCGCGATGCCGAGGCGATCGAGGCGGCGCTGCTGCGGCTGGACGACAGCGTCGATGCCCCCGCCCGGCCGGGGAACCGGCGCCGGGACTGGCAGGCGGAGGTCGGCCACCGCTCCCGCTTCCATTGGTTCCTGCGCTACCTCGCCGAATATTTCTGGGAGCTCTGCATCTCGCCGCTGATGCTGATCTATATGGGATCGGGCGCCCTGATCATGGGCTTCGTCTCGATGTGGTTCGGCTTCCACTACAATTCCTTCGGCGGCTACCTGAAATCGCTGCTGCATGACGAGACGCTGGTCGGGCTGGGGCTGGTCCAGGCCACCGTCGCGGTGCCGTTGATCAGCAGCATCCTGTTCGTGGCGCGCAACAACGCCATCATCGCCGCCGACATGGGCAACCGCGTGCTGTCGTCGCAGTTCAGCGCCATGCAGAATCTGCGCATCACCGCGCGCGGCTACATCTTCTCCGCCATCCTGATCAACATGGTGGTGGGCTCGCTGATTCTGCTGGTCATCTCGCTCGGCATGGCGAGCTGGGCGTCGATGCAGACCTGGCACGTCCAGTTCCCGATGCAGAATTTCGAACTGTGGCGCGGCCATTTCTTCCGCAAGCTGCTGCCCGACGGCATCCATCCCTCGACCGGCATGTTGTGGGTTCTGCTGAAGGTGGCCCTCAGTTCGCTGCTCGCCGGCTGCGCGGCTATTGTTATCGGCTGCGGAAAGAAAGAATCGGTGCTCGAAATAAATGCCGCGATCGCCCGTTCGATCATTGTCGGCGTGACTCTGACCCTTCTGGTCCACGCGATCATTTCGATTCTGACACTTTGATGAGCCGGCTATTCGGATATTTCCCGATAGCGCGGGAACTCTTTTGAGGTAACATTGAGGGGAGTGGGTACCGTGCAACGGGGAAGCGGATCATGATCACGGATGCGGACGTCGAAAAGCGAGCCGCCGCACAGGACTCGAAGGCATCGGACTTGAAGACAGCGGACTTGAAGACAGCGGATTCCGGGACGCCGGAGGGCGAGCCGGACGGCTGGGTTCACTCCGCCCAGGCGATTCCCCCGTCGCAGATCCCGATCCTGCCGCCGCTGCCGGCCCCGTCTTCCGACCGGCGGGCCTCGTCGCTGCCACTGATCCTGTCCTCGGTGGCGCTTGCCGCCACGCTGACCGCGCCCTACTGGTCGCCGCCGCTCTACCGGCTTTTCCGGCTTCAGCCGGCCGGGTTGGAATGGCAGGCCCGCCAGGAGGTCGAGACCGGCCGTCTCGCCCGCTCCGTCGCCGAGCTGGACCGCAAGGTCAGCGAGCTGACGGCGACGCTGGCCAAATCGACCGAACAGGGCGCCTCCGCCAACGCGGTGATCGCCAACACCGACGCCCGGATCCGGGTGGTGGCGCTGCTCCAACTGCGCGCGACCCTGCGCCGGCCGGTTCCCTTCGACGCGGAGCTGAAGGCGGTCCGCGCGCTCGGCGGCAAGCTGGACGAGTTGGAGCCGCTGCTGACCGCGGTGGAGGCTTACGCCGCCAACGGCATCCCGGTGGAAAGCCAGCTCCGCCAGGATTTCGCGGCGGTCACCGACGCCGCCGGCCGTGCCGATCCCCGGCCGCTGCCGGTCAAATGGCTGTCGAACGTCACCGGCTGGAGCCCGGTCGCGGTCGAACCGGAGGCGGTCCGGCCGGCGATGATCGCCGAACAGGCGCAGGCGCTTCTGGCCGAGGGCAATCTGCCGGGCGCCATGGCGCAGTTGAACGCGCTCGACCTCGCCTCCACCGGCCCGGCCCGTGGCTGGATGGAGGATGCGCGGGCGCGGATCGCCGCCAACCAGGCGATCGACCGCATCGCCGAGATGGTGGTGACCAGTGTCGGCCGGATCGCCCCCAAATCCTGAGAGCGAATCCTGAGGCTGTCCTGCCGCCAGGATACGGCGCCGGCGCGGTGGCCGATGGGAAGAGAAAATTGGCAAGGTGTGGCTGGATGAGTTCCAACTCCCGAAGGGTCCGCCTGCTCGGCTCCGTGATCGCCGCATCGCTCTGGACGGTTTCGGCCGCCGCCGCCAATCCTCCGGCACTGGCGGTGGCCGCACCGCCGCCGCCGGCAGCGGCGGCTGCGCCCGCAACTGCGCCCCCAACTGCGCCCCCTGCCGCCGCCCCGGCCGCGGCAACGGAGGGCGGATGGCTCGACAGCTACAGCCGCGCCGTCTTCAGCTTCAACCGCCATCTCTATGACGGGCTCGACGCGGTTGGCGACTGGATGCGCGGCGGGGCGCCGGCGGCACCGCCGGATCCCAAGGCCGGCAGCGTCCAGAACGTGATCTCCAATCTGGTGAACGAGCCGCTGACCGTGGTCACCAGCACGGCGATCGGCGAATTCGGCAATGCCTGGCGCTCGGTCGAGCGCTTCGGCATCAACAGCACGGTCGGCGTTCTCGGCTATTACGACACCGCCAGCCAATGGGGCTTCACCCCGACCCACACCGACCTCGGCCTCAGCCTGTGCCGCTCCGGCGTGGGGGAGATGGGCTATGTCGTGCTGCCCTTCATCGGGCCGCGCACCGGCCGTGACGCCATCGCCGACATCGTCCTGATGAACGCCGTGCTGTGGACCTTCGCCGGGGTGGCGGCCGGCACCGGCGCCAGCCTCCAGACCATCGTCATCGCCGAGACGGTGGAGGTGGCCGCCGACATCACCGCGACCCGGCAGTTCGACATCGAAGCGAAGAACATCCGTCTGGCCGATTACGACGCCACCCGTGCCGCCTATCTGAAGCAGCGGCGGGAGCGCTGCGCCCAACCGATCCAAATCGCTCCCGCCAAGGGGCCGGTTCCGGTTCCCGCCCCGCCGCCACCGCCCCGGCGCGTCCGCTCGTCGCCCGAGATCGCCTTCCCCGAGGACAGCCGCCCGGGACCGCGCAAGGGTCAGTCCCTGTTCCAGGACTTCGCCGTCGCGACGCGATAGCCGGACGGTGGCGCATCCCGGCCGGCACGCGCGAGCTTTCCAGGATCCTGGACCTCCGTCGGCGTCATTCCCGCGAAGGCGGGAAACCAGCCATTTCAGCCGCTTTGCGCGAAAGTTTCCCGGATCCCCGCCTGCGCGGGGATGACGGTCGATCAGGGCCATGCTTGGCTTCGACAGCAAGCGAACCCGCCGACGAGCGCCCCCTCCCCGCACCCCGGACGCCTGCAATAATTGCAGCCCGCTCGCCGGAGAAATAACCGCAGATTGCGTGTGGCATAGGGGTTGTCCGAATTGACCCAACCTCTCCTTTATAAATAAAATTACGAACAATTGATCTTAACATTTGAGAAAGGAAGATCCATACCGGGTTTTCGGCCGGAACCCGCTCGCCTTGTCTCTGACACCTTCCATGATCTTCTGAAATATACGCGTCTTTTTCTCGTTTGAAAATTTCCCGTAGGCCGAACAATTCCCCCGGGGGAGGAAACACAGTGACACAATCAAGAATGACGGGGCCGGTGCTGACGGGCCGGCGGCTGGCCGGCACGCTGCTGGCCGGACTGCTGATCCTTATCCTCGCCCAGACCGCCACGCCGTCATGGGCGGCGGCCGACGCGCCTCCCGCCGCTCCCGCCCCCGCCGCCGCCACTCCAATGGCCGGGGAAGCCGCCGCACCGCCGGCGGCGGCGGAAAAGCCGGCCGGGCCGACCGAGGTCAAGGTCGGCATGTATGTGACCCAGCTTCTCGATTTCGACATGTCGAAGCGGTCCTTCTACGCCTCCTTCTGGATGTGGTATCTCCAGGACAATCCCGACTACGACCCGCATGCGACGGTCGAGGTGGTGAACGCCAAGTCGGACAGCGTGAAGTTCGCGGCGCTCGACACCAGCAAGGGCATCCGCTGGCAGCAGGAAAAGCACAACACGGTGCTGGCGGAGGATTGGGAGATCGCCCACTTCCCCTTCGACCGTCAAAAGCTGGTGATCGCCATCGAGGACGGCCAATCCGACACCGGCCGCATCCGCTTCGTCGCCGACAGCAAGAACAGCCGCATCGATCCCGCCGCCACCGTTCCCGGCTGGACCATCGAGGGCTTCGAGCTGACGGCCCAGGACGTGACCTACAACACCTCCTATGGCGATCCGACCCTGTCGGAGGACAGCGTCTATTCGCGGGTGGTCGCGACCATCACCGTCAAGCGCCAGGGCGTGCGCCTGCTGTGCAGCCTGTTCGTCGGCTTCGGCGTCGCCTTCCTGTTGGCGCTGCTCACCTTCTTCCTCGATTTCGAGTCGATGGCGGGATCGCGGATCGGCCTGTGCGCGGCGGCGGTGTTCGCGGCGGTCGGCAACAAATACGCGCTCGACGGCTATCTGCCGCCCGCCTCCACCTTCACGCTGGCCGATGTGATCGTCAGCACGACCTTCGTCGCCATCCTGCTCGCGGCGCTGGCCGTGGTGCTGATGCAGCTCACCCACAAGCGCTGCCCGCGCTTCGCCCGCGCCGCCAACCTGC
Organism: Azospirillum sp. B510; assembly: GCF_000010725.1. Lineage (NCBI taxonomy): Bacteria > Pseudomonadati > Pseudomonadota > Alphaproteobacteria > Rhodospirillales > Azospirillaceae > Azospirillum > Azospirillum sp. B510. The sequence continues at coordinate 39,056 of NC_013856.1, read as the reverse complement.
TGCTCGGTCTGGCGGCCCTCGCCGGCTATATCGGGACCAATGGCTATGCCATCGCCTCGGCCGTCTGACGGCATGGCGGAGGCGAGCGTGACGGTTCTCGTCGCCGGGCGCCGCTGCCTGCTGCCGGCCGACCGCCTGGTCTCCGTCGATCTGGCGGTTCCCGCCGCACCGATGGCCTTCGCCCCGCCCGGCTATGAAGGGGTGGTCTTCAGCCAGGGCGTGGCCGCCGCCCAGATCGACCTGTGCGCGCTGAATGGCGGGGAGCCGGGCTCCGGCCGCTGGAGCCTGCGCTTCGACGGCGCGGCCGGGCCGCTGTCGCTGCGGGTGAAACGGATCAGACCGGACGAGAGCGGGACCGATGAGGGTGAACCCGACCAGGGCGGGACCGGCGCCGGCCCCCTGGACATCGACCCCGACACGCTGACCGGCGGGCTGGCCCCGGCGGCGGCCCCGGCTCAGCCGCTCCCCGCCCTCACCGATGGCGCGGCCGACACGCTCGACGTCCTGATGGTCGGCAGCGGCGGACGGCGCCTCGCCATTCCGGCGACGCTGGTCGACAGCGTCGGTCGTCCGGGGTCACTCCTGACCGCCCATGGCGCCTCCCCCCGGCACCGGCGGGTGGTGGCGCTGGACGACGATCTGTTGCCCGCCCACTCGCTGGCCGGTTGGACCGGTGGCGAAGCGGGACCGGAGGAGGAAGGCTGGGCCGTGCGCCTGCGCACCCCCGAGGGTGACATCGCCCTGACAGTCGCCGAGCTGTTCGGCCTGCGCAGCCTGCCCCGGCCGGAGCTGACCGCCGTCGCCACCGATGGCGGCGCCTCCCTGTGGTGGCGGGCCGGAGATGACGGCTACGGCCATCCGATCCAGATCATCCGCCCCTCGGCCGGCGGCATTCTGCCGATGGACTGGCCGATGGACTGGCCGGCGGAGGCGGCGGGGCATCCCGCCCGCCCGTCCGTCCGCCCGCCCGTTCGCCCTCTGGCGCTGCCCTCGGCGGGCCATAGCCATGTCGCGATCGCCGCCGGGCCGCTGACCCTGGTCGCCCCCGCCACCCTGGTGCTGGAGGTGAGGGAGAGGCCGGAGCCGCGGGATCTGAACCCGACCCGCCTCCCCGGATCGGTCGCCGCCTTCGACATCGACGCCGCCCTCGGCGGACCGTCCGCCCCTTCCGGCTGCGTGGTGCTGAAACGCGATGGCCGCCGCCCCGTCGCCCTGCTGTCGCGGCGGATCGGCGCCAGCGGCGCCAGCGGCTGGTGCCCGGTACCGCCGCTGCCCCGACCGCTGGCGCCGCTAATCGGGGCGGTGCGTCCGTCGCATCCGTCAACAGCGGAAAGCCCGGCCCTGGACTGCCTGCTGCGGCCGGACGCCTTCAACCGCCCCTGGCGGCTGGAAGCAAGGGACCGTCCCTGGCGGCCGGATTCCCAGAATTCCCGAGATTCCCAACACACCATCCGTGAAGCCATGCGGGCGTCCTTCGCCGGCTGGCTGTCGATCCGTTGAGCGGACCCCGCAGGAGTACCCCGGCGCAATGTTCAAGAACCTGAAAATCGGCAAGAAGCTGGCGGTCCTGGTGGTCGTCCTCAATGCCTTCACCGCCATCATCGGCCTGATCGGCCTGCATGGCATGAAGATGGGCAACGACGCGCTCGACACGGTGTACAATGACCGCGTCGTCCCGCTGCGCGACCTGAAGGTCATCGCCGACCTCTACGCCGTCAACATCGTCGACATGGCGCACAAGGCGCGCAACGGCAACGTGCCGGCCGAAACCGCGCTGGCCGCCATCGACGCCGCCCGCACCGGCATCCGCGACAAGTGGCGCGCCTATCTGGCGACATATCTGGTCGACGAGGAAAAGGCGCTGGTGGCGAAGGCCGAACCGCTGATGGCGAGCGCCGACCGCGCCGCCGACCGGCTGCGCAGCATTCTCGCCTCGGGCCGCTCCGACCAGCTCGACCGCTTCGTGATCAACGATCTCTATCCGGCGATCGAGCCGGTGTCCGACGCGATGTCGGCGCTGATCGAGCTTCAGCTGACGGTCGCCAAGTCGGTCTACCAGGAGAACGACGCGCTCTACGACCTCAGCGTCCGGCGGACCATCGGGCTGCTGGTCGGCGCCGTGCTGGTCGGTCTGGCGCTGGGGGTGATGATCATCCGCTCCATCACCGTGCCGCTCGGCCAGGCCCGCGACGTGATCGACCGCATGGCCAGGGGCGACCTGTCCGTCACCCTGTCCGACGGCGGCCGGCGCGACGAGATCGGCCACATGCTGCGCGCCACCGCCGGCATCGCCGCGACGCTGAAGGCGGTGGCCGGCGACCTGCGCGAGCTGATCGAGGCGGCGCGCGGCGGCGCCCTGTCGGTCCGGGCCGAGCCGGAACGCCATGCCGGCGAGTTCGCCGTGCTGGTGCGCGGCGCCAACGAACTGGTGGAGGTGCTGACCACCCCGCTGTTCGAGGTGGCGGCGGTGATGGCCAAACTGTCGTCGGGCGACATCCGCGGCCGCATGGCCGGGGCCTATGAGGGCGACCTGCGCGCCCTGAAGGGCAACGTCAACCGCAGCATCGACGCGCTGGCCCTGCTGCTCGACGAGATCTCCGGCTTCGCCGGGGCGCTGGCCCAGGGCGACGTCACCCGGACCATCGACGGCGCCCACCAGGGCGACTTCGCCGCGATCAAGAACAACCTGAACAGCGCGGTCGCCCAGCTCGCCGCCGTGCTGCGCGCGGTCAACGGCTCCACCGAGCAGGTCGCGACCTCGGCGTCGGAAACGGCCGCGGCGGCCATCGACGTGTCGCGCCAGGCCGCCGGCCAGATGGTGACGCTGACCGACGTGTCGGGCGCCATCGAACAGACCGCCGCCGCCATCGGCGAGATCGCCCGCAACGCCGAGCGCGGCAGCGCACTGGCGCGCGGCACGGCGGAGCTCGCCGAGGACGGCCAGCGCACGCTGGTCTCGCTCAGCCGGGCGGTGGACGGCATCGCCGAGCGGACGGCGGGGATCGAGCGGATCAGCACGCTGATCGCCGGCATCGCCGACAAGACCTATGTGCTGGCGCTGAACGCCGGGCTCGAAGCGGTGCGGGCGGGGGAGAGCGGCCGCGGCTTCGGCCTGATCGCCGCCAAGATCTCCTCGCTGGCCGAGGATGTCACCGCCGCCACCCGCGACATCGGCACCTTGGTGCGCGAGGCGGCGGCCGGGGTCGAGACCGGCGTGCACGCCGCCGGCGAGGCGGCGGAGGCGATCGGCCGCATCGTCCAGGCATCGCGCGACAGCGGCAGCACCGCCCAGTCCATCGCCGCCGCCATCGACGAGCAGAACGCGATGGCCAGCCTGCTGAAGGACCGGGTCGAGCAGCTCTCCATGACCGGGCAGGCGACCGCCGGGGCGGCGGAGGAGATCTCCGCCACCATGGCGGCGCTGACCGACATGGCCCAGCGCCTGCAAACCGAAACCGCCCGCATCCGCACCGCGTGAGAAGGCGACGCCCGAGCCATGGGGAAAGCGTCATGAAAGAGGGATTGCGCCTCGCGGCCGGCAAGCTGACCGCGCCGTTCCTGATCACGATGGTGGTGCTGTTCGGCTTCTATCTCGGGGGCGACAGCTTCCAGGGCTTCGGGCTGGCGGCGATGGACAGCACCCGGCGCGTGCTGAAATACGTGCTGGGCGTCGCCGCCTTCCTGTCGCTGGCGGTGCTGGTCCAGCGCATCGTCCAATATGTGATCTTCGACGGCCTCGTCGCGTCGGCCACCGGATCGCCGGTGCCGAAGCTGCTCAGCCAGATCTCCGGCCTGGTGATCTTCGGCATCGCCGTCTCCGCCTGCGCCGGCATCGTCTTCGAACAGGATCTGACGGTGCTGTGGGCGGCGTCCGGCGTCGCCGGCCTCGTGCTCGGCATGGCGCTGCGCGAGCTGTTGCAGGACGTCTTCGCCGGCATCGCGCTCAACATCGACCGCGCCATCCGCATCGGCGAATATATCCAGATCCACCGCTCGGGCGACGCCAAGATCAGCGGCCAGGTGCTGGAGATCAGCTGGCGCACCACCCGCGTGCGCGACTTCATGGGCGATCTGGTGATCTTCCCCAACAGCAAGTTCAGCGCCTTCACCATCACCAATTTCAGCCAGCCGGAGGCCAACAGCTTCCGCTTCGTCACCCTGACGCTGGATGCCCGCGTGCCGCTGGCCCGCGCCACCCGCATCCTCCAGGCGGCGGCGCTGGAGGCGATGACCGGCCTCGCCGGCCCCGACACCCCGGTGCCCTGGGTCGAGGTGAAGGCGATCCGGCTGGAGGGAATCGAATACGCCATCTTCTACAAGGCGGAATGGCGCCACCTCGCCAACGCCGCGCCGATGATCCTGCAAACGGTGCTGACCCATCTGGCCTTCGCCGGGCTGGAGACGGCGACCGTGCTGACGGAGGGCGCATCCGCCAGTGACGGCACCGCCGCCCGGACCAGGGCCGCCGGCCCCGACGGCGCCGGTCTGGTCGCCCTGCTCGGCGCCACCGCCCTGTTCCGCGGGGTGGGCGAGGCGCCGCTGCGCCTGCTGGCCCGCCATGCGGCGCTGCGCGAGAGACCGGCCGGACAGGTGGCGATCCAGGCGGGAGAGGCCGGAACCTCGCTGCATCTCGTGCTGGAGGGGCTGCTGTCGGCCGATGCCGGGCGGCGGTCGGTGCGCGATCCGCTGCCGGCCACGCTCCGCCCCGGCGACCTGTTCGACCCCGCCATCCTGCGCGGCGAGGCCCATGGCAGCACGGTGCGCTGCCGCACGCCGGTCCTGCTCTGCGAATTCGGCTCCGAAGCCCTTCAGGCGCTGTTCGGCGGCAACCCCGACGCCATGGAACGGGTGGCGCGCAACCTCGTCGCCGCCTCCCCCAACCGCGCCGGCGAGGAGGAGGAGCGGGTGGCCGACACCCTGCGCCAGATGCGCCAGCTGTTTCCCGCCACCACCGCCCGCCCCAACCCCAACCCCAACCCCGTCTCCAGCCCCGTCTCAACCATGGGCCCGGCGGCGAACGCCGGGTGACCACGACCACACCAGCCCACTCCAACCAGAACGCTCCAACCAACCAGAACGTCAGGAAGAGGTGACACCATGGATCCCATTTCTCTCGCGGTCGCCTTCATGGCCGCCTTCGGCATCATCTCGACCGATGCCGTCCTGCATGCCGACAGCGTCAGCGTCAGCCTTTACATGCCCGACGAGCTGTCGAAGGGCACGGCCAAGGGCGACGTCATCGAGGACATGTTCATCGCCAAGATGCAGGAGATCGGCGACACCAAGTCCTATTACGGCAGCCCCAGCGTGCGCTCGACCAAGGCCAAGACCATGGGGGCGGTGCTGGCCAAGACGCTGAAGCTGGAGGACATGACCGCCGCCGTGCAGCACACCTTCGGCATGAAGACGGCCACCGTGAACGGCAGCTTCGCCAAGGACGAGAAGGAGGGCAAGCTCCAGCTCGTCGCCATGGTGCGCGACCCGGACGAGCCGCCCTTCCCCGTCATCGTCAAGCGCAAGGACAATGAATCGCTGCCCGACATGATGGGCCGCGCCGCCTCGCAGGTGATGGAGCATCTGGCCCCCTACGTCACCCTGGTCTACACCCTCCAGGACGCCGACCGTCAGCACGACTACACGCCGGTGGACGAGTTGATCGGGCGCGAGCTGAAGGCCTACGCCTCCAAGAGCTATTACCGGGAGCGGGCCAGCATCCTCAACATGGCCGGCATCGTCGCCCTGCACAAGGACAAGCCGGAGGAGGCCGCCCGCCTGTTCGAGGAGGCCGACCAGACCGACCCGACCCTGCTGTTCCCCCGCCTCAACCGCGCCTTCGTCATGCTGGTGAAGGATGACGAGAAGGCGGTGGAGACCTATCTGAAGCCGGCGATGGAGGCCGCCCGCTATCAGCGCGCCTACACGATCCTGGCCGCGGGCGACCTGATCCGCGCCGGCGCCTTCATGGGGATGGGCCGCTACGACCAAGCCATCGCCGCCCTCGACGACGCCGAATATTGGGATCCGACCAGCGCCCTGGTGCCGTCGCTGCGCGCCGAACTCTGCACGGAGCGCGGCGACGTGGTGTGCGCCCAGCGGAACCAGGCCAAGGCCCGCGCCAACCTGGACAATTTCGAAACCTATCCCGAGGTGGCCAGCCTCTATTACCGCATCTCCTGGCGCAAGGGCGAGCCGTTGAAGCCGAGCGATCTGCGCCAGGATCTCGCCAAGCCGGCGGCGGCGGCACCGGCGGCGGCGGTGAAGGTGTCGGACAGCACCGTCGCCAAATAGGCGGCCGGACGGCGGAGGGGCGCGCGGATCATCCGCACCCCCTCCCCCTCCATCACGCCGGCAATGATCGCCCTCTCCCGTTCCGGAAAAGGGAGGGAAATGCGATGACCCTGCCGTAGTCGCGCGCCCAGATACCCTCGCGGCTCCCCTCACCCGCCCTGCCCTTCCGCTGCGACGGCCAGCGCCTCGCGATGGAAGGTCCGGTTCAATGCCGGCGTCAGGTCGCTCCAGGCCAGCCCCACCCGCGACAGCGTGCCGGGAAGCCGCAGCGGCCGGACGGCGACGCCGGGCGGACAGGAGGGCATGGCCAGCTTCGGCAGGATGCCGATGCCCATCCCGGCGCCGACCAGCGCCAGCATGGTGGTGAACTCCCCCAGCTCGCGCTCGATATTGGGGATCAGGCCCTGCCTGGTCAGGGCCAGCATCAGCTCGTCGCAGAAGCCTGGGGCGAAACGCCGCGCCAAAAGGAAACAGGGCTGGCCGCTCAGGTCGGCCGGCGCGATTTCCGCCAGCCGGGTGAGCGGATGTTCCTGCGGAAAGGCGACGATGAAGGATTCCGACAGGACCTCCCGGCATTCCACCGCCTTCTCGTCGATGGGCAGCCGCAGGAACCCGAAATCGATGCGTTTTTCCCTCAACCCGCGGATCTGGTCCGGGGTCGGCATGTCCTTCAAATCCAGCTCGATCCTGGGATAGAGCGCGTGCAGGCGGCGGAGCAGCGCCGGCATGTACCAGGGCAGGACCGAGGAGATGAAGCCGATGCGCAACCGGCCGATCTCGCCGCGCTCGCTCGCCTGGACCTGCTGGACGGCGCGCTGCGCCTGATCCAGCGTGGCGCGGGCGCCGGAGAGAAAGAGCTGGCCGGACGGGCTCAGCTCCACCCGGTGCCGGTCCCGGATGAAGAGCTGGACGCCGAGTTCCTGTTCCAGCGCCTTGATCTGCATGCTCAACGCCGGCTGCACGATGCCGAGACGTTCGGATGCCCGGCCGAAATGCAGTTCTTCCGCCAGAGTGACGAATGACCGAAGAACACGCAGCTCCATTTTACTACTCCCCCTCCCGATTATTACTTTATTATCAAAATTTTTGATAACCGTAATCATGGAATAATATTTGCTCAAGGTCAAGAGAGAAGTTTATGTCCTATCCATGACGAAAGACGGCGACAACCATGGATGGAAGACATCGCATGGCGCCCGACGTCCAGAGGAGAGGATACGCAATGGCGACTGACTTCAGCCTTTTCGATCTGTCCGGCAAGCGAGCCCTGGTCACCGGGTCGGGGCGCGGCATCGGCTTCGCGCTGGCGCGCGGTCTGGCCGCCGCGGGCGCCGAGATCATTCTGAACGACATCGAGGAATCGCGCGTCGCCACCGCCGCCGAGGAGCTTCGCGGCGCCGGCCACCGCACCGGCTATTCGGTGTTCGACGTCACCGCGCACCAGGACGCCGCCGATGCGGTGGCCCGGGTCGAGGAGACGGTCGGCCCGATCGACATCCTGGTCAACAATGCCGGGATCCAGCGCCGCGCCCCGCTGGAGGAGTTCAAGCCGGAAGACTGGGACGCCATCCTCAAGGTCAACCTGTCGAGCGTCTTCCATGTCTCGCAGGCCGTCGCCCGCCATATGATCCCGCGCGGACGCGGCAAGATCATCAACATCTGCTCGGTCCAGAGCATGCTGGCGCGGCCGACCATCGCCCCCTACGCCGCCACCAAGGGCGCGGTCGCGATGTTCACCAAGGCGCAGTGCACCGACTGGGCCAAGCATGGCTTGCAGGTCAACGGCATCGCTCCCGGCTATTTCGCCACCGAGATGAACAAGGCGCTGGTCGAGAACGACGAGTTCTCCAGCTGGCTGTGCCGCCGCACGCCGGCCGGGCGCTGGGGCAAGGTCGAGGAGCTGGTGGGGGCGGCGGTGTTCCTGTCGTCGGCCGCCGCCGATTTCGTCAACGGCCAGGTCCTCTATGTCGACGGCGGGCTGACCTCCTGCGTGTAAACTCTTAGGAAATCTTATCGAAGCGCGCGGCAAGCGCCGGAAGGAAAAGGGGAATCGTCATGGAAACCAGGGCTTGCGTCATCCACGCCGAAAAGGATCTGCGCGTCGAGGCCGTGCCGCTCGGCGCGCCGGGCGAGGGGGAGGTTCTGGTGCGGGTCGGCGCCGGCGGCATCTGCGGCTCCGACCTCCACTATTACCAGCATGGCGGCTTCGGCACCGTGCGGGTGCGCCAGCCGATGGTGCTCGGCCACGAGGTCGCCGGCACCATCGAGGCGGTGGGGGCCGGCGTGACCGCCCTGCGTCCCGGCGACCGCGTCGCCCTCAACCCCAGCAGCCCCTGCGGCCACTGCCGCTTCTGCCTTGCCGGTGAACAGCAGCATTGCACCGACATGTGGTTCTGGGGCAGCGCCATGCGCTTCCCCCACAGCCAGGGCGCCTTCCGCGAGCGGATCGTCATCAAGGCCAACCGCTGCGAGCCGATCGGTGAGGTCGTGAGCCTGGGCGAGGCCGCCTGCTGCGAACCCCTGTCGGTGGCGCTCCATGCCGTGCGGCAGGCGGGATCCATCGCCGGCAAACGGGTTCTCGTCACCGGCGCCGGCCCCATCGGCGCCCTGGTGGTCGCCGCCGCCCGTCAGGCCGGAGCGGTCGACGTGGTGTCGACCGATCTCCAGGCCAACGCGCTGGAGAAGGCTGCCGCCATGGGGGCGACCGCCACCATCAGCGCCGCCGATGGAGAGGGCCTCGCCCGTGCCGAGTTCCTGGCCGACAAGGGCTGGTTCGACGTCGCCATCGAATGCACCGGCGCCGGTCCGGTGCTGGAGAGCATCCTGCCGGTGGTCCGCCCGCGCGGTACCATCGTCCAGGTCGGCATGGGCGGCAACACCCAGCTGCCGCTCGGCACGCTGGTCGGCAAGGAGTTGTCCCTGCGCGGCGCCTTCCGCTTCCATGAGGAGTTCGCCACGGCGGCCCGCCTGATCAAGGAACGGCGGATCGACGTCACCCCGATCATCACCGGCAGCCTGCCGCTCGGCGAGGCGGTGCGCGCCTTCGAAATGGCCTCCGACCGCAGCCGCCACTCGAAGGTGCAGATTCTCTTCGAATAAGGCCGCCCCGCTTCCAGGCGACGGCCGGACACACCATCGCGACCCGGCTCCCGGCAGCGGAGCGCCTTCGGCGCGCCCCGCGCCGGAGCCGTGCGCGCACACAGAGGAAAGCCCGAGATGAGTGCTCCCGAAGTTCTTCAGGTCGGCCCCTATCCCGCATGGGATCAGGAGCGTCTCGACGCCCATTTCGTCATGCGTAAATATTTCGAGGCCGACGACAAGGACGCCTTCCTGGCCGCCCATGGCGCCAACATCCGCGCCATCGCCACCCGCGGCGAACTGGGCGCCAGCCGCGCCATGATCGACGCGCTTCCGAAGCTGGAGATCATCAGCGTCTATGGCGTCGGCTATGACGCGGTCGATCTGGCGGCGGCGCGCGAGCGCGGCATCCGCGTCACCAACACCCCCGACGTGCTGACCAAGGATGTCGCCGATCTCGGCGTCGCCATGATGCTGTGCCTGTCGCGCGGCATGATCGGCGCCGAATCCTGGGTCCGCGATGGCAACTGGCAGTCCAAGGGCCTCTATGCCCTCCAGAACCGTGTCTGGGGCAAGCGCGCCGGCATCCTCGGCCTCGGCCGCATCGGCTTCGAGGTCGCCCGCCGGCTTACCGGCTTCGACCTCCAGATCGCCTATTCCGACACCGCGCCCAAGGACTACGCCACGGACCTGCGCTACGTCGCCGATCCGGTGGCGTTGGCGGCGGAGAGCGATTTCCTGTTCGTGACGCTGGCGGCCTCGGCGGCGACCCGCCACATCGTCGGCCCCGCCGTGATCGACGCGCTCGGCCCGCAGGGCATGCTGATCAACATCTCGCGCGCCTCCAACATCGACGAGAACGCCCTGATCGACGCGTTGTCGGCCGGTCGGCTCGGCTCGGCCGCGCTCGACGTGTTCGACGGCGAACCGAAGATCGACCCGCGCTTCCTGACGCTCGACAATGTCCTGCTCCAGCCGCACCACGCCTCCGGCACCTTCGAGACGCGCAAGGAGATGGGGCGCCTGGTGTTCGACAATCTCAGCGCCCAGTTCGACGGCCGCCCGCTGCCGACTCCGGTCCTGTGAGCCCGGCGATCGACATCGGCAATCGACACTGGCAATCGACACCGGCCAATGGCGGAGAACCCAAAATGACTGACGAGAAGCCCGCCGCCGTCGCCGTGATCGGCGCCGGGATCATGGGAACGGCGATCGCCCGGCGGCTGCTGGCGACCGGCCATGCCGTGCATGTCTTCGACATCGACCGCGCCCGCGTGGCGGCACTGGCGGCGGAGGGTGCCGCCGGACAGGACAGCGCCGCCGCCGCCACCGCCGCCGCCACCTACATCATCCTCAGCCTCAACCATGCCGACATCGTCGAACGCGCGGTCTTCGGCGCCCAGGGCGTGGCGTCGGCCGCGTCGCCCGAACGGCTGCTGATCGACATGTCGTCGATCGATCCCGCCGCCACCCGGCGGATGGCCGAGCGCCTGAAAGGCGAGACCGGCATGGCCTGGGTCGATTGCCCGCTGTCCGGCGGCGTGCCGGGCGCCCTGTCCGGGCGGCTGACGGTGATGGCCGGCGGCGACGCGGCCGATGTCGAACGGGCCCGCGCGGTGATGCGCGACCTGACCGCGAACTACACCCGCATGGGCGGGCCGGGGGCCGGACAGACGACCAAGCTGGTCAACCAGCTGTTCTGCGCCGTGCTGTTCCAGGCGGTGGCCGAGGCGGTGAAGCTGGCCGAGGCCGGCGGCGTCGATCCCGCCGTCATCCCGGCGGCGCTGAGCGGCGGACGGGCGGATTCGCGCATCCTCGCCGAATTCATGGGCAAGTTCGCCGCGCGCGACTACAGCCCGACCGGCCGCATCGAGAACATGCTGAAGGATCTGGAAGCGGTCCAGGCCTTCGCCATGGCCACCCGGACGCCGCTGCCGATGACCGGACTGGTCACCGAGCTGCACCGGCTGTTCCAGGCCGCCGGCCTCGGCGGCCACGACACGGCGGAGATGATGCGCCTGCTGGACGGCACCAGCGGCCGGCCCGGCGCCTGACAAACTCAAGATGTGCATTCAAGAACAAGGGGAAACGAAGAAATGATCAGCGGGAACATCCACAATCTGGGCAACATCCGGCAGTGGCTGCCGGCTCCGCTTCAGGAGGCCCTGGACTGTCTTTTGACCGTCGATTTCGCAGCGCTGCGAACGGGCCGCCACGAGCTGCGCGGCGACGACATCTTCTTCCAGGTGATCGACCTGACCACCAAGCCGGCGGACGAGAACCGTCCCGAGGTCCATCGCAATTACATCGATGTCCAGTTCCTGGTGCATGGTTCCGAAAGGATCGGCTTCGCCACCGACGACGGCACCAACATCGTCGCCCAGGATCTGCTGAAGGAGCGCGACCTGCTCTTCTACCAGGATGTCCGCAACGAATCCTGGATCGAGATGATCCCCGGCAGCTTCGCCGTCTTCTTCCCCACCGATGTCCATCGTCCGGCCTGCATGCTCGACGCGCCGACGCCCATCCGCAAGGTGGTGGTGAAGGTCAAGCTGGCCCAGCTCTGACCGGGCTGCCGCCCTCCACCTCCCGGCAAGGATAATCCACAAAAAAGGGGAGACGCTCCCATGTCCGTCCCGTCCACCTCGAACCCGGCCGCCAGCGATTATGAATCGGCGGTCGCGTCGGTTCCGAAATCGCGCTGGTACCGCATCCTGATCCCGGTGATGACGCTCTGCATCATCTCCTACATCGACCGCACCAACATCGGCTTCGCCATGGCCGGCGGCATGGCCACCGAGCTGGCGATGACGGCGTCCTTCGCCGGCTTCGCCGCCGGCATCTTCTTCATCGGCTATATCTTCCTCCAGGTTCCCGCCGGCCATCTCGCCTCGCGCGGGGCGGCCAAGCATTTCCTGACCGGGTCGATGATCGCCTGGGGCGTCATCTCGATCCTGACCGCCTTCATCCAGAACGAGACGCAGCTGGTGATCCTGCGCTTCATCCTGGGGCTGGCCGAAGGCGGCATGCTGCCGGTGGCGCTGACCATGATCGCCCAATGGTTCCCCAACGAGGAACGCGGGCGGGCGACGGCGATCATGATCATGTTCGTGCCGATCGCCAACATCATCTCCGGCCCGCTGGCCGGCGTCATCATCGAGAATTTCGGCTGGCGCAACCTGTTCCTGATCGAAGGCGTCGGCACCTTCTTCCTGATCCTGCCCTGGATGCTGATGGTGACCGAGGATCCGCGCAAGGCGAAGTGGATCTCCGAGGCGGAGCGCGCCTTCATCGTCTCCCGCCTGGACGCCGAACAGGCGGCCATCGCCAGCCGGCCGGAGACCGCCAAGGCCTCGCTGAAGCAGGCGATGGCGACGTCGGAGATGTGGAAGCTCATCATCATGAACTTCTTCTATCAGACGGCGATCTACGCCTTCGTCATCTGGCTGCCGACCGTCATCAAGACGCTGACGCAGACCAGCATGGCGAGCACCGGCTATCTCTCCATGCTGCCCTACATCGGCACCATGATCGGCATGTATACCTTCGGCCGGCTGTCCGACCGCAGCGGCGACCGCAAGACCTATGTCGCCCTGCCGCTGCTCGGCCTGGCCGGCAGCCTGCTGTTCTCGGTGCTGCTCCAGAATCACATCTGGCTGTCCTTCGCCTGCCTGGTGCTGGCCGGCGGCTTCCTGCAATCCGCCGCCTCGGTGTTCTGGACCATCCCGCCCCTGCTGTTCCCGGCCTCGGTCGCCGGCGGCGTGCGCGGCGCCATCAACGCGCTCGGCAATCTCGGCGGCTTCCTCGGTCCCTATATGCTGGGCTTCTTCAAGGATCTGTCGGGCAGCACCGACAGCGGCGTGCTGATGCTGGTCGGCTTCCTCGTGGTGTCGGCGGCGATCACCTACACCCTGCCGATCAAGCGCGACGGCACCCGCGCCTGACGATGGACGCCCGAGACTGGATGCCTGAGCATGGATAAGGAAAAAGCGATGATCGTCGTCGTCATGGGCGTGGCGGGATGCGGCAAGACCACGGTCGGCCAGATGCTCGCCGCCCGGCTGGGCTGCGGCTTCTCCGATGCCGACAGCTTCCACCCGCCGGCCAATGTCGAGAAGATGCGCGCCGGCATCGCGCTCGGCGACGACGACCGTTGGCCCTGGCTCGCCGCCCTGCGCCGCGCCATGGACGGCTGGCTCGCCGAAGGCGCCAGCCATGTCGTCGCCTGCTCGGCGCTGCGCCAGGTCTACCGGGAGATCCTGTCGCCGGCGGGAGAGCCCAAGGGAACGGTCGTCTTCGTCCATCTCACCGGCTCGCCCGAGCTGATAGGCCGGCGCCTGCGCGCCCGCCAGGGGCACTACATGAACCCGGCCCTGCTGGAGAGCCAGTTCGCCACACTGGAGGCGCCGGAGGACGCCATTGTCGCCGATGTCGGCCGCAGCCCGGCCGAGATCGTCGAGGATGTCCTCCACCGCCTGCCCTGATCCACCGGGACCAGGCCGGCGAACAGCATCCGTTCGAAAACCGAAATCCGCCGGAGGCCCGCCACAGCCTCCGGCGGATTTCGCACGTTCGGGCAGCGCCTTCCCCAGACGCTTTCCCTGGGGAATTCGCCGGCATCCGGTCAGCCGCCTTGACCGGCGTTGCATCTACCCCTACCCTCCCGCCCTGTTGATGCCGGGGAGGGAACGGTGAAGGGCGAGGAGTTGCGGACCCATCGGGAAGCGAAAGGACTGTCGCAGTCCGAATTCGCCGTCTGGCTGAACGAGCGGCTGCAACGCCGTTACGACAAGCAGAAGGTCAGCCGCTGGGAAAACGACGCGGAGCGCATCCCGACCGCCGTCGATGCGCTGATGACGCGCGAGATCGCCGGGCCGGAACCGGAAAAGCTGGGCGGACCGGCGCTGGTGGTGGTGGTGGCGAACCAGAAGGGCGGCTGCGCCAAGACGGTGTCGGCGGTCAACATCGCGTCGGCCCTGGCGCTCGCCGGCTATGCCACCATGCTGATCGACTGCGATCCCCAGGCCAACGCCACCCAGCATCTCGGCATCGACTCCTACACCATGGAGACGGAGGGCAAGACCCTCTATTACGTCATGCATGGCGACCTGGAGCTGGACGACATCCTGGTCACCGTGCCGGAAAGCGGCCTGCGCGTCGCCCCCTCCTCCATCCGCCTCGCCGAGACCGAGGTGGAGCTGGGCAAGGAGGCCGGCGGCGACTTCATCATGAAGGAGAAGATCGCGGCGGCGAAGCGCAGCTTCGACTTCATCATCATCGACACCCCCCCCAACATCGGCGAGCTGACCAAGAACGCCATGGTCGCCGCCCACACCGCGGTCATCCCCTGCCAGACCGAGAAGTTCAGCCTGCTCGGCATGGCCTTCCTCTTGGAGAATGTCGCGAAGATCCGCCGCCGGATGAACACCGGGCTCTCGGTGACCGGCATCGTGCCGACGATCTTCAAGCAGCGGGAACGCAACGACCGCGAGGTTCTCGTGCAGATCCACGAGGAATACGCCCCACACCTGCGGGTGTTCGATCCGGTGCCCAAGGCGTCGGTCTATGCCCAGGCGACCTCGGTCGGCCGCGCCGCGGTGGAGGCGATGCCGGATGTCGCCGGCGCCGCCGTCTATCGCGATGTGGCCGCCACCCTCGTCGAAGAACGCACCGCCCGCCTGAAGGAGATCGACCGTGTCGCGTAGTCTGCTCGGCAAGGCATCATCGAAGCCGGCGCAAAGCGCCACCGCCGCCGCCCGGATGAAGGACGCGCTGTTCGGCCTCAGCCGCCATGCCCCGCATCTGGTCGAGGTGCCGCTCGACCGCATCGCCCCCAACCCGAACCAGCCGCGCCGCGAGTTCGACGAGGAGGAGCTGCGCGGGCTGGCCGCCTCGATCGAGCGGCACGGGCTGCAACAGCCGATCGGCGTGCGCCAGACCGCCGACGACCAGTGGCAGCTGGTCTATGGCGAGCGCCGGCTGCGGGCGATGCGGCTGCTGGGGCGGGAGACCATCTTCGGCATCCTGTTCACCGGCGACGATGACGAGGAGATCGCCATCGTCGAGAATCTCCAGCGCAGCGACCTCAACCCGCTGGAGGAATCCGACGCGCTGGCCCGGCTGGCCGAACGGCACGGTTATTCCCACCGCCAGCTCGCCGAGGCGCTCGGCCGCAAGAAGACCTATGTCACCATGATGCTGTCCTTCCAGCGTCTGGCCCCGGCGATCCGGGAGGACTACCCCGCCCTGCGCCCGACCAAGGCGAAGCTGGAGGCGCTGGCCGCCATCGACGATCCGGGCGAGCAGCTGCGCGCCTGGGAGAAGCTGAAGCGCGCCGAGGCCGGCCCCCCGCCCGCCCCCGCCGGCAAGCGCGCCGCCACCAAACCTGATGCCGCCGAGGCCGCTTCCGTCAGCGCCCCGGCCGGCGTGGCGTCGAGCGCCCTGCCCCGGCGCGCGGCCAAGCCGGTCTTCCAGGCCCGCGACGTGCTGCGGGAACTCCAGGCCAAGCCGCAGCCGCTGTCCGACACCGACCGCCAGGCGCTGCTCGACATGCGGTCGGCGATCGACGCCATCCTCACGACGACCGAACGATAGCGCTGGTCGGAATCCGACCACTCCGTCGCGGTGGTCGGATTCCGACCGGAGGCGGCCGCCCCAGGGGCGCGAACCGAGGGGATTCGACTGATTTCCCAACAGCCGGGCATTTTCCAGGCGCCAGCCCCACCTCCACACCGTGACCGCCGACGAAAGGCGGCCGCCCCCGCTCTCCGTCCCGCTCAGATCACAACCAGTTTCCACCCGAGCGCTGTGGCCAGCTCGGTCTCGGAGAATGCCCGAATCTTGATTCTATCCTCCCCTGTGCCCTCCTCATAATCTTCCATTCTGTTTTTCCCAGCCTTCGGCTTTGACCACTCCGATTTGGGAAATGGCAGCAGTTTGGTGTTGCTTTGAAAAAGGTTGGCGACGGGAAACACAAAGAATTCCTTCCAATGTGTGACCGCGAGTTCATGGGTGGCCTCCCAATAGCCGAAAATCAGACACCAGTGGGGGTTCAAGCCGGTTAAATCCGGCTCTCCCTTGCTGCCCACGGAAAACGCCATCATGACGAATTGGCCGTTATCTACCGCGCTTTTCACCAGAGTGAACAACTCACCGGCATCTTTAAAGCCAATCACCTTTCCGCCTTCGTAGCCGACACTTTTGGCCAAGAGCCCCACGTGTTCCGCAGCGAATACTTCGCCGATCTTCGTCAGGCCTGCCAACTTGGCGATGGATCGCAGCGACGTTTTATTGTCCGGAAAAGAGGCTTTATGCTTCGTCGGCGGTGGCAATACCTTACCGCCGGAGAGCTCCTTGTGGCTCAGCGCCTTCCACAACGCGTAGATCCCGCATGTTGGTCCGCGCTGACTGTACAACAGACCATCCAACGCGACGCCGGCTATCACCTTGCAGCTTTTCGAGTCGGGAACATCCTCCCACCTTACCATTCCACACTCCTCAACCAATCAGTTTCCAGGAGGATGTTGACGCAATCATGGGGGATCAAGGTGAATCGAAACTCTCTCTTTGATCGCGGCGATCCACTGCGGGAGGAGGCTCCCAGGCGGGCCAGGAGGGACGACGCCAAGCTCATCCGTGACGGTCACAGGGTTCGCATCCGCATGTGGCGGCGCCCCCCAGACCTTCGGGCTGGAGGAATTCACGGTCGAACAGGATGACGAGGTGAGCGTCCCTGTCACCAACATGGACGACATCGACGAGCTGACCGCCTCCCCCCCTTGGGGGGAGCCACGGCATGCGCACAATTCCGGATAACGCCAAGCGTTTGGAACAAAAAAACTTCTCGTCATCCCCGCGAAGGCGGGGATCCAGGAGGCTCCGCGACCGATCGCTGGAACGGCTGGATTCCCGTCTTCGCGGGAACGACGCGCCGGCCGGGAGGGAGGGGGAGGGCGCATCCGCCGCGGCTCCCCATTTGCCCCCCCGGCTCCCCCCTCACGCCACCCGCAACGCCCCGGCGGTGTCGTGGTAGAAGCCGTTGACCAGCGGCGCGTCGATCAGCCCGCCCAGCTCCGCCGCCACCTCCGTCCCGTCACGCCGGCCGTCCAGCACCGCGCGGAAGGCCTCGGCAACCCGCACCATGTCGATCGCCTGCGGCGACAGGCGGAAACGCTCCACCCCCATCGCCACCAGCTCCGGCATCTCCGCCGCCAGACACAGGCAGCCGTGCGACATCGTCTGGGTGCCGTTGACGGTCAGGAAGGGCTGCCCGTCCATCGTCGTCACCGGCATGCCGTCCGGATCCTTGCCGCAGACGAACTGGCAGCCGTCCTTGTGCAGCCCATGGGCGCGGGCGTGGTAGCAGCGGGCGGAGATGGCGAGCGGCGCCCGTCCCCACACCTGCACCTCGGTCTCCACCCCCAGCTCCCGCCCGGCCTTGGCCAGCACCGCGACGGTGGCGGAGGGCAGCTCGGCCGGCAGCGAGACCGCCACCGCGCCGCGCCCGGCCATCCAGCCGAGCGTCGCCTCGTTGTAGACGTTGATCGTCGGCCCGACCGCATGGGGCCGCCCGGCCAGCAGGGCCAGCGCCCCCATGTCGTTGGCCTCGACAAGCGCGGCATCCGACTCCACCAGATCACGCATCGCCGCGCGTTCGCGCTCGCTGCCGACCAGGATCGGGCTGGCGAGCCACACCGTCTTGCCGGCGGCGCTCAGCCGCTCGATCACGTCGCCCATCGCCTCGGCGAAGAAGGGCGCCCGCTTGAAGCAGACGATCTCGCCGACGACCACCCTGTCCACCGGCGCCTCGTCGGCGATGCGGGCGTAGAAGTCGCGCCAGCGGTCGACCGGCCAGTTGAACAGCACCGGCCCCAAAGTGAGTGACGCAGTCATTCCGTGAAACTCCTCAGCGCCATCCGCGCGTATAGGCTCCGGTGGTCTGGGTCCCGCCCTCGACCATCGCCTGCAAATCGATGCGCGGCACCACGCGGCCGGCGGCGAAGCTGTCCAGCGCCTCGCGATAGGCGCGGACCACCGCGGCGATATAGGCCTTGCCGCGCTGGCGCCCCTCGATCTTCAGCGCCCGCACGCCGGCCGCCTTCAGCTCCGGCAGCAGATCCATCGCGTTCAGGCTGGTCGGCTCCTCGAACAGATAGGCCGGGCCGTTCCCGTCTCCGGCCGCTTCACCGGCACCGGCGCCGGCGACGAAGCGGCCCTTGCACAGCGTCGGATAGCCGGCCTGCTCGCCCTCGCCGAAGACGTTGATGGTGAAGCCGCCCAGCGTCGAGGCGAGCGCGCCGCCCCGCTGCTCGTAGCGGACATGGTTGGCCGGCGAGCAGACGCCCTGCTTGTTGGGCGACAGGCCGGTCGCGTAGGAGGACAGCGAACAGCGGCCCTCGGCCATCGGGCAGAGGCCGCCGAAGACGAACACCTCGGTCTCGATGTCGATCTCGGCGTTCAGCCGGGCGATCTCCGGCACGGTCAGCACGCGCGGCAGCACCACCCGGCGCACGCCGAAGGCGTCGCGGTAGAGCCGGATCGCCTCGACATTGGCGGCCGAGGCCTGGACCGACAGATGCAGGCGCAGGTCGGGATGGCGCTTCGCGGCATAATCCAGCAGCCCCGGATCGGCCAGGATGACGGCGTCGACCTTCAGCCGCGCCGCGTCGTCCACCGCCTTTCGCCAGGGGCCGAGATTGCCGGCCTGGGGGTAGGTGTTGACGGCGACATAGACCTCGACCCGGCGCGCGTGGGCGTAATCCACCGCGTCGGCGACATCCTGGCGGGTGAAGTTCAGGCCCGGAAAGTTGCGGGCGTTGGTCTCGTCGCGGAAGCCGAGATAGACGGCGTCGGCCCCGGCATCGACGGCGGCGCGCAGCGCGGCCGGCGTCCCCGCCGGGCAGATCAGCTCGAAATTGTCCATGATCCTATGCCCTGGTCCTATGCTCTCGTTTCCGGCGGTGTTCCGGCCAGCGCCCCCGCCAGGCGCGCCTCCATCCGTTCGATCCCCCGGCGCAGCGGCGGCGGCAGCAGGCGGCGCGCCGCCTCGATCCGGTCCAGCACCGGCCCGGCATTGCGGCGCAGCACCGGCAGGGCGCGGGCCAGCGGTGCGGCGACGGAGGCGGCGTCGGCCACCAGATCCATCTCCTCCTCGCCGTCCAGCGTGTTGCGCAATGCCAGGATCAGGGCGGTGTCGCCGGAGATGCTCAACTCGCGCCGGAAGAACAGCGCGTCGCCGTCGATCCGCCCCTCCAGCAGGTCGAGCAGCCGGGCATAGGGCCCGCGCACCACCGCGTCGGCGGCCCCCTCCGCCCCGACGCCCCCGGCACCGCGCGGCAGGGCATGAAGCGCCAGCTCCGGTCCGACACGCATCAGCAGGGCGACCGGCGCGTCCACCGGCTCGATCAGCACGCGGGCGTCCGGCATCTCGCGCAGCGCCTCGAAGGCGCGCGGGTGGCGGGCGGCCAGCAGCGTCAGCAGCCGCGCCAGCAGCGCGTCGCTGGCCCGCCGCCCCAGCTTCGGCACCAGCCCCAGCCCGGCCCGGCTCAACCCGGTCTCGAAACGGCGGGCGCGCTCGTCCGAGCCTGGAGAGCCGGGCCCATCGGCGGTGAAAGCGGTCGGTGCGAAAACAGTCGGTGCGCCATCGGGATCGCGCATAGGCGGCTTCCCTCCTCATCGGTCAGTCCACCGCCCATGAAAACCGGCACCCGTCCGCCGTCATTGACCTCCGTCAAGTCGACGCTTGCGCGAAGGTCGGGCGGCGCTCGCCAGCCCCGAGCGGTCGATCAGGTCATACAGCGCGCGGTCCTCGCGGCCGATGCGGTGTTTCAGCGCGGCGGCCTCCTCCCGCGTCCCGCGGACCAAGGCGGCCGGGTCCCTGGCGACCGCCACCGGGCCGGTCTGGATGGAACCATGAAGGGAACCGCGGTTTGAGCCTCCTCCGGATTGGTGGAGAGCTCTGTTAAGCTCCCTGTGGAAGCGGAGAGGTGGAGATGACGGCGAAACGGCGCTTTTTCACGGACGAGTTCAAGCGTGAGGCCGTGGCGCTGTTGGAAAGCAGTGGCCGGCCCCTGGAGCACGTCGCCAAGGACTTGGGCATCCAGCCGTCGATGCTGCGCACGTGGCGGCGGCGCGTTTCCGGGCCAGGGGGGCCGGCGATCAATCGGCGGAAATCACGCGCCTGAAGCGCGAACTGGACCGCGTCCGCATGGAACGCGACATATTAAAAAACTGTAGCCATTTTCTCGGAGCCTCTGAAATGAGGTTTCCGGATCATTGAGGATTGCCGGGACGAATACCCGGTTCGGGTGCTTTGCAACGCGCTCGGCGTGTCGCCGTCCGGCTACTATGCTTGGCGCACGCGACCGGAGAGCCCGCGCAAGGCGGCGAACCGGCAGTTGCTCGATGATATCCGGCGGCTTCACGCCGATCACCGCGAGCGCTACGGAGCCAAGTCTGGCTCACCGACATCACCTACGTGCCGGCCGACGAGGGCTGGCTGTACCTGGCGGTGGTCCTCGATCTGTTCAGCCGCAAGGCGGTTGGGTGGGCGATGCGCGATCACCTGCGCACCGAATTGCCGCTGGCGGCGCTCACCATGGCCATCCAGCGCCAGCGGCCCGCCCCCGGCCTTCCGCACCATTGCGACCGCGGGTTCCAATACGCCTCGGCGGACTACCGCAAGGCCTTGAAAAGCCACGGCATCACCCCGTCGATGAGCCGCAAGGGGAACTGCTGGGATAGCGCGCCGATGGAAAGCTTCTTCGGAAGCCTGAAATCGGAACTCGTCCACCATCAGCGGTACGCGACCCGTGAGAACGCCAAGCGGGACCTGTTCGCCTACATCGAAGGCTACTACAATCGCCAACGCCTGCACTCGGCGATCGGCTACATCACCCCTGAGCAGGCCGAGCGACAGCCCGCATAACCCGGTGTCCACCGCTTCAGGGGAAGCTCAGTTTTTCGGCGGATCGCCGCCGCGTCCATCGGCGCCGTCTGCGCGTGGTCTTTTCCGTGAAAGCGGCGTCAGGATCGGAATCCCGATGAATGGATGGGGATCGCCATCGAGATCCTGGTGCGGTTCACGCCGCCGCGAACCGCCTTCCGTCGCGCGCCGGTCAGTAGTTCGCCCAAAGCCCCGGCGTGACGAGCTCGACCATATTGCCGTCGGGATCGCGGAAATAGAGGCTGCGCGCGCCCCTCGGCCACGAAACGGTGCTCTCGATGGCGACGCCATGGCCGGCGAGCCTGTCGAGCCAGCCGTCCATCTGTTCGGCCGGAATGGCGAAGGCGTAATGGAGCCGTCCGCTGCCGCCATGGGGCGGGATCGTCCCGCCCGGCGTGTCGAGGGGCTGGTCGGTCAAACCCTTCTGGAACAGCAGCAGCACGCTTTTCGGTCCGACGGGATAGGCGGCGAGCCGCTCGCTCAACGACATCGCCCGCAGGCCCATGATGTCCTCGTAGAAGGCCCGCGCCCTGGCAAGGTCGTCGACATAAAGAGCGGTCTCGAGCACGCCGTTCAGTGTCAAGGCGGTGTCCGTCATGCGATCCCCCTATGAAGCGTGGCGCCAAGCGAATGGCGCGCGGCGGATCACGATAGCCCGTCCACCCTTCTCAAAAAACGCGAATTTGAACGGGCCATGCGCTATTCTCCGCATCGGAACGGCATCGACGGAGGAGGATGATGGATCGCGGAGCTTTTCCCCGGCTTCGGCCTCTCCGGCTTCTGGCGCTGTCGCTGCTCCTGTTCGCCGCCGCTCCGCGCCCATCCGCCGCCGCCCCCGATGAGGACATCCTGGGCAAGGCGGCGGGCTACCCGGCCGCGCCGACGATCGGCGAAAGCCGCAGGGAGCGTTACCGCGTCGGCTCCTTCAGCGCGCTCGACACGCTGGCCCCCTACTGCGCGCTCGATCCGGCCCCGGTCCCGCTGGCCCTGCCGGTCGAAACACCGGTCGATTTCGCCTACCGCTTCTCCGGCGGGACATACACGCTCGACGACTATATGCGGCGCCAGCGGGCCACCGCCGTCCTCGTCCTGCATGAGGGCGCGATCGTCGCCGAACGCTACAATTACGGGCGTACGCCCGGCATGCGGATGCTGTCGAACTCGATGGCGAAGACGATCACCGCGCTCGGCCTCGTCAAGGCGCTGGAGGACGGCGCGATCCGCTCCTTCGACGACACCGCCGCGACCTATGTGCCAGAGCTTCGGGGCACGCTCTATGGCGAAACGAAGATCGTCAACCTGCTGCGCATGGCGTCCGGCGCGAAATTCGTCGAGACCTACAGGCCGGATGACGACCGCGCGGCCTACAACCGGATCACGCGCCGGGACGGCAACATCGCCGCCGCCCGCAGCATCACCGAACGCGCCGACCCGGAAGGCGAACGGTTCAATTATGCCGGCGCCCAGACGCAGATCCTCGGCCTCGTGCTGCGCACCGCCACCGGCCGGACCCTGTGCGACTATATCGGCGAAAAGATTTGGCGGCCCATCGGGGCGGAGGCCAAGGCGACCTGGATGCTGAATCCGGCCGATAAGGCGGAGGTGGCGCAAGGCGACTTCAACGCCACCGTCCGCGATTACGGCCGCCTTGGGGTGATGCTGGCCAACGATGGCTTGGTGTCCGGCCGTCCCGTCCTCTCGGCCGACCATCTTCTCGACATGACGGAGGCGTCGCGCCAGCCGCCGGCCTTCCGTCCCGGACGGATGCGGTGGGCCGACAGCACCTATTACGGCTATGGCTTCCAGGTCTGGCTGCTGCCCGGCAGCCATCGCCGCTTCGTTCTGCTGGGCATCTATGGGCAGGCGATCTATGTCGACCCGATGCTGAAACTGGTGATGGTGCACACGGCCGTCGGCAAGGACGCGACCGGGGACGCCGGCCAGACGCATCTCGGCGCCGAACGCGACGCGCTCTTTCGCGGCATCGTCGCACGCTACGGCGATTGGTGATCCCGCCCCCTCGCGGCTGGCCGCCGCTGGAGGGTTCCCAGGGCAATCGCATTTGAAACTGTGGGACGGGCGCGAGGCCAAGTCCAAGGAGGTGGTGACCAAGGCCGGCGCGCAGTTCGTCGAAGTCGCGAACCGAAGCTCCAGGGTCTCGTCAAACGCGTGCAGGAGACGAAATAGAGTGCGATCGCTTCAGACGGAATCGTCCGAAGCGTGAATCGCACGAAAGCGCTCCAGGAAGCTCAGGCCGAGCCGCGCCCCGGCGGCGGTGATGGTGTGGGGGACGCCGCGCAGCAGATGCTCCTCCACCGGAAAGCCGGCGGAGCGGAGATGGGAGGCGGCGGCCCGCACCACGGCGGGCGGCATGATGCCGTCCGCCAGGCCGCCGACCATCAGGATCGGCGGACGCGCGCCCAACCTGTCCGCCGGCCCATCCACCGGCCCGGCCGGCGTCGGAACCGGGGCGGCGATGCGGCCGGCGAAGGCGATGACCGCGCCGCAGCGCTCCGGAGCGGTCATGGCGAGATGCAGCGCCATGATGCTGCCCTGGCTGAAGCCGACCAGCGCCACGTCGGCCGGCGCGACGCCCACCCGCCCGCGTTCGGCCTCGATGAGTTCGACGAGAGCCGGCAGGGCGGCGGCGACGCGGGCGGGCCGATTCTCCTCCGTCACTCCGGCGATGCTGAACCATTGATGCCCGTCGCCCATGCCGAAGGGCTGCGGCGCGTCGGGGGCGGCGAAGGCGGTGTCGGGAAGCGCGTGGCGCCAGGCCTGGGCCAGCGGCATCAGGTCGGCGCCGGACGACCCGACGCCGTGCAACAGGATGACCAGCCGCCGTGCCGCCGAACCGCAGGCCGGAGCCAGGCGCAGGACAGTCTCGAAGCCGTTCGCCGTGTCGTTGGTCATGGAACCCGTCCTTTCCGCCGTCCCTCTTGCCGCCGCCGCGTCACGCCCGTTGCCAGATGCCCTTGCCCGGCAGCCGGTCGCGGTCATGGGCGCGCTCGAAATCCAGCGCCGGCCCCTTCGGCACGATCAGCGTCGGGTTGATCGCCGGGTTGGTGTAGTAACCGGCCTTGATGGCGTCGATCCGCACCGTGTCGCGGATGCCCGGCCACTGGTACAGCTCGCGCAGATAGGCCGACAGGTTCGGATACTCCTCGATCCGCCGCAGGTTGCACTTGAAGGCGCCGTGATAGGCGGCGTCGAAGCGGACCAGCGTCACGAACAGGCGCCAGTCGGCCTCGGTCAGATGCACCCCGGCCAGATAGCGGCTGGCCGACAGATGCGCCTCCAGCCGGTCGAGCGTGGCGAACAGCCCGTCGAACGCCTCGTCGTAGCTCGCCTGCGACTTGGCGAAGCCGCAACGGTAGACGCCGTTGTTGACGCTGTCATAGACGATCCCGTTCCAGCGGTCGATCTCCGGCCGCAGCGGCTCGGGATAGAGGTCCAGCCGGTTTCCGGTCAGGCCGTCGAAGGCGCCGTTGAGGATGCGGATGATGTCGGCCGACTCGTTGTTGACGATGCGGCCCTCCTGCCGGTCCCACAGCACCGGCACCGACACCTTGCCGGTATAGGTCGGGGCGCTCGCGGTGTAGAGGCGGTGATGATGGCGGAAACGGCCGACGCGCGGGCCGCCGTCCTGCTCCTCGTCATAGACCCAGCCATCCTCGCCCAGGATCGGCCCGGCCACCGACAGGCCGACCACCCCCTCCAGCCCCTTCAGCACGCGGAAGATCAGCGTGCGCGAGGCCCAGGGGCAGAGATAGGAGACATAGAGGTGATAGCGCCCGGCCGCCGCCGGCAGGGTGAGGGTGCCTTCGGCGTCCCTGGCGGCATCGGGCGCGCCGTCCGGCGTGATCCAGCCGCGGAAGCGGGTCGGTTCGCGGTGGAAGGCGCCGCCCTTGATCTCGCCGGCCGCTATGTCGCCCTTCACCCAGACACCATTCACAAGCTGCGGCATCGCGGTCTCTCCTCTGTCCATGGGGGCGGATAGGCGAAGGGGCCGGCGAACCGGCCCCTCCAATCCACAACAGCGGAACGCCGTCGGCGATCAGGACTTGACCGCTTCGATCTCGATCAGCAGTTGGATGTCGTCGCCGATGGCCGGGGCGCCGTACTTCATGCCGAAGTCGGTGCGCTTGACCGTGCCGCGGGCGGAGAAGCCGGCGGTCTCCAGCTTGCTGGCCGGGCTGACGCCGTCCTTGTTGAAGGTGATGTCGAGCACGACCGGCTTGGTGACGCCCAGCATGGTCAGGTCGCCATGCAGCTTGCCGGTCTTCTCGCCGGTCTTCTCGATCTTGGTGCTCTTGAAGGTCAGCTTCGGGAACTCCTTCGCGTTGAAGAAGTCCGGCGAGCGCAGATGCTCGTCACGCTTGGCGTGGTTGGTGTCGACGCTGGTGGTGTCGATGGTGACGGTGACCACGCTCTTCTCGACGGCGTCCTTGTCGAAGGTGATGTCGCCGCCGACCGTGTTGAAGCGGCCGATCACGTTGGAGAAGCCGACATGGTTGACGATGAAGGCCACCGCCGTGTGCGCCGGGTCGATCTTGTAATTGACCGGGGCGGCGAAGGCCGGGGCGACGGTGCCGACGGCGGTCGCGGCGAACAGGACGGCGGCGAACAGGGTCTTCTTCATGAACTCAACTCCGGAAACAGGATTGAATGATTAGGATGAGGGGGATCAGTAGGGCGACGCTTCGCCGCCGCTCAGCGCGTAGGCGGCGCCGATGGCGACCAGCGCCGGAAGGACCGCGACCACCGTGACGGCGGCCGCCGAGGCGGCGCGGCCGATCAGGCCGTCGCCCAGGGGGATGAGGCGGGGGATGAAGCGGCCGGCACGGCCGGCGAGCAGGGCGGGCAGGGCCAGCAGCAGCACCGCCGCCTGGGTCTGGGTGAACAGGGCCAGCACGGCGGCCAGCAGCAGGGCGATGCCGGTGGCGACCTGACCCGACAGGCCCCAGCCATGGCGTTCCACCGGCCAGTTCCACAGCAGGAAGGCGCCGGCCGAGGCCGTCAGCGCCAGCGCCATCTGGGCGATGGAGGCCGACGAGCCGATCAGCGCGGTGCCGCCGACCGCCAGCGCCAGCGCCAGCAGCGTGGCGGCCGGCGCGGTCGGGCGCCCGCCCGTCTCGGAGGAATTGCCGAAAGCGACCCACAGCGCCGCCCCCAGCAGGACCAGCAGGCTGATCACCGCCACGGCGGAGTCGAGGGCGGGCAGGGCGATCCACAGCAGCGAACCGGCCAGCCAGACCGCCAGCGCCAACGCGGCGGCCCGGCTGCGGACACCCGCCAGATCGGCGAGCACGCCGAGCAGCAGCCCGATGGCCGAGGACCAGAACAGCTTGCCCATGCTCGACGGCGGCGGCAGAGCCGGCAGGCCGATCACCATCGCGAAGACGACCAGGAACCCAGCGGCGATCCCGGCCGAGGCCAGCGACCGCCGCAGCAGATGCAGCAGGCCGACGAGGATCAGGCCGACCACAAGGGGCAGCACGCTGGATTGGACGAAGGGATCTTGGAGCAGCTCGGACATGCGGACGGCCGGTCTTCAATGGGATGGCGCGGGTGGCGCCTGGGGATGGCGCAGGTTGCGCTTGGGCCAGGACCCTAGCCTGTGCTCTGATGAGCGCAAATTCGGGAGATTTGCAAAAAGCGTCTGCACGGATGAGCGGGAATAAATGATAAGTGGCAGCAACTGGGATGATCTTCGCTACCTGCTGGCGGTGGCGCGGCATGGCTCGCTGTCGGCGGCGGCCCGCGCGCTGGGGGTGAACCACAGCACGGTGCTGCGGCGGGTGACGGCGCTGGAACAGGCGATGGGCGCCCGGCTGTTCGACAAGCTGCCGGGCGGCTATGTGCTGACCACGGCCGGCGACGAGATGCAGCGGGTGGCGCAGAAGATGGAGGAGGATCTGGCCGCCGCGAACCGGCTGCTGTCGGGCAGCGACACCCGGATCAGCGGCAGCCTGCGCGTCACCACCCTCGACATCCTGACCCTCTATATCCTGCCGCGCCACATCGCCGCCTTCCGCCGGCGCCATCCCGATCTGAGGATCGATCTGGTGGCGGCGGAGGCGTCGCTCAGCCTGACCCGGCGGGAGGCCGACGTGGCGATCCGCGCCACCACCAGCCCGCCGGAGAATCTGGTGGGCCGCGCCGTGTCCGGGCTCGCCTTCGCCGCCTACGGCGCCGTCGCCTATCTGGAGCGGACGGGTGATATCGGCGGGCTGGAGCGCCATCCCTGGGTCGGGCTGGACGAGTCTTTCGCCCACACCAACCTCGCCCATTGGACGGAGCGGACGGTGCCGGCGGCCTCGGTGCGCTACCGGGTCAACTCGGTGGCGGGCGCGGTGGAGGCGGTGCGGGCCGGCATCGGCCTTGGCCTGCTGCCCTGCGGGGTGGTGGACGGCGACCCCGCCTTCCGCCGCATCGGCGATCCCATACCGGAGGCCGACACCAAGCTGTGGCTGCTGACCCACGAGGATTTGCGCCATATGGGCCGTGTCCGCGCCTTCCTCGACTTCATGGCCGAGGCGCTGACCCGCGACCGCGACCTGCTGGAGGGACGCCGCCCCGGCCTGATCCCCCTCTCCCTCCCAATCCCCCTCTCCCCCCCGCCGTAAGCCCGGCTTACGGCGGGGGGGAGAGGGGATACCATCGCCACTCACAACAGCGGTGTGTCCCAAAAGCCCGCGCCAGCGCCGCCACATACTGACGTACGCACCTGAAAGTCTGCGTCCGATGATAAGCCCAACGGCCAGACGGATCGGCCAAAAGACAGGGCATAGGCCGCCATCCAAGTTTTGAGTTGCGCACCTCAAAATGCCGGAATATGTTCGTGGCATGAATAATCAACTCAGCGACGCACCTCTGACCCTGCGCGACGTGGCGGCCGCCGCCGGCGTCAGCCTCGCGACGGCCGACCGGGTCGTCAACGGGCGGCCCGGCGTCAGCGCCAAGACCGCGCTGAAGGTGCATGAGGCCGTGCAGCGGCTGGGTTTCCGCCCGCTGGCGGCGGCGGCGGAGCTGGCGCGGTCGCGCTCCTGGCGCTTCGCCGTGCTGCTGCCCAGCGGCGGCAACCGCTTCATGATGGACATCGCCGACACCATCCGCGCCCAGGCCGACTGGTTCCGCGCCCGGCGGATCGCGGTGGAGATCGTCGAGACCGACGTGTTCGACGCCGACCGGCTGGCGGCGGAGCTGGCCGGGCTGCCGGGGCGCTTCGACGCGGTGGCGCTGGTGGCGCTCGACCATCCGCGCATCCGGGCGGCCATCGACGATCTGGTCGAAGGCGGCATGGCGGTGGTGACGCTGGTGTCGGATGCCCCGTCGTCGCGGCGCCAGCATTATGTCGGCATCGACAACATCGCCGCCGGCCGCACCGCCGGATCGCTGGTCGGCCGCTTCCTCGGTCCGCCGCGCGCCGGGGAAGCCGGCATGGTGGCACAAGGGGGGGCCGTCGGCATCGTCACCGGGTCGGGCAGCCTGCGCGACCATGCCGAACGCCGCTTCGGCTTCGGACAGGTGCTGGCGGAGGAATATCCCCATCTGACCCGGCTGACCCCGGTGGAGGGGCGCGACGACCCCGACCGCAACCGCGATCTGGTCCGCCGCATGCTGGCCGACACCCCCGATCTGGTGGCGATCTACAACACCGGCGAGGGTTCGGTCGGCATCGGCGAGGCGCTGGCCGAGGCCGGGCTCGCCCGCAGGATCCTCTGCGTCGGGCACGAACTGACGCCCGCCACCCGCCGCATGCTGCTCGACGGCACCTTCGCCGCCCTGGTCGCCCAGGATCCGGGGCACGAGGTGCGCTCGATGGCGCGGGTGCTCCATGCCCTGGTCGCGGGCCAGGAGATCGTCGCGGCGCAGGAGCATATCCGGGTCCAGGTCATCCTGCGCGACAACCTGCCCTGACGGGCGGGGGAGCGGCGGGCACGGCCACTCACTCCAACCCGCCCCGGCCTGCGGTTCGGGGCATGACACGAAAGTCGACCGTCATGTTTCTCGGGATCGACATCGGCACATCGAGCGTCAAGGCGGTGCTGACCGACGCCGACGGGGCCGTCGCCGCCGTCGCGTCGCGCCCCTGCACCGTCTTCCGTCCCCACCCGCTATGGTCGGAGCAGGAGCCGGAGGAGTGGGTTTCCGCCGCCATCGCCGCGGTGGACGAGCTGGCCGAACGCCAGCCCATGGCTCTCGCCGCCGTGCTCGGCGTCGGCTTTTCCGGCCAGATGCATGGCGCGGTGCTGCTGGGCCGCGACAACCGGGTGTTGCGCCCCGCCATCCTGTGGAACGACGGCCGCTCCCACCGCCAGTGCGCGACGCTGGAGGAGACGCTGCCGACGCTGCGCGCCATCAGCGGCAACATCGCCATGCCCGGCTTCACCGCGCCCAAGCTGCTGTGGGTGGCGGAGGAGGAGCCGGAGATCTTCGCGGCGCTGGCCAAGGTGCTGCTGCCCAAGGCCTATGTCCGCTGGCGCCTCACCGGCGCCATGGTGGAGGAGATGTCGGACGCGTCGGGCACGCTGTGGCTCGACGTCGGCCGGCGCCGCTGGTCCGACGATCTGCTCGCCGCCACCCGGATGACCGGCGCCCACATGCCCGATCTGGCCGAGGGCTCCGACGCCGTCGCCCAGCTTTCGCCCGATCTGGCCCGCCGCTGGGGCATGCGGACCCAGCCGCTGGTGGCGGGCGGGGCGGGGGATTGCGCCGCCAGCGCCGTCGGGCTCGGCGCCATCACGCCGGGCGATGGCTTCCTCAGCCTCGGCACCTCCGGCGTGCTGTGGCGCACCACCGACCGCTTCCTGCCCAACCCGGCGATGGCGGTCCATGCCTTCTGCCATGCGCTGCCCGGTGTCTGGCACCAGATGGGCGTCATGCTGTCCTCGGCCGCCTCGCTCGCCTGGGCCGCCCACACCCTCGGCGCGGCGGAGGCGGAGCTGCTGGCCCCGCTCGGCGATGCCGTCGCCGGACCGTCGCCGGTCGCCTTCCTGCCCTACCTGTCGGGCGAGCGCACCCCCCACAATGACGCCACCGTGCGCGGCCTGTTCGCCGGCCTGTCGGCGGAGACCACGCGCGACGCGATGGTCCAGGCGGTGCTGGAGGGCGTCGCCTTCGCCGCCCGCGACAATCTCGTCGCGCTGGGGGAGGGCGCCCCGACGGCGTTCGACCTTGCCGGCGGCGGCTCCCGCTCGCGGCTGTGGGCGCGGATCTGCGCCGACGTGCTGGGCGTCACCATCCACCGCATCGAGGATGGCGAGGTCGGGGCGGCTCTCGGCGCCGCCCATCTCGGCCGCATGGCGGCGACCGGGGAACCGCCGGCCACCGTCTGCCGCAAGCCCCGCCGTCTGGAAAGCTTCACCCCCGATCCGGCCCGCGCCGACGCGTACAGCCAGGCCTGGCTGCGCTGGCGCCGGCTCTACCCCCTTGCCAAGGAGTTCGCGTCGTGAGCACCGCCTCTTTCTTCGGCGACCTGTCCCCGGTCACCTATCGCGGGCCGGACAGCCGCGACCCGCTGTCCTACCGCTGGTACGACAAGGACCGCCTGGTGCTGGGCAAGCGGATGGAGGACCATCTGCGGCTTGCCGCCTGCTACTGGCACAGCTTCTGCTGGCCGGGCGGCGACCCCTTCGGCGGCGAGACCTTCCTGCGCCCGTGGATGCGGCCGGGACTCGACCCGATGGCGGCGGCCGGCGCCAAGGCCGATGTCGCCTTCGAGATGTTCCGCCTGCTCGACATCCCCTTCTTCTGCTTCCACGACCTCGACGCAGCACCGGAAGGCCCGACGCTGGCCGAGAGCGTCGACAATCTGAAGGCGGTCACCGAGCTGTTCGCCGCCAAGATGGAGACCGCCAAGGTCCGGCTGCTGTGGGGCACCGCCAACCTGTTCTCCAACCGCCGCTACATGGCCGGGGCGGCGACCAACCCGGACCCGGACGTCTTCCTCTACGCCTGCGGGCAGGTGCGCGCGGCGCTGGAGGCGACCCATGCGCTGGGCGGCGCCAACTATGTCATGTGGGGCGGACGCGAGGGCTATGAGACGCTGCTGAACACCGACCTGAAGCGGGAGCTCGACCAGATGGGCCGCTTCCTGGCGATGGTGGTGGAGCACAAGCACAGGATCGGCTTCAAGGGCCCGATCCTGATCGAGCCGAAGCCGCGCGAACCGACCAAGCACCAGTATGATTTCGACGTCGCCACCGTCTACGGCTTCCTGGAGCGCTACGACCTGCTGGCCGACGTGCGGGTGAACATCGAGCAGAACCACGCCATCCTCGCCGGCCACAGCTTCCAGCACGAGGTGGCGCTGGCGCTGGCGCTCGGCATCTTCGGCTCGCTCGACATGAACCGCGGCGACGCGCTGCTGGGCTGGGACACCGACCAGTTCGCCAACGACATCGGCGAGCTGACGGTGGTGATGCACGACATCCTGAAGGGCGGCGGCTTCACCACCGGCGGCCTGAATTTCGACGCCAAGATCCGCCGCCAGTCGCTCGACCCCGCCGACCTGCTGCACGGCCACATCGGCGGCATCGACAGCTGCGCCCGCGCCCTGCTGCAAGCCGCCCAGATGCTGGAGGACGGCGCCCTGGCCAAGCCGCTGGCCGAGCGCTACGCCGGCTGGGACGGCGCCGAGGGCCAGGCGATCCTGTCCGGCAAGCGCGATCTCGCCACGCTGGCCGAACGGGCGCTGACCTCGGGCCTCAACCCCCAGCCGCGCTCCGGCCGGCAGGAATATCTGGAGAACGTCGTCAACCGCTATGTCTGAACGGGATCGCATCAAGTGCCCCCTCCCGAGACGGGAGAGGGAAGTGATGCCGCCCGCCTCTGCTTTCGTCGCTCAACAAGGCCGCCATACCCGGACGGCCACATAAGGAGGAAACTCGATGAAGCACCGCCTCGTCGCCACCATCAAGGGCACCGCCGCCGGCCTGTTCCTGACGCTGACCGCCACCACCGCCATGACCTCGACGGCGGCACTGGCCGCCGGCGCCACCGTCGGCGTGTCCTGGTCCAACTTCCAGGAGGAGCGCTGGAAGACCGACGAGGCGGCGATCAAGGCCGTCATCGAGAAGGCCGGCGGCAAATACCTGTCGGCCGACGCCCAATCCTCCCCGGCCAAGCAGCTGTCGGACATCGAATCGCTGATCTCGCGCGGCGCCCAGGCGCTGATCATCCTGGCCCAGGACAGCGACGCCATCCGCCCGGCAGTGGAGAAGGCGGCGGCCGAGGGCATTCCCGTCGTCGGCTATGACCGGCTGATCGAGATCCCGTCGGCCTTCTACATCACCTTCGACAACAAGGAGGTCGGCCGCCTCCAGGCGCGCAGCGTCTTCGCGCTGAAGCCGAAGGGCAACTACGCCTTCATCAAGGGCAGCTCCACCGATCCCAACGCCGACTTCCTGTTCGCCGGCCAGATGGAGGTGCTGAAGGCCGCCATCGACCGCGGCGACGTCAAGAATGTCGGCGAGGCCTATACCGACAAGTGGCTGCCGGCCATCGCCCAGCAGAACATGGAACAGATCCTGACCAAGAACGCCAACAAGGTCGATGCCGTGGTCGCGTCGAACGACGGCACCGCCGGCGGCGCGGTGGCGGCGCTGGCGGCGCAGGGTCTGGCCGGGACGGTTCCGGTGTCGGGCCAGGACGGCGACAAGGCGGCGCTCAACCGCATAGCGCTCGGCACCCAGACGGTGTCGGTGTGGAAGGACGCGCGTGAACTCGGCCGCCGCGCCGCCGAGATCGCCATGGATCTCGCCGGCGGCAAGAAGATGACCGACATCGCCGGCGCCACCAGCTTCGACGGCGGGCCGAAGAAGCAGAAGATGACCTCGCTGTTCCTCACCCCGATCGCCATCACCAAGGACAATCTGAACCTCGTCGTCGACGCCGGCTGGGTCACCAAGGACGTGGTGTGCCAGGGCGTGAAGCCCGGCAGCGTCAAGGCCTGCGACTGATGGCGGAACCGTCCACCACCCTGTCCCCGGCGTCCCCCTCCCCGGAGGCGCCGGCCGGACGGCGGGCCGGCATCGGCGACGCCCTGCGCGCGCTGGAGCTGGACACCCGCATGGTCGGGATGATCGGGGCGCTGGCCGTCGTCTGGATCGGCTTCGACATCCTGACCGGCGGCGCCTTCCTGACCCCGCGCAACCTGTGGAACCTGTCGGTGCAGACCGCGTCCGTCGCCGTGATGGCGACGGGCATGGTGCTGGTCATCGTCACCCGCAACATCGACCTGTCGGTCGGCTCGATCCTGGGCTTCACCGGCATGGTGGTGGGCGTGCTCCAGGCCCGCATCCTGCCGGAGATCTGGGGGTTCGACCATCCGCTGACCTGGGTGGTGGCGGTCATGGCGGCGGTCGCCGTCGGCGGGGCGGTGGGGGCGCTGCAAGGCGCCATCATCGCCTATCTCGGCGTGTCGTCCTTCATCGTCACGCTGGGCGGGCTGCTGGTCTGGCGCGGTGCCGCCTGGTGGGTGACGACCGGCCAGACGGTGGCGCCGATGGACGGGCTGTTCAAGCGGCTGGGCGGCGGCTTCGACGGCGCCATCGGCGCCGGGCCGAGCTGGCTGGTCGGCATCGCCGCCGTCCTGCTGTCGGTCGCCGCCATCCTGGCGACGCGGCGGCGCAGGGCCGGCTTCGGCTTTCCCGTCCGGCCGCTGTGGGCGGAGGGGGTGGTGATCCTGCTGGTCGCCGCCGCCATCGTCGGCTCCGTGCTGGTGGTGAACGCCTATCCGCTCCCCGTCCCGGTGGTCCGCCGGATGATGGAGGCCCAGGGGCTGGCCACCGACGGCGCGCCGCCCTTCGTCGCCCACGGCTTCGCCATCCCGGTGCTGATCGCGCTGGCGGTCGGGGTCGGGGTGACCTTCCTGTCGCGGCGCACCCGCTTCGGCCGCTATGTCTTCGCCATCGGCGGCAATCCCGAGGCGGCCGAGCTGTCGGGCATCAACACGCGCCGCGTGATGGTGATGGTGTTCGGGCTGATGGGGGCGCTGTGCGGCCTGTCCGCCTGCATCGCCACCGCCCGGCTGAACGCCGCCACCAACGCCAACGGCACGCTGGACGAGCTGTATGTCATCGCCGCGGCAATCATCGGCGGCACCTCGATGGCCGGCGGCGTCGGCACCATCCTCGGCGCGATGCTGGGCGCCATGGTGATGCAGTCGCTGCAATCCGGCATGGTGCTGCTGGGGGTGGACGCGCCGATGCAGAACATCGTCGTCGGCATCGTGCTGGTCGCCGCGGTCTATGTCGACACGCTTTACCGCAGGGGGTTGAAATGACCGCTCTTGCAACGGCAGTCCCGCAATCGGCGACCGCCCCCCTGGTGGAGATGCGCGACGTCTCCATCGCCTTCGGCGGCATCAAGGCGGTGGACGGCGTCAGCATCGACCTCCATCCCGGCGAGGTGGTCGGGCTGCTCGGCCACAATGGCGCGGGCAAATCGACGCTGATCAAGATCCTGTCCGGCGCCTATGCCGCCGACCATGGCGAGATCCGGGTGAATGGCGAGCCGGTGCAGATCTCCAGCCCGCGCGACGCCAAGCGCTGCGGCATCGAGACGATCTACCAGACGCTGGCGCTGGCCGACAATGTCGACGCCGCCGCCAACATCTTCCTGGGCCGCGAGAAGCTGACCCCCTGGGGCACGCTGGACGACCACGCGATGGAGGCGGAGGCGCGCAAGGTGATGGGCCGGCTGAACCCGCATTTCCGCCGCTTCAAGGAACCGGTCAAGGCGCTGTCCGGCGGCCAGCGCCAGTCGGTCGCCATCGCCCGCGCCATCCATTTCGACGCCCGCGTCCTGATCATGGACGAGCCGACCGCGGCGCTGGGCCCGGCCGAGACGCGGCAGGTGGGCGAGCTGGTGAAGCAGCTCAAGCAGGAGGGGATCGGCATCTTCCTGATCTCCCACGACATCCACGACGTGTTCGATCTGGCCGACCGCCTCCATGTGATGAAGAACGGCAAGCTGGTCGGCACCGCCCGCGTCACCGACGTGACCAAGGACGAGGTGCTGGGGATGATCATCCTCGGCAAATGCCCGCCGGGCGCCATTCCCGGACCGGGCGCCGCCGTCTGAGGCGGCTGACGGGCGGCGGGCCTCACCCCTCGCCCTGGCCGCCGCGCGTGCCCAACAGGGTGCCGCGGCGGCGGCGCACGTCCACGCTCTGGCCGGGGGTGATGGGCAGGAACTCGCGCGGGCGATCCTCGCCGCCGGCGATGGCGCGGTAGGTCGCGGCGTTCGCCTCCTGCACGTCGTTGCCGCGCCGTACCTGATCGAGGAATTTCCGGCTCGGCATCATGATGTATTCGATGTCGTTGATGCGCCGGCCATCCTTCGACACCGTCTTCTCGACATGGTCGAGGATGCCCTCCTCGACCAGGGAATCGACGGCCAAGGTCACGGTGCGCAGCGTGTCGCGCCGCCGGCTCCACTCGTTCATGCCGCTGTTGTTGATGATGTCGTCGGCCGACAGCGTCATCGGCGGCACGCTGTCGGCGCCCTCGGGCGGGCGGCCGAGGTCGAGGTCGCCATAGTCGATCGACAGCCGGTTGTAGAGCCAGCGCGCCACCGGGCTCTTCAGCCGCATGATCCATTGGTAGGAGATCGGCTTGAATTCCAGATTGCGGATGGCCGAGGCGACCAGCGCGTTGAATTCCAGATAGGTGTCGTTCTCGTCCTCCTCGCCGCCCTCGCCGGTGCGCGGACGGATGTAGAGGGTGGGGAAGACCGAGGATTCCAGCACCGGCCGCGCCGATTTGCGGCCGTTCTCCGGCACCTTGCTGATGATCATGCGGGTTCGCGCCAGGATCTCCAGCGCTTCCCTGATCTCCGCCGTGTCCATGGTGCGGTTGACCGCGCGCAGCTCCCGCCGGATCTCGTACAGCGAGAAATGGACGCGGACCCGGTCCTGCTTGTCGCCCATCAGCGACAGGCGCGAGCGGTCCATGGCGAGGCGGCGCACCACCTGCTCGACGATCTGCTCGCGCTCCGACGGGAACACCTCATACTCGACCATGCGCTTGTCGGCCGGATCCTCGCCGGGGCCGGGCTTGGCCGGGCGGTAGATGCGGGCGGGCTGCAAGGTCAGGGTGAACAGGGCGTCCTTGAAAGGGAACTCCTTGTGGACCGACTGGACGAACGCGTTGGCGGCCGGCAGCTCCGGCTCGGTCCCGCGGCCCTTCGACACGAACACGAATCGCGGCGCGGTGTCGTAAAGCGCGATCATATGGGACTGACTGCGATCCTCCATCTCGAACAGAGTCAGCTGGACCGCGTTCGCCTTGCTCATGGCACATCCCTCCTCACCCAAAGGGCACGATAGGGCTTGGCGTCGGGGAGAGGCAACGGGCGGCGACGACTCCCGGCCCAGCCCTGTGTCCCGTTTGGCCGCGCTTGTGTCGGAAATGCCCGCGCCTGTGTCCCGAATGCCCGCGCTTCGCCCGCCCGCCCCCGGACAGGCGCGGTCCAAGGCCGTCCGCCGGGGCGGATCGCCGCGAATCGCGGAACGATCCGGTGAAACGCGAGCATTCGGGACAGGGACTCGGGCACCGCCAGCCCCCGCCACCATCCCGCCAAGCGCGGGCAAAGGGGACAGATCCGACGGCGGCGCGCTTTCAAACGCGGGCATTCGGGACACAGGGAAGCCCGGCCAAGCGGCCAAACGCGGGCAAAGGGGACAGGGTCGGCGGGGAAGGCTTGGCCTCGGCCGTCTTCCGCGCCACGCTTCGCCGTCCGGATGGCGGTCCCCTCGGGCGGTACACGCGCAACCGCGGGCAAGCGGGACAGCCTGATCCGCCGCGGGCGGCGCGGCAGTCCCGAAAAGCGCGGGCAAACGGGATCGAATCCGATTCGCGGGCCTGACGCGGGCAAAGGGGACACAAGCGCGACCAGGAGCGACACAGGCGCGGGCCGACGGGACACAACCGCGCGTCAATGGGACACACCCGACTCGGTCGCTTTTGCCCGCGATTCGACGGCCGCCGCAACCGGCGGAATCCTTCGCGCAAGCGTGCCGGCCCGATCCAGGCCGGCTTCACAGCCTCGCGGAGTTCTCCCATGACCATGGCGCCAGCGGCAAATCCGCCAGATCCCCATCCCCCCAGCGCCCATCCCCCCAGCGCCCATCCCCTTGATGCCAGACGCTGGGGGCGGATTCCCGCCTGGTGGCTGGACCATCCCGGCCTGGAGGCCGACGGTTTCGCCGTCCTGGCGGCGCTCGCCACCTTCGCCGACGAGGACGGGCTGTGCTGGCCGTCGCAATCGACGCTGGCCGCCAAGCTGAAACGGTCGCGCCCCACCATCAACCGCATCATCCAGGGTTTGAGCGACATCGGTCTGGTCGGCGTCGAACACCGTCGCGGCCGCGACGGCGCCCGCCTGTCCTGCCTCTACCGCCTGCGCTTCACCCCGCTGGACGGCGTCGCGGAACCGGCCGGGGAAACCCGCGGGAATTCCATCACCACCGGCCCTGTTCCGGCGGCCGACAGGGATGACTCGCCGACACACATCCCCTGTCCGCAGGCGAGTCAGGAACAGGTCCAATTCAAACAGATTCCTGACTCGCTCGCACCGGGCGAGCGGGCATGCGGGCAGCCGCATGAACCGGCCCGGACGGTACCGGAGGACTGGATGCC
This sequence comes from Azospirillum sp. B510, assembly GCF_000010725.1. NCBI lineage: Bacteria > Pseudomonadati > Pseudomonadota > Alphaproteobacteria > Rhodospirillales > Azospirillaceae > Azospirillum > Azospirillum sp. B510. The sequence goes on along the minus strand of NC_013856.1, from coordinate 1,097 downwards.
GACCACGGCGGATCTGGCCTGGGCCAAGGCGCGCCATGCCGACATCGACCTCGGCCGCCATGTCGAGGGCTTCATCCTGCGCTGCCAGGCCCATGGCTACCGCTATCGCGACATCTCCTCGGCATGGCGGGCCTGGCTGACGCAGGACGCCGCCGCCGGCAAGGCCCCGATGGTCCGCGATCATGCCGCGACCACCGCTTTCCACCCGGATGCCCGCCCGGCCTCCCGGCCCTCCGGCGGGGCCGAGCAGCGTCTTGGCGCCTGGAGCGCGGCGGCGGCCGAACTGCGCCGGCGTGCCAGCCCCGCGCCGGCTTGGTCGTGAAGAGGAAACAGATGACCGCGAGAACCAGGGGCGCCACCATCACCCCCCTCCAGCGTTCGCTTGCCACCGCCTCCCTGGCGACGGCCTTCGATCCGAACCAGCCCGCTCCCCAGCGCCGGATCCGTCTGGCCGCCGCCCTGCCGCCGGTGCTTCAGCAGCTTCTGGCGCAGGGCCGGATCGACCGCCGTCCGCGCTTCGGCGATAACGGTTTCGATGGCATGATCGAGCAGTGGACGCCACCGGACGGCATCACCCAGGCCCAGGCGGCGCTCGCCCGGCAGAGTCTGGAGGATCTGCATGCCAGCGTGCTGCTTCCGGCCGACAGCGACCATCTGCTGGGGCGCGTCCTCACCCTGCTCAGCCATTTCCCGGCCAAGGGCCTGTCGCCGGAGATCGAGCGGATGATGGCGCTCGACTGGGCCGAGGATCTGGGCGAATACCCCGCCTGGGTGATCGACGCCGCCGCCCGTCACTGGCGCCGCAGCCGCAAATGGCGCCCCTCCATCGCCGAGATGCGGGCGCTGTGCGAGGAGCTGTGCGCGCCGGAACGCGGCTTGGCGGACCGGCTGGGCGCGCTCGCGGCGGCGGCTCCGCCCGAATTCCACGCCACGGAATCCCACGCCACGGATCCGCGGTCGCTGACGGCCGGAGCGTTGCGCCGCATGGGGTGAGGCCCGCCATGGCCGCCGCCAATGGAGTGCCACCGCCGGAGGGCTCGGCCGATCGCCAGCCTTGACCAACGGTTGTACTCAACTACTCTGTAGCCAGAGGAGTG